>NC_006576.1:1662500-2262500 GCF_000010065.1 Synechococcus elongatus PCC 6301 | reverse complement strand
TCTGTCGGAGGCCTACGAGGAGTGCCGACAAATTACCGCTCGCTACGCTAAGACCTTTTACCTCGGGACGCTTTTGATGCCCGAGGCCAAGCGTCAGGCCATCTGGGCCATCTACGTCTGGTGTCGTCGTACCGATGAACTAGTCGATGGCCCTCAAGCAGCGCAGACTAACTTCGCGACCCTGGATGCTTGGGAGCGGCGGTTGGAACGACTGTTTGCTGGGGAACCCGAAGACGACTGCGATGTTGCCTTGGTGGATACCTTGGCTCGCTATCCTCTCGATATCCAGCCCTTCCGCGACATGATCGAAGGGCAGCGGATGGATCTGCTGCAAAACCGCTATTCCACTTTTGAGGATCTCTACACCTACTGCTACCGTGTCGCCGGTACTGTGGGACTGATGTCACAGCCGGTGATGGGCATTGAATCGACCAATAGTCGTGCCCCTTGGGATCCGACAACTCCGCCCGACCCAACGCAAGAAGCGCTAGCACTTGGCATTGCCAACCAGCTCACCAATATTCTGCGCGATGTCGGTGAAGATGCCCGTCGAGGCCGCATCTATCTCCCCCAAGAGGAGCTAGCGCAGTTCAACTACAGCGAACAAGACTTGTTCAATGGCGTGATTGACGATCGCTGGCGGGCCTTTATGCAGTTCCAGCTTGATCGCGCTCGTGATTACTTTGAGCAAGCCGAGCGTGGCATTCGTCAACTCAGCCATGATGCTCGCTGGCCAGTCTGGGCCTCCCTGATGCTCTATCGCGAAATTCTCGATGTGATTGAGCAGAATAACTACGACGTCTTCCGAAAGCGGGCCTACGTACCGACTTGGCGGAAACTCTGTAGTCTGCCGGTGGCAATGCTACGAGCTACGGTTCTTTAGCTACGATCGCGGCCGCTTTTCTCGACCATCGATCAACGGTTCGTTGCCAGAAGGCGATCGATCAGTCGTTGAGCCTGGTGGACATAGCCCCCGCCAAACAAGTTGACGTGATTGAGAACGTGATAGAGGTTGTAGAGATCGCGGCGGCTGCGATAGCCCGGATCCAGCGGCCAAACCTGGCGGTAGCCTTCGTAAAAAGCTGGAGGGAAACCCCCAAATAGTTCGGTCATCGCTAGATCGACTTCGCGATCGCCGTAGTAGGTCGCCGGATCAAAGATGACTGGCGTGCCGTCTGCCAGGAAGCTGGCATTTCCCGACCAAAGATCGCCATGCACCAATGCAGGCTTGGGTTGATGATCGGCCAGAAGATCGGGAATGCGATCGCACAGTGCTTGGGCATGGGGCCAGCGGTAGCCGTTACGGGCAGCCAGATCCAGTTGAAACTGAATACGCTGGACTTGCCAGAATGCTCCCCAATCCCATTGCCACGGGTTGATTTGTGGGGTTTGGCCAATCACATTGTCGCGATGCCAGCCAAAACCCTGAGGTGAGCGAGTCTGACGATGCAACTGCGCCAATTGGGCCCCCATCTGTCGCCAATCTGTGGGGCCGCGATCAAGCTCTAGCCATTCCAACACTAGGTAGGCACTGCGATTGGTCTCTCCCCAAGCAATTGGCTGAGGCACTCGGATTGTTTGACTGGCTGCGATCGCGGTCAGGGCTTCTGCTTCCGCCGCAAAAGCCGCTAAAGAGTCGCGTTGATTGAGTTTGACAAACCAAGCTTGCCCATCTTCCAGCACCAGGCGATAGCTGCGGTTGATGCAGCCACCACCCACGGGTTGGGCCTGCTGAATTAGGCTTGGCCGATCGCGCTGAGTATTAATCACCGCCGCGATCGCGCTCCAAAGAGACTCTGCTTCAGCCATGCTCTCCTGGCAAAATCTGAATCGTGGAGCAAGCTTCGGGAGCAAGGTAAGTCTGAACCGCTGCCTGCAAATCATCAACGCTGAGCGCGTGGATTTCGTCGACGTAATTGAAGGCCGGTTCCAGGCTACCGAGGAGCGTAGCGTAATAGCCATACAAGCTGGCGCGATCGCTGGGGCGCTCATTGCCAAAGATGAAACGATTGACGACCTGCCGCCGAATCCGCTCCAACTCTGCTGGGGTCACGGGTTCAGTCTGCAGGGATTGCAGCTCTGCAAGAACCTGCGATCGGACGGTGTCGAGATGGGCAACCGGCAGCCGCGCTGTGATTGCAAAGAGGCCCTGATCGCGATAGGTGGAGTTGCTCGCCACAATATTACTGACCAAGCCCTGTTGTTCTCGAAGCTGAGCAACCAGCCGAGAGGTGCGACCACTGGCCAAGATCGACGCGATCGCATCGAGAGCATAAGTCCGGGAGAGTTGGCTGAGCCCAGGAACCCGCCAAGTTAGGTACAGCCGGGCTTGGTGCAGATCAGCATCGTGATAGATCTGCTGCTGGGGCTGACTGAAGGCAGGCTCGGGCAACAGGGGCGATCGCTGAGCAGTGACAGGGGGATGATCGGCAACCGCAGCTCGCACTGCATCGATCATTTCCGCTTCCGGGAGATCCCCGACCACCACTGCGACTAGCTGATTGGGGCCGTACCATTGGCGGTGAAAGGCCTGCAAATCGGTGAGCGGGAGTTGGGCGATCGTGTCGTAGGGGCCCAGCACGGGCCGCCGATAGGGCAACCGCTCAAACGCAGCCTCAATCATGCGGTAGTAGGCTCGACGCCGAGGATTATCCGCCGCACGGCGAATTTCTTTTAGGACAACCCGCCGTTCCCGCTCAAATTCTGCTTCCGCAAGCAGGGGATTGAGCACGACATCGGTTTGCAGCGAAACGAGATCTGTAAAGTCACTGGGCGCACAGGTGAAATAAAAGTGGGTGTAATCCTGGCTAGTGGCAGCATTGGCGATCGCCCCCCGAGCTTCCACCTGCTGCTCAAACTCACCGGCTTTGAGGCGCTGACTGCCCTTGAACACCATGTGTTCGAGGAAATGAGCCACCCCGTTAACAGCGTCAGGTTCTACAGCTGATCCCACCTTGACCCAGAGATCAAAGGTCACCGCAGGAACCGGCAGGCGTTCGGCAATAATGATTAGTCCATTTTCAAGTTGCTGCCAATGGGGGGCATTCAACCGGGGAGCAGCCAGCGCAGCAACCATGGAACGCGCAACCTCGTAGCAGTCAACTCTATTGCCCCATAGTGACATCTTGACCCAAGACTTTGGCAAGCAAGGCGCTGAGGCAGGCAGGTCGAGTGGCACCCATCTAGATCAAGACATCTTTCTTCATTTCACCTTGAACAATCATTGCGTTTTCTCAGTCCTCGGATTAGGGAATCTAGGCTGGGAGCATCCTGCCAAAATTCCGCTGCTATGGATCGACTAAAACGTTATCGTGTCGCCTGCACGCTCACATTTGGCGACATTTACGGTCAGATTATTACCTGGATTATCGTTATTTTGCTGAGTCTAGCCGCGGCTCTAGCCTTGATGGGTGCTCAACAACCCATCTATGCACTCACAACTGTTGGCTTGATTCTTGTGGTTTCGCTACCGTTCCTACTCTTTGCCTTTGTGACGACATTGCTCAACCATATTGAGCTACGTCCCCTCGAAGCGAGTGCAGAATCTAGCATGACGACACCGGCTGAGCTCTCATTTAGTAATCCAGCCATTAACCCCAGCTAAATCCCAACGGCTCACCGCTAATTGCGATCGCTCTCCTTCTCTCACCCTATCCAGCCAGCATCTGCTGACTGGGTTTTTTATGGGCTTTCAGCCAACAGTCGCGTCTGGGTTGGCACCTATGGTTGCCGCACCAATCCAGGAGAGTGCTTGATCGGTTGAACAGATCAACTCGTTCAAGAGGCAGGGATATTTCAGACTGAATTTCATACGATCGAAAGCGGTAATGAGTACACCACTTTTACCTCTAAGGTCTCTGGCTCAGACCCAGATTATTACCCTCATTGCAGAGCCCATCCTGCTGCAAAGTTTGCTGATGTTTACGATCGGCTACACCTAGGCTTGGCACTGTAAACTGCCCTACAGCCAAGCAGATCCTGTGGCGCGGATCGGGACTTCCAGTTTCTTCGAGTTAGCAGGAGCGATCGCGATTAGCTGATTGGGCATCTAGCTGGGAGCGGTAATCGCCACAGTCGTGGGGGTCTTAGTAGAAGTAGCCGTGAGACTCCTGTTGGGCGCGATCGCTAACCGACGCCGTTAGCCTTCGCTCAGTAACCATCTAGACTCCAACAGAATGCAAGAGTTGGTGTTGCTTAGAGGCTAGATCCTCCGGTCCAAGCCCAGAAGCGATCAAGCGCTGGTTGTAGCTGCTGTCTAACAGCTTGGTCAACCGCAATGATCGCGCGATCGCGGAGGCGATCGCGAATACGGATAACCATTGATGGCCAGTCACAACCGCGCCATTCCTGACAAAGTTCATCCCGTTGAACTCGAGCACGAATACTCAGTCGCTGATTTCGCACAAAACCGACTGGTGCTCGGCGCGGTGTCATACGCACCAAGAAAGGAACGTGAGCATAGTTCAAAACGCCATTACTCATCCAGTCAGCATCTTCAGATGAAAAGGGTTTCTCACCGGGAATAATTAAGCGGGATTTCGAAGCATGATCGGGCATATAGGCTGCCAAATAGCCGAGGCGACGCGATAGGGTAATCGCCTCATTCATGGTCATACCTTCTTTACTCATAAAGAATGAAAACTGACCATCGGGTCGGAGGCCATAGATAATCCGGATACGTGGTAAAAAATAACGAAATTCCTGTTGGATACCGCTGTTGTAGCCCCCACGATATTCCGGCGGCTGCGGTTGAGTATCGTTGTAGATAGCATGCAGGCCGCCGATAAAGGTTTCGTAGCGAAGTTGCCGTTCTGGCGTTAAGGCACCATAGCCAAATTCGACCCGACCATTTTGGGTAACACCGACATAGGCACGTTCCCGCGCTGCTGCTCGATTACGGGCCCAGGTAATCGATCGCCCAAACTTCATATCGCCGAGTGCGACCCCAATTTCCTGCCCCGTTTTCTCATCTACAACCCGCTCATACATCGGGCCGGAGACAAAGGCCAAGGCTCCACCATCCTTAAAAGCCGCCTCTTCCTGATCCCAGCCTTCAAGGAGATCCATTCGCACCCAGCGCGGGTCAAAACTCAAAACAGTGGCTTCTGGCAAGTCTGCGAGGGTCGCCCCCGATTGATAAGCCGCTAGCCGAGGGTTAGCACTGGCCGAGCGAGACAAGGGTTGCAGGATTTTAGCTGGCAGGGGGGCTTCAATCGCTGTACTGGCAGGGGCTTGCAACTCAGTCGCTGCGATCGCCCGGGGAACAGAACTGTTTAGACAGCACAAGGCCACCGTCAATGGAACAACCCAACGTTGGAGTGATGACATAGCCTGCAAATGACTAAAGCAGAAGGACGACAATTATACGGCAGGAATATCAAGCATTTTGTGTATCAGAGCCATAGGTGATTTGGGTGGATTGGTAGTTGGGTGGCTCGACATGAATGGTAACGCGGATGGGGGCGTAGCGTTCTGCGAGTCTCGCCTCGACTGCCTCAGTAATTTGGTGGGCGGTTAAAACATCGGGTGCATCGACAATCAGATGCATATCCACAAAGATTTGGCGACCCAATAGTCCCCGAGAGGCAATGTCATGACAATTGACCACCCCAGGCACACTGGTCACCACTTGGTGAATGGCTTCAGGGGCAACCGCAATTTCATCCACCAGCCAAGGCAAATTGCTCTTGAGTACGATCCAGCTACTACGCAGCACGAGGACAGCAACAGGGAGTGACAGGACAATATCAAGCCACTGCAAGTTAAAGAAGCGAATTCCAAGCAGCCCTATCAAGACAACGATCGTAATCCAAATGTCGCTCATCGTGTGATAGGCGTCAGCAATCAAGATTTGACTGCCGAGGCGTTTACCAACTGATCGCTCATAGAAAGCAACGTAGATATTAACTCCTAAAACAATGAGTAGTAGCCATAGATCAGTGGAGGTAATTGTGATGGGATCGCCGGGAGTAATCAGTCGTTCGATCGCCCCCCGAATAATTTCAAAACAGGTGATCCCTAGAAAAGCAGCAATCCCCAAAGCACCGATGGCTTCGTATTTGTGATGGCCGTAGGGATGATCGCGATCGGGTTCTGCGGCAGAGAGCTGATTCGTCAACAAGCCCAGGATATTATTGACACTATCTGTCACGCTATGCAGAGCGTCTGCCAAGAGGCTTAGTGAGCCTGTAAATAGGCCAACTCCAGCTTTGATCACCACAACCAAAAGGTTGAGAGCAAGTGTCAGCAAGAGAACATATCGAACTTGCTGGTGACGATTCTTTGCCATAGTCAGCAGTCAAATGTCGCATCCTCAGTGTAGAGCGCCTCATCACTTATTTCGACACAATGCCCCACAAGGCAATCGCAGCAAAAAGTAAAAATAACCCAGCACTAATTTGGGTCAAGACTCGCTCAGAAATATGACGACTGACCCAACGGCCGACATTAACGGCGATGACAGCAACAATCGCGTGTCCCAAAATGGCACCCAGGGCAACACCCCAAGCATTGCCAGCCGCTGCTAACGCCATCGTTGTGAATTGGGTGCGATCGCCCCATTCCGCCACAAAAACAAGGCTAAAAGCTTCTGAAACGACTGTAAAAACTGTCACCTGCTTCCCGAGCTTGGCTTCAGCCCCCAGCACCAATTCTTCAGCTTCTTCCTCCTCTGCACTGTCTCCGACCTGGGGCATCCCCAAGGAATCTCGCCAAAGCTTCAGGCCAAAAATTGCAAAAAAGGCCACTTCAGCCCAACGCACCCAAGTCTCAGGCAAGAGTTGGTTGGCCAACTGTCCGATCGCCACCGATAAGATGGTCATCAAGGCCAAAGCCAGCACCGTTCCCAACAGCACCCAACGGCGACGGTGACGCATCGCTAGCAGAGCTGCAATCAGAAATGTCTTATCCCCTAATTCAGCAATGCTGATAAAAATGAGGCCACTCGTAAAGCCTTTGAGAAAATTAGGATCGATCGCCAGTAAGGAAGGGATGTTCACAGCGCCAGAAAGGGCAAGACTTTAGTCACCCTATCACCTTTATTTATCCTGAAAATTTCATTGTTAATTCATACTTTTGCTCTTCAGAGCATTCAAATCCACAGACTCAGGGCTGATCAACAACAATCCCTTATTCAAAAATCAGACCGACAATCATTTTGTTTCAATCACTTTGAAATAAAACTAAATTTGATGATTATTGTGTTGCATTCTCTAATTTAGCGAAGACATTTGACCAAGATGACTATTCTTTAGGGCAAGGGAACTAAGTCCCTTATTTTCTCTCGGGAGACTGTCTAAACTGAAACAATTACTGCCATAGAAGCTCCTAAAACACAAAAAGGCCCAAGTCATTGAGCCTTTCGGGATTGCATCTAGTTTAGTTTTAGGACTTAACGAGCTTCGAGGTTGTCTGCAATTCGCTCAAGTGTTGCCAACATTTGCTGTTGAACATCCGGTTCTGCGGCTGCTACAACAGCTTCTTCCTTGCGCTTGAAGCGCTCGATCGCTCGGATGGCAAGGTAGAGAACAAAGGCAATGATCAGAAAATCAATGACCGACCCAGCAAAGCTGCCGATTTTGAGTCCGGGGCCAATGACTGCTGTTCGCCAGTCTCCTCCTGGAATCAGGGGATTGACAAGTGGCATCACTAAATCGCCCACAAAAGAGCTCACAATCTTATTGAAAGCACCGCCAATAATCACGGCGACTGCCAATTCGACAACATTGCCCTTGAGAATAAACGCTTGAAAATCACGAATAAAGCCAACAGCTCGCCCACGACGAGAAGTCATTCGATCGCCTCAACTCAGATCTGAAACGTGCCCACTGTACCAAGGACGCTCAAGACTTCCAGTCATCTAACCTGGATTGATTAACACTTGTTCAAGTGCCTGGCCGTAGGGTGGATAGAGAATCCCGCGCTCGGTGATGATTGCTGTCACCAGTTCTGCAGGCGTGATGTCAAAGGCTGGATTCCAAGTCTTTGTTCCAGCAGGCGCGATCGCCTGACCTCGAATTTCGGTAATTTCTCGACCGTCCCGCTCCTCAATTTCAATTTCAGCGCCTGTCGCTAAACTGCGATCGATCGTGCTGATTGGGCAGGCCACGTAGAAAGGCACACCATGCGCCTTCGCTGCTAGTGCCAAATTGTAGGTGCCGATCTTGTTAGCCACATCACCGTTAGCCGTGACGCGATCGCAACCAACTAGACAGCAATCAATCTGCTGCTGTCGCATCAAAAATCCAGAAGCCCCATCGACAATGACTGTGTGGGGCACACCGTAAGCCTGCAATTCGAAGGCCGAAAGGTTGGCACCTTGTAGGCGCGGACGAGTCTCATCAAGATAGGCATGAATCTGCTTACCCTGCTCGTGGGCAATGCGGATGATACCCAAGGCAGTGCCGTAGTCCACCGTAGCCAAAGCGCCGGTATTGCAATGGTGAATGACGTTGGCTTGCTGCGGAATCAGCGCCTGCGCATTCAGGCCAATTTGACGATTGACCGCCACATCCTCGTCGTAGAGCTGCTGTGCCGCCGCTAGCAGCGTGGCATGAATCGCCGCCGCCTCTAAATCAGGATTTGCGATCGCCGCTAACATCCGGTCAACGGCCCAAGCCAAATTGACGGCAGTCGGGCGTGCTGCTTTCAGGGTCTCCGCTGCGATCGCCAGTTGTGCCCGCAAGTCTGCAGAATCGGTCATTGCACTCTGCTGGCTGGTCAGAACCAAACCAAAAGCTGCAGCCACCCCGATCGCCGGCGCCCCTCGCACCACCATGTCTTGAATCGCCTGAGCGACCCCTGCCGCCGTGTCGTAGTACCGATACTGAGTTTCCTGTGGGAGCGATCGCTGATCGAGTAGTCGGAGTTGGCTACCCGTCCACAGAAGGCTTTGAAAGGGGCTCATGGCAGATTGCGAGACATTTTCCCATCCTCGCTGCCAAGGCCGACCCTTGCCAAGCGCCGGGGATACCCGCAGCGATCGCCGTTCTTCGCTATGCTGTTGCCCGGCTTTGATCAACGTTCATGCTCAGTTCTTCTGACCCACGCCAAGCCCTCAGTTGGGTGATTCAAGACCTACACAAACGAGGCTGGGCCACAGGCACCGGTGGCAACTTTAGTCTGGTCACGCGCCGCGATCCACTCCGGTTGCTGATGGCTCCTAGTGGGGTCGATAAAGGACTCGTGCAGCCCGATGAACTAATTGAAGTGGACGCCAAAAGTCAGGTGGTAACAGGCAATGGCAAAGCTTCAGCAGAAACACTACTGCATCTAGCGATCATTCAGCAAACAGGCGCAGCCTCAGTGCTCCACACCCATTCCCCGATCGCGACTCTACTCTCGCGGCGAGCGGAAGTTACTGGCGCGATCGCCTTCTCCGGCTACGAAATGCAGAAGGGGCTGGAGGGCATCACCACTCACGAGACTGAAGTTCACCTGCCGGTGTTTCCCAACGATCAAGATATGGCAGCCCTCAGCCAGGCTGTCCTACCGCAGCTCCAAGCTGCACCACCCTGGGGCGTGTTGATTGCAGGCCACGGCCTCTATGCCTGGGGCAATAGTCTGTTTGCGGCGCGGCGACATGTTGAGATCCTAGAATTCCTGCTGGAACTGCACTACCGCGAGCTCACTCTCCTTCCTCACTAACAGCCATGCCTCTTCCTGTTTCAATCACCACGCTGCTGCTCGACATTGAAGGCACAACGACACCCGTCGATTTTGTCTTCAAGGTGCTGTTCCCCTACGCCCGCGATCGCGTTGCCGACTTCTTAGCAACTCAGGGTGCGGATCCCGAGGTTCAAGCCGACCTCGACTTGCTGCGGCAGGAATACGCGCAGGAGGCCGCCGCCGAACTTCCTGATTGGGCTGGGGAAGACGCGATCGCCGCAGTACCCTACATCCAGTGGCTAATCGACAGCGATCGCAAATCGACAGGGCTGAAGTCCTTGCAAGGCAAGATCTGGGAGCAGGGCTACGTCAGCGGCGAGATTAAAGGGCAACTCTTTGCCGATGTACTGCCAGCTTTTCAGCGTTGGCAAGCGGCCGGACTGGCGATCGCAATTTTCTCCTCCGGTAGCGTCCAAGCCCAGCAACTGCTCTTTGGCTACAGCGAAGCTGGCGACCTCAGCCCTCATCTCAGCGGTTATTTCGACACTCGGACTGGCCCCAAACGGGAGGCAGCAAGTTACGGCGCGATCGCGGCGCAACTCGGGAAAGCGCCGGCGCAAGTTCTATTTGTCTCAGATATTCCAGCAGAACTTGAGGCTGCGGCAACAGCTGGCTTCCAGACCCGCCTGTCTCTACGACCGGGCAATGCTACTGTCGAAATCGGTGACTGGACGACAATTCACAGCTTCGATGAGCTGTAGCTAAGTTCAGGCAGCGCTGGTTACCAGAACTAACGGCGACGCTCTTGCAACTTGCGATAGACCGAGCGCAGATCAACGTTGTGCTGAGCGAGTGCCACCAGCGTGTGGAAGAACAAGTCTGCCGCTTCACCCGCTAGACCATCGGCGTCATCGTCTTTGCAGGCCATCACCACTTCAGCGGCTTCCTCACCAATTTTTTTGAGGATTTTATTGTCGCCACCCGCAAATAGCTTGCTGGTATAGGAAGCTTCGCTGGGGCGATCGCGGCGATCGCAAACAACCCGATAGACCTCCGTGAGGATATCGGCAGGTGGTGGCGTCACAACGTCTACATCGCGATGGAAGCAGCTACGCTCACCGGTGTGACAAGCAATGTCTCCAATCTGCTCGATCGTCAGCAGCAGGGCATCACTGTCACAGTCGTAGCGAATCGCTTGTAATTTCTGAAAATGGCCGGAAGTCGCACCCTTGTGCCACAGTTCCTGACGCGATCGGCTCCAATACCAAACCTCGCCCGTTTCTAGCGTTTTCTCTAACGCCTCTCGATTCATCCAGGCCAACATCAACACGGTGCCGTCCAAGTAATCTTGGGCGATCGCTGGCAGGAGTCCTCGCTCGTCAAAACGGAGTTGATCAAGCGGCAGCGACAGAGACAGAGGAGCCATGAGCCTCAGGCTGGATAACTTCTCTACGCTATCACCGCCGCGATCGCGTCTTGTCCTAGCGCACTTCTACCGCCTGCAGACGGTCGCGAAAGCTGGTTTGGGGCGCTGGGCTAGGAGTCGTGTAACGAGGGTCAGTTCCAGTATTCGTCGAGGGACGGGATGACTGAGCCTGACCACCACTCGATCGCGAGTCGGTTTGACCCAGAGGAACATAGCGGAATCGGCGATTGTTACCCCCCTTGGCTGGCATCCGCAGCGGCGGTTCCATGGCGTTGGCCGGGTTAGCCGCCGCCGTAGGAGCCCGGCGGGGTAAGGGGTTATCGCGCAGTTCGCGCTTCAGTTGGTTGAGTAGTCGTGAATGTGACGTCGAGCTGTAGTGCTTGATGATTTGGATATCCCAATCCATGGTGCCTCGGGCAGCAGTGAATGATGAGCCGCCTTTTCCGTCGATGAATCGTCTGGAGCTACCGCTGTAACTGCTTTAGCTCCAAGCCCCTAATGGCAAAAGGGTACTGAGCCGAAATCATAGAGGCCTGCCGATACTTCAGCAAGCCCCTACTCATCATCTTAAGTTGTTGACTGCTACTGAATTAGCTCAAGCCGCTCGCGAGGAAAGGCAGCAGGCCTTGACCCAAAGCAACTTCAGTCAGGATCAAAGCCACAAAGCCGATCATCGCCAGGCGACCATTCAGTTTCTCGGCGCGGTCATGGAAGCCCCAGGATGCGTCTGCTTCAGCAACAACCACTTGAGGTTCGATGGCGAAATTATTCTGACGACCGAATTCGTCAACTGTCCGTCCGCTACGCATAATGAATTCCTTTTGGTTGGTTGTTCTGTTTGAAGTGTAACACAACGTAAAGTTCTGTGACGTTTTTCTTAATCTTTTTCTGCCCAGTCAGTCCCTAAGCCTGATCCCTACTGCGATTTCTCGCCGCTGGCGGTAAGCTGCGACTGCTTGCGCCTCCTCGACTGAGCGCAGCGATCGCCTTCCTCATGCCTGCGATGACGCTCCCTCTCAATCCCGCCGAAAACCCACTGACTCAGTTTCGGGAATCCCTGATCGCTCTACACAGCACGGATGCTGCCCTCAGCCTGTTTCTGGATACGGCGATCGCGTTGACCCAAGCGGATGCAGGCAGTATCTTCCAGCTGCGTTGGGACTTACGGGGACCCGAGCTGATCTGCAGTTTGGCCCGTAACTTCTCCCAGCCAGATATTCAACTCCAGGGCAATCCACTGCCGATCCTGCGCAATAGTTTGGCGGGCTACGTGGCGACTACTGGCGAAGTGCTGAATGTTCCCGATGTCTATCAGCTTCCCCTTGGGTTGCCCTATCACTTCCAGCCCCGTGTCGATAGCGCCACGGGTTATCGCACCCAGTCGATCTTGGTGCTGCCTCTCAAGACAGCTCGCCAAGACATCATCGGCATTGTGGAGCTGATCAACCGCAAGTGCGATCGCCAAGCGAGACTCACCGCAGACAACTACGGTGCTGCAGTCATTCCCTTTTCTCCAGCCGATCAGCAGGTGGTGGAACAACTGCTGCGAACCCTAGAGACTCAATTTCTGGAGCAAATCTAAAGCAGCACTCGCGTCGCGGCAATGCCAGCAATTTCAGTGGGCGATCGCGAATTTCAGTCGACAGAGAGGCAAGACTATACATACCGCAGCAGTCTCTAAGCCGGTCAGGACTATGTCGCCTTGACAGATCGAGATTAGAGGCAACCACCGCCTCTGCCTGTGGGGTGGGATCCCATCAGTTCAACTCGAGGCGTCCCTATTGCTCTGCTCCATGCCATTCAATGAGCACCTACCCTGCCAACAAAAAAGCCTGAGCGCTTGCCCAGACTCTTCACACACAGATTTAACTTAGACAGTCAATTGCTTAGTTGTCGGCGTAGCCACCGCTACGTGCGGCAGGACGACGATCATCTTTGGGACGCGCTTTGCTGACGCGCAGCTGGCGACCAAACCACTCAGCGCCATCGAGCTCGCTGATAGCAGCATCTTCGTGAGCATCTTCTTCCATTTCAATGAAAGCGAAGCCACGGAGGCGACCTGTTTCACGATCGACAGGCAGGCTAACCCGACTAACGGGGCCATACTCTGCGAACACTTCCCGAACATCTTCCTCGGTCGCGCGGAAGGAAAGATTACCAACGTAAATCGTCACTTGCGTATCCTAAAGCGAGAATCGGACTGTTCGGGAAAACGGAAAGCAAACTCTGAACCTGAACCTCTCAGACGCTGGGTCGGATGGGCCGACCAAAGTAACCTGCGCGCTGCCGAACAAACCACGCCAATAATAGCGGAGCAACTGGGAACGTCAGGTTAAAAAAAACTGAAAGTGCCAGATTATTTCACTCTCGTCACAATTTGGCTGCCAGAGCGGGTTTCAGCGCAGTATTCGGGCCATGTAGTCGCCCCAAAGCTGGGCTGCCAAGCTGCTACTGTTACCGGTCGGCTGGTTGTCGTCGTTGCCGAGCCAAACGCCAGTGACCAGGTGGCGAGAGGGCACAAAGCCCACAAACCAAAGATCAACGCCATCATTCGTCGTACCAGTTTTGCCCGCTGCTCCATAGCCGATCGCAGCGGCTCCGCCAGTCCCACTACTCACCGCCTGTTGCAGCATGGCCGTTAGGGTCGCAGCCGTCGCGGCTGAAATCACAACGCGATCGCGGCGGGGTTGCTGCTGGACATCAAAGGTAAGGGTGCAACTCCGACGTTGCTCCGCAGTGGTGCAACGGCTGCTGTCGTAGATGCGGCGGATGGCATGGGGCGGGTTCCAACGCCCTTCGTTGGCGATCGCAGCAAAGGCGCTGGTCATTTCCAGCAATGTCACCTCACTTTGCCCCAATACCAGGCCGGGGACGGGTTGTAGATCCGCTTTAATGCCAAACTTGCGGGCCATCTGCACAACGGCATCCAGCCCCACCTCGCGGGCGACGCGCAGAGCCACCGCATTTTCGGATTGAGCCAAGGCGCGGGCGAGGTCAATGCTGCCACTGCTGCGTTCACAGCCCCGAAATTGCTGACCTTGCCAGACAAGAGGCGAGCAATCGTAGGGTCGTCCGGCCGAAATGCCTTGTTCTAGGGCTGCTGCATAGGCAAAGACTTTGAAGGTCGAACCCGGCTGACGATAGGCCTGGGTGGCGCGATCGAACTGACTCGCTTGGTAATCGACCCCACCGACGAGGGCTCGGATTTCGCCATTACGACTGTCAATCGTGACGATCGCCCCTTGTTTGACACCGGCTGTTTGTGCCAAGAGCGACTGCAGAGATTGTTCAGCCGCAGTTTGCATCGCAGGATTGAGGCTGGTCTCAACGGCAAAGTTGCCTTCTTCAACGACTGTGTCACCCACTAATTGAGCCAGTTCCTCAACCACGGCGCCGTAGTAATAGGGGGCGGTGACTCGGCTGCTGGTTTGGCAAGCCTCCGGCTTAATTGTCACCGGCGATCGCCGCGCCGTGCGGGCCTCCTCTTCGCTGATCAAACCGAGGGACTGCATCCGTTCAATCACACCATTTTTTTGGCGCTGGGCAGCAGCGAGGTTGGTGCAGGGGCTAAATCCATTGGGGGAGGGCAAGAGTCCCACCAACAGCGCCGCTTCGGAGGTCGAGAGATCACGGGCAGACTTGCCAAAGTAAATCTGGGCAGCGTCTTCAAAGCCATAGCCGACCCCAAGGTAAACCCGGTTGAGGTAGGTGCGCAGCAGCTCATCCTTGCTGTAAAAAAACTCCAGCTTCAGCGCCAGGATCGCTTCGCGGACTTTGCGACCAATCGAGTCCTCACGCCCGACGTAGTCGCTAAATAGGCTGCGAGCAATCTGCTGGGTGAGGGTGCTGGCGCCTTCGCGAACTTCGCCACTGCGGAAGTTAGTCAGAATCGCACGCGCCGTGCCGTAGGGATCGATACCCAGATGCCAGTAGAAGCGACTGTCTTCGGAGGCAAGCAGGGCTTTGGGGAGAACGGGCGAAAAATCTGAGAGGGCCGGTAATTCGACGTGGCTACTACTGCGCAGAGTTTGTAGGGGCTCGCCATCAGCGGCATAGGCAGCGATCGGTCCTTGCACCGTCCCCAGCGATCGCACGGAGACTCGGCTGGCCTCGAGGGTAATGCCGATCGCGATCGCTCCGACCACAGCTGTAGTGATAGTCACCCCTCGTTTCAGCCAGTCCTGCCAGAGAGGAGGAGCGTTTTCACAGAGCAGCTCAACGCGATCGGTCAGCTCTGGTGGCCCCAGGTAGATGCGATCGCCATGCTGTAATTCCAAGCGATCGACACGGCGGCCCCGCCAAAAGACGCCGTTGGTCGAGTTTTCGTCTTGCAGGACAAAGTCACCGCGCTCTTTGCCCGAGCGACCGAGGCTGAGGTGAAGCTTGCTGACGATCGGGCTATCAATCGGGATGTCACAGTCACGGCCTCGGCCCAGGCGGTAATAGTCCCCAAGCAGCGGATAAGACTGCCGGCGGTCTCCCTGACAGACCGTCAATTGGGGAACTGAGTCAGAGTCACGCAGGTTGAGATTATCAAACTTGGCCCGTCGCTGAACCTGCGTTGCCAATTGGGTCAGGCGTTTCAGGACGGTGGGTGCCGGCTGCGGGCGATCGCTCATCTGCCAACCTAGGAAAAGCACCTTTGCAGGTGAAACAGTATTGAAACGGAAGTAGGACAGAGCAGGACAGGCTCTCTGTCAGTTTTGCATTTTGGCGGGCGCTAAGGTTCAGTCGAAGGTTCACTCCGCGAAGCGGTCGCATCGGGCGATCGTCTCAAGATGTGCCCCTACTTCCCGCCAGGATCGGCGCGGCGAATCTGAATTTGACCATCAATCACTTGGGCCGTTTCGGGATAGCCGGCTGCTTGGCTACTGGGCAGTCTGGCTAGACGATCGCCAATCCGCAGTTGGGTGGCCGCCAGCGACAGGGCAAAAATTGTCGCGTCTGAATTACCGGCAGCCCCCGCATGGGCAATGCCCCGCAGGTTACCCCAAACAAGAATGTCGCCACTGGCCACAATGCTGCTGCCGGGGTTGACATCTCCCACCACAATCACTGAGCCGTTATGGCGTACCTCAGCTCCCGATCGCAGGGTGCGTTTGAGGTAGAGCGGCGCGGCAATGGGGCTGGTCGAGGTCTTGCGCTGCCAAGGATCGGCCTGGGTGATTGGCTGTTCAATCGAGAGCCCAAGGCTCACGGCTGCCACTGCCGTCTGCCGGCGCTGGGTTGTGATCCGTGTCAATTTCAGGTCAGCCCGCGCTAGCTGCTGGCTTAGCCATTCCAACTGACGCCCATCCAGTAGCCAACTATCGGCAAAGAGGTGGAGCTCAGCTCCCGCATCCCAGAAGTTTTCCTGACCTTGCAGCAATTGTTGGAGCGACTGTTGCAAATCTAGCCAAGTCAAGCCGTCCGCATTGGCTTCTTGACCAACCGGGGGTGCACTTGGCAGCCTCAACCACCAGCGATCGCCCTCCGCTTCGAGCTGGATTGGCGGTGCGATCGCGGGTTCAGCAGCAGGTGGCTCAACTGCCGCATCGCTGTCACTGTCGATGTCAGGTGCGATCGCCTCCTCTGCCGAGGGGGTAGAAGCGTCTACGTCACTCATCGGAACCACGGGGTAGAGAGCAGGTTAGCAATTGGGCTGGGATGGATCCAGAGATCCGCTGCCCAAGCAGACTTGGCCCGATATTTAGCCCAAAACAAATTAAAGAGTACGGGCAAGTCGAGCGGGAGCCGCCAGAATAACAGTGATCGCCCTTGCCCAGTGCCATCCATGGCTACGCCTCCCCCATCCCCTTTGCCGAGTGGTCGTCCACGCCCTGCGCGACCGATCACCCGTTCTAGCCCTGCTGCGTCGCGATCGCGTCCCAGCCGCAAGCCACCCCGCCGCACGGAACTGCCCCCGAAGCCCGACAGCGTCACCTATCGGGCGGTTGCTTGTTTCCAAGGCAGCTTGGCTTGGGACCAACAGGGAGAAACAGCCACTCTGCAGATTACGGACAATCACAGCCTGAATGTAGCGCTGAGTGGATTGGTGCAAGCGACCCTACAACGCCATCCCCAGCAGCTGCAGCAGCTCATGCAAACCCCTCACTACTGGGTCAGCTGGCCGCTGCAACGCCACAAGCATCTGCAATTTTGGTTGCGGGGCTGGCAAAATCAGGCTCCCGCAGATCTACAAGCTGGTCGGGTACGGATCTGCGGTTTTGTCAAAAGCTGGAAGGATCAAAACGGGGCCGTGCAGGTCTGGATTGGTCGCAATGAGGCCGCGCCACCCGGACAGATCGACAAGCCAGCCTGGAAAATCAAACGACTGCAATTGCGCGGGGCACCTGAGCAACTGCGTCCAGGGTGGTGGCAGTTTGACTGCGAGGTGACTCGGTACGGTCAGTTGCGGATTGTTGAGGCAGAACTGCTGGTCCCCTCTCGGCCCAAGCCTCGTCGGCGATCGCAACCCCCTGTCACCGCAACTCGTTCGGATTAATTGCCAGCGATCGATGCATCCAAAACCGAATTGGGTTCGTACCCCCTATGAGTCTGCTTAGAGCACTCAACCCCACGAGCCCTATCCATTCAGGTTTTTTCCCAATGCTGATCCCTAGACTCCGCCTACGGTCGATCGCGATCGCGCTAGGCACCTGTCTCTTGCTCACTGGTCTGCACACGACGTTCCCAAGGCCCGTGCGGGCAACAGTCTCCCAGCCAACGCCCTTGATGGAGACTGCGCGATCGCAATCCTCGAGCCGACCAACCTTGCTCGCAGACTTACAGGCTACCCTCAGCCAAGCAGAATCCAGCCCGCTTGCCCAAGCCAATGCTGGCGAGATGCGCCAAACCTACATTGCCATCCTGACGCCGCGCGAAGTTGTCCCCACAGCACCTGAAACACCAGCTAGAGCCGTGGTGGGTGCCGTATTAGTCGGCGATCGCTTGGTGATCCGCGCTAACTTCCGCGATCTTTCCAGTGCCTTTCGCGACTATGCGAAGGATCCCGTCAGCCCGCCCAACCCCAACATCACCTCGGGCTTCCACCTGCATCGGGGCAATGCCAATCAAAATAGCCCCTTTCAGTACGCTTTGGTCGTCACCCTAGACCCTTCAGGAACCAGCGGTTCCGCAGCGGGGGAACTGACGTTGTCGCCGGAACAGAAGCAAGCACTGGCAGATGGCCTGATCTACTTCGACATTCACACCACTCGCAACCGCGGCGGCGAACTGCGGGGCGTGTTGATGCCCAGCTCGTAGCGCGATCGTCCTGACCCAGTAAGTAACCTGAGTTGCTGCTGTCAGACCTAATGTTTTGGGAGAGGGATCGCTAACACTCATGAACTCAATTCTTGAGGATCCCTCTCAACAACAGCGACAAACCGTCCAGTCGTGGCCCGCTTTTGATAGCGATTGCAATGGAATAAACAGTGAAGTTTTCAGTGTTATATTTTCAGGACTGATTCACCAAGCTCTCAGTTATGAGCCTTGGATTCTCCAGTCCAACTGGCACTTCCAACAGCGACGATCAAGATCTGTGGTCAGAGCTCCAACAGGGGCAGGTCGCGGCCCTTGCACGTCTGTACGATCGCCATGCCGGTCTGGTCTACGGCATCGCCATGCAGGTTTTAGGCAATCCTCAAGAGGCAGAGGATCTCACCCAAGATATTTTTATTCGCTTAGTCGATCGCCAGCACTCTCACTACGATTCCAAACGCGGATCCCTCAGGACTTATTTAGCCGTACTGACACGTTCGCGAGCCATCGATCGATTGCGATCGCGGCGCACCCAAGCTTCAGCGATCGAGCGTGTGCAAAACCAGGTCAAACAAGAAGCGACGGAGGATCCCCCAATTGCCAGTTTGGGGGCCGCAGAAACCAGTGCAGAAGTCCAGAAGGCCCTAGCACAGCTGCCGGAGAGCCAACAACAAGTGTTGCGACTGGCCTACTACGAAGGGTTGTCCCAATCGGATATTGCAGAACGCCTCAGTGAACCGTTGGGAACGATCAAAGCAAGAGCCCGCCGCGGCCTGCTCAAGTTAAGGCAAATGCTTCAAGATGATCTGAGCTGAGTTCCTGTCATGACTGCTCCTGTTACGCCCGAACAAATTGAGCTACTCGTTGCAGGGTACGTCCTTGGGGATCTGAGCCCAGAGGAAGCCGACGAGTTGGAGCAACTCCTGCAGGACGATCCAGACCTGTGGGTTGCGGTCAGCGAGGCTCAAATAGCCCTCGAGCAAAGCTTTGGCATCGAGGAACAAGCGCCGCCGACCTATCTCAAGCAATCCATTCTGAGTGCCGCCGAAGTCCTGCAACAGGCAGCAGTAGCCAGCGATCGCACTCCCGAGTCTGGACCTGCCGTTCTTCCATCAATTCCTGCGAGTCCAGCCCCCAGCAATGTCATTCCTCTGAGTCGTTGGCGACGGGGACTCGGCGCTGCGGCGGCTGTCGTCATTGCCGGCTTAGGCATCAGCAACATCATTCTCTGGCAGTCCCTACAATCCCTCCAGGTCAGCCGCCGGACAACCGATCAAAATCCACTGGTGTTCACCCTCGAGCGCACACCCCTCGCGCCCAGCCCAGATGCATCTGTGCAGGTGGTTGTCGATCCCAAGGATTTGGAAGCGACCCTCGACATCAAAAACTTGCCGCCCTTAGCGGACGGCGAAGTCTACGTGCTCTGGACGGTGGTGAAACCCAATGCCCCAGTCACGACTGATGACAAAGATGCGATCCTGACCCAAGTGTTCCGCGTCGATGCTCAAGGTCAATTCAGCCAGCGCATTGCAGTACCGCCCGTTTTTCGCGATCGCGGTTTAGTCCAAGCTGTCGCCGTCACGATTGAGAACGCAAAGGCCCCTCAAAAGCACCTTGCCAAACCGATTTTGATTCAGCGGATTTAAGCCTCTCGTCTGGCCCCAAACACTGGGATACGAGCTTTATCCTTGAGGACGGTGTTGGACCGTACGAACCATTCAACTACCTTGGGTACCCCGGCAGAGTCTGTGGGTGTCTCACCGCTACAGGCCGATGCAGCCGAGTAGTCGTCAATTAGCGCGATCGCCGACGGGGAGCAGGGGGCGGCGTATTTTCGCTCAAGTTCAGGGCCTGACGACCATTGCGGATGATCTGCATCATCTGGGTCAATCGCTGCTCCATGTCCCGCAGAACTTGGTCAGCATAGCTGTCAGCACCCCGCCGCAACTCCTCACATTCGACCAAAATCCTTTGGCGCTGCTCAGATAGCTGCTGTTGAGTTTGGCTGCGCAGCTGCTCGATTTCGGCTTGGGTCTGCTGGCGAAGACTGTCGGTTTCCTGGCGGACTTGGAGCTGGAACTGTTGGGCCTCGCCCCGCACTTGTGTTGCTTCCGCGATCGCCTGTTGCCGAAGGGCATCACATTCCTGTTGAAGGGTTTGGCGGAGCTGCTGCGCATCGCGCTCAGCTTGAAGCCGAATACTGTTTTGGTCAATCAGCAGGGCCCGTTCTTGCTGCGCCTGCGCCACGATCGCCTGTGCTTGCTGTTGGGCGTCAGCCAAAATTTGGGCTTGGCGCTCGAGGATTTGCTGAGCTTGTTGAATCGCAGCGGGCAACCCGGCACGCACGTCATCTAACAGGTCGAGCAGGTCGTTTTCTCGAACCAGAATGCGCCCCGAAAGCGGCACGCGAGTCCCGTCGAGCACAGACTCTTCGAGCTGCTCTAGCAAGTTCAAGACATCGAGTGATTGGGCTTGGGTCACGTCAGGCGATCGCGCTCTACAACAGGGTGAAACTGATCATAAAGGGCGGCTGCCACATGGCTGGGCACGAAATGTTCAACATTGCCCCCAAAGCGCGCCACCTCTTTCACAAGGCTGCTACTGAGGAAACTGTATTCCGTTGATGTTGTCAGAAACACCGTTTCCAAATCACTCGCCAACGTTTTATTCGTATTCGCCATCTGCAACTCCAGCTCAAAGTCGGAGAGCACCCGCAGGCCGCGCAGAATGGCACCGGCTTGGCGTTGGCGCGCATAGTTGACCGTCAAGCCTTCAAAACTATCTACTTGAGCATTCGGTAGATGAGCGATCGCCTTGGCAATTTGTTCCAAGCGCTCCTGCACCGAGAACATTGGCTGCTTGTTGGGGTTGCGTAAGACTGCTACGTAGACCTGGTCAAAGAGGCGACAGCCGCGCTCAATGATGTCGAGGTGGCCAAAGGTGATTGGATCGAAACTGCCAGGATAGATGGCGTTCAAAACAGGACTCGTTGCGGTGGCTCAATCTTAGCCCACAGCCCCGCGGATTCTACACTGGGATACAGATGAGCGCGTTGGAGAGCCACCCGATGTTGGACGAACAAGCTAAAAAGACCTTGCTGCGCAAAATTCCGCATGGTCTTTACGTTTGCGGCGTCAAGGATGGCGAGGAGATCAACGGCTTTACTGCCAGCTGGGTGATGCAGGGCTCGTTCCAGCCGCCCTTAGTGATCAACTGTGTCAAATCCGACTCGCGCTCCCATGCCATGCTCTCGGCAAGCGGCGTCTTCAGCTTGAGCTTCTTGGAAGCAGGCCAGAAGGATCTGGCCGCTCAATTCTTTAAGCCGCAGCGCTTGGTTGCCAATAAATTTGAAACGGTCAACGCCTACCTCGGCGAAGCCACCGGTTGCCCAATTTTGGAAGAGGCCCTGGGCTACGTCGAATGCCGTGTAGTCGGCAAGGTTGAGCACGGGGATCACACGGTTTTCGTCGGTGAAGTGATTGCTGCAGGCTTACACAGCGAGGGGGACCTGCTGACGCTGGAAAGCACCGGCTGGAACTACGGCGGCTAAAATCCGTTGCTATGGAAATTCGCTCGGTCAGTCTACGCAACTTCAAAACCCATGCCGAAGCTGCGTTTGAGTTCCGGCTGGGCGTCAATGCCATCTGTGGCGAAAATGGGGCCGGCAAAACCTCAATTCTTGAGGCGATCGCCTGGACCCTCTTTGACTTTGACAGTGGCTATCGCAAGGAAGAGTTGCGGCGGCAGGGCGAGAGTAATACCAGCGTCACCGTTGGGCTGGTGTCGGCCCGCGACGGTCGCTATTACGAGGTGCAGCGGCGCTCCTTCAAAAACCGCCCCGACAGCTACCAGATTTACGATCCCGAGCTGGGGTTGAAGCTGGACAACCTTGAGAATGTCAGCGCAGCGCGGCTATGGCTCTGCGACCATCTTGGCTTTCGAGCAGGGATGGATCTATCGCGGCTGTTTGCGGAAGTCATCGGCATTCCTCAGGGCACGTTTACGGCTGATTTTCTGAAAACACCCAGCGATCGCCGCCGCATTTTTGATCCCATCCTCGGTCTGGAATCCTACCGAGATGCCCATCGCCAGTCGATCGACCTACAGCGCTATGCCGAGGGCCAGCAGCAGGCGATCGCCCAACAAGTCGCCATCCTGAGTGCGGAGGTGGCGGATCTGCCAACACTGGAACAGCAACTTCAGGAGATCAGCCAGAGCCTAGAACAGCAGCGATCGCTCCTACGGCAACGCCAGCAAGCGCGGCAGCAGGCGCTGACCCATCTGCAACAAATCAAACAACAAGCCCAACAGCAGCAACAGCGCCAACAGCAGCGGCAACAGCTCGAAGTGCAACGACAGGCTTTGGAGCAGCAGCAGCAAGCCCAAGCTCGATCGCGGGATGAAGCGATCGCTGCGCAGCAGATCCTGGGCGCCAGTCGAGAGGGATGGCAGCGCTATCAGAGCTTGACGGAGCAGATTCAAGCTCTAAATGGACAACTGCGGCAGCGAGAACAAGGGCGACGCCAGCTCAGTCAGTGGCAGCAGCAGCTCAACCAGTTACGGGAAACCGCCGCAGGGTTGGAGCAGCAGGTCGCTTTGCAGGCCGATTGGCAACGACAGATCGAGCAGCGCCAACCCGATCTTCAGCAACAAGAGCAACTAGAAGCAGCCCTTCGGCAACAGCAGCAGCAGCAACAGGCGCTGAGTCAACTGGAGCAACGCCGTCATTGGCTCCAGCAACGGTTGAAAGCGATCGCGACAGAACAACAGTCCCTGCAACAGCGGCTAAGCGAATTACAGGGGTTAGCAGTACAGCTAGCTGAACTTCCCCGCTGCCAGGCTGAAATCGAGCAATTGCAGGCACGCTTGGCTAGAGCCGACACGCTGGGTAATCTCGCGCAAGATCGCCGAACCCAGCTAGAGACCTTCACGGCTGCGATCGCCCAGCATCAGCAAGCCGTCACTGCAGCTCAGGCGCAACTGCAAGACCTACAGACTGCGCTACCGCTCTACCAAACTCATTTAGCTCAGGTTGGCGAGACGCTAGAACAAGGGCTACAACTACTCGCCAGCCAACTCGACGATCAGCAGGCCTTTTTTGCTCAACTGGGAGGCGGCGATCGCATCGCTCTCAGCCAACAGTTGCAGCAACAGCAGCAGACGCTAGCCCAGCTCCGCGCCCTCGAAAAACAGGTCGAGCAGCAAACATTGTTGGAACAGCAGCTGCAGAAACTTCAGACCGAACAGCAGTCACTTGAGCAGGAACGCCGCCAACTCTCGACGGAACTACAGGCGGCTCCTGCAGTCATTACCGCGATCGCCCAAACCGAATCAGAGTTACAAGCGCTCGGCGCTCCGCGGCGGGAGCTACAACTATTGCGATCGCAACTGCAAGCTAGCGCGAAGGTCGTAAGTGAGCTCCAGCAAAATCAAGCCCAACAAGCCCAGCTTCAACCTCAGATTCAACCGCTGCGCGATCGCCTCGAAGCCCTGGCTGAACTCGAAGAGCAACTCAATCAAGCGGAGCAAGCTCGCCAACAAGCAGCCGAGGATTATCGGCGCTACCTGCAAGCTGAGTCGATCAGCCAACAACTGCCAGAACGGGAAGCCCAGCTCCAGCAGACCAGCGAGCAACTGGCGCAACTTCAGGCTCAATGGCAGCTCTTGCAAGAGGCGATCGCAGCTGAACCAGCCCTTGATCTAGCTATCCTTTCTGCCGCGGAACAAACCTGGCAGGCACTGGAAGGAGAATGTCAGCGCCTCACCGGTGCCCTACCTGGCTTAGAACAAGAACAGCAACGATTGCAGACTGAAATTGGTCGTCGCCAAGCTGCCGCCCAAACACTGGCGGAGCAACAACAGCAGTTGGAACAGCATCAGGCGATCGGCCAGTTCATCGAAACTGCGCGCCGGATTTATAACCAGAGCGGCCCGCGCTTGAGTCGCTACTTTATCGGCGAAATCAGCCGCGAAGGCGATCGCCTCTACCGCGAGCTACTCGCCCGTCCCGGTGTCGCCCTCGACTGGACAGAGGACTACGAAATTCGGGTTCAGGAAAGCGGGCGCTGGCGCTCGTTCAAAACCCTCTCGGGTGGCGAACAGATGTGTGCAGCCCTCGCCGTGCGCTTGGCGCTGCTGCGCGTCATCGGTCAATGCCCAATCGCTTTCTTTGATGAGCCAACCACCAACATGGATTTACAACGGCGACGCCAGTTGGCAGATGCGATCGGCAATCTTCAGAGCTTCCGGCAGCTCTTTGTGATCAGCCACGACGACACCTTCGAGCATCTCACCGAAAACATCGTGCGAGTCGAGCGGCAGCTCGTCTGATTGCCCGTTTAAAGCAGTCAGCCATAGCAGCCTTCTATCGGGTGAGGACAATTTGACGAAGGAGTTGGCTTAGAATCAACAGCCGCTGTCCGTGGGGGTGATTGCGCACCCCCACACCCATGCACTAGGGGACTCGACTCCCCCAGCCCCCCGCAACAAGATTTCGGGTAGGACTTATCGGTGGAGAAGCGATCGCAACGGGTAAAACTAGCCGGTGTTGACCACAGACTTGAGGCTGATTAGTTCAGAGATAAACGTCCTAAATTTTTTGCTCAACGATGTGTGTTCTACAAGCCACTACAAAAAAGCCGGACGCTCGGCCCGGCTCTGGTTCAAACTTGAATAGCGAGAATCGCGGCTTAGTAGTAAATCTTGCCGCCGCCCCACTTAGTACCGACGATCTTGGGTTGCAGCAGAATGTGACCCGAGATTGCCACCAGATCGTCTTCCGTCAGGTTACGCATTTTCGGGAAGATATCGGTGCTCTTGGTGCTGGGGTGCAATTCCGAAATCTCGCGCTCACCATCGTAGGTGGTGGGGTTATGCAGATAGTCCACCAAGCTTTCGACGCTATCGCGAGGCGGGGTGGCCAGCGCCAAAGCCTCAGGATCAAGACCCACGTTCGGGTCAGTCTTGGTAATGCCACCCACATGGCATTGACCGCAGGCATAGGCGAACAGTTGTTTGCCTTCAGCCACCTGCTTCAGGCTCAACGTGACATTGTCGCCTTGGGGATTCAGCTTGACTGTGCGAGTTTCTGCTGTCAGTTCAGCGGCCTGAGCGGCACCAAGATTGAACTGAAACACGGCAAGCAGGGCCGCCAAAGTCAGCCAGAGGGTTCTTCTCAGCGTCTTGAAAACCATGGATGGTGAACTGCTCCTGACTAGCTCTCGAAGAGGACAGCTCTCGCCAGCCCAATGTGATGAAGAGGTTGAGGCGGTTTGGCTACAGGGCAAAATGATTTGCAGCAGCCAAAGGCAACCAAAACCATCCTCAATATTTACCATGCAGGGGCGAGGCAAATGAGAAAGTTGTTAGGCTCCGTTGCAAACTTGTGACAAGTTCAGCGATCGCTGCTAATCCAAGCTGTTGAAGGCTGCCAGCACAGCCTCCCAGCTCCGCCCTTTAGGGGTCACACCGCAGGTTTCCCGCAGGTAGCGATAGGCGGCACGATGGGCTGGTTCTCCTTCTCCACTGAAGCGAGCCACCAACACTTCCTTGGTAATTTGAGGCTTCCGCCGCGAGTCAGGAACGATCGCGCTGGGCTCTGGCTGACTCGGGCTTTTAGCGACGGCTGGAACTTCCGTCGGCTCATCTGCATCTGCAGCTAGACGGCGGGGCACATCGTAGCTGAGGAAATCCTTGGCCAGCATCGTCTGCGGGAAAATGGCCTGGGCTTCCGCGAGCAAATCATCGAGGGTCTGCTCATTGCCTGGGGCATAACGCGGGCTGAAGTGGGTGAGGATCAACTGCCGGACACCCGCTTGTTTGGCGACCTCTGCTGCCATTGTCGCCGTCGCATGCAAGCGCTGCTCAGCCATCTCGCGATCGCGATCGGAAAAGGTCGACTCGTGAATCAGGACATCGGCATCCTGAGCCAGTGCGATCGCTGACTCACAGAAAATCGTGTCGGTGCAATAGACCATGCTACGGCCGCGCTCTGTTGGGCCGCAGAGCTGCCGACCGTCAATCTGGCGACCATCTTCTAGAGTGACCGTCTCGCCATCCTTCAGTTGCTTGTAAATTGGCCCTGGCGGAATGCCCAGCGATCGTGCTTTCTCAACATCAAACCGACCGGGGCGATCGCGCTCTTGAATGCGGTAGCCAAAGGCCGGCACACGGTGATGCAAGGGCGCACAACTGACAACGATCTCTGCATCTTCGTAGATCACTCCCGGCTGCACCGTCGCAATCTGCAACGGATAGTTGATATGGGTGCGCGAATGCTGGGCGCAGGCCTGCAAATAATCACGCAGGGGCTTGGGACCATAGAGGTCGATGCGCTCTGGATTTCCCGCCAAACCCACACTGGCCAACAACCCCATCAAACCGAAGACATGATCGCCGTGCATGTGGGTGACGAAGATGCGCCGTAGCTGACTGATCCGCAGTTCACTCCGCAGAAATTGATGCTGTGTGCCCTCGCCACAGTCAAACAGCCAGACCTCGGCACGCTGGGGCAAGCGCAGTGCAACGGCCGAGACATTGCGCGATCGCGTGGGTACGCCGGAACTCGTACCAAGAAAAGTGACCTGCAAGGGGTTGAGGAATGGAGATTCGTTCCCTATCCTGTCACAGGACAGCAGCGGAACCTGCAGTCAGTTGCCAGCGTCCGGCAGCTTCGGATCTGTGGTGTGGAGTGAGTCAATTTAATGCCCATGGCAACCCTCCGGTCGGCGTTGTTCGCCAGCCTTGCAGCGATCGCTGTTCTTCCGACTTTCAGTCCGCCAGCCAGCGCTCAAGCGGCTCCCACCATCCGCGTGGGTATTGCGATCGCCCGCCCCCAGATTCGGGTTGGCAGCTCGACTCCCGCGATCATCCGCAATGAGCAAGGCCAGCAGATTGGGCAACTTCCCACTCAGCAAGGTAGCTACGCCCAGCCCTCCGCCAATGGACAGGTGCAGCTCGGTTCATTCCGGGCTCGGCAAATTTGGCTAGAACCGACGAATGACGGTCTCGTTTGGGTTGGCGATCGCTGGTATCGAGGGCGCCTGCAACTGATTCTGGATCAAGGGGCAGTCACGGCCATCAATCATGTCGGGCTGGAGTCCTATCTTTACAGCGTTGTCGGCAGCGAGGTCTATGCCAGTTGGCCAACAGAGGCTCTGAAAGCCCAAGCTGTGGCCGCTCGCTCTTTTGTGCTCTACCGTCGCGATCGCAACCGCGATCCTCGCTTTGATGTTGGCAATTCCACGACTTGGCAGGTCTACAAAGGGATCGCCAGTGAAGCCCCAACCACGATCGCAGCGGTCAATGCCACAGCCGGCCAAGTCCTGACCTACAACAACCGTGTCATTGAAGCCGTCTTCCACGCCTCCAGTGGCGGACATACTGAAAACGTCGAAGATGTCTGGGGCAAGCCCCTGCCCTACCTACGAGGGGTCCAAGACTACGACCAAAACGCACCAGTCTTTAACTGGAGTCAAAGTTTTTCGGTGCAAGAGCTCTCAGCCAAGCTAACCGGCGTCGGCCGGATTCTCCAGACTGAGCCCCTCCAAACAACGCCCTTCGGCCGCATTCGAGATTTGCGCATCACGGGCGATCGCGGCAGCCGGGTGGTTAAAGGAGATGAAGTACGTCGTGCCTTAAATCTCCGCAGCAGTCTATTCACCGTCAGCAGTGAAGCCAGCAGCAATTGGTTCGACTTCCTCCGACCCAATCCAGCCCCCCAACCCCCCAGCCAGTTCACGATTATTGGCCGCGGCTATGGCCATGGTTTGGGTCTCAGCCAGTGGGGGGCCTATGGCCTCGCCAGCCAAGGCGTAGACTACCGCCGCATTCTTTCGCATTTCTACCAGAACACCAATCTCAGTCCCCTAGGTGGGGTGATCGCCCAGAACTCAAGCGGCGGCGACCTCATCAGTGCTCAAGACTAGGGCTGAATGAAATCGAGCGGGCCAGCATCGCGGTCATAGACCAACACGTCCCACTGACCACCCAGCGCTGCCTCAAAGGCAATCCGCTGTCCGTCGCGACTCAGGCTAGGATTGCGCACGATCGCCTCTAGATCGGCGGTCAGGTTGCGGAGCTGCTGGCTGCGGCGATCGTAGAGGTAGATGTTGGTGCGATCGCCCCGACTTCCAGCAAAGGCGATCCAGTTCCCATCAGCGGAAATTGCCGGATGTTCGACCAGTAAATCCAGGCTATTCAGCCCAGGTAAAGGAATCTGCTGGCGCTGTTCAACACTGTAGAGATACGCATCCCGGCTACCCCGGCGATCGGAGACAAAGACCAGTAGCGAGCGATCGCCCAGACTCGGGAATAACTCTGCATAGCGACTGTTTACCCCGCGATCACCGCTGGGCAAGGCTATCAAGCGCGGAGCACCAGAACACCCCATCAAAATCAGGCTCAGGAGCAGTGCTAGCCCTCGAAGTAACCACGGCGATCGCTGCTTCATGGCTGTGGGGAGGCGATCGGGGCGGAACTCTCGCGGCTCCCCTCGGGGCGATCGAGTTCAGTCAACTCCCCGCGATCAAACAGTTCAATGTCCCACTGGCCACGGCGACTGCTTTCAAAGGCGACCAACCGACCATCAGGACTGATACTGGGTTGCCGAACCCAGCCTCGCCAGCCTTGGGTCAGGACCTCACGCCGCTGGGTAGCCCGGTCATAGACCTGAATTTCGGGGCGACCGCGATCGCTACCCACGTAAGCAATGTAGCGACCAGTCCAACTCAAGCTGGGGGATTCTGCGATCGCATCGCGATCGGCGAACCCTGGCAGAGGCTGTAGTTGACGCCTTTGCAGATCGTAGAGATAAATCGTACGGTGGCCATCTCGCTCGGCTACGTAGGCCAAGTAACGGCCATCACCACTAAGGGCAGGCTGAGACTCGCTATAGCGACTGTTGAGATTAGGGGTCACTACCACTGCACCGGGCCGCAAAAACCAGCTGAGCAGGGCGGCTCCAATGCCTAGCAATACCGCAACTCCGGCTAGTAACCCCAGCCAACGGCGACGATCACTCCAGCGACGACGGCGCGGCACAGGACTCCCTAGTCGTCAAATTGGCTCGAGTTATCGTCTTCGTCAGGCTTAGGACTACGGCTGGTGTTGAGGGGCTGGAAGTCCACGTAGGGTTCATCAGCCGAAGGCTGAGAATCTCGGGCAGCAGGACGGCTGCGGCGGCTAGCAGCAGCTGACTCTTCCGTCCGCGATCGTCGAGAGCTACGGGGCATGCGGTCGGAAACCCCGGTTAGGCGACGCTGAGGACGAGCGGGCTCTGGTGCCGGCTCTGGTTCTGAATACTCTTCGACAAAGCGATCGGTCGCTGGCAGAGGGGTGCCGTAGTCATCCCAGTCATCCCGCGCTGGGGAACGACGGCTGCTGACGCGACTCTCGAAGGCTGGAGGCTCCGCTCGGCGAGAACGGGGCGGTCGCATCGGCATATCGTAGCTATCCTCTTCTAGCTCTTCCCGCTGGAAGCGACTCCCACGCAGGCGGCGTTCCGGTGCAGGGGCGCGGTCCTCGAAGCGATCGTAGCCATCTTCGGGTTCGTAGCGATAGACGCGACTGACGGGGCGATCGTCGTCAATCAACGGCGTGTTGCGCTTCGCTTGCTCTGTCGCAATTCCGCGTAGCCGTAGGGCTTCGTAGGCAAAAAAGACCGTCGTTCCAGCCAACAAAAATTGGCCGAACTGCAGAATCGGATCGAGGCGCCAGCCTTGGAAAAAGAGAATACCGCCACAGAGCAGACCCACCGCGGCGAAAAAGACGTCGTAGTCGCGGGCGAGAGCTGGGCGAATCGTCCGCAGGAAGTAGAGAAGTGCTCCACCAACTGCCAAAACAATGCCAACAATGCTGGCCCAGTTCAGACTGGCGTTAACCATTACGATCCTCCGCAGACGCGGCTCGATACTCTACATCTTAGCGGCCGGTGCCGATGGACCTGTAGCGTGAAACAGCCTAAGCACAACGACTCAGGCTGTCTTGGCAAACCTGTGAGTCTAGCTGCGACGGACTTTATCCGTTTGGCTGATGAAGATGAGCGCAACCGTCAGAGGAATCACCACAATGACACCTCCCAGAACAAGGCTCCAGATGAAAGCAGACAACGTCGGCGTCATAAATGAACTCCCTCGGCAGCTCTAAGTTTCGTCTCATGATTGTATCGACCTGTCCTCGCAATTGAGAAGCGATCGGCTATTTCTAGACAGACCGTCCCCCAAGCCAAAGGTCGACGTCCCCTAGGATAAGGTCAGCGCTGTAGGAAGAGTATCGATGCAACCCTTGCTGTGGTTTAGCTGGATTTTGGGCGGTGTGCTGGCTGGCATGACCCTCCTGTTCATTTTTCGGATTGTGTTGACTTGGTATCCCCAGGTCGATCTGCAACAGGGGCCCTACCGCGCGATCGCCCTCCCCACTGAACCGTTTCTTGCTCCAACCCGTCGCTTGATCCCCCCCCTAGGCGGCGTCGATATTTCGCCGATCATCTGGGTTGCGCTGATCAGCCTGCTCCGCGAGATACTGCTGGGGCAACAGGGATTGTTGACGATGGTGCTGCGCCAAGGCTAGGAAGACGTTGAGCTGGAATTAAGGCGATCGCAATCTTGATCCCTGCAATCATCGGGAGTTGCGGCAGCTAAGAGCTAAAAAAGCCGATGAGGGGATTTGAACCCCTGACCGCTCGATTACGAATCGAGTGCTCTACCACTGAGCTACATCGGCGCACGGTCTCTGATTGTATCAGGAGCCACTAGGATCAGGACAAGTTTCGGCGAAAAACCTGTGTCTCATTTAGATCCCCAACAACGCGCTCGCCTACAGGCAGAGGTTGTTGCTCCCTATCGAGGCTTGCGCCGCACCTTCTACGCCGTTTTTGCGGCCTCGGGAGCGATCGGGGGATTCATTTTCTTGCTGAAGGCGATCGCCGGTGAATCTTTAGCTACTACTCTCCCCAACCTCGCCCTCCAACTGGGTGTTGTGGCTTTGATGGTCAGTCTCCTGCGGCTGGAGCAGAAGAAGTCTTCTTAGGGTCTAGCCCTAGGGATCCAAAGACAGCGGATTGCCGAGGCTTCGCTGGCTGATCTCAAAACATCAGGAGGCAGTCTCTTCAGCTGTTTCCTCAGTCGTTGCATCTTCTGGATTGGAGGTGGCGATCGCGCTGACTGAGCTGACGTCTGAGCTGACCGCCTCAGAAACTAGATCGACTGGAGAGGTGACGACCGCAGTTGATGACTCTTCAGGTGAAGCGGCTCCTTCGGGCTGAACAACGGCTTCCGTCTCCGTCATTGCCACCGTCTCAACAGGTGTCGGACTCACGAGTGGTTGGGACCAATTCGCTTCCGAGACCTCAGACAAGCCCTGATCGCCATACCACTGGGCAGGGAGCAGGCCTTTCAAGGGCAAACCGAGAATTGTGAACTGCTGAGCAACTTGCCCCGGTGCGAGAGGTTCCGTGTTCGCGATCGCGGTATCTGAGAGCCAGAGCAAGGGCGCGACACTGACCGGCACCTGAACAAACAGGCTGAGTACCCAAACGGTCACGATCGCCAGTAGAAATGCAGGGAAGGGATCCAACGCCGCCAGTGGGTTTTGCAGCTGCACAATCGGCAGCCAGCGATAGAGCTGAATCAACAGCAGTCCCAGTCCGATCGCCGTGGTGATCGCCAAAATGCGATTGAGACCGGAGAGGAACCAGCGCAATAGTTTACGTTGATGCTCTTGTAAAGCCTCGGGTCGCAAGGCCAGAATCGCTAGGGAAAAGATATAGAACGGCCGGCGTAGCTGCATCCACAGCACAGAGCCAATCCCAAGGATCCCCGCCAGCAGCGCTGTAAATCCTGGGGGCAGAAAGGGATCAGGATTGGCGATCGCAAACAGAAAAAGAGCCGCCCATAACGGCACTGTCGCCAGTCCTGCTAGATGAATCCAGAGAAAGGGTTCAGCACGAGGACTTAGCGACATCGGTAGCTCACTATTCAACGCAGGGCAGAAATTCAGAGCGATCGCGGGTAAGCAAGAATTGCCGCCGCGATCGCCAACGTGTCTACACTTCCAAGGTGCGGCGCTTGGTGACCATTCGATAGGTCTCGATGATGTCACCTTCTTGCCAAGCACTGAAGCTGTCGAGGCCAATCCCACATTCGTAGCCGGAGTTGACTTCCTTCACGTCTTCCTTCATCCGCTTCAGCGAATCCAAGGTACCGGTGTAGACCAAGTTGGAACCGCGCCGGACGCGAATGTTGCAGTTGCGAATCGCCTTGCCCGACTGGACATAGCAACCAGCCACAGCACCGCGACCAATCGAGAAGACGGCTCGCACCTCGACTTGCCCCAGGGGCTCCTCGACCAATTCGGGTTCGAGCAGACCTTCCATTGCCGCTTGGATATCTTCTAGCAGCTTGTAGATGATGTCGTAGTCCCGAACATCCACACCCGCTTCATCGGCAGCCCGCTTCGCACCGCTGGCCAGCGTCGTGTTGAAGCCAACGATCACTGCACCAGAAGCAGCCGCTAAGTCGACGTCTGTTTCAGTGATTTCACCCGGTGCTGCCAAGAGAACACGCACTTGGACTTGCTTCTGCGGTAGTTGCTCTAAGGAGCCAAGGATGGCTTCCACGGAACCTTGAACGTCGGCCTTGAGAATTAGGTTGAGTTCCTTCAGCTCGCCTTCTTGAGCCTGCGCCGACACAGTACCCAGGGAGACTCGGCGCGAAGCCATCGCCTGCTGGAGGCGAGACTGACGTTGCTCGTCAGCACGGCTAGTGGCCACGGCCCGAGCACTTTTCTCGTCGCTGTAGACTTCAAACTCATCGCCTGCAGCCGGCACGTCGCCGAGCCCCAGCACCTCAACGGCGAAGGATGGGGTTGCCGCTTCGACGCGATCGCCGCGATCATCAACCATGGCTCGCACTTTGCCGAGGACAGAGCCAGCAACGAGCACATCACCGACGCGCAGGGTGCCGTTTTGGACCAAGAGGGTCGCCACCGGCCCCCGAGCTTTGTCAAGGTGAGCTTCGATCACTGTGCCCCGCGCTGCGCGATCGGGGTTGGCGACCAGTTCTTCAACCTCAGTCACCAGCAGGATCATTTCCAGCAGCTGGTCGATGTTTTCGCCTTTGATGGCGCTGACCGGCACCATGACCGTTTCACCACCCCACTCTTCCGGAACCAAACCGTATTCCGTCAGCTCTTGTTTGACGCGATCGGGCTGCGCTTCTTCCTTGTCACACTTGTTGATTGCGACAATTAGGGGCACTTCCGCCGCTTTGGCGTGGCTGATGGCTTCTAGGGTTTGAGGCCGGACGCCATCATCAGCGGCTACCACCAAAATGGCAATGTCGGTGACCCGAGCACCCCGTGCCCGCATGGCCGTGAAGGCTTCGTGGCCCGGCGTATCCAAGAAGACGATCTGATGTTGATCGCCGTTGTGTTCCACATCAACGTGATAGGCACCGATGTGCTGGGTAATGCCCCCAGCTTCACCTGCAGCAACCCGAGTTTTCCGGATCGCATCAAGCAGAGTGGTTTTACCGTGGTCCACGTGACCCATAGCCGTAACGACAGGCGGGAGAGTCTGTAGACTTTCAGCGTCGGCATCTTCAACCATCTGGGTCGTTTTGCGAGCCCCGGACTCCTCAGTCTCTTGCTCCACAAGAATGCCGAATTCTTCAGCCACTTGTTCAATCGTGGCGACATCCAGCGATTGAGTCACCGTCGCTGCAATGCCCTTGAAGAACAGGGACTTGATGATGTCTGTTTCGGGCACCACCATCAGCTGCGCTAACTCTTGCACCGTCATGCTCGATCGCAGACTGATTAGCTCAGGACGGACTGGCTTTTGCTCCCGCTCCATCCGACGACGATGCTGCCGCTCACGGGCCGACTCCCGCCGAGGCTTCCGCCCTTTGGTGGGCATCACGGCGACGGCTGGCTTGGCCTGAGGAACTTTGGGCTTGCTCGGACGTGCCAAGGACATCGCCAAGTTCAAAGCGTCCGCCGCTGCTAGCTCCTGCTCAGCCGTCAGCAAATCATCATCGTCATCATCTTGAATGAGCTGACGACGCTTCGCCTTCGCAGCCGCTTTGTTACCGGCCTTACGGTTCGCTGCTGCCCGTTCGTCTTCCTCTTCCTCCCACCCTTTGCGGGGACGAGCCGGACGCGCTGGGGCTGTCGGCCGACGCAGTTCCAACGGCGGTACCGGTTGGAAGACATCCACTGTGGCCGCTAAGTCTTCTCCGCTGGCAGGAGCTGCTGGTTTGGGCCGTTGCTTCAGCTCTGGGCCGCCGGGAGCTGTGGGCTTCTGGGGCTTATTGGGCAGAACCCGCGAGGCAGCGGCAGGCACTCCGCTGGCACTAGCAGCCACTTTGGGACGTGAGGGCGGCGCAACCAATTCAATCGGCTTGACTGGCTTAGCAGGCTTACTAACGCCATTGCCAGCCACTGGCTGACCGAGCTGCGGTCTTGCTGGACCCGTTTGCTCCGGTCGACGCTCAATTTTGGGTCGTGGCGTTGGAGCTTCACTGGTGCGCTCCGGTTTTGCCTCGCTGCGCCGCACGATTTCTGGCTTGCGCAGAAGCTCGGCTGCTGCTGGTTTTGGCTTCTTGGTTTCGGCAACCGGGCGCGGCGTGGCAGCTGGCGCTGGACGACTCGGAGATTTGGCAGGCTCAGCACTGGCGGCTGGAGCGGGGGGGCGAGGCGTAACAATTTCAGGCTTCTCAGCCGATTTTTCAGGACGCGCAGGCTTGATGGGTGCCTTGGCAGGCTCATTCGCAGCAGCCGGACGACGGGGCGGCGCCACGATGTTGGGGCGCTCCGCTTGAGGCTTCTCGGACGCTGTGGGACGACCCACGATTTCCGGCTTAGCACCGCCGGCTGCTTGGGGAGTCGGGCGACGAACTGACACGATTTCCTGCTTGCGCTCTGCCTTGGGCGAATCAGCGGCAGAGGCCGCTGCCACGGGTTCTGATGGGGCCGCCCCAGCTAAAACTTGGCGCACTTGGACGACTTGCTCTTCACTGAGCGTACTGCTGTAGCTCTTATAGGGAATTTCCAACCGATCGCAGACGGCCAGCACATCCTTGTTGTCGAGGTTTAACTCCTTCGACAGTTCGTAAATTCTGACCTTGCCATTGTTCATTCAGTTCGATTCCCGTTGTCTGCAATCGCGGTTGAAAAGGTGCAGGAGGGCCTGAGTCAACAAGGGCAATTGTTCAGTCAGGCTTGCTTTAGCGCCATCATCGATGGGCGCTGGGTCGGCACCTCTTTTCATCTTGCCTCAAAAATCGAGCTATCCGTCAGAGCCCTCTGACAGGCTCGGGCAGATTGTCACACTCAGCCTTGCTTCGAGGGCCACCCAAACGGAGTCAGGAATCGCCGATCGCAGGGCTCGCCCCAGACGATTTTTGCGGCGACCCTGGTTGAAGCAAGCCACGGTTGGACAGAGATAGGCCGATCGCCCTTCACCCTGATCGAGGGCGATCGCTCCGGTACTTGCCAGCCGAATAACTCGCCAGAATTCCTGCCGGTGAGCGAGTCGCCGGCAAGCAATACAGCGTCGATACCCTTGGGGCAGCCGACTCAAACAGTCTCTTCCTCAGCTTCAGCAGCTGCGAGTTCTGCCGCAGGTTCAGCGGCTGCGAGAGCAGCCTCTTCCGCCTCCCATTCCGCCAGTTCAGCAGCTTCGGCGGCAGCACGGGCTTCTTCTTCGGCAGCAATCGCCGCCCGCTCTTGGCGTTCTTGAATCAGTTCAGAAATCCGTTGACCTTCCGTGACTGCGTCGTAGAGCGCCACGTCCTTGATGTCGATTTTCCAGCCGGTCAGTCGAGCCGCGAGGCGCACGTTCTGACCCTCTTTGCCGATCGCGAGACTGAGTTGGTCGTCGTTGACCAAAACGTGGGCGATCCGACCTTCGGGATCGACCAAGCGCACTTCCTGAACCCGGGCAGGGCTGAGGGCATTGGCAATATAGGTGGCCGGATCCGGCGACCAGCGGATCACATCAATTTTTTCGCCCCGCAATTCGTTGACGACCACCTGAATCCGCGATCCCCGCGCCCCGATGCAAGCCCCAACCGGATCGACTTCGCGTTCCAAGGTATCGACAGCGATTTTGGTGCGCGGCCCAACATGCCGAGTCGGCGGATTCGCTTCCCGCGCTACCGCCACAATGCGGACGACACCATCTTGGATTTCAGGAACTTCGTTTTCGAACAAGTAGACAACCAGACCGGCGTTAGCCCGAGAGACAATCAACTGCGGTCCACGACGGGGTTCTTCACTGACTTCCTTGAGGAAGACGCGGAAGGTGGCGTTGGCCCGGTAGTTGTCGTTGGGCAGTTGTTCGCGACGGGGCAGTTCTGCCTCGACTTCAGGACGTCCTAAACCACTGCTGACCCCCAAGATCACAGACTGGCGCTCGAAGCGCAGCACCTTGGCCATCAAGACCGGATCTTCTAGATCTTGGAACTCTTCTTGGATCAGTTTGCGCTGGTGATCGCGCAGTTTTTGCGACAGGACTTGCTTAGTCTGAATAGCCGCCATTCGCCCAAAGTCGTCTTTATCGGGTGTGACATCTAGAACGACGATTTCGCCTGCTTGGGCATCTGGAGCCACTTCCTGAACATCGGCGAGGGCAATCTGATGGTCAGGATTTTCGACCTGATTGACGATGGTTTTGGTTGCCAGTACCCGAAAGCCTTCCTGTTCGACATCGAGTTCAACGTCAATGTTGTCGAAGTAGTCTTCTTCAAACTGCTCACCCATCTGCTGGGTACGGCGATAGCGCTCGTAGCCCTTGAGCAAGGCTTCTTTGAGGGCTTCTTCAATGACATTGGCGGGCAGTTTTTTTTGCTCGCTAATGGCGTAGATCAGCTGCTCTAGGCCGGGCAGGGTGACCATTGACATAGGGAGAGCCTCCAAGGAGTGAGCGTAAGGACAAAAGCAACGTTGTGGGGCGATCGCTAAAGCTGTTCAATCAGCTTGACTTCCAGCACCTGACTGCGGGCAATCCGGACGGTCCGTCCCCGTTTATTGAGATAGACAGAATCTGCATCTCGACCGAGGAGCGTGCCTTGCTGCTCGACAGTGTCGTCGTTGGGAGAGCGACTGGTCACCTGGACAGGAAAGCCTTTGAAGGAGAGAAAGTCGCGATCGCTTTCAAGGGTGTCGGAGAGGCCAGGGCTAGAAATTTCCAGCACGTAGGCATCAGGAATGATGTTGGCCTCATCAAGTGCTAGTTCGAAACTCCGGCTCATTCGCTCACAATCTTCAAGACCGGTATCCCCGACACGGCTCCGAATATCGAGGCGGAGGATAGGGGGGCTTTGGTTGGTGTGAAAGACCGCTTGGACAACCTCTAAGTCGAGGTCGTCGGCAATGGGACGTGCCAGATCCAAAATGGCAGGAATAAGCGGATGAGCCATGGTTAACTGTCAATAAAAAAAGCGGGCAAACACTTACCCACTCCTCCAAAAGCTGCGGTAGACCGACAGCAATTTCGCTGAAAGATGCGAATCGCGCGATAAAAGCCGACAGCTCTATCAGTTCCCATCATAAGCGGTTTCTGACAGCATGGCTTCCTGGGGTGTCAGGAGAAGAGGCTCAACTGCTGTTGGGCAGGAGCCGGTGGAGTCGGGAGAGACAGGATGGGGATCCCAGCCCTCTCTAGCTGCGCTTGGAAGGCGATCGCAGTGGCAGGCGAGTAAATTTCTTGGGGGCAGTGGACAAAGAAATAGACCGTGATTCCCTGCGCGAGCCAGTGGCGGATCCGCTCCTGCCATTCCGCGAGGTAAGCCGGATTACGATCGCGATCGGGATGGCTGATGAAGCGCACTAAGGCGTACTCTCCGATCACATCTGGATGCAGCGGTAGCTGAGGTTTGCGGCGATCACTCGTCACTTGGGGATCATCTACACCGTTATAAACAGGACGGGTATCGAGCAGGACTCGGCCACAGCCATAGCGTTGCAACAATTGATTGAGCGCTTGACGCGGCTGGGGCTGGAACCAGTCGGGATGACGGGGTTCAACGGCCAAGGGCCATTGAACTACCGGCCAAGCAGCCAGAAACTGGGAGAGATCGGCGATCGCACCGGGACCATAGCGGGGCGGCAGTTGCAGAAAGGCAGGGCCGAGGCGATCACCCAGGGGTTGCAGTTGCCGACGGAAAGCCGCCGCGGCTTCAATTTGGGCGGCCAAGGGACCGGCATGGCTGAGCGATCGCGGCAACTTCAGACAGAAGCGGAAGCGATCGGGCGTTTCTTGACGCCAGCGTTGGACAGTTTCGGTCGAGGGAATCGAGTAGAAAGTGGTGTTGCCTTCCACCGCCGTCAGGCGTTCGCCGTAGCAGCGCAGGAATGCATCACTACCTGTTCCTGGGGGATAGAAGGAACCGACCCAGTTGCGATAGGCCCACACAGCACAGCCCAACCAAAATCGATCAGTCACAGGACTAGGCATCGGGCGATCGCAGGAGTCTGTCCCAAACAGCGTACGGTGAGAGAAGGATTTGCGATCGTGGATCCCAGTTGATCACCAGCCGATGGAGCCGCCACCCAGCCGTAATGAGAGTTGCGATCGTTCACTATTGGCTGGTGCAAATGCGGGGCGGCGAACGGGTCTTGGAAGCACTCTGCGATCTCTTTCCCGAAGCTGACCTGTTCACCCATGTCTGCGATCGCGATCGTCTCAGCCCGACGCTGCAACGTCACCGCATCCAAACCAGCTTCATTCAACGCTTACCAGCGGCGCAACGGCGCTATCCCACCTACCTGCCGCTGATGCCCTTTGCTCTCGAGCAATTTGACTTGCGGGGCTATGACCTGGTGATCAGTAGTGAGTCTGGCCCTGCCAAAGGCGTGATCACGGATCCGAACAGTCTCCATATTTGCTATTGCCACAGCCCGATGCGCTACCTCTGGGACTTAGCGCCCAGCTATCGTCGCCAAGCAGGTTGGTTCAAGCGCCGGGCCATGGATCTGCTGTTGCCGCCGCTGCGGGTTTGGGATCAGGCTACAGCCCAGCGCGTCGATCATTTTTTGGCTAATTCTCGCTTTGTTGCTCAGCGGATTCGCAAGTATTACCGCCGTGAGGCGACTGTCTTGCATCCGCCCGTCCATGCCGATCGCTTTGCGATCGCCGACCGTGAGCCAGAGGACTTTTACCTCTACGTCGGCCAGCTCGTGCCTTACAAGCGAGCTGATTTAGCGGTCGCAGCCTGTTCCGCCTTTGGGAAGCGACTCATTGTGATTGGAGATGGGGAAGAGCGATCGCGACTGGAAAAACTGGCAGGACCCACCGTGCAGTTTCTCGGTCGTCAGTCCGATGCTGCGATCGCCAGCTACTACCAGCGATGCCGCGCCTTGCTGTTCCCTGGGGTTGAAGACTTCGGTATCGTGCCCCTCGAAGCAATGGCCAGCGGTCGTCCAGTGATTGCCTACGGCGATGGTGGAGCGCTAGAAACCGTGAAAGCCGGTGAGACGGGCCTCTTCTTTCAGTCCGCTACCGTTGAAGCGCTCACGAACGCGATCACCCAGTTTGAAGTGCAACAGGGACAGTTTGATCCAGTGGCCATTCGAGAACATGCCATGGGCTTTGATTGCGATACCTTCAAAACGAACTTCCAGCGCTTCCTCACGTCGGTGCTCTAGGTATGCCAAGCCAGCGGTCTTGGATTCGTCCCTACGAGCGACAACTGCCTTACCTGCAGCTTGCGCTCGACTTGCTGCTGATTGTGCTCAATGCAGTCATCGCTTTTCGGCTGCGCTTCGAGTTCAGCTATTTCCAAGACAACGCTCGCTACCTGCTGCCACTGCTGCTAGCATTGCCCGCTGCGGCCATCTATTTCCCGCTGTTTAACCTCTACGATTCCTGGCGCGGGCGATCGATGATTCCACTGATGCTGCGGGTCGCCGCCGCTTGGGGTCTAACGATCGCTACCACCGTCACGATCATTTTTGCCCTGCACTACGGCAGTTCCTTCTCGCGGCTCTGGTTTACGACCTGGGCGATCGGCAGTCTCTACAGCTTTGGACTGATTCGCCTGCTCTGGGTGGCCGGTTTACAGATGATGCGCCACAAGGGCTGGAACGAACGCCGTCTCCTCATTGTCGGGGCCGGTGACCTGGGGCAAGTACTGACCGATCGCTTGGCGGCCGCTCGTTGGACCGGACTGCGCGTGGTTGGGTTCCTCGACGACAACCCGGAGCTAGAGGGACAAAACTATCGCGGCATTCCAATCACGGCTCAGGTTGACCAGATTGAAACTTGGATCGATCGTTTTGACGCCCATGAAGTCTGGTTAGCCTTGCCCTTACGGGCACAGGATCGCGTCCAAGAAATTTTGCATCTGTTGCGCCACAGCACGGTGACAATCCGCCTAATACCTGATGTCTTTAGCTTCCGGCTGATCAACCACGGCTTCACAGAAGTTTTGGGCGTACCACTCATTGACCTCAACGCCTCACCGATGATGGGCTCCAATCGCTTCATCAAGGCGATCGAGGACAAGGTCTTAGCAGGCATGATTCTGCTACTAGCGAGTCCAGTCATGCTGGCGATCGCGATCGGCATCAGGCTGACCTCACCGGGCCCAATCTTCTATCGCCAGGAGCGAATTGGCTGGAATGGGCAGCCGTTTATGATGCTCAAGTTCCGGTCGATGCCGGTGAATTCAGAAGCAAAAGGGGTGCAGTGGGGCAAAGCCTACGCCAAGCCCACCACACCGCTGGGAAGTTTCCTACGGCGCACTAGTTTGGATGAGTTGCCGCAGTTTATTAACGTCTTGCGCGGTGAGATGTCGATCGTCGGTCCTCGTCCCGAGCGATCGCTGTTTGTCGAGCAGTTCAAGGATGAAATCCCTGACTACATGAAGAAACACATGGTCAAGGCAGGAATTACTGGCTGGGCACAGGTGAACGGGCTGCGCGGCGACACGGATCTACGCAAGCGGATTGAGTACGACCTCTACTACATTGAGAACTGGTCCCTTGCCTTTGACCTGCAGATTATTGGCATGACGCTGCTCAAAGGCTTCCTCAGTCGCAATGCGTACTAGGCGTGCCCAAGCTCTCTTTGATCATCGCCACCTTTAACGATGCGATCGGCTTAGCCCGCTGTCTCGACAGTATTGAACAACAAACAGTACGGGCAGATTGTGAAGTCTTGGTCTTTGACAATGCCTCCAGCGATGGCACGGTTGAGTTGCTGCAAGGCTGGAGCGATCGCCTGACCTACTGGGAAAGTGAGCGCGATCGTGGCATCTATCACGCTTGGAACAAAGCGATCGCCCGCGCCAGTGGCGATTATGTCGCCTTCGTTGGTGCAGACGATTATTACGCCAGTCCCACAGCTCTCCAACAACTGCTAGAGCTGACTGTGGGGCAGCCCGATTTGGTGAGCGGGCGCAATGCCTACTACAGCCCCGAGGGGAAATTTCTACGCACCTGGGGCTATGCCTGGGATTGGCAGCGGATGCGGGAGTCGATGATCCTCAGTCATCCGGGACTGCTGATGCGGCGATCGCTGTTTGATCGTATTGGCCTGTTTGATGAGCGCTTTCGCATCTGTGGCGACTACGACTGGCTCCTGCGGCTACCGCCCGACTTGAAGGCCGTCCACACCAATCAAGTCATCCTCTGCCTGAGCATGGGCGGGCTAAGCAACACCCGCATTAGCCGAGTCTTTGCTGAGACCTTCCAAGCCCAGCGTCGCCAGCCGGATTTAGGCCGATGGCGCAGTGGTGTTTATTGGCTGATCAATTGGCTGAAGTTCGGGCGCCGTAAACTCATAGGATTGGCTTAGGTGCAGACGCAATCGTGGGCAATCTGTTAGTCAATTTGGCAATGGTGCTGCGCCAGCCCACAGGGATCAGTACCTATGCCCTCAGTTTGTTGCCCTATCTGCGATCGCTGCAGCCCACCCTCCTGAGCGATCGCCTCTACGAGGGGTTTGACCATCAGCTCATTTCCTCGCGGCTCTGCTCCGATCGCGGGCGAAGAGCCCGCTTGGCTAGGCTCTATTGGACCCAGACCCAAGTTCCCAAACTCTATCGCCGGCTGGGTAGTCGACTGTTATTTTCACCGGCGCCCGAAGCCCCGATTGATCGCCACTGCCGATCGGTGGTGATGGTTCATGATCTGCGTCCCCTGCAACTGCCATCGCACTCTTGGCAGACCTACTATTTCCGCTGGGTCGTGCCCAAAATTGTGGCGCAGGCGAGTCATGTGCTCTGCAACTCGGAAGCAACCGCTACCGATCTCTGTCATTTTTATCAACTGCCCGCCCAGAAAATTACGCCGATTTACCTGGGCTACGATCGCCAGCACTATCAGCCTTGGAGCGGCAAAACCAGCAACTACTTCCTCCACATTGGGCAACAGTTTCCCCACAAGAATCTAGAGCGCCTGATTCGGGCGTTTGCCCAGTTACCGACGGACTATCAGCTGTATCTCGCTGGCAGTCGTCATGCCTCCGAAACACCTCGGTTAGAGCAACTTGTGCATAGTTTGGGACTGCGGGATCGGGTGCAATTCCTGCGCTACGTGGACTACGCCGATCTGCCGCGGCTGATTGGTGAGGCGATCGCCCTCGTCTATCCCAGCCTTTGGGAAGGCTTTGGCCTACCGATTCTAGAGGCGATGGCCTGCGGCACCCCAGTGATCACTGCCCATGGCTCTTCGCTATCAGAAGTGGGCGGTGAGGCCGTTCTCTACGTCGACCCCTATCGCATTGAGGCGATCGCTGCCGCCATGCGCGACCTAATCGACGATTCAAATCTGCGGCAGTCCCTGCGCGATCGGGGCTTCCAGCAAGCCAGCCGTTTCAGCTGGGAAGCCACCGGTAAAGAAACTTGCCAAGTGCTCGAAAAATTTCTTTAGAACTAGCCACTGCAGTCGGCTAACCAAGGCGCAGAGCGTAAAAACTGGAAAAGTTCTGGGCGATCGCACACAGAAAACCGCGATCGCGCCGATAGACTAGCGAGGTCGCTCCCAGCTTGTCTATGACCGCCCAGCAGCTCTGGCAACGCTACCTCGATTGGCTCTACTACGATCCCTCGCTGGAGTTTTACCTCGACATCAGCCGCATGGGATTCGATGACGCTTTCGTTACTAGCATGCAGCCCAAGTTCCAGCACGCCTTTGCGGCGATGGCAGAGCTCGAGGCCGGAGCGATCGCCAACCCCGATGAACAGCGGATGGTCGGCCACTACTGGCTGCGCGATCCTGAGCTGGCACCCACACCGGAGCTGCAGACCCAAATTCGCGACACGCTGGCCGCGATCCAAGACTTCGCCCTCAAAGTACACAGTGGCGTGTTGCGGCCACCCACCGGCTCCCGCTTCACCGACATTCTCTCAATTGGCATTGGCGGGTCGGCCCTAGGGCCGCAGTTTGTCTCAGAAGCCCTCCGGCCTCAAGCGGCACTGCTCCAGATTCACTTCTTTGACAACACCGATCCAGCTGGCTTCGATCGCGTTTTAGCTGATCTCGGCGATCGCCTTGCTTCCACCTTAGTAATCGTTATTTCCAAATCTGGCGGCACTCCCGAAACCCGCAACGGCATGCTGGAGGTTCAGTCCGCCTTTGCCCAGCGAGGGATTGCCTTTGCGCCCCAAGCTGTCGCCGTCACAGGGGTGGGGAGCCATCTCGATCATGTAGCGATCACAGAAAGATGGCTGGCCCGTTTCCCCATGGAAGACTGGGTGGGCGGCCGCACCTCTGAACTATCTGCAGTCGGTCTACTCTCGGCAGCCCTACTGGGCATCGACATCACCGCCATGCTGGCCGGGGCGCGGCAAATGGACGCCCTGACCCGCCATTCCGATTTGCGACAAAATCCGGCAGCGCTCTTGGCTTTGAGCTGGTACTGGGCCGGCAATGGGCAAGGCAAAAAAGACATGGTCATCCTGCCCTACAAGGACAGCCTGCTGCTGTTTAGCCGCTATCTGCAGCAGTTGATCATGGAGTCACTGGGCAAGGAGCGCGATCTGCTCGGCAAGGTAGTTCACCAAGGCATCGCCGTTTACGGCAACAAAGGCTCGACCGATCAACATGCCTACGTCCAGCAACTGCGCGAGGGCATTCCTAACTTCTTTGCCACGTTTATCGAGGTGCTCGAAGACCGACAGGGGCCGTCGCCAGTCGTGGAGCCTGGCATCACCAGTGGCGACTATCTCAGCGGGCTGCTTCAAGGCACCCGCGCGGCGCTTTACGAAAATGGGCGTGAGTCGATCACGATTACGGTGCCGCGCGTTGATGCACAACAGGTGGGGGCCTTGATCGCGCTGTATGAACGGGCGGTGGGACTCTATGCCAGCTTGGTTGGCATCAATGCCTATCACCAGCCGGGGGTGGAAGCCGGCAAAAAGGCTGCTGCCGGTGTTCTCGAGATCCAGCGCCAGATTGTGGAGTTGCTCCAACAGGGACAACCACTCTCGATCGCAGCGATCGCAGACGATTTAGGTCAGAGTGAGCAGATTGAAACGATCTACAAAATCCTGCGCCATCTCGAAGCCAATCAACGCGGCGTTCAGTTAACCGGCGATCGCCATAATCCCCTCAGTCTGATTGCGAGTTGGCAACGATAAATCCTCATGCGAGTGGGGAAAATCACGAGCGCTCGGCAAGGTGGCTTTCTGTCTTGCTTAGCGCTCACGCTGGCAGTCCAGATCCTGCAAAAAACAAAGCTGCTGCTCTCAAAGAAAGCAACAGCTTCGGCAACGCTAATGGTTAGGGAGTGACCCGATCCTTTAGCGCTTGCGGTAAGGGACTTTGCTGAGGTAATCGATATCCGCCGAAGCACTCAGGGCTTGACCACGAGCACCGATGCTGCGAGCCAAGGCCAAGTAGGCACCTGGATCACCCGCTTTGGCACTGAGGTATTGCGCAGGGAAGCGCTTGCCAGGACCACCGGCGAAGACGGCTTTCGGGAAGCCGAGAATCGTGCGGTAGTAGCTGTCGTAGCGGGGCGATTTGATGTTGAACGGGGTTTCGCCCAGGGCGCGACCCGGCAGGACGCGACGACGTTGGTAAGGCACCTTGTCGTAGCCGAAATTGCTCAGGTATTCATCGCTGTTGAGCAGAGTGTCGATGAACCCTTCATAGCCTTGGGTTGCAACGGCCAAAGACCAAGCAATTTTTTCCCGTTCGCCGTAAACATCGCGACCCAACACCCGTTGGACCACTTGCTCGACAAAACGATAGTTACTGTTCTTGTCGTAGAAACTGGAACGGAAGGTTGCAGAGAGCAACAGCCCACGGATGAAATCGCGAACGGTGATTTGACCATTCCGCAGCTGCGATTCCAGAACAGTTTGGCGATCGCACTTGAAGGCGTGGAAGAAGATTTGGCGATAGGCCGCCTGAATCACTTCATCAAATTGGACCGGTGAGTACTGGTCTTCGGTGTTGTACTGTTTTGGCTGCTCGTCGCCAGGAACTTCGAAGCCAGCTACGCGCGAATTTTGCGTTGTTGGCGCGTAGTTCAAGAGGGGAAGGGCCACGCAATAAAACTCCCTAACCTTACGAATTCTTGCGAAGATTAAGCCCAATCATATCGGCGTCGGGGAACGCCACCGGAATTCAACCGCGAAATTCTTACAGAGCTTAACGATCGCTGCTTTTCCTACCAACCCAAGCTGGAGTAGAGCTGATCCGCTTTTAGGGGTTCACTGTCGGCTGCAGCTTCGGTCTGACGCACTTCCGCACAGAAAGCTGCGGTGCTCAGCCCCCCAAAGCGAGTCACCGTACTGGCTCGGAGGCGTAGGCTAGGCCCCATAAACCAAAATTGCTCGACAGCACTCATGGTTTCGTAGTCGGTCACGAGGTTGAGGTTGTTGTTCTCATCGAGCTCGAAGCGACCGATCACCGGCACGATTTCGGCATAGCCCCGCTCGCGCAGAAGTTGACCACTGCGGCCACTGGCATCATCGGGTACGAGCGCAAATACAGTCGTCCCGGAATGGCCTTCCGCGTCGCGATCCCATTCCATCGACCCTTGCCAACTGACGTAAGCTCCCCCGATCGCGGTAGCCGGATCGACCTCATGCATGGTGCAGATCTCAATGACGCGCGGATCGTCTTTCTCTAGGGCTTCTACCGAGATGCTGGAGTCACCATTCTCTGCTCGCCGAAAGGCAAGGTGATGGGTGGTTCGCTGCGATCGCCACTGACCGGCACTCTGCCGGAAGAATTCCATTGCGTCCATGCATTCTGGGGGAATTGCGCCGCTTTTGATCTTAGGGGGCGATCGCAGTTCACTCGTCTGAATTGACAGGCTTGGCTGAGCCTGCGTGAATCGTGGCAGTATTTCCCCCGCTTATGGCCCGCCAACGCCTCGCCTTCTTCTCAGTTGCGCTCAACGTCTTCATGGATGCCTTGGGGGTAACGTTACTGCTGCCGATCCTGCCGGAACTGCTCCGCCCCTTTGGCAGCAATGCTTTTCTGCTCGGTGCATTTGCCAGCGTCTACACCTTGGCGCAGTTTATTTCGACGCCCGTTCTGGGCTCGCTCTCCGATCGCTTTGGTCGTCGCCCGCCACTGATCCTGACGCTGGTGTTTACGGGACTGGCCTATGTGCTACTTGCGGTAGGGAGTTTAGTTGAGAATCTACCGCTGTTATTTGCGGCACGGATTTTGGCCGGATTAGCGGGTGGGGTGTTTGCGATCGCCCAAGCCTACATTGCCGATCGCGAGTCGGATCCCCTGAAGCGATCGACTCAATTTGGCTGGATTGGTGCAGCCTTCGGATTGGGCTTTTTGTTTGGGCCGGCACTGGGCGGCCTTCTTTCAGGCATTAACCTGCGGCTACCAATTTGGTTCGCTGCAATTCTGGCCTTCATCAACGCAGCCCTAACGGTGTTCACCGTCGTGGAATCGCTGCCACCGGAGCGTCGCCGCATTGTGCCTTGGCAAGATCTCAATCCGCTTAAACAGCTCTGGGCAGTGAGTCGTAACCCCAAACTACGGCGATCGCTAGCAAGTGCCTTCATCTATAACTTTGCCTTTGCCGGCTTCACCAGTCTGTTTGTGCTGTTCGTCCAAAATCGCTTTGGCTGGACACCGTTGCAAGTGGCGGGTGTCTTGATTGCGGGTGGATTTACGTCAGCACTCGGGCAAGGATTGATCTTCGGGCGGCTACTGCCCTACTTCCAAGAAAAGGGCTTGGCGTTGATAGGGCTGGGCGGCATGGCCGTTGGCTATCTCTGGCTGGCACAGGTGCCCACTCCAGGAAGCCAGCTCTATCCGGCTCAGATTTTGACAGCGCTGTTCGGCGGCTTTGTGATTCCAGCCTTGAGCGGCTTGTTTTCGCGGCGTGTCACGGCTGAGGAACAGGGTCAGGTCTTGGGCAGTGTCCAGGGCTGGCAGAGCCTCGCCCAGGTGATTGGCCCGCTGATCTTGGGCGTTGTTTACGATCGCGGCGGTGCGGATCCCTTCTTCTGGAGTTTGGCTGCTTTGAATGCGATCGCAGTTCTCTTGCTCTTGCCGCGATCGCGTCAGCCCCTAGAATGACCGCAGTTAAGAGCTGCGGCAATGGCTGACTCGGTCTCCACTTCAGTTTGTGTTTACGGCCGGACCCTGGCCCAGTACGAGCAAATTTTTGGCTTTCAGGCGACGGACTGGCAGGGCGATCGCATCCTCGACTGCTCGGGCGGGCCTGCCTCGTTTGTATCGGAGGCCAATGCACTCGGAATCGCAGCGATCGGAGTCGATCCGGCCTATGACCCCGATCTGGAAGTCGTGCGGCAGCGGATCGAGGCCGATATCGATACGGTTGTGCAGCTATTCCCGATCATCTCGGCCCAGTTGGGCGATGCGGCACCAGATCCTGCCTTGGTGGAAGGCTCGGCACGTCAGGCAGCAGCTGGATTTCTTGCGGATTTTGAAGCCAATCGCGATCGCTACATTCAAGCGGCACTGCCGGTCTTGCCTTTCGACGATCGCCAGTTCGATCGCGTCCTCTGCGGCAACTTCCTGTTCATCTACGCCAGCGATGACGGTTTTAACTATCCCTTCCACTACCAATCGGTGCTGGAGCTCTATCGGGTTTGCGATCGCGAGGTGCGCATTTCCCCGACGCGGGGCAGTGGCGGCGGCAGCCATGCCTACGTGGCACAGCTGCTGAGCGATCTGACGGCAGCGGGAATTCCGGCGGAACTGAAAGCGGTGCGAGATCCGGTCTATGGCGAAACGCAAATGCTGCTGTTAACTCGTCCAGCGGCGTAAAGGATTGCGAGGGTCTGCTGGTGAAGACATCTAAAGCCTCTGTCCGTGGGGGTGATTGCGCACCCCCACACCCACGCACTGGGGGCCTCGACTCCCCCAGCCCCCCGCAAAAGGAGGGTCGGTGGGGTTTTGACTGGTGAGAGCCTAGCTGCGCAATTAGTCAACTTGTCGGAGCCAGCATCCTGATATGGGCTAAAGAGTTGGTCTGGTGATAGGACGTTGAGGTCTGGGAGGATGGGTATTCAGTGATGCGGATTGTCATTCTGAACGATTGGGACGCGCGGTGACGTCCAACCGTTTATGGCGCTGGGTTTGGGGCTGAAAGCGGCGGGCTATGAGGTGGCGATCGCCACGCAACCAACTATCAGTCGATGGTGGAAGGGCTGGGGCTGGAGTTTCGGTTGGTGGCGGGTGATCCCCAAGGGGTGCAGCAGCAATCAGGCGCTTACTCCAAGGAAACGGTCGCGGCGGCAGCGCAGCTGCTAGGCCAGATTCTCAAGGATTCTTGGGCGGCTTGTCAGGATGCGGATGCGATCGTGGCTTCGCCGAATGCGCGGGGTGCGACTCATATTGCCGAAGCGCTGAAGATTCCTTGCTTTCTGGGATCGCCCACGCCCTACGGGTTTACCCAAGCCTTTGCGAGCCCTTGGTTTCCGCCGAACTTCATGCTGGGAGGTGGCTGGGGCAATTGGCTCAGTCACTATGCCGTCGATAAATTGCTCTGGGTGGCGACTCGCAAGACGGTCAACGAGTGGCGCATTTCTGATCTAGGACTGAAGCCCTTGAGTTGGAGCAGTCCTTACAAACAGCTGGTGCGCAGAGGGCAAGTCTTCTTGCATCCACTCAGTGAAGTGACCTTGCCGAAACCTGCAGACTGGCCAGAGCAAGCGCATCTGACGGGTTATTGGCTGCTACCGGAAGCTGAGGCAACGCTCTCACCCGAACTGGAAGCCTTTCTAGCAGCGGGTGAGCCGCCGGTGTTCATTGGCTTTGGCAGCATGGTCGACCAAGAACCGGAGCGGTTGACCGCGATCGCAGTCGAAGCGCTGCAGAAAAGTAATCAGCGGGGCATTTTGCTAGCAGGCTGGAGCCGGATCGACCGCTCTCAGCTACCAGACACGGTGTTTCCACTAGAGTCCGCGCCCTTTGGCCTGCTGTTTCCGCGCCTCGCAGCGGCAGTGCATCACGGTGGTTGTGGTACCACGGCAGCGAGTTTGCAGGCAGGGTTGCCAACAATCATCACGGCCTACGGCAATGACCAAGCCTTTTGGGGCAAGCGGGTCGCAGAACTAGGGGCAGGGCCATCCCCAATTACCCGCGAGGGTTTGACGGCTGAGACTCTGGCGACTGCGATCGCCCAAGCCGTCAGCGATCCGCAAATGCGATCGCGGGCGCAGGCGATCGGGGAACGGCTACGGGCAGAGAATGGGGTTTCTAAAGCAGTGAAACTGCTGGGTGACTACTTAGCGGCGGGCACCAGTTCCTGATCGGCTGGCTGAGATTCGGCAATTGCCCAACCGCGATCGCGGGCTTGTCGCAGCAAGTTGCGGTAGCCCGATTTGTAGGGCATCAGCGGCGACGTGGGTTTCACTGCGATCGTCCAAGGGAATCATCTTGGGACGCTGGGTTTCGACGATCCGTTTGTCCTCTTCGATGATTTTGAGACTGCGGCGCACCGTGTCGCCATCCGCCCAAGCACCGGTAAAGAAGGTGCGCACGGTCAGCCAAAAGGTCTTGGTGGTCTCGGCATCGATCGGCAGATTGGCACCGTAGCCAATGAAGCGGAAGCCGTTGCCTAAGTCCGTTTCGGTGCGGACGATGCAGGGCATGTAAAGGGTGATTGTGGTGGTGACGGTACGTGGGGCATCGCCACGATTGAACAGCTTCCAAATGCCGCGATAGGCCGATTTGTGAACTGGGTTTGGGCGCGTAGACCGTCTGGAAGTTGTTCGACTTTGTAAGGCTCAATTAATGGATCGGACGCTGCCCCAAACGAACCCGAGTGGGTGAAGGGTGCATGGGCGAAATCCATCAGGTTTTCGGTGACGCGGGTGTAGTGGGTGGTGTAGGTCACTTCACCCTGCACGGTGCGCCAGGCTGGATCGTCGTATTCCGGCAAGGGCGGCAAGGGTGGACGATCCGCTTCAGGTAGATCGCCGTAGAACAGCCAGACTAGGCCGTAGCGTTCGATCGCATCATAGTGGGGAACTTTGGCTGCAAAGGGAATGCGCTGTTGCTCCGTATTGGCAGGAATTTTGCGGCAGTGCCCTTGGGCGTCGTACTGCCAACCGTGGTACGGACAGACGAGACAGTCATTTTCAACCCAGCCGCCGGAAAGTGCTGCACCCCGATGCACACAGCGATCGCTCAAGGCGTGAATTTGACCCGCACTGTCGCGGTAGAGGGCGATCGCTTCACCGCAGAGAGTGACAGACAGGGGGCGATCGCCGACCTTCTGAGCCAGCGCCACGGGATACCAGTAGTTCTTGAGAAACATGGTTCAGCCTTGGGCGACGAGGGAGGAATGGTGCTGTTGCCAGAGCTGGCGGTAGTAGAGTTGCAGGCGATCGGAGGCAACCGAAATTTCATTGCGATCGCGCAGAGGAGCAATCCCCTCAATGATCTTTTGATCTTCCTGAAAAAGCTTGGCGGTGCGTTTGCGTGTCCCACCATCCGCCCAGCCTGCCGTCAAGAAATTGCGGACATGGAGCCAGTGACTACGGGTCGTTGTGGCCGAGATCGGCTGGTGAATACCGACCAAGATCAAATGAAAGTTGCCGAATTCAATATCGATACGAGTGATGTTCGGTAAGTGAAAGGCTGCCCCCGATCGCCCTGCCTTGGGGGTTTCTTGCTTGCGTCCTAGCAGGTTGAAGCTGCCACGATAGTTCGCCTTCGGCTCGATCGGAATCCAGATTTGGGCGCCGAGATCGCTCTTTTCCAACTCAAAATCGGCGATCACTTCATTGCCGCTAGCACCAAAGGAATTGGCATGCACGAAGGGTGAATGGGCCACATCCATGCCATTTTCGGTAACGCGACGATAGTCTGCCGCCCAATCGAACTGACCTTGAACCACCCGCCAACCGGCTTGGTCATATTCCGGCAGTTCCCACAACGGCGTTTGTGCCGCCCGATCGCGATCGCCGGTGAACACCCAAATCAAGCCATAGCGCTCCTGGACAGGATAGCTCGCCACTTTTGCCGCTTGGGGAATTCGTGCCGAAGCCTGCTGAGATGGAATCTGAGCGCAATGACCATCGAGATCAAATTGCCAACCGTGATAGGGACAGGCAATCGCGTTGCCCTTGACCTGACCGCAGGCTAGCGAAGCCCCACGGTGGGGGCAGCGATCGTCGAGCACCACAACTTGTCCAGCAGTAGTGCGATAGACCACCAGCTGTTGATCGAGTAGCGACGCTGCGATCGGTGTGGAACCCAGATCAGTACTGGCAGCGATCGCGTACCAGTGATTCGGTAGCAGCGCGACGTCTAGATTAGCCATGACTGAAGTGCCACACACTCAACAGCAGACTGGCGCAAAACAGCACTTCACCGCCATTACTAGCCAGCACCCCCACCAGCCGAATCGGAATAGCGCCGGTCACCAACATGGCGATCGCTCCCGCTTCCAACCACGGCCATTGGCGCTGGCGATCGAAGAGAACGCCCAGCCCCAGCAGGATCAGCGTGGTCAGAATGACAGGAATCTCAGGATTGAAACGGACATCTTTATAGCGCAGCGTGCCACCGAAGTTGACGGGGGCAAGTTCCAAACCGCGATAGCGCGTCCAGAGGTCAACGCCAATCAGACTGGCAGTCAGCGCGATCGCCAGCCACAAAGCCGTTGATGTTTCCGCCCAAGCAAACCCTGCCCGCAACGCCACTTGCCAACCCGCAACGATCAACAGTGGTGAACCAAAAATATGAAGTAAATAACGCCAGCGTGCCAGACCCGCCAAGCGATCGCCTTCACCAATCCAGCGGCCAGCCGCCACGATCGCGTTATCGTAGACCAGCCCGATCGCCACAAATGCAAGGATGGCCGTGTCCCAACCGGGCGATCGCCAACTGAGCAGCAGGGCTCCGAACAACAACAGGCTATGCAAAAAGCTATAGCCAATAAACACAACAGTCGCCATGGGCTGGAGTCTGGGGGACGGCGCAAACTTCCCAGACTTTAGCGCCCACTCCGGCGATCGCGGTAGAGGTCAGTGGGTGATCCCGCCAGTCGCTCGCGAACAGTCAGCAGTCAGGCGTTCGCTGAAACGGTTCTGATCAGAGTAGTTGATCGACGAAGGCCAGCACAGATTACGGGAACCATACTTCAGGATGGGCAACTCTCTTATTCCACATCTTCTGAGCTTTCCACTTCACTAATCTCAACGGAAGGTGAAGCAATGAAGTCAGGAATCGGCCCTTTCGAATTAAAAACTGTTGCCAAAAACCGAATCGGCAGATCAATCAGCAGCTCAGGGCCATGAGGAATATCACTTTGGAAAGTCAGAGCATCACCCGCTTTTAACAAGTAAGACTGGCTGCCATGGCGATACTGCATTTTCCCTTCTAGAACATAGATCGACTCAAATCCCGGGTGTTCAAAAGCAGCAAACGGCTCTGATCGTTCATGAAGTGTAATCAAAAACGATTCAAAGCAAAACTGAGCAGTTGGATCACTCGCTAAAAGCTGATAAGTATGGCCGTTGCGGGTGCCACGTCGAACAACTTCTTTGGCAGTGCCCTCTGGAACCAAAAAAACCTGTTCAGAAGAGGCTTCATAGCCCTTAAAAAGAGCACTCAGAGAGACTCCCAAGACTGAGACAAGCCTCTCTAAAGTTTCTAAGCTTGCTGACGTTTGAGCATTCTCAATTTTTGACAGCATTCCACGCGAAATTCCAGCCTTCTGAGAGACCTCTGCAATCGTCAAATCGTGGCGCTGCCGCAATTCACGAATGGTATTGCCAAGATACCGGCAAAGAGCATTACTTGCCTCTGCAGAAGCGCTTGAATTCTGAAACTCAGCGTCCGCCGACTCCATCCTAAACCCCAGGTAAGAAAGAGATTCTTATAACTGTAAACCGGAATATGTAACTGCTGAGCATATTTTAGAAGAGATGATCTCGATTTTGGAGAGTGAATGGCCGCAATTCCACCGACAAGAAACTTTGTTTCTTGAGGCTAATTTATGACAAGATGACCAGTTCTCAACAGACCGTACCCATAATTCAATCTCAATATCAGTGATTGGTTTTATTGCGCTTAAAGCTGTCGCAGGGAGGTTGACAATCAAGAACCGAGACCTGAGTCAGTGGCCGAAGCAGAAAGCCTGACTCAGCAGCGATCGTGATTCAGCGTCTGGCTGGGTTAGCAAACGCTTTTCCACTCTGAGGAAACTGATTTTCCTGCATAAATCTCACATCAGAGCTGAAGGTTCGAGAGCAGAAGGGTCTACTGGCGGATAGATCCAAGCCGATCAGCAACTTCAGCGACTCCTAACGCATCGCAGCAGAACTAAGACCCTAACCAGCGGCGAATAGTTGCCGGCCGAACGCCCGATTGTTGGTTTAAACGCTGACGAATCAGAATTTGCAGCTGTTCACGCACTTGAATCAGTTGCGTTTCTTGTTCAGCTCTACGGAGTTGTTCCTCCTGCAGCAACGCTTCCAAGGCAGTCAAATTTTCTTGTAGTTCCAGAATTGTCTGCTCGCGGGTTTGGATGTTTCCGACCAAATCACGATTCTGCTCTTCAAGGCTATGGGCGCGGCTGGCCATGCCCCCTTGCTGTGCCTGCAGCTGCTGGTAATTCTGAGCGATTTGTTCCCGCTCAGTTTGGGCAAGCTCCATTGCCTCAAGAATTTGTTCCCGCTCTTCTAACAGTTCTTGGAAATCCTGCGATCGCTGTTGGGCTTGCGCCTCAAGGGTTTGCAAATCAGCAGTTAACTGCACGATTTGGCGATCGCGATCGCCGACTTGGGTCAGCAGTTCTTGTTTCTCCTGAACCAATCCTAGAAGGGTCGATTCTTGATTCTTAACCTGTTGCTGTAACTGACTAACAAGGCGCTCAAGTTGTTGATTATTTTGAGCTAAGAGCGCATTTTCAGCCCGAAGACGACCGATTTGCCGTAGGTCTTCGGGAGCTTCCTCTAACTTGCGCTCTAGATCTTGGAGCTGCTGGCGCAGCTGAATGAGCGTGCGATCGGGATTTAAAACATCCTTGATCCAACTGCGGACAGCCGCCACACCAAGAATGGTAGCCCCCCCAAAGGTAATCACCTCAAGGGTGCCAGTCAGGACAGCTTGGGTAAGAGCGTAGTTCATAGCAAAGCAAAAGAAGCGATCGCAGCCTAGCGCAGGTTTCTAGGGAAACCCAAGTGCATTTTGAACAACTGCACGGCAGTTATTTAGAGTTGCAAAGGGGCAACGCCTAAAAAATCAATGCCTTCAGGACTGATCTGAAATTGGCAGGGATAGACTTCAAGACCGGCAGCAATGCCAGTCCGCAACAGCTGCCCATAGGTTGGGTCGGCGCTATCTCCCGGCGCGAAAGCAGTGCAATCGCCCCGATTGATGAAGTAGAGCATGACCGCTCGCGCTTCCAGCAAAATCGCTGTCAGCTCCCGCAAGTGCTTCTGGCCGCGAGTCGTGACGGTATCTGGGAAAAGCGCGAGGCGACCAGCCGTCCAAGTCGTATTTTTCACCTCGACATAGATGGGGCGATCGCCCGTTAATCGGAAATCAATCCGACTGTTCTCGCCATACGGGACCTCGCGCTGCACCTCGCCATAGTCGCCCAACACCGGCAAGCAACGCTGCTCGAGCAGGGCTTGAACCACCCGATTCGGTAGCCCCGTATTGACACCCACCCAAGTCGGTTCGTTATCCGTGACCTCAATCAGTTCCCAGGTGTAGGCCAACTTCCGTTTGGGATTGTCTGATTTAGAGACATAAACCAGATTGCCCATCTGACAAACGCCCGTCATTGGCCCCGTGTTCGGGCAGTGAGCCGTGATCGTCTCGCCACTGTCGAGTTCAATATCAGCAAAAAAGCGTTTGTAGCGCTGGAGCAAGCGCCCCCGCAACAGAGGGGGATAGGTATAGAGCCGCTGAGGCATGGGGGCATCGTAGACTGTTCAGGCCGCCATCCATTCTTTCGCATCCTGTGCCCGACGCTTCTAAACCGGCCCGATCGCTTGCTGGCATTGCTGGCATCGTTGCGGTGGCTACCCTACTCAGTAAAGTCTTTGGATTGGTCCGGCAACAGGCGATCGCCGCGGCCTTCGGCGTCGGGCCTGCCTTTGATGCCTACAACTACGCTTACGTTATTCCAGGCTTTCTGCTAATTCTGCTCGGTGGCATCAATGGCCCCTTCCACAGCGCCATGGTCAGCGTCCTTGCCAAGCGCGATCGCCAAGACAGTGGCCCCTTGGTGGAAACGATCACAACGCTCGTCGGCATCAGCTTATTGATCGTCACCGTCGTAATCGTAGTCTTTGCCGATCCACTGATTGGACTGGTCGCACCCGGTTTAGAGTTGACGCCCACCGGTCAAGAAACGCGAGCGATCGCAGTTTTGCAGCTGCGGATTATGGCGCCGATGGCGCTACTCGCCGGTCTGATCGGGATTGGCTTTGGCGTCCTCAACGCTGCCGATACCTACTGGCTGCCTTCCATCAGCCCGCTTTTTTCCAGCGTGACCGTGATTGCTGGTGTGGGGCTACTCTGGTGGCAAGTCGGTAGCCGCATTACCAGCCCCCAACTCGCGATCGTGGGTGGCTTGGTGCTGGCGGGCAGCACTTTACTGGGCGCAATTCTGCAATGGCTAATTCAGTTGCCGTCGCAGTTTCGCCATGGCCTCGCCGGACTGCGGTTGCGGTTCGAATGGCAGCGCCCCGAGGTCAAAGAGGTCCTGCGCATTCTGGGGCCAGCGACGTTTTCCTCTGGGATGTTGCAGATCAATGTCTACACTGATCTGTTCTTCGCTTCCTTTATTCCTCAAGCGGCAGCAGGTCTGGGCTATGCCGGTTTGCTCGTACAAACACCGCTCGGCATTCTCTCGAATGTCATTTTGGTGCCACTGCTGCCGGTGCTTTCGCGTTTAGCGGAGCCGGATCAGTGGCCGGAGCTGAAGCAGCGCATCCGCCAAGGCTTATTCCTGACGGCTTTGCTGATGCTGCCCCTCGGTGCCTTGATGGCGGCCTTGGCCCTGCCGATCGTGCAGCTCGTCTATGAACGGGGGGCGTTCCAGACGGATGCAACCGACTTGGTCGCCGCGCTACTGGTGGCCTACAGCATCGGTATGTTTGTCTATCTGGGCGCGATGTCTTGGTACGCGTCTTCTATGCCCTGGGGGATGGACAGACGCCGTTTCGGATCAGCATGATCAACATCTTTCTCAATGCCCTGTTTGATTGGTTGTTGATCGGGCCGTTTGGCGCAACGGGTCTGGTTTTAGCGACGGTTTCCGTCAACATCATTTCCCTGATCGCCCTGCTCTGGATTTTGCACCGACGCTTGGGCGGGCTGCCCCTTTTGCCCTGGGGGGGCTGGATCACCCTCCTCAGTATTTGGAGCTTTGGCTGTGGCCTGTTGGCCTACTTTACGCAGATCAGCCTCGATCGCCTCTGGCCGGAATCGACGCTCATTCTGCTGATTGTGAAACTGGCGATCGCCAGCGGGGTGGGTCTACTGACCTTTGCTCTGCCGGTCAGTCGCCTGCCCTTACCGGAGGTTCAGCAGCTACGCGATCGCCTGCTGCGTCGCCGCCAGTCAGCAGAGTCCTAGCCAGCCCTACTTTGCTGCACTGGGTCCTGAAGGCTTGCGCTTACGGGGCGATCGCGTGGTTTTCGCTTTCGTTGCGGTGCTAGCCGGTTTGCGCTGCCGTGGCGTCGCAGGCTTGGAAACCGTGACCGGCTCTTCCACAAACGGCCCTGCTGCATCGAGCGCCGCCTGATTTTGCGCGACATACTCTTCCAGAATTGCTAGCACCAAGCCACTTAGATCGGGCTTACCCTTGTGCTGACCGCTGTTGTGATAGAAGCCCTTAATCAACGCCAACTGCTTGAGTTGCTGGCGTAAATCTTCCTCAACGCGGACACCAAAAATTTTTTTTGCCATGGTTCGTTCATCAGCTGTGCAACGCAACAAGGAAAGACAACGGAAAAGAGTAGGCGGCCCCCAGATATCGGTTCAAGGAGCCGCCCACCACTAATCACTAGATTGAATCGTTGGCGCTAGGCCGGAACGCGCTCGTGTTCGCGAATCGCAGCGGGAGGCCGTCTGACAATGCTGTGCAGACTATGATGTTCAGCTTTAAAAGCTTGAATGAGATGGTGGCAAGCGACTTCAGGTTGAGTATGGTCGCCGCAGGTAAAGACATCCACTGCCGCATAGCCATTTTCAGGCCAGGTGTGGATGGAAATATGGGATTCAGCCAGCAACGCTAGAGCCGTCACGCCCTGAGGTTCAAACTCATGGCAGACCTGATTGAGGAGAGTTGCTCCAGCAGCGATCGCGGCTTCCCGAATCGAACGATCGACGTAGGCAGCATCGTTGAGCAGTTCACCGGCACAGCCGTAAATCTCAAGAATGCAGTGCCGTCCAACACCGAGTGCAGGGGGATCAGCCAAGAGGGGATTGAGGGAAACGGTCATGGTTCTCCGTTGAACTAAGACAACCTGTTAAACAGGTATAACTTGTGTGCTGTGTTTTTAGCAAGCGATTGCGAGAAATTTCTGGCTCACCCTTGTCTAGGCCTTGATTTGAAGCACGGGAATCGGAAGGCCGCGATCGCTATTTCGGGGTGCAACTGCAGGGTGAGACGGAGGAGTCAACGACATCACCAAACGGGCAACAGTCGACAGCGCTTGAGTTGTACGCGTTTTACACGATACCAGTCAACGAGTCACTGCAGACAACGACGTCCAACAGTGGCCGAATTGGATGGCTCAGAGTCGCCTAGCCTTCTTCGTATTCCGGCTGACGTTGTCGTTGCGGTAGTTGCAGCTCTGGACTGTCATCAGGCTCACCCCAAGCATCGCCAAACGGATCGTCATCTTGGGGGAGTGGCTGGGGAGCACTAGGGCGAGCGGCGGGTGAGCGAGGCGCAGGTTCCGGCCGACGTTGAACGCGGGGTGCGGGCAGCTCTTCGTAGTCGCCCTCTTCGTAGCGATCGCGACTGGGCTGCTGCGATCGTGATCGCGGCGCGGGATTGCTCTCTTCCTCATCGAGGTACATGCGGCGGGCAGCCGGACGGCTTTGGCGCAGCGGCTCAACCAATTCCTCTTGGCGGCGATCCTCGCGACGGGCCCGGAACGGCTGCTGGTTATAGTCCCGTTGGGGCGGTAGTGGGTCACCGGCACCGAGCTGATTTTCGACTGGCGTAATCGGCAGGGAGTAGCGATCGTATTCGTCGTCGTCCCAACCACCGAGCCCCAGTTTCTCCAGTAGGCCAGCGGTTAGCTGCACCATCCGATCTTCGGCACCTTCAAAGACAATGACGCGATCGGGGCCGCCACTGACGATTTCTTGGACACCGAGTTCAAAAGTGCTGAGGACGCTTTCCGGCACAAAGGCTAAGCCCAAAGAGGCGATCACGAGGGACTCTAGCTTGCCGGTAGCGATGTCGAACTTGAAACCGCGCACGCGACCCAGCGGCTCTCCCGCTTCGGTGATCACTTCGCAATTAATCAGATTGCTGAGGCCAATCGCATCGAAATTATCTTCAATCACATCGTCGTTGTCGACGAGGATGACATCACCGACTTGTCGGATGCTGCTCAGGAACATGTAGCGCGGCACGCCGGGCAAGAAGCGCGTCAGCAAGTTGTCGCGCAAGCCCAGAGCCACCACTTCGCGGCGATCGATATCGACGAGCAACTCGCCAACGACGCCCAATCGTCGCCCGCTGTCACGAGTAATGACTTGGGTTCCCATAATTTCGGAACGCAACCAAACTTGCTCAGCGGTCATTCTTGAGTCCTATCGTGAGGGACCAATGCCTAGGCCCCAGAAGCAGCGACAGCTTGGTCAGAAGCAGTCGCTTCGGATTGCGGCTGATGTCGCGACATCTTTACATTGTCGCCCAGCATAAAGCAATCCTAGCGGCCGGTTGGCTAGGGTTGTGGGATCCCCAGAACTTGGGTGTGAGCGCCACGAGCTTGGGTGACGCCAATTGTGCGCTCCGCCGCTTCAATCATCGGTCGGCGATGGCTGACCACGATGAATTGGGCTGCTTGCGCTTGCTGACGAATCACCCGCGCCAGCCGTTCGACGTTCGCCCCATCCAAAAAGCTGTCTACCTCATCCAGTGCATAAAAGGGGGAGGGCCGGTAGCGCTGCAGGGCAAAGATGAAACTGAGGGCAGTCAGCGACTTTTCACCACCCGACATCGAGGCTAGACGACGCACCGGCTTGCCCTTGGGATGGGCAATCAGGTTGAGGCCGCTGCTAAAGGGATCTTCAGGATTGTCGAGTTGGAGCGAGCCATCCCCGTCCGACAGGTGCGCAAAGATCTCTTGGAAGTTGCGATCGATCGCCTCAAACGACTCCATGAAGGCTCGGCGGCGCAGAGTCGTGAAATTTTCGATGCGCAGCAGTAATTCCGTTCGCTCCGCTTCAATTGTCGTTAGCTTCTCTGACAGCTCCTCCAGTCGCGCTTGGGTGCGCTCGTATTCCTCCAGCGCCAGCATGTTGACCGGCTCCATCGCCTGAATCCGCTTCGCCAGCGATCGCAATTCATGCTGCAGTGCTTCGATGCCCTGTTGCTGCACCATTTCGGGAATATCGGGCAGGGGTTGCGGCAATTCCTGCTGCTCCGCCTGAAGTTGGACTTCGAGATCGGTCAGCTGCTGTTGGAGTTCCTGTTGTTGTTGCTGGCGTTTTTCTTGCTGCCAGACGAGGTTTTGTCGCTGCGATCGCTGTTCTTGCAGTTGGCGTTCAGTGCGATCGCGATCGACTTTCTCTTGCCCGAGTTGGGCTTCTAGTTGGGCTTGGCGTTGCTGCAGTTGGGCGATCGCCGTCGCCTGTTGGCGTTGCTGTTCATCGAGCTGAGCCAGACGATTGAGCTGTTCCCCCTGCTGTTGCCGGAGCTGGCTGACTTGGGTTCGAGCTGCGATCGCGCGTTCCTGCAGGCGTTTTTGATCAGTCTGCAATTGCTGCAGCTGTTGCTCGGCTTGCCGCAGGGCAGTTTCCTGTTGCTGGAGCAGGGCTTCTTGCTGTTGTAGAAGCGTTTGCCGCTGCTGCCACTCACCATGAATCGGAGAATCTTCTAGTTCCGCAAGGGCTTGGCGGAGTGTTTTCAGCTGTTTCAGTGCGGCGGGCAATTCCAAAGCCAAGGCTGCCAGCCGTGCTTGCGCTTGACTGGCTTGCTGTTGGCGTTGCTGCAGTTCAGCGTTGAGCTGTTGCTGTTGTTGCTGCAGGCGCTGCAGGGTTTGCTGACGTTGTTGAACCGTCAGTTGCTGCTCGCGCTGTTGTTGGCGGCGATCGCTGAGCGTACTGGCTGCATCTTTAATCGCCGCTTGCAGATTGAGGATTTGCAACTCACTGCGATCGAGGATGACTTCGAGTTGTTCGAGGCGATCGCGAATTGCTCGCACTTCCGCCGATTCGCCACTGTCGGGACTACCGAAGCTGAGGCCGCCTGATCGCCGAGCGATGCTACCGCCGGTCATCGCCCCACTGGTTTCCAGCAGCTCACCATCGAGGGTAACGATGCGGTACTGCCCCATGTAGCGACGGGCTTGATCAAGCCGTTCAAAGACGACAGTGCCGCCAAGGACAAATTTGAAGACTTCGCGGTAGCGATCGTCGCAGTCGACTAGGGCGATCGCAAGATCGACCAACCCTTCCGGCTGCTGCCAACGCGGAATTTCTGGCTGTTTGCCCGCACGAATCCGGTTGAGGGGTAGGAACGTGATTCGCCCCGCTTTCTTCTGTTTGAGCAGCTCAATTCCCGCCGAGGCGACGCCATCATCATCGACAACCAGATAGCCCAGCCGTCCACCGGCGGCCACTTCTAGCGCCAGTTGATAGCGGGGTTCCACCCGTCCCAGTTGCGCCACTAGACCATGCACTCCGGGCAGGCCAGTATCGAGAATCAGCCGCGCCGCCGCTGTCCCCTGGGTTTCCTGCATCGCTTGACGCAAACTCTCTTGGCGATCGAGCTGGCGCTGCTTGTCTCGTTGTTCTTTGAGCAGGCGATCGCGGGTTTCCTGCTGGATCTGCAGTTCTTCTTCCAGCCGCACAAGCTGATCTGCTGCCGTGACCACCGCCGCTTCCGCTTGGCTGAGAGCGGCGCGATCGCCTTCCGCCTGTTCTGTCTCCGTCTCCAGCTCGGCTGTCACCGTTACTAAGGCCGATTGGGTTGCCTCCAATTGCTGCTGGAGCTGCGTTTGGCGCTCTTGTAGTTGGGCTTGTTCTGCTCGCTGCGGTTCCACTTGAGCCGCGATCGCATCAGCCTGTTGTCGCAGACTCGTTTGGCGCGTCACCCAATCTTGGGATTGGGCGGCGAGGGCATGGGCCGACTGCCGGGCCGCTTCGACTTGTTCTAGTGCTTGCTGATATTGCGGCTGTAAAGTCTGGGCGATCGTTGTCTGTAAGGTTCGGGCCTGCTCCGCCTGCTGTTGCCCTTCCGTCTGCAACTGAGCTTGAGTTTGCAGCAACGCCTGAATCTGCTGCTGCGTCTGGGTTTGTGACTCGACTAGTTCCTGTTGCTGCCGCTGACTCTGCCGCTGTTCAGCCTCTTGCTGAGCCAGCGCCGCTTGCAGTTTCAGCAGTTCTTCCTCTCCCAGCGCCTTGACCCGCTGATTGAGGCGGTCGAGGGTGGCCTCAGTTTGCTGAATTTGTTGCTCGAGCGTCTGCTGCGTCTGTTGATCGGTCGCCGCATCCGTCGCCAGTTGGGCCAGCGATCGCTGCAGCGCTTGAACTTGCCGCTGCCCAGCCCGCCAGCGCAAGACCGCCTCCCAACTTTGCTTGGTCGCCTGCTCTTGACGCAGCGCTTGATATTTCTGGGCTTTTTCTCGATCCTTAGCCAAGCGATCGCGCTGTTCGATCAACTCCTGTTCGACAATGCGGCAGCGATCTTCCCGCTCCTTGACCGCCTCTAGCTTGCCCTTAGCTTGCTCAATCTTGCGATCGAATTGGGCGACCCCCGCCAGCTCATCAATAATTTGGCGGCGATCGCGGGGACTCATCGAAATGATGTTGGTCACATCCCCCTGCAGGACCACGTTGTAGCCCTCGGGATAAATCCGCAGCCGACTTAGTTGCTCATGCAGTTGCTGCAGCGTGCAGGCCTCGCCATTCATGGCATAGGTGCTGGTGTAGGTGCCAGAAGGCGTCACTCGCAGCTTGCGGCTGACCGTCCACTCCGCCATCCCCGGTTGTAGGCCGGTGCCCTCGCCCTCCTCTGTCTCTTCGGCTTCGGGCTGCCAGTCATCGAGGGCAAAGGTGACCGTGACCAGCGTTTCGACCGTGCTGCGGCTGCGACTGGCGTAGGTGGAATTGACCAAATCCGGCAGGCGATCGGCCCGCATTCCCTTGGAACTCGAGAGTCCTAGGGCAAACAGCAGCGCATCAAGGATGTTGGATTTCCCAGAACCATTTGGCCCCGTCACCACCGTAAATTCCGGCAGCAGCGGCAGCGAGGTAGTGCCCCCGAAGGACTTGAAATGGCTCAGCTCGATCTGTTTGATGTAGACCAAAACGGCTGCTCTGCCACGAGGTCAGAGGTTAGTGTACCGGTTTCAATTCTCGGGATGGCAGAAACCAAGATTGCAGACTCCACAGCCCAGGGGGGCTGGACTGGATTGCAGCGGTTGTGCCGATCGCGACCGCACCATAATCACTGAGCTGTCAAGGCAACCAAAAGCCGCGATCGCACCAGCTGACAGTCGGTTGAAGGGCGCTGATCTCGAAACAACCATTGCGAGAACTCCATTGCCTCACCGCTGCTGCAACGGGGATTACAGATTCTCGGCTGGCCCCCCTGTTGTTCCGGACGGGCAGCGGGCAAACTGAAAGCGTCCTCTCTACTTTGTTGCGATGGCGCTGATCTACCCTGACAACCTTCGCTACTTCGACAGTCACGAGTACGTCCGCCTTGATGGTGATATTGCCGTCATTGGCATCAGCGCCTACGCCATCGACCAGTTGGGCGACATCGTTTTTCTCGAGCTTCCTGAGGTTGGCAGCACGATCGCGATCGGAGCCAGTTTTGGCACCGTCGAGTCGGTCAAAGCAGTAGAGGAAGTCTACGCGCCGGTGACCGGCGAGATCATCGAGCGCAACGAAGCCGCACTAGAAGCCCCAGAAATTCTCAACAGCGATCCCTACGAACAGGGGTGGTTGCTCAAGGTGCAGTTGACGGGCAAGCCGGATTTGTCAGACTCCTACGATGCAGCCCAGTATCAAGCTCTGGTTGAGGGTCAGTAGGCCCTGCCGATCGCCGCGCAATCTTGCACAATAAGCCCAACACTGCGGGGACTTGCCCATGTCTGCTTCGCCCCACAACTTTGCTCAGCGGCATCTCGGGCCACGGCCGGCCGATGTCGAGCAGATGTTGCAGAAGTTAGGTTGCGAGAGCCTAGAAGACTTGCTGGCGGCGGTAGTCCCTGCAGATATTCGTTTGCCACGATCGCTGAATTTGCCTGAGCCCTGCAGTGAGGCCGAAGCGCTGGCGGAATTGCGAGCGATCGCCCATCAAAATCAGATCCTGCGCTCCTATCTTGGCCAAGGCTATGCCAACTGCCTGACGCCGCCTGTAATTCAGCGTAATATTCTCGAAAATCCGGGCTGGTACACCGCCTACACGCCCTACCAAGCCGAGATTGCCCAAGGACGCTTGGAAGCACTGCTCAACTTCCAGACCATGGTCAGCGATCTGACGGGGCTGGAGATCGCCAACGCCTCCCTGTTGGATGAGGCAACAGCGGCAGCCGAAGCGATGACCCTCAGTTTGGCAGTCGCGAAGTCAAAGTCTCAGACCTACTTCGTTGCCCACAACTGCCATCCGCAAACGATCGCGGTGGTACAGACTCGGGCTGCTGCACTGGGGATTGAAGTGCTCGTCGCAGATCTGCTGCAGTTTGACTTCCAGACGCCGATTTTTGGACTGCTGCTGCAATATCCCGCCACCGACGGCACGATCGCAGATTACCGCTCGGTGATTGAGCAAGCCCATGCTCAGGGCGCGATCGCAACCGTTGCCTGCGACTTGCTAGCACTAACCCTGCTGACCCCTCCAGGGGAATTTGGCGCGGATATCGCGGTTGGGAATAGTCAGCGGTTCGGCGTGCCCCTCGGTTACGGCGGTCCTCATGCGGCATTCTTTGCCACCAAGGAAGCCTACAAACGGCAGATTCCGGGGCGGATTGTCGGTGTCTCTAAGGATGCCCAAGGTCAACCAGCACTGCGCTTGGCGTTGCAGACGCGGGAGCAACATATTCGTCGCGACAAGGCCACGAGCAATATCTGCACGGCGCAGGTCTTGCTGGCTGTGGTGGCTGGCTTCTACGCGGTCTACCACGGGGCAGAAGGACTGACCGCGATCGCGAGGCAAGTGCGTCGCCAGACTCAGATCTTGGCGGAGGAGTTGCAGTCTCTCGGATTCAAGATTCCTCAGCAGCCGGGCTTTGACACGCTGATCGTTGAGGTCGAAGACCCGAAAGTTTGGCAGTCGCGAACTGAAGCAGCGGGTTTTAATCTGCGTTGTCTGAGCGATCGCCAGCTTGGTATCAGCCTCGATGAAACGACGACTGACAGCGATCTCCTCGACCTGCTCACTGTTTTTGCTCAAGGGCGATCGTTGCCAGCTTGGGAGGATCTACAAGCGGCTGTGACTGACGAAGTGGATCCAGCCTTCGCCCGCCAAACGCCCTTCCTGACCCATCCCGTCTTTCAGCAGTACCACTCGGAAACCGAGTTGCTGCGCTATATCCATCGCCTCCAGAGTCGTGATCTATCGCTGACTACAGCGATGATTCCGCTCGGCTCCTGCACGATGAAGCTCAACGCCACGGCGGAGATGCTACCGATCAGTTGGCCGGAGTTTAATCAGATTCACCCCTTTGCACCGCTGAGTCAAACCCAGGGTTATCAACAGCTGTTCCAGCAGCTTGAGTCTTGGCTAGCCGAAATTACGGGCTTCGCAGCGGTCTCCCTACAACCCAATGCTGGCTCTCAAGGGGAATATGCGGGTCTACTCGTCATCCAGCGCTACCACCAGAGTCGCGGCGAAGATCACCGCCAGATTTGCCTGATTCCGCAGTCGGCTCACGGGACTAATCCCGCCAGCGCGGTGATGGCTGGCATGAAAGTCGTGCCGATCGCCTGTGACGATCGCGGCAACATTGATGTCAGTGACCTGCAGCAAAAAGCTGCCCAGTATGCGGATCAGCTCGCAGCACTGATGGTCACCTATCCCTCTACTCACGGCGTCTTTGAGGAAGCGATCGCGGAGATCTGTGCGATCGTTCATCAGCAGGGCGGCCAAGTTTATTTAGATGGTGCCAATCTCAACGCCCAAGTCGGCCTCTGTCAGCCCGCCCAATTTGGGGCGGATGTCTGTCATCTCAACCTCCACAAGACCTTTTGCATTCCCCACGGCGGTGGTGGCCCCGGCGTTGGCCCGATCGGTGTTGCCGCGCACCTTGCGCCCTTCCTGCCGAGTCATCCGCTCGTCCCAGAAGCGAATGCCGATCCGCAAGCCCTTGGCCCGATCGCAGCCGCCCCTTGGGGGAGTGCCAGCATCCTGCCCATTTCTTGGATGTATATCCGCATGATGGGTGCAGCTGGGTTGACGCAAGCCAGCGCAATCGCAATTCTCAACGCCAACTACATTGCCACACGACTAGCGCCCTACTATCCAATCCTCTATCGGGGCGATCGCGGCTTTGTTGCCCACGAATGTATCCTTGACCTACGACCGCTCAAACGCACAGCCGGGATTGAAGTCGAGGATGTCGCCAAACGGCTGATGGACTACGGCTTTCATGCGCCAACCATGTCTTGGCCCGTGCTCGGCACGTTGATGGTCGAGCCAACCGAGAGTGAATCGCTGGCAGAACTCGATCGCTTCTGTGAAGCGATGATCGGCATTTATCACGAGGTGGACGCGATCGCCAGCGGTGACTTGGATCCCCTCGACAATCCCCTCAAGCATGCGCCCCACCCGGCAGATGTGCTGCTCCAGTCTGACTGGAATCGCGCCTACAGCCGCGAGCAGGCCGCTTATCCTGCCCCTTGGACGCGAGAACACAAATTCTGGCCAGTGGTCAGCCGCATCGATAACGCCTACGGCGATCGCAATCTCGTCTGCTCCTGTCTACCCATGAGCGCCTACAGCGATCGCTGATGAGGTCAGTGAATCAAGCTAAAAATTTCTGAGGGCAAGGGGCTGATGCCCCTTATCTCATGTTGAACATCTGCCTCAACTTCTTTCAACGACAAAGCCCCCAACCGAAGTCAGGGGCTTTGCTTTGTTATTGGCCTAGCTGAGCGCTATCAACCGAACTTGCCGGCTGTGGAAGCAATCAAGAAGGCCGCATAGGTTAGGAAGTAACCCACCGTGAAGTGAGCCAAGCCAACCACACGGGCTTGAACAATCGACAGAGCCACCGGCTTGTCTTTCCAGCCAACGATGTTGGCCAGCGGGGTGCGTTGGTGCGCCCAGACGATGGTTTCGATCAGCTCTTGCCAGTAACCCCGCCAAGAGATCAGGAACATGAAACCAGTTGCCCAGATCAGGTGGCCGAAGAGGAACATCCAAGACCAGACAGACAGGTTGTTCGTGCCGAAGGGGTTGTAGCCGTTGATCAGCTGCGAGCTGTTCAACCAGAGGTAGTCGCGCAACCAGCCCATCAGGTAGGTGCTGGACTCATTGAACTGAGCCACATTGCCCTGCCAAACGGTCAGGTTTTTCCAGTGCCAGTAGAAGGTCACCCAGCCAACGGTGTTCAGCGCCCAGAAGACAGCCAGGTAGAAAGCGTCCCACGCCGAGATGTCGCAGGTGCCGCCACGGCCAGGACCGTCGCAAGGGAAGCTGTAACCGAAGTCTTTCTTGTCCGGCATCAGTTTGGAGCCACGGGCATCCAAAGCACCTTTGACCAGAATCAAGGTGGTGGTGTGCAGGCCGAGAGCGATCGCATGGTGAACCAGGAAATCGCCAGGGCCGATCGGCAGGAAGAGAGCGGTTTTGCCGGAGTTAATAGCATCCAGCCAGTTGGGCAGGTAGGTGCCCAGGCTTGCAGCCGTCGCAGCACTGTCGGCATTCGCCAGCAGCACGTTGAAGCCGTAGAGCGCTTTACCCGAAGCCGCTTGCACAAACTGCGCGAAGACCGGCTCGATCAGGATTTGTTTTTCGGGAGTTCCGAAAGCAACGACCACGTCGTTGTGAACGTAGAGGCCAAGAGTGTGGAAGCCCAGGAAGAGCGAGACCCAGCTCAGGTGGCTGATGATCGCTTCTTTGTGCTCCAGAACGCGAGCCAAGACGTTGTTTTTGTTTGCCTCAGGGTCATAGTCGCGGATCAAGAAGATCGCACCGTGGGCAAACGCACCGCACATGATGAAGGTCGCGATGTACTGGTGGTGGGTGTACAGCGCAGCCATGGTCGTATAGTCCTTCGCGATGAAGGCATACGGGGGCATGGAGTACATGTGTTGAGCCACCAGTGAGGTGACCACACCCAGCGAAGCCAGCGCAAGCGCCAGTTGGAAGTGCAGCGAGTTGTTCAGCGTTTCGTAGAGACCTTTGTGGCCTGCACCCAAACCACCAGCCGGGGGTTTGTGGGCTTCCAAGATCTCTTTGATGCTGTGGCCGATACCAAAGTTAGTCCGGTACATGTGGCCCGCAATGATGAAGATCACTGCGATCGCCAGGTGGTGGTGGGCAATGTCCGTTAGCCAGAGCGCTTCCGTTTGCGGATGGAAGCCACCCAGGAAGGTCAGGATTGCGGTACCCGCACCTTCAGCCGTACCAAAGGCATGGCTAGCGGTGTCCGGATTCTCGGCGTAAACGCTCCAGTTACCGGTGAAGAACGGAGCCAAACCAGCCGGGTGAGGCAGGGTGGACAGGAAGTTATCCCAGCCCACATGTTGGCCACGCGCTTCAGGGATGGCGACGTGCACCAAGTGACCCGTCCAAGCCAGCGAGCTGAAGCCGAACAGACCTGCCAAGTGGTGGTTGAGGCGCGATTCGGCGTTCTTGAACCAGCTGAGGCTGGGGCGGAACTTGGGCTGCAAGTGCAGCCAACCAGCAAACAGGAAGAGCGCAGACAGGATCAAAAGGAAGATTGAGCCTTGGTAGAGGTCACCATTGGTGCGCATGCCAATGGTGTACCACCAGTGGTAGACGCCCGAGTAGGCGACGTTCACCGGAGAAGAAGCACCCGCTTGGGTAAAGGCGTCGATCGCCCCTTGACCAAAGTGGGGATCCCAAATCGCGTGGGCGATTGGGCGAACATGGAGCGGATCTTGGCTCCACTGCTCGAAGTTACCTTGCCAGGCGACGTGGAACAGGTTGCCAGACACCCACAAGAAGATGATTGCGAGGTGTCCAAAGTGCGAGGCGAAAATCTTTTGGTAAAGATTTTCCTCGGTCATGCCGTCATGACTTTCAAAGTCATGGGCGGTAGCAATCCCGTACCAAATCCGACGTGTTGTCGGATCCTGAGCGAGGTCTTGGCTGAATTTAGGAAACTTGGTTGCCATAAGTCCTAGATGCTCGCTCCTAACCAACTGCAATGATGCGGGCCAGGAAGAAAGACCATGTGGTCACAATTCCACCCAGTAGGTAGTGAGCAACGCCCACTGCCCGGCCTTGGATGATGCTGAGCGCACGCGGTTGGATGGCAGGAGCCACTTTGAGCTTGTTGTGAGCCCAGACGATGGACTCGATCAGCTCTTGCCAGTAGCCACGGCCACTGAACAGGAACATCAAGCTGAAGGCCCAGACAAAGTGAGCACCCAAGAACAGCAGGCCATAGGCAGAGGTCGAGCTGCCGTAGGAGGTGATCACCTGAGACGCTTGCGCCCACAGGAAGTCACGCAACCAGCCATTGATCGTGAGGGCACTTTGAGCAAAGTTGCCATTCGCGATGTGCGCTACCGAACCATCAGGCAGCACGGAACCCCAAACATCGGACTGCATTTTCCAGCTGTAGTGGAAAATTACAATCGACAGGGAGTTGTACATCCAGAACAAGCCTAGGAACACGTGGTCCCAACCAGAGACTTGGCAGGTGCCGCCACGGCCAGGGCCGTCGCAGGGGAACCGGAAGCCAAGGTTGGCTTTGTCAGGAACCAGACGCGAACTCCGAGCGTAGAGAACGCCCTTGAGGAGAATCAGCGCCGTGACGTGAATCGTGAAGGCGTGGATGTGGTGGACCATGAAGTCCGCAGTACCCAGCACAATCGGGGCAGCAGCGACTTTGCCGCCGACTGCAACCACATCGCCACCAAACACTTGGCTGACCGAAGCCAGGGCGTTAGGAGCAGTGTTACCCGGTGCAAGGGCATGAATGTTTTGGATCCACTGCGCAAAGATGGGCTGCAGTTGAATCGCCGAATCCGAGAACATGTCTTGGGGACGGCCCAACGCACGCATCGTGTCGTTGTGGATGTAGAGGCCGAAGCTGTGGAAGCCTAGCCAGATGCACACCCAGTTCAGGTGGCTGATGATCGCATCGCGGTGACGCAGAACGCGATCGAGGAGGTTGTCGACATTCTTGGCCGGATCGTAGTCCCGCACCATGAAAATGGCAGCGTGAGCACCAGCACCGACGATCAGGAACCCACCAATCCAGATGTGGTGAGTAAACAGTGACAGCATCGTCGGGTAGTCGGTCGCCAAGTACGGATACGGAGGCATCGCGTACATGTGGTGAGCCACGATGATGCTGATCGAACCCAGGATGGCTAGGTTGATCGACAGTTGGGCATGCCAAGAAGTGGTCAGAATCTCATAGAGACCTTTGTGGCCTTGGCCAGTGAAAGGACCTTTGTGAGCTTCCAAGATTTCTTTGAGGCTGTGGCCGATACCCCAGTTCGTGCGGTACATGTGACCCGCAACAATGAAGAGGACGGCGATCGCCAAGTGGTGGTGAGCCGTATCGGTCAGCCAGAGGCCACCGGTGACGGGGTTCAGGCCACCTTTGAAGGTCAGGAAGTCGGCATAGGCTGACCAGTTGAGCGTGAAGAAGGCTTTCACACCGGCTTCAAAGCCCGGGAACAGCTGCGAGATCAGGCTGACATCCAAGAACTCATGCGGCAGCGGAATATCAGCCGCAGAAGCGATGGTTTTGCCGTTGAGAACCAACGGTTCGCCAGCGTCGATCGCATCCAGCAGTTTGTTGACCGGCAGCGACACGTGAATCTGGTGACCCGCCCAGGACAAGCTGCCCAGACCGAGTAAGCCAGCCAAGTGGTGGTTCAACATCGATTCGACGTTTTGGAACCATTCCAGCTTGGGAGCTGCTTTGTGGTAGTGGAACCAGCCAGCAAACAGCATGAGACCCGCCATCACGAGCGCACCGATCGCCGTGACGTAGAGCTGAAACTCGTTGGTGTAGCCGGAGGCCCGCCAGAGCTGGAACAGACCGGAGGTGATCTGAATGCCATGGAAGCCACCGCCAACATCGCCGTTGAGGATCTCCTGTCCGAAGATCGGCCAAACGACTTGGGCACTGGGCTTGACGTGGGTTGGATCGGCCAGCCAGCCGCTGAAATTGGAGAAGCGAGCGCCATGGAAGTAAGCGCCGCTCAACCAGATAAAGATCACCGCAAGGTGACCAAAGTGAGCGCTGAAGATTTTCCGTGAAATATCTTCAAGGTCACTGGTATGACTATCGAAATCGTGAGCGTTAGCGTGAAGGTTCCAAATCCAAGTTGTGGTTTTGGGTCCTTTGGCCAGCGTCCGGTCGAAGTGACCCGGCTTACCCCACTTCTCAAAAGAAGTCGGAACCGGATTTTTATCAACCGTCGCCTTCACCTTCGCTTCTCGCTCCGGTGGGCTTATCGTCATTGAGACTCTCCTCTCTTCAGACAGGGTGAGGCCTCCTCCTTCCTCTGAGAGCCACACGTGGCGACCTCAGATTTCTCGGGGCCACCCCCTCGGCAACTCCGAGACTAAACAGCACCATGAACCCGGATAGCGCAGTTGGCTCAGCAAGGGAGCGGTGGGCGCCAGGGTTAGGAAGGACCTGCAATCTCTGAAAACAAAAACAGCGACGCAGGATTCCACACGGGAAGGAGCACTGATGGGAGCATTATAGGGGCGGGTTTTTGGGCCTCCGAAGGCGATTAACAATAATTCAAAGAGCTTTCAGGACAAGGGTTTTCGGCTCCTAAGACCAATGCAAAGCATTCATTGACTGCCTTTAGGCTGAATGATCATTGAGAGATGTAAAGGTTTGCCGAATGACTGTGTCTATGCTGACCAACTGTGCTGGGGGCGATCGCTTAGCCGTCAGGATCCCCGATTTGGAGGAGTGTCCCCCAAGGGTGTATCAACAGGACAAGGGGCAAGTGAGAGGCTCGACGTGAAGCAGTTCGGTCTGACGCGATTCTTGAAGGGAGTCGTAGTTTCTTTTTTAGCGATCGCTTTGATCGGTTGTCGGACAGATCCCAGCGCTTCACTCTTCGACACCACGCCGCTGCGAGCCAGTCGCCTCAAGGAAGTTCCGCCACCAGCATTAGTCGCCGATCTGAGTCGATCGCTCGATCAGTATCAACCGCAGGTCAAAATTCTTAGCCCTAAGCCTGACCAAGTTATCGAGAGTGATCGCGTCGAGGTCAAGCTTCAAGTTCGTGACTATCCGCTCTTCCTAAATGAGCAGTGGCAGATGGGGCCGCACCTCCACTTGATTCTCGATAACGAGCCCTATCAGGCGATTTATGACGTCGGCCAACCGATTGAACTGACGGATCTCCAGCCCGGAACCCATACCCTGCGCGTCTTTGCCTCGCGGCCCTGGCATGAGAGCTTCAAAAATGAAGGTGCCTACGCTCAAGTGAGCTTCAGCGTCTTCACTCCCACTGAGAGCGATCGCCCCAATCTCATCCAGCCCCTGTTGACCTACAGCCGTCCCAAGGGGAGCTACGGGGCTGAGCCGGTGATGTTGGATTTTTATTTGACCAATGCGCCGCTCCATAGTTTGGCTCAAGCGGATGATGAGATTGAAGACTGGCAAATCCGCGTCACGGTTAACGGTGAAAGCTTCCGCACCGAGGACTGGCAGCCGATCTATCTTGAAGGGCTGAAACCCGGCCGTAACTGGGTGAAGCTGGAACTTTTGGATGAACGAGGCCAGCCGCGATCGGGGCCGTTTAATACCACCGTGCGTTTAATCGACTATCAGCCTGGCGGGCAAGCCGTACTCGATCGCTCGGTGCGGGGGAACTCGATCGCCGCGAAATTCTGGGGATTGTCGATCGCAACTACGTGCCGCCAGCACCCGAACCGGAACCCGCGATCGCAGAACCGGAAGCAACACCTGTGGCACCTGAATTGGCACCAGAGGTGCCGGAACCCAGCGTTCTCTCTGAGCAGGCGTCAGAGCCGTCGACTGCAGTTCCCACAGAGTCCCCAACAGTCTCAGACGCTGAGGGTGCCACAGCAGATTCTGAGGATGCCGCGATCGCGCCGTCGGCAACTGAAGATGACCGCAGCACGGTAGAGGCGGAACCGATCGCCTTGCCAGAGGCACCTGTCGCACCGGCGGAACCCTCTACCGATCGCGAGGACGTTGAAACGGCCCTTCAAACCGCTCCCAGCAAAGCTGAGCAGTCTGCAAAGCAACCAGAATCAAACCCGGAGACGTTTGATGATCTCTTCGACTTCTATGACTAGTGTCTGAGCGGCTGTTCCTCATCGACAGCAGCAACGCCAGTCAGGCAAGGCTCCCGCAGGAACTCGGCGAGCCAATCCTTGACGATCGCCGTCGCTCGGCAGTCGTCCTCGTTGTAGAGCAGGATTCGATCGAGCCAAGTGCGATCGCCCGTTTCTAGCCAGTAGTCGTACCAGAGGATGGCTTGAGAGCCGTTTGCCTCGGTATCCCGCCAGTCGAAACCCAGCCAGCGGGCAATGCTTTTGAGGGCATAGCTTTCGGTGGGCAGCAGCACGCTGCGAGTTAGCACGGCATGGATGTCGATGAAGCGCGTCAGTAACGCTTCTAAGCGTCGAGTTGAGCAACCATAGCGCTGACCCAAACGCCGCAAGCTGTCGACTTCAAAGCTGCAGAAGTGATAGACCGGCGCTTGCGGATGGCGATCGAGTAATTGCAGCAGTTGTTGCCACGTGTCTGCCTCTTGGTCAGGCTGCTCAGCTAACAAGGGGCGAAACTGACTTTCGGGCTGGCGGCGATCGCGAATCAGCACCCCATGTAGGTAACAGAGATCGAGATCTGGCTGCGCCTCGATATCAAAGAAAAACTCAACATCTGAATCGGGGAAGGCGTAGGTCTGGAGCGGCTGAGGCTGTTGACTGAGGAAGACAGCTGCTTGCTGCACTAAGCGCTGCGCCAGACCCAGTTCCCAGTCCGCCGCGATCGCCAAACTCTGTGGATCGGCGGTCGCCAGAGCTTCCAATTGATCCAGCTTGAGATCGCGCAGGATGGCAAAGCGGCTGGGTGATACCCCGGGCAAGAGTGACAGATGGACTTGATCGCGGGCGCGATCGCGACAGTCCGTTTGCCAGACACAGAGATCGCAGCGACTCCGGCTGATGAACAGCTCCGGTTCCTGCTGATTCTGCAAAATCGGCGCACAGGCCGCCAAATGTTCTTGTAATTGCGATCGCCGCAGATCGAGGTTGTAGGCCTTGGGATGGCAATCCCGCAGCAGCAGCCAACCCTGTTCAGGCCAAACGCCTTGAATGCTAGTCAGCAATTCTGCTTGAAAGGCTAGCTGCAGCAGATATTCCGTCTTCGGCTTTTTGGCCAGTTTGACAGCCACCGGCTGATAGATCCAATCGCCCCAAATCGACTGTCCGGGCTGGCGCACCAACAAATCCGGGTCTGCCCAATGGGGTTCCACCTGGAGCCGTCCGCCCTCAATACAGTCAACACCTTGAGCCATCAAATCGAGGGTGGAGGCGGCGCGATCGCTCGGATCCACCGCGATCGCCTGCCATTCCGCGGCCACATCTCGCCGGCGTTCCAAAGCAAGACGACGCAACCGTTGCAGGTAAGCATTGGGGGCTTCAGCCTGCTGGCGATCGCCCCAGCGATTCAGATAGAGCCGCCGCGCACAACGGAGGTAATCGAGTAAATCAGCATCGCCAAGCCCCATAGCCCTTAGCCTAGCGCCGCTTGGGTTGCAGGGTTTCACCCAGGCCTTCGCCTAGCAGCGACAGCGCCACGACGAGCAGAGTCATCGCCAAGCCCGGAAAGAGCGCCGTCCACCAAATGCCTGTAGGCAGAGCGTCCAGTGCCTGCCGTAGGTCGTAGCCCCACTCGGGAACTGCCTCCGGTAGACCTAAGCCCAGAAAGCCCAAACCACCCAGAATCAAGACGGCATCGGCTGCGTTCAAGGTGAATAGCACCGGCACGCTTTGGATGACGTTGGCGACCAAGTACTTGCGCAAAATGTGCGGGGTCGAAGCCCCCAGCGATCGCGCCGCCTCGATGTAGGGTTCGCTTTTGACACTCGCCGTTTGGTTGCGCACGACTCGAAAGTACTGCGGCACGTAGGCAATGCTGAGGGCGATCGCTGCATTGGGCACGCCGCGTCCCACCACAAAAGCCAACGTGATCGACAGCAGCAGGCCGGGCAGCGTGTAGATTACGTCCATCAAAAAAACCAGGGCGCGATCGAGCCAACCGCCCCAGTAACCGGCAATCAAGCCCAGTGGCACCCCGATCACCAAACTCAAACTCGTTCCCAGCAAAACGACCTGCAGAGCGACTCGCGTCCCAAACAGCGTCCGTGAAAAGACGTCATAGCCCTGCCGCGTTGTGCCAAACCAATGCTGCCAAGAGGGCGCGGCATGGATGGGATTGAGCAACGCTTCCGTCGGATTTTGGAGCCAGCCCCAAGCCTGCAAGAGTGGTGCCGCGATCGCAATCAGTACGTAGATCAGGCTGATGCCCAGTCCCCACCGCGCCAGCCGCGCCGCAAAAGTAGCGCCGGTAAAGCCGGGCAGACGCAAGCGATCCAGCACTGCAAGTTGCATTAGGTCTGATCAGGCAGGAAGAGCAGAAAGTGGCCCCATCATCAGCGGAGATGGAACGGCTGGCAAGCCCTCGGAGGGGCGATCGCTCTAAAGCCAGCTCCAGCCAGATGGCAGAGTGGAGAAAGCGATGGAGACTCCCTGATGATCACGGCTGCCTACGGTTCTTGGCGATCGCCGATCAGTGCCGACCTGATTGTGCAAGGCAGTGTTGGATTGAGCGGTGTGATGCTGTCAGGGGGCGATCGCTACTGGCTGGAGTCGCGCCCCACGGAACGCGGCCGTACGACATTGATTCGCCAATCCGCGACAGGACAGATTGAAGAACTAACTCCGACACCGTGGAACGTTCGCACTCGAGCCCATGAGTATGGCGGCGGCTCCTACTGCATCGATCAGGGCGAGGTCTACTTCAGCCACGACAAGGATCAGCGGCTCTATCGCCTGATTCTGGGGCAAGATCCGCAGCCGTTGACGCCGGAGCTACCGCTGAAATTTGCAGATGGTCTGATCGATCGCCAGCGGCAGCGCTGGATTGGCGTCCGCGAAGATCACCGACCGGAGGGCGAAGCGATCGATGCGATCGTAGCGATTCCTCTGACTGGCGAACCCAGTGAAGGGCAGATTCTCACGATCGGAGCGGACTTCTATGCATCGCCGCGCCTCAGTGCCGATGGGCAACGGCTGGCTTGGCTGACTTGGTCGCACCCGAATATGCCCTGGGATGGCACCGAGTTGTGGGTGGCGGAGTTCCTAGCCGATGGGTCGCTGGCCACGCCGCAGAAAGTTGCAGGAGGCGATCGCGAGTCGGTGTTTCAGCCGGAATGGCTGCCGGATGGGCGTTTGGGCTTTGTCTCCGATCGCAGCAGCTGGTGGAATCTCTACAGCTGGGATGGTCAGAACACGCAGGCGATCGCGCCCACTGAGGCGGAATTTGGCCTGCCCCAATGGGTGTTTGGTATGCGCACTTGGGCACCGATCGATGGCGATCGCTGGTTGGCCGCTTCTACAAGGGCAGGGCACTGGTCGCTCTCGCTAGTGGATCTCGCCACGGGCAGCCTGAAGCCATTTGATCTGCCGTTCACGGATATCTCTGGCTTAGTTGTAGAAGGCGATCGCGCTTTATTTACGGCAGCCAATACCGATCGCCCGGGTGCGGTGATTGAACTGCAAATCAGCAGTGGCGAGTGGCAAGTCCTCAAGTCCAGCTCCAGCTTGGATCTCGACCCGCGCTATCTCTCGATTCCCCAGAGCATTAGTTTCCCGAGTGCCAATGGTCGGGTGGCATACGGTCACTTCTACCCGCCGAATAATCCGGACTACCGAGCGCCTGCGGGCGAGAAACCGCCGCTACTGGTCAAAAGTCATGGCGGCCCGACGGCGCAAACTCGCAGCAGCCTTAGCCTTGGCATTCAGTACTGGACGAGTCGCGGTATCGCTGTGCTTGATGTCGATTACGGCGGTAGCACGGGCTATGGCCGCCCCTATCGCGATGCCCTGCAAGGGCAGTGGGGCATTGTCGATGTTGAAGATTGCGCCGCTGGTGCCCAGTGGTTAGCCGATCAAGGGCTAGTGGATGGCGATCGCCTCTGCATTGATGGTGGTAGCGCGGGCGGCTACACAACGCTCTGTGCCCTGACCTTCACCGATGTTTTCAAAGCCGGAGCGAGCCGCTATGGCATTGGCGACCTCAAAGCCCTCGCTGAAGACACCCACAAATTTGAGTCCCGCTACCTCGATGGCTTGATTGGCCCTTGGCCCGAGGCGGCGGATCTTTACCGCGAGCGATCGCCGATTCACCACGTCGAGCAGCTCAACTGCCCTGTGATTTTCTTCCAAGGTTTGGAAGACAAAGTTGTGCCACCGGCGCAGGCAGAAACCATGGTCGCCGCACTCAAAGCCAAAGGCCTGCCTGTCGCCTATGTGCTCTTCCCCGAGGAACAGCACGGCTTCCGGCAGGCTGCTAACATCAAGCGATCGCTGGAAGGGGAGCTGTACTTCTACAGCCAAATCTTCGGCTTCGACCTTGCAGACGAAATCGAACCGGTGGCGATCGCTAACTGGCCTAAGGCTTAAATCGCCTGGGCAATCAGCGTGTGGTGGCGGGGACTGTTGCAGATCCGAGTCGGAGTCGTGAACCCCGCCGCTTGGAAAACCGCATCCAAGTCCAAACTGAAATATTCGTCGATGTAAGGCTCGGTGCTCTTCAGCAGCGTCAGGATGTAGGGTGGCATTTTGGCAAACACATCCGACTGCGGATTCATGTCCATCAGAGCAATGTGACCGCCGACCGGCAGCAAGCGTCGCGCCTCTTTGAGGATGTCTTGTGCTGCTTGAGCCGGTAGTTCGTGAAAGACCAGGCAAGCAGAAATGAGATCAAAGCTTTGATCCGGCAGTCCTGTCGCTTCCGCTGCGGCATGGTGCCATTGAATCGATCGCCCCGCCTGTTCTGCCTGATATTTCGCGACGGCAAGGAAATAGGGCGAAAGATCGAGACCCGCGATCGCTGCTTGCGGGAACGTGTCTTGCAACGTGAAGGTGCTCATGCCAACACTGCAGCCAATGTCCAAAATCCGCTGGGGTGCAGTCGGCAGATGCTCTTTCAAAACTTGGTGATAGCTGGCGCGGAGTTGAGCATCGCCTTGGGCACCCGCCTCGGGCCAAATGCGGGCATGGACGGAGAGCGCCGCCACTTCCACTTCCATCGCCGGTTCCCAGCCCAAGTTGCCCTCGGGATAGGCATGAAAGGGTGCGACGTAGTAGCTCGGGTATTGGAGATCAGGATTGGTTAGCGCCTGCAGATCCTGTTCCCAATCCGGCGAAAACGACTGCTCGCTCTGACGTTGACGCAGGGCTGCAGTTCTGGCCGGCCAATCGACGCCGATCTGGCTAGCACGTTGCACCATCATCGATCGCGCTCGTTTGCGCGCGATGTTGAAGAGTGGCTGAATCTGGAGGATGCCACTGACCAAACGAGAGGCAAGCCCCATCGGTTTTACCGTCGTAGCCGTCATGGAAACGCCCAGAATTCTCTCTGCTTATTATCGCGATCGCCCCCTGCTTTCCTGAGAAGCGTTGAAAATAAAGCTGTCCCCTGCTGGAGTGGTGCCTATCCATGCTGACTGAGGCCAACCCCACTGATCTTGTGTCGTCGCGATCGCTGACCACCGATGTCGTTGTCGTTGGAGCAGGCATTGTCGGCAGCTTGGTCACCTATGGCTTAGCCCGCCAAGGATTGCGGGTTGCCCTAGTTGAGGCCCAATCTCCTGCGGCAGTCCTGAAACGCGATCGCGCCTATGCTCTGACCTTGGCCGCCGCCGATTTACTGGAGCAGTTGGGACTGTGGGAAACTTTGCTGCCCCGCATTCAACCTTTCCAAGAAATTCAGCTCAGCGACACAGCGCTTCCCAAATCCGTACGCCTGTTGCCGAAGGATTTGCAGCGATCGCAGAGCCTTGGCTACGTAGCCGAACATCGGGTCCTGCTGGAAACGCTCTACGAGCAGTTTGAGTCGCTGCCCAACCTTACTTGGCTGCCCTCAACGCAACTACTGGAAGTCAACCTCGACACCCACCAAGCCACACTGCTCCTCGAACGCGATGGCATTCAACAGCAGTGGCAAAGCCAACTGGTTGTCGCGGCTGATGGCCCCAACTCCCCTCTGCGCGAGGCTTGCGGCATTCGGCGGGATGGCTGGGCCTACTGGCAGTCCTGTCTGACGGCAGTGGTTGGCCTCGAGCGATCGCATCAGGGCGTTGCCCAGGAATGTTTCCGTAAGAGTGGCCCCTTTGCCGTTCTGCCCCTACCGGGCGATCGCGCTCAGATCGTCTGGACGGCACCCCATGCTCAGGCACAACAGTTGCGGGATCTCCCCGAGTCAGAATTTCTCCAACAACTACGGCAACCCTTTGGCGATCGCTACGGACAACTGCGTTTGCTCAGCGATCGCCGCATCTTTCCGGTGCAACTGCGCCAAAGCCGCCGCTACGTCCAGCACCGCCTTGCCCTCGTTGGTGATGCCGCGCATTGCTGCCATCCGGTGGGGGGCCAAGGGCTGAACCTCGGCATTCAGGATGCGGGCGCCCTGATTGAAACCTTGACTAGCGATCGCCGTCGCCGCAAAGATCTCGGCCGACTATCACTACTCCAGCGCTACGAACGCCGTCGCAAACGCGAAACTTGGCTGATCTTGGGCTTTACCGATCTGCTCGATCGCCTCTTCTCCAATCATTTCTGGCCCCTCGTCCAGTTACGCCGTCTGGGGCTGTGGCTCCTGCGCCATGTGCCCCTGCTTCGGACTCTCGCCCTCAAGGTGATGACGGGGCAATGGGTACAGCGCATTCAACTCAAGAGCCACTAGGCACTTTTGCTCCCTTGGCAAATCCGGCAGGACTGTTAACATCGGCGCACTGAACGCTATTGCTTTGTTGCTTTCGTTTGCAGTTTGGCGATCGCTTCCCACAGGCTGCACTACTCTGAATGCACATCGCTTGACTTTTTTTGTCATCGATGTAACATTTGGGCTCCTAAGCATTGTCATTGGTAATCCATCTAACATTCCCATGAGTTTCATTCCCTTCCCGGGCAACGAATCCAGCCTCAATACCCCGATCGCTGCAGCGAAGCCTGAGCTGATTCGTTTCCTGCAGGAAGAATTGGCTCTGCCGGATGCCTCGATTGAAATGGCCGTCCGTCATAGCGAGCAAGAACAAGGCCCGATCCCAATGGTGCTCTGGCGCTACGGCTTGGTGAACCTGCAAGAACTGGAACAGATCTACGACTGGATGGAAGCTGCCGCCTAGGAGCGATCGCACCTCCAGCCCAGCTTCTCCTCCTCAAGCCGGTTGTCTGAGACAGTCGGCTTTGTTGTTTGTTACCAAGTCCAGATCCGCAAGCTCACGCCGCGTAATAAGGTAGTGTCCAGACTTCTGACCCAGACCCATGTTGCTCAGTGTTGTCGCGATCGCGCTGCTTGCCTACCTTTTGGGCTCCTTCCCAGCAGGCTATCTGGCTGGCCGCTGGCTCAAGGGCATTGACATTCGCAAGGAAGGATCTGGTTCGACTGGAGCCACCAATGTCCTACGGGTGCTGGGCAAGGGTCCAGCCTTGGTGGTGTTCATCACCGACATTCTCAAGGGTGTCCTGGCAGTTGTTGCGGCACGGGCGATCGCCTCTACCAATGGACTCGATCCGAGTGCGATCGCTTGGCTTGCTGCCTTTGCCGCGATCATTGCTGTCGTCGGTCACAGCCTGCCGGTTTGGCTCAGTTTTCGGGGTGGCAAATCTGTTGCCACTAGCTTAGGCGTACTCCTCGCCTTATCGCCCGTGGTTGGGCTGTCAGGATTCGGCGCTTTCCTCCTGCTCCTAGCCCTATTTCGGATTGTCTCGCTTGGCTCGATCGCCGGGGCCATTACTGTCATCGTCTTGATGCTGATCTTGCCGGAACCCCTACCAAACAAGATTCTGGGTATCGCTTCTGGGATTTACGTGATCTACCGGCACCGGAGCAACCTCGATCGCCTACGGCGGGGTGAAGAACCCCGCATTGGACAACGGCTATCAACCAATCGTTAAGGCAGGCACCTAGCCCAATTGTTGCGATCGCAGCGCTGCTGCTTTGACCGCTTCGATCAGGGCAGATCGCAGTCCATTTTGTTCAAGGGTCGCTACCCCCGCAATTGTGGTACCGCCGGGGCTACAGACGCGATCTTTGAGTTCGCCCGGATGCCAGCCGGTTTCTTGGAGCAATTCCGCCGTTCCCCGCACCGTTTGAATCGCCAGTTCAGTCGCGATCGCGCGGGGCAGACCAGCAGCGACACCGCCATCACTGAGGGCTTCAACAATCAGAGCGACATAGCCGGGGCCGGAACCAGACAGTCCTGTCACGGCATCCAATTGCGATTCCGGTACGGTGACAACGCGACCGACTGCCGCAAAAAATTCCTGTGCTTGGCTGAGCTGATCCGCCGTTACCTGCTGTCCAGCTGCGATCGCCGTTACCCCAGCACCCACCGTCGCCGGCGTGTTCGGCATGGCCCGAATCACCGCTTCATGCGGAAAAGCAGCCTCCAGCTTGGCCAAAGGTACTCCTGCCAAGATCGACAGGATCAAACGATCGCTGCGCAAATTTGCTAGGCCTGCCACTGCCGGATCAAAGACCTGAGGTTTGATCGCCAGCAAAACCCAATCAGCCTGAGCAGCTTCAGCATTGTCATCAACGCAACGAACGCCGTAGCGATCGTTCAGGAACTCACACCGAGCAGCAAAGGGTTCACTGACAGTAACGGCCGTCGCGGCCACCTGTCCTTGGGCCAACAGTCGGGCGAGCAAGGCTTCTCCCATCACGCCACCGCCAATGATGCCCAAGCTGCTGATCATGCCGTTTCCGACTCAAAAAACCATGCTTGATCCTAGAGCAACGAATGCCTGCCAAGCGCGATCGCAGGGATCGAACTCGACAGGCAAACAGATGTGGTGCCGTCTAGTGAGGGTTAGAACAGAGCGCCTAGCAGGCTATTGAGCAGCGTAGCGGCTATCGGTGCCCCAAGCCGGGGTCGGAGTCGCAGTCCGGCCAAAGCTAGTCGTAGTCTGCACCGGCTGGGCAGGGGACTCGTTCAGATACTGCTCGCCACCTTGGGTGGTGACATGAACGCAGCTCGGGGTGAACAGAAAAATGCTTTCGCCGACGCGCTCTTGGTGGCCATCAATGGCAAAGGTGCCACCGGCGACAAAATCGACGGCGCGCTGTGCTTGGTCAGGCTCCATCATCGTCAGGTTCAGCACGATCGTCTTGCGCTCGCGCAAAGCCTGAATGGCCTGGGGCATTTCTTCGAAAGAGCGGGGTTCCATTACCACCACTTCTGAGCTGCTGCTCAGACCGGGCAAGCCAATCACATTGCTGGCCGTACTAACCGGTTCAATACTGGCAGTCGGCGTATGGTTGCGCTGTCTCCGGCGGGAACTGGTTTCGGCAGCGTCGTTATAACCGTTGTAAGAGTCCGCTGCCACATCGTAGGTTTCGTACTCTTCGTCGTAGTCCAGCGACTCATTGAGACCGACGATATCGCGGATCCGGTTCACAAAAGACACGATCAGTTCCTCCAAGGGCAACGACACCACACTTTTCCGCTGACCACTAGCGAGAGCGCAGGGCACTGCTTAGGTCGATGGAGACGCAGTAGTAATAGCACAAACGGCAAGATTTCGACTGGTTTTACCGAACAAATCTCAGCTTTTTTTAAGGAAAGCCACTTAAAGCACCTGAAATGGCAATTGCCAGGCCAGTTCTAAGACGTAAAGGTTTGTTAACTATGGCCAAGATTACAGCGATCGCGGCCCAAATAACTGGGTTCCGACTCGAATCCAAGTTGCCCCTTCCGCCACAGCCAAAGGCCAGTCACTCGACATGCCCATCGAGAGTTCCGTGAGCCGTAGCTGCGGAGCCTGCTGCTGCAACTCGGCGGCGAAGGTGCGAGCCTGCGCAAACAGAGCCTGAGTCTCAGCGGCGGTGAGTCCGAGGGGCGCAATCACCATCAAGCCGCGGATTTGTACCTGTTGGAGTTGACTGAGCTGCGGTAACTCAGCCCGCAAATCAGCAGGGTCCCAGCCCGCTTTGTTGGGGTCAGGCAGGAGCTTCACCTGGAGGCAAAGCTTGGGCGATCGCCCCAACTCTCCCGCAATGCGATCGAGTCGTTCAGCCAAGGCCCAGCTATCAACTGAATGAATCCAGTCGAAATGCTCGACAGCTTTCCGGGCTTTATTGCTCTGCAGTTTTCCCAGCAGATGCCAAGTCAAATCGGGCAGATCCGTCAGTTCCGCTTGCTTAGCGATCGCTTCTTGGACCCGATTTTCGCCAAAGTGCCGCTGACCTGCTGCATAGGCTTCTCGGATGGCAGCAGCGGGATGGTTCTTGCTGACAGCAATCAGCTGAACGCTGGGAGGCAGTTGCGATCGGAGACTGGCCAACCGCTCGGCAATTTGGGCCATGCCTGCCTCTGACTCCCTAGCTGGCTACAGAAAGGTTTGTTTGAAGACTTGCTGCAGCTGGTTGTATTCCTGCAGACTGGCATCTCGGCGCAGCTGGCGCAGACGGTTGTCGACCAACATCCGCGCTTCATTACGACCGATTGGCTCAAAGCGGGTTCCCCGAGCATCAAAGGCTACGAGAAAAAAGAGGCGCTGAGCATAAAGAGTGGCGAAGAGTTCTTTGCTGTCCCCAAAGCTGCAGATTTGGTAGAGCAATCCGAAGGTGGGATGGTTGAGGTAGTTCTCGGAAGCCATTACTCGGGGGAATCGATCCTCAAGTGGAACCAGGACAAGTGCTCGCTAGGGTTCTGTAACAAGTGCAGCAGCGCTTCAAAAACTTTACGGGATATTGGCAAGGGCGGCTAGTTTTTAGCAGCTAGCGGGCCGCGATCGCTTGCCAAAAGAGTTGTAATTCGCGACCTTGTTGTTCCATCAGACCCCAGCGCACATCATTCGGCGCTTGGGCAAATAATCTGAGCATCGCTTGAATCAGCTCCGGTAGCGACAGCGTATTGGTCAAAAAGCCGTACCACTGCTCCTTCGGCAGGCCAAAGAAGGTCTGGAAGTGATGATTGAGCTGGGCTTCGGAAAAGCGCATCAGCTTTTCGAGGCCGAATTGGTAGATGTAGTGCTTGCGAATTTTTTCGGTTGGCCAGAGTCCTCGCCAGGCTTGGGTAGCAAGTTCTGCCGTGGTCAGACTGGAACTGGCATTCAGTCCAGCCGCGATCGCATTCGCCAGATCAGGAGCGCGCCGCAGTAGCGCCCCGACCATGTAGCCCGAAGCGGGATGCACCATACTGGCCGCCCCCCCAAAGCCAACCACTGACTGAGTGAGATCGGGCAGCGGCAAATTCAACGGAAACAGGCAATATTCCTCGTGCTGAATCACTTGCACCGTCACACCGCGAGTGGCTAAGCGTTGATAGAGCCGTTGTTTGAGGCGATCGTAGGGAATAGCCGGGCAAGCCGCCAGCGATGTTTCCTCTACAAAGTAGACGTCGTTCCCGAGATCCATCGCGTAGAGAAAGGTCGGTGGCAGTTGGCGTTCTTCAGGTGAGAGATGGTCGCTGCGGTAGTCCATCAGCACAAACTGATGGGGCTCGATCGGCGGCTGCGAAAACTGGCCAATGATGCCGTAGGCCGCTTGGTAGGCGATCGCGTCTGAATGAGGTCGCTGGATAAAAGCCGCTTGGTGCCCAGTCGTATCGACAACCAGCCGCGCCTGTAACTCCTGCCCTGCTGCTGTCGTAACGCAGGAATGGTGGGAGTCATGGGCGATCGCAGCTGCTTTGCCGAGTTGCCATTGCAGGCCGCCTTGCTCACATTGCCGCAACCAGTGCTGTTGTAGTTGGGCGCGATCAAACAGCCCGTAGTTGTATTGGTGCTGAACCGGCGCCTCACCGAAGTAGCTAACGCAGTTCGACCAGCGATGCCCAAAGAGATGCTCGAGGCCAAGACTATCCAGCTCGGGTCCCCAGATGCCGTAGGTATTTTCCCAAGGATGGAATGGGTCGACGGGGGATAGTCCTTGGACTTTCAAGCCGCGCTGTGCCAGCTCTGCCGCGATCGCCAGTCCGGCTGGCCCCGACCCGATCACTAAGGCATCGAACACGCGATCGCTCTCCCTGTTGCTTGCGCTACTATCACCGCTTGCGATCCTAGCCCTGAGGGGGCAATCGCCCCTAGCGGCTGAGGTGATCGAGCTGACTGAGGCTGTTGTAGTGCGTCAGGTCGTACTGCAGCGGCGTTACCGTCACGTAGTTGCGGCGGATCGCATCGACATCGCACCAGTGGCTATCAGCCGGTTCCTGTGGTTCACTTTCTTCCACCACCTCACCGGCTAGCCAGAAATAGGGCTTACCGCGTGGATCGACCCGCTGGTCAAACAGATCGACGTAGCGTCGGACGCCTTGGCGGGTCAGGCGAATGCCAGCGATTTCCTCCTTCGGTACCGGCGGAATGTTGACGCTGAGCAGCACCTTGGGCGAACTGGGGTGCGGCAGGCGCTCCAGTAATTCCACAGCAATCTCAGCCGCTGGTTCAAAGTCCCGCGCTGTAAAACTGGCCAAGCTCAGGGCAATGCTGGGGATACCTTCAATCACGCCCTCCATCGCTGCTGAGACGGTGCCGGAGTAGAGCACGTCCGTTCCCAGATTGGGGCCGTGATTGATGCCCGAGAGCACAAAATCGGGCAGTTCTGGCAGCAGTGTGCCAAGGGCAAGCTTGACGCAGTCCGAAGGCGTCCCAGAGCAAGCCCAGACCTGTACTGCCGGATCAAACAGCCCTTCGATCCGTTCGGCGCGGATGGGTTTATGCAACGTCAGGCCGTGGCCGGTGGCCGATCGCTCGCGATCGGGACAGACAACCGTGACCTCATGGCCAGCCTGAACGAGACGGTTGGCGAGGGTTTGGATACCGAGGGCGAAAACGCCATCGTCGTTGCTGATCAGAAGTCGCATGCCGAATTGCAGGGTCTGCCCATTAACCCTAACGGCATTCGGGGAGCATAACCGGTCTAGACCCGCACACCGGCGCGATCGCACGGCTGGTAATCTGGACTTTGATGGCTCCCCCGCCCCTTTTGCTTGAATCCTATGCTCAGTCAGCTCAGCGAGCTTGAGGCTCAACTCGAAGCTCTGCAAACCCGTGCTCTGGAAGCGATCGCCACAGCGAGCGATCGGGAAGCCTTGGAGCAACTGCGCATCGCCTTTTTGGGCAAAAAAGGGGAGCTTTCAGCCATTTTGGGTGCGATGGGCAAACTGGATGCCAGCGATCGCCCTCGCATTGGTGGGTTGGCAAACACCGTTAAAGCCCGCATTAGTACTGACCTCGATGAACGGCGTGAAGCCCTCGGCAAAGCAGAACTAGAAGCGCGACTGATTGCAGAAGCAATCGATGTCACCATGCCAGGGCAGTATCGTCCCCAGGGACACCTTCACCCGCTGCAAAGCACGATCGATCGCATTCTCGACATCCTCGTTGGCCTTGGCTATCAAGTCGCTGAGGGGCCAGAAATGGAGTCGGATTACTACAACTTCGAAGCCCTAAACATGCCCGCCGACCACCCAGCGCGGGACATGCAGGACACCTTCTACCTCACTGACGGCAATCTGCTGCGCACTCACACATCGTCCGTGCAGATTCGCCACATGGAAGAGCAGGAGCCGCCGATTCGAGTCGTCGCGCCCGGACGCGTTTACCGGCGCGATGCCGTTGATGCGACTCATTCGGCCGTCTTCCACCAAGTGGAACTACTCGCCGTTGATGAAGGCTTGACTTTCACTGACCTGAAAGGCACCGTCAAAACCCTGATTCAGGCGCTATTCGGCGACCTACCGATCCGCTTCCGTGCCAGCTTCTTCCCCTTCACGGAACCTTCGGCAGAAGTCGATGTGCTCTGGCAAGGGAAATGGCTAGAGGTCTTGGGCTGCGGCATGGTCGATCCCAATGTTCTCAAAGCCGTGGGCTGCGACCCAGAAACCTACAGCGGCTTTGCAGCCGGTTTTGGGGTGGAGCGTTTTGCGATGGTGCTGCACGGCATGGACGATATTCGCCGCCTCTACGCCAGCGATTTGCGCTTCCTCAGGCAGTTCTAAAACTAATTCAAGGCACCAACGAATCAAGAGGCTTTGCAGAATTCTGCAAAGCCTTTTTCAATAGCCAATTGAGTCAATATCCAGCATGCGATCGCTCAGGCTATCTCACAGATTTCAGCGACATTAATCCTTCCAAACATGCCATTTAAGCTTTGTTGAATCTCGACCACCATTGGCGTAATAAACAGCCATACGAAAGACGTAGAGATAATTTTTACTAGTTGCATGAGCCTCTGCTGCATTGACCTCGCAGAGGCTTTGATATAGAGCACTGGGATCTTGACCGACTAAATCACTGATCGAGTGAATACCAATTCGTGCAAAGTCCTTGACAAATGTGCGGCCAATTCCGGGAATCGACAAAAGGTCAGACTTCATTCTGTTGACATTGACCTCACTAGGCGATCGCACTTTACCTATTGGCTGACCGTGAACTTATGCAGGGTTATGGATGCGAAGTCTTGCTGATAGCTGTCAAGAACGGACGGGAATCAGGATAGGCGATTCCGACACTTGCTCCAGCGCCGCTAACAGCACTTCTGGACCCGCACCAGGTTTGCAGCCTTGCTCAGTCAGGACCCGTTTCCAGGCTCGGCTACCTGGACAACCGTGGAAGAGCTGTAGCAGATGACGCGTGATGCTATGCAATCGGACACCTTGGCTGAGCTGCTGTTCAATGTAAGGCATCATTGCCAGGACCACTTGCAATCGCGATCGCGGTTCAAGGTGATCGCCGTAGAGTTGCGCGTCTGCTGCCGCTAGCAAATAGGGATTGTCATAAATGGCGCGACCCATCATGACAGCATCAACCTGTTGTAAATGCTGCTGAGCCTGATCCAGATCAAGAATGCCGCCATTGATTTCGATCACCAACTGCGGAAAATCCTGCTTGAGTTGATAAACCACGTCGTAGCGCAACGGCGGGATCGTGCGGTTTTGCTTGGGATCGAGCCCTTGCAGCCAAGCTTTGCGGGCGTGGACGCTGAAGCGATCGCAGCCACTCTCAGCTACGATGCGCACAAAGTCCTGCAGTTCCTCATAGCTGTCGCGATCGTCAATGCCAATCCGATGCTTGACTGTCACGGGGAGAGTTGAGGCCGATCGCATTGCCTCTACACACTGCGCTACCTGCTCTGGTCGCGCCATCAAGCAAGCGCCAAACTGCCCCTTCTGAACGCGATCGCTCGGACAACCGACGTTGAGATTAATTTCGTCGTAGCCCCAGTCTTCGGCAATACGGGCGCAGTCTGCCAACCATTGGGGGTTGTCGCCCCCTACTTGCAACGCTACGGGATGCTCTTGGGGATCGTAGTCCAAGAGGCGGGCGCGATCGCCGTACTGAATCGCCTGCGCCACAATCATTTCGGTGTAGAGCAATGTGCGGCGGCTGATCTGGCGCAAAAAGTAGCGGCAGTGGCGATCGGTGCGATCGAGCATGGGCGCCACACTCAGACGATGACTGCGGACTACAGCTGTCCGATCAAGCAATTCAGGCACCGTAAGCATCGCAACAACAACCGACAATAGAGAGCATGGAAGACTCTCTTCAGATTGCCATTGTTGGGGGCGGGGCTGCGGGCTTTTTTGCAGCGATCGCCTGTGCAGAAGCCAATCCTCACGCCCACATTACGATCTACGAAGCAGGGCCAGAACCGCTGAGCAAGGTGCGGATTTCGGGGGGAGGCCGCTGTAATGTCACCCACCATTGCACCGAAGCCAGGCAGCTAATTCAGGCTTACCCTCGCGGCGGTCGAGCTTTGCTGGGGCCATTCAGTCGCTTTCAGCCCCAAGACACGATTGCTTGGTTTGAAGCTCGCGGCGTCCGCCTGAAAACAGAAGCCGACGGACGGATGTTTCCGGTCAGCGATCGCTCCAGCAGCATCATCAACTGCCTTCTAGGAGAGGCTGAACGCTTGGGCATTCAGCTGCGCTTACGGGAACCGATCATTGGGGTCGAGCGCCATGCAGACGGGTTTCAGCTACAGCTGCGAGCAGCAACTGTCACAGTCGATCGCCTCTTGCTAGCAACCGGCAGCAGCCCCAGTGGCTATCGCTTAGCAACAGCGCTGGGACATGACCTGATCCCGCCAGTTCCTTCTCTGTTCACCTTTACGGTGCTGGATGCGAGCCTGCGCGCTCTGGCGGGGATCAGTCGCGATCGCGTTCAGGCCACCCAACAAGTCGGCGGCGATCGCCTCAAGGATACAGGACCTCTCCTGATTACCCACTGGGGCTTGAGCGGCCCACCAGTCCTCAAGCTCTCGGCCTTTGGGGCAAGGTTGCTCCAACAGCATCGCTATAGCGCAGAGCTGCGGATCAACTGGCTACCCGATCGCTCGGCGGAACAAGTTCGGCTCGAGCTCCAGGCCATGCGCAGCAACGAGAGCAAACGTCAGCTTAAAAATGGGCGACTGGCCGATCTGCCCCAGCGCCTCTGGCTCTATCTGCTAGAGCAGGCAGGTCTTCCCAGTGATCGTCGTTGGGGGGAAGTCTCTAATCAGCAATTGACAGCGCTCTGGCAAACCTTGACCGCCGGTACCTACGCGATCGCGGGCAAAGGTGTTTTCAAAGAAGAATTTGTCACCGCTGGCGGTGTCCCTCTCGACAGCCTCAATAGTCAACGCATGGAAAGTAAACGCTGCCCGGGGCTCTTCGTGGCGGGCGAGCTGCTCAACGTCGATGGCATCACCGGCGGCTTTAATTTTCAAAATGCCTGGACCAGTGGCTGGATCGCCGGCCAAGCCCTAGCTGATCACAGGAGTGAGGCTCATCTCCGGTAGTTCTAGGGGCAGCGTCACCCAAGGTAAACCGACAGTGCTCAGAGCTTTGCGAATTGATTCTGGACCGTCGGTTTGCAACAAAAACAGGGGTAACGCAGCTTCACCCGCTTCAGCTTGGAGTTGCTTTTGCGTCTCTTCCAGATGCCACTCGTAGGGCTGACTAAGACAGATCTGGGTCTGCCGCCAGCGATTGAGAAGGTCGTGGAAGCTTTCCGCTGGCCGATGAATGAGTAGACAAATATCAGGCCCGACCTTGACTTTCCACTCGGGATCGCAGAGCAAAAAGACCAAGTCGCAGGGGACGGGGACGAGCTGCACCACAGTTTCAGAACCGCGATCGCTCTGAATGCGGGTTCGGCAGCGCACCAGCGGCAAGGGCAAGGGCAAAAGGCTCTCAGCCGGGCGCCGCAGACTGGGCAGTAGCTCCCAGTAGGGCCGATGCTGCTGCAAAAGAGCCACCGCCGTGGCGCGATCGCAGCAGGCTGTCAAACAGCGGTCAATCGTGTCGGGACCGCTCATCGTGATTACCCCTTAATCTGGTCGAAAATGCTGAACATTGGCAGATACATCGCCAGCAAAATCGAGCCGACAATACCGCCTACCAGCACAATCATGATCGGCTCTAGCAAACTGGTCAAACCCTTGACCGCTTGCTCGACTTCATCTTCATAGAAGTCAGCCACTTTGTTTACCATGGTGTCAAGTTCACCCGTCTCTTCCCCAATCGTAATCATGCTGAGAGCCATCAAGGGGAAGACCCGATATCTCGACAGTGCCACACTCATCATGCCGCCAGTCTGTACTTCCATCCGGGCTGCATCGATTGAGCGAGCGATCGCCTGATTCCCTGCGGTATCTCGCACGATTTCAAGAGCAGTCATAATCGGCACCCCTGCCCTTGTGAGTGAACCAAAGGTTCGGCAGAAGCGAGCTGTGGCAGCCTTCTGAATCATCTCTCCCAAAACTGGCAGGCGTAGCACTAGGTTGTCTACACTGAGGCGGCCAGGTGGAGTTGAATAGTATTGTTTAAAGACAAAGATTGATCCAAATAGAAAGATCAGGAAGAAGCCCCAAAAGATCGGTGTTCTCAATAGCTGGCTAATTGACAGCAACAGCAATGTGAAGCCAGGCAACTCCGCTCCTTGGTCTTCAAAAATTCCTGCAAAGGTTGGGATGATAAAAATAGTCATCCCTAAAAACACAAGAATTGCAGTCACAAAGACTGCCATCGGATAAGTCATTGCAGACTTCATCTGGTTGCGCAATCTCGACATATCTTCCAGTAGTTTGGAAAGCCGGTTGAGGACGTCATCTAAGACGCCACCTGTCTCTCCAGCTTGAATCATCGCTACGTAGAGACCATCGAAAACTTTCGGGAACTTACGCATCGAGTCCGAGAGATTTAAGCCCTCTTGCACATCGATATTAATCTGCTTCAGGGTTTTACGAAGCTTGGGATTACGTGTCTGTTCAGTCAGCAATCCTAGGGCTCTAACAATTGGAACCCCCGCATCGACCAAGGATGAAAGCTGCCGCGAGAAAAGGGCCATGTCTTTGACAGTGACCTTACTCGTCGCTTCTTCGAGATTAAAACTACTTAACCCGCCCAGAGACAATCCAGCAGACTCATCGATTGACTGAACCAAAAACCCTTGCTGGCGCGATCCAACCCGCGCTTCACGAACATTTCCTGCTTGGATGCGCTGCTTGCGAAGAGCTCCTCGGCTATCACGAACCTGAGCAACATATGTCGGCATTACTCAATCTCCTGTGCAACCACGCTATGCAGCAACCGGAACATTACCGATGAGTCGTTGCATCTCGTCAGGCTTCGACGTTTTGGATGCAGCTGCTTCAAAGGTAATTTCACCTGCTTTGTAGAGGTCTGCCAGCGCTTTTTCGAGCGTCTGCATTCCCAACTTGCCACCCGTCTGAATTTGGGAATAGATCTGCGCCGTTTTCCCTTCCCGAATCAAGTTCGAGATTGCCGGCGTCACAATCATAATTTCCTGAGCCAAGACTCGGCCAAAACTGCCCGGACGAGCATTGCGTTTCTGTACTAGGGTCTGACTAAAAACTGCAATCAGAGAGTTCGAGAGTTGCACCCGCACCTGTGTCTGTTTTTCAGCCGGGAAAACGTCAATAATCCGGTCAACGGTTTGGGCTGCAGAGCTGGTGTGTAAGGTACCAAAGACAAGGTGGCCGGTCTCTGCAGCAGTGATTGCCAACTGGATCGTTTCCAAGTCCCGCATCTCACCCACGAGGATAATGTCAGGGTCTTCCCGCAGGGCAGCTCGCAGCGCGTTGGCAAAACTCTTGGTATCCTCACCCAGCTGACGCTGGTGGATGATACTTTTTGCCGGTTGATAGACAAACTCAATTGGGTCTTCAACCGTGATGATATGTTCAGCACGGCTGCGATTGATTAGTTCAATCACTGCAGCCAAAGTTGTGGTCTTGCCTGAACCCGTGGGCCCTGTCACTAGGATCAGCCCTCGCGGTTTCTCGCTCATTTCCCGGACAACCTGTGGCAGGCCGAGATCGTTAAACACTGGGACCTTGGCACTGAGTGCCCGCAAACAGGCCGCATAGGTTCCCTTGTCTTTATAGACGTTGACCCGAAACCGAGCTAGACCACGGATGCCGTAGGAGCAGTCTAACTCCCAGTTCCGCTCCAGCATTTTGCGTTGCGTGTTGTTCAACATGCTGAAAATCAGGCGTTGGCACTGTTCTTCGCCCATCGGCTCATCGCCGATCGGTGTCAGTTTGCCACTAATTCGAAAATAGGGCGGCAGACCAACGGAAAGGTGAAGGTCAGATCCACCCATCTCCACCAGCTTTTCCATCAGGTCTTCAACCATCAGCTCCATCTTGGGCCTCCTAGGGAGTAACGAGGACTTGAACTCACTCGAGCCGGTTTTGCACGATCGCTGCTGACTGTTAGTTCCCAAAGCGGGGCGTCAGACAATAGGGGCAGTCCAGCCATTCGGGTTGCAGACCCGCCCCACAGGCGTTGCAGGTCAGGCCTAGTTTGCGCTTGGCCTTGAGTTCGGCCTCCACGCCAGAATCGGTAAAGGTCACCCGGTCAACTTCCTCAAAGGTGGTGTATCCCTGACGGACCAACTCCAAGCTGTAGGAGAGTAAGGTTTTCATCCCCTGCTCCACCGCAATTTCCTTGAGGCGTTCAGTCGGGAGTCCTTGGTTGATCGCCACCTGAAGCACTTCATTGACCCGCATCACCTCATAAACCCCGACGCGGCCCTTGTAGCCAGTCCCACGACAAGTTCTGCAAACCTGTCCCTGCGATCGCGCCTGAGCCAGCGAATCCGACGTCAATGTTTTGGCCTTATAAAAGGTGACATCCAGCTCCTGACTCGCCGACAGTCCATAGCGACCTAGTTCTTCTGGGTTGGGGGTGTAGGGAACACGACAGTCGGGGCAGACGCGGCGCATCAAACGTTGCGAGACCACCCCAATCAGTGACCCCGAGACTAGGTAGGGCTCCACTCCCATTTCACTCAGCCTCGCGATCGCACTCGGAGCATCGTTCGCATGCAGGGTTGTCAAGACTAAGTGGCCGGTCAAGGCCGCTTCAATCGCCGTGCGGGCCGTTTCCAAATCGCGCGTTTCACCCACCAGAATCACATCGGGATCCTGCCGCATGAAGGCCCGGAGAATTGAGGCAAAGTTCATGCCTTTCTCCCGGAGAACCTGCACTTGGGTCAGCCCGGGCAAGGTGTACTCGATCGGGTCTTCAGCGGTGTTGATATTGATCGCCGGATCATTGCGCTCCGCCAGCAGCGAGTACAGGCTCGTCGACTTTCCAGACCCCGTAGGGCCTGTTACGAGAATGAGACCATAGGGGCGACTACCCATGTCACGCACCAAGGCCAACGCTTCTTCATCAGTAATCAACTGGTCTAAACCCAATTGGGTTGCTGAGTTGTCCAGCAACCGCATACAAATCTTTTCACCGAAGTGACTAGGGAGGCTGTTGACCCGGAAGTCGATCTTGCGGCCTTGGAACATGCGTCGAATGCGGCCATCTTGAGGGACCCGCCGCTCGGCGATGTCCAGATTGGCCATGATCTTTAGCCGAGAGGTCAGGGCGGGTTGAATTTTTTTGGGAAGCGTCCCAAATTCTTGGTGCAAGACTCCATCTCGTCGCAGTCGCACTCGTAGCCCGTCTTCCTGGGGCTCGACGTGGATATCGGAAGCGCCTTCCGTCAAAGCCTTCAGCAGGATTTTGTTAGCGAGACTCACGATCGGCGCATCATCGGCCTCTTGCAACGCCTTGGCAAGATCCTCTTCTTGGACTGAAATTTCCGTCAGTTCTAAGTTGTCGAGGTTCGCAAGCTCCTCGGAAAAATCCCCCAGCTGCTTGGCTTGCATAGCCTGCTGACGTTCCAGCTGCTGATCCAGATAGCCCGCAATCAGCCGTTCGTGATCCTCGAGGGTAATCACGAGCCGCTGTAGGGTGTAGCCCCTGGGTCGCAGTAGCCGGTTGAGTTCGTCCAAGGCATCGAGGTTATTGGGGTCGACCATAGCGACCACGGCTCGCGGCGGCGCTTCATGGCGTTCGAGGGGGACGAGTTGATGACGGCGACAGGTTTCGATCGGCACTAAGTCAGCGATCAGCTCGTGGATGACCTCTTCGGAGTACTGCCCCTGGTCTGGGTTAAGCGACTCGACCCCGTGCAGAATTTTGAGTTCAAACAACTGCTGCCGCCGATACTGCTGCATCAGTTCGGGGGGCAAAGACTGGCCAGTGAGGGCTGAGATCACTTGAGGCAGCGACTGGCCGCTGCGGCGACTTTCCACCAGGGCTGTCTGTAGTTGCTCGGGATCGACAAAGCCCGCTTGAACCAGCTTGTTACCAAACGATGAAAACTGATTGAGGGCAATCAGGGCGTAACGGGGAGAGATCGGTTGGTCTGGCATGGGTGGCAGTGGCTGAGAGGAAAAGATCTCAAGGAATCGCAGGGAGTAGCCCCAGCGTGCCCGAATCTGCAAGCGTCGTTTAACAGCCTAAGCTGTCTTTCTGGAGTCTCTGGGAATTATGCTCTGAAGATAGCGGTTCAAATCGCTAAAGAAACTACCTAGCTCAGTTTCTCTAACCAGAAAGGTCTGTCAAATGCAGCGACGATCGCCTGCAATGACTGATTTCATGCTTGGTTGGGTAGTGTTTAGCTTGTTGTGGTAGGACTCTCAATCGTCATGAGCGAACATCAGACCCCTCCAGAGGAAGATCTGACTGTGGCCAATGGAGACTCGGCAGAGGCAGTGTCGGAGCCTGATGTCACGGTTGCTTCTGGGCAGGAGGCCGCAGAGTTGGCCGCTCAATTGGCTTTGGTTGCAGCTGATCGCGATCGCCTCAAGACTGAGTTGGATGAGCAGAACAGCGCCTATCTGCGTCTCGCGGCAGATTTTGAAAATTTCCGGCGTCGAACCTTGAAGGAACGAGAAGAGCTGGAGCTGCAGAGTAAGCGCACCACGATTACTGAACTACTACCGGTGATCGACAATTTTGATCGCGCCCGCGCCCAAATTAAGCCTCAGGGCGAAGAAGCGGAGGCGATTCACAAGAGCTACCAAGGGCTCTACAAGCAACTGGTCGATTGTTTGAAGCGTATCGGCGTCTCGCCGATGCGGGCTGAGGGCCAGCCCTTTGATCCCTCATTGCATGATGCAGTCCTACGGGAAGAGACGACGGAGCATCCGGATGGCATCGTGCTCGAGGAGCTACAACGAGGCTACCTCTTGGGCGATCTCGTCCTGCGCCATGCTCTGGTCAAAGTCTCGATTGCGGCAGAGGAAAATTCTGCAGCGGTAACAGAATAATCTCTATAGCTCTTAGTAGACTCTTACCCTAGGCTAAACACTGGGGTAAGTGTTTACCTCATTCAGCACAGGATCATTTCAGGTAGCCACCTACACAAAAATTTATGGGCAAGGTTATCGGCATCGACCTCGGCACAACCAATAGCTGTGTTGCAGTCCTCGAAGGTGGCAAGCCCATCATCGTGACGAATCGCGAGGGCGATCGCACAACTCCCAGTATCGTGGCGGTGGGTCGCAAGGGCGATCGCATCGTGGGTCGCATGGCCAAGCGCCAAGCTGTAACCAATGCTGAAAATACGGTCTACAGCATCAAGCGTTTCATTGGGCGGCGCTGGGAAGATACGGAAGCGGAGCGCAGCCGCGTGACCTACACCTGTGTACCGGGGAAAGACGACACCGTCAACGTCACCATCCGCGATCGCGTCTGTACCCCGCAAGAGATTTCGGCCATGGTGCTGCAGAAGCTGCGGCAGGATGCGGAGACATTTTTGGGGGAGCCAGTTACCCAAGCCGTGATTACGGTGCCGGCCTACTTTACCGATGCCCAACGTCAAGCCACGAAGGACGCTGGAGCGATCGCCGGACTAAAAGTGCTGCGGATCGTCAATGAGCCTACGGCTGCAGCTCTCTCTTACGGACTCGATAAGCTGCATGAAAATAGCCGCATTCTCGTTTTTGACTTGGGGGGCGGCACCCTCGATGTTTCGATTTTGCAGCTCGGCGATAGTGTCTTCGAGGTCAAAGCAACAGCAGGAAATAACCACTTAGGTGGGGATGACTTTGACGCTGTCATTGTTGACTGGTTAGCCGATAACTTTCTCAAGGCTGAGAGTATCGATCTCCGCCAGGACAAAATGGCGATTCAGCGGCTGCGAGAAGCTTCAGAGCAAGCCAAAATCGACCTCTCAACCCTGCCGACAACCACGATAAACTTGCCATTTATTGCCACCGCAACCGTCGATGGGGCACCAGAGCCGAAGCACATCGAAGTAGAACTACAGCGTGAGCAGTTTGAAGTCCTAGCGAGCAACTTAGTTCAAGCCACGATCGAGCCGATCCAACAGGCGCTCAAGGACAGTAACCTCACGATTGATCAAATCGATCGCATCCTGCTCGTTGGAGGATCGAGCCGCATTCCTGCGATTCAACAGGCGGTGCAGAAATTTTTTGGGGGAAAAACTCCTGACCTAACGATCAACCCGGATGAAGCGATCGCATTGGGGGCCGCTATCCAAGCTGGCGTCTTGGGCGGGGAAGTGAAAGATGTGTTGCTCCTCGATGTCATTCCGCTTTCTCTCGGCTTAGAAACCCTTGGTGGTGTGTTCACAAAAATCATTGAGCGGAACACGACAATTCCCACCAGTCGCACTCAGGTCTTTACAACAGCTACCGATGGCCAAGTCATGGTGGAAGTGCATGTCCTGCAAGGGGAGCGTGCCCTCGTCAAAGACAACAAGAGTTTGGGACGTTTCCAATTAACTGGCATTCCGCCAGCACCTCGGGGAGTTCCCCAAATTGAGCTGGCCTTCGATATTGATGCTGACGGCATTCTGAATGTCTCCGCCCGCGATCGCGGGACGGGCCGAGCGCAGGGCATCCGCATCACCAGCACAGGCGGCTTAACCAGCGATGAAATTGAGGCAATGCGACGCGATGCCGAACTCTATCAAGAAGCCGATCAAATTAATCTGCAGATGATTGAATTGCGGACGCAATTTGAGAACCTGCGCTACAGCTTCGAATCGACGCTGCAAAATAATCGCGAGCTGCTGACGGCAGAGCAACAAGAACCGCTTGAGGCCTCTCTCAACGCGCTGGCAAGCGGACTGGAGTCTGTCAGCAATGAGGCTGAACTCAACCAGCTCCGGCAGCAACTTGAGGCCCTGAAGCAGCAACTCTACGCGATTGGGGCCGCTGCTTACCGCCAAGATGGTTCTGTCACCACGATCCCCGTTCAGCCCACCTTTGCTGATTTAATCGGCGACAACGACAACGGTTCGAACGAAACCGTTGCCATCGAACGCAATGACGATGACGCAACTGTGACCGCTGACTACGAGGCGATTGAGTAGGGCGATCGGGGCTGGGGCTAGACGAAGATCTTTGCTCCAGCAGGGTAGTGGGGCGGTCAATTCGGCGGCATCAGCACTGTGGGGAGAGCGATCGGCTTATCCTAGGAAAATCTGCTCACTTCGCTCGACCCCATCCAGCCCATGGCTGCTGACTACTACCAACTGCTTGGCGTTGCTCGCGACGCAGACAAGGACGAAATTAAACGTGCTTATCGGCGTTTGGCTCGCAAGTACCATCCAGATGTGAACAAGGAGCCAGGCGCTGAAGACAAGTTCAAAGAAATCAACCGCGCCTACGAGGTGCTGTCGGAGCCTGAAACCCGCGCTCGCTACGACCAATTTGGGGAAGCGGGTGTCTCTGGTGCCGGAGCCGCTGGTTTCCAAGATTTTGGCGACATGGGTGGATTCGCTGACATCTTTGAAACCTTCTTCAGCGGGTTTGGAGGCATGGGCGGGCAACAAGCCTCCGCTCGCCGGCGCGGACCCACTCGGGGTGAAGACCTACGGCTGGATTTGAAACTGGATTTCCGAGATGCCATCTTTGGTGGCGAGAAAGAAATTCGGGTCACCCATGAAGAAACTTGCGGCACCTGTCAGGGGAGTGGGGCTAAGGCCGGAACCCGGCCGCAAACTTGTACGACCTGTGGTGGTGCAGGCCAAGTCCGACGAGCAACCCGGACGCCCTTCGGCAGCTTTACCCAAGTTTCAGTCTGTCCCACCTGCGAGGGCAGCGGGCAGATGATCGTTGATAAGTGCGATGACTGTGGCGGAGCAGGGCGTCTACGGCGGCCGAAGAAACTGAAGATCAATATTCCAGCTGGGGTGGATAGCGGTACGCGGCTGCGAGTAGCCAATGAAGGCGATGCGGGGCTGCGCGGTGGGCCGCCGGGCGACCTTTACGTCTATTTGTTCGTCAGTGAGGACACCCAGTTCCGGCGGGAAGGCATCAATCTCTTCTCCACCGTGACCATCAGCTACCTGCAAGCCATTTTGGGCTGCAGCCTAGAAGTTGCGACTGTAGACGGCCCCACCGAGCTGATCATTCCGCCCGGAACACAACCCAATGCCGTACTGACGGTGGAGGGCAAGGGCGTGCCACGACTGGGGAATCCGGTCGCTCGGGGCAATCTTTTGGTCACAATTAAGGTGGAAATTCCCACCAAAATTAGCGCTGAAGAACGCGAACTGTTGGAAAAAGTGGTGCAAATTCGCGGCGATCGCGCTGGAAAAGGAGGGATTGAAGGCTTCTTCAAAGGAGTCTTTGGCGGATGAGTCAGCCTGACGATCGCCTCGACCTCCGAGGCATTGTTTGCCCGATCAACTTTGTCCGCACCAAGTTGAAGCTAGAACAAATGCCGGCGGGTAGCTTGCTGGAGGTTTGGCTTGATGCGGGTGAGCCCGTTGAACAGGTGCCAGACAGCCTGCGTTTGGAGGGCTACGAAGTCGCGTTACTCCCGCCCGAGACCGAGCAGCCTCATCGCCGTCTCTGGGTGCGATCGCCGGAGCAGCCGACGGCATGACTGCTGCCTTAGCTGGAACGGTGGTAGCGGTTCAGGCGAACTTCTACCGTGTGCAACTTCACCATCCTCCGGCTAACCAACCTGCGATGTTGCTCTGTACTCGCCGGACAAGACTGCTGAAAACGGGGCAGCGGGTTATGGTGGGCGATCGTGTTTGGGTAGAAGAACCAGACTGGCAAGGGCAACGGGGCGCAATCGCGTCGGTTGAACCCCGAAGCAGTGAACTGGATCGCCCCGCGATCGCCAATGTCGATCAAATCCTGCTGGTTTTTGCAGTTGCCGAACCCGAACTCGAGCCGCTACAACTTACCCGTTTCTTGGTTACGGCAGAAAGCACGGGCATTCCAGTACAGCTCTGTCTGAGCAAATGTGATCTTGTGACAGCCGGTGCGATCGCGGCTTGGCAGGAACGATTGGCGCAATGGGGCTATCAACCTCTCTGGCTGAGTCAGAACCAACCGGAGCGTTGGCCCCTGCTGCTGAAGCAGCTAATCGGCCGGATGACAGTTGTTGCCGGTCCTTCTGGGGTCGGGAAATCCAGCCTGATCAATCGCTTAATCCCCGATCTAGAACTACGGACCGCTAAGGTTTCGGGCAAGCTGGGGCGCGGTCGCCATACAACTCGCCATGTGGAGTTATTTGAGCTACCTCAAGGTGGACTGCTGGCTGATAGTCCCGGCTTTAACCAACCTGAACTGATCTGTAGCGATCGCGAATTGGCCCAGTACTTTCCTGAAATTCGCCAGCGCTTGGCCGCAGACAGATGTCAGTTCCACGACTGCCGCCATCTGGAAGAACCGGGGTGCAGCATCCGAGGTGACTGGGAACGCTACAGCCACTACCAAGATCTGCTAGAAGAGGCGATCGCCCAAACCCAGCAACAAAACCGCAGTACCCAAGAAGATGCTGGCTCCAAACGCAAAAGTGCCGATGGCGGCAAGCTTCGCTACGAACCCAAGTTGCAAAGTCGACGCTACCGACGAGATTCGCGGCGATCGCAGCATCAGTCTGTAGCGGAAGCCTTGCACAATGCCGAGCTAGAAGACTAAGTGAAAGTCGAGGCAGAGCCGGAGGGTTCGTTAGGATCACAGCGTCCCGACGATTTCTGACGCGGCATGACTGGCTCGATTTGGCAGTACACATTGCTCTACGACGGTGGCTGTCCACTCTGCTTACGCGAGGTTCGCTTTCTGCAAGGACGCGATCGCCAGAACCGCATCCAGTTTGTCGATATTGATGCACCGGACTATGCCCCCGAGGAGCATGCCGGGATCAGCTACGAGCAGGCCATGGGCCGAATCCATGCCCTTCGCAATGATGGTGTCATTCTGCAGGATGTGGAAGTTTTTCGGCAGCTTTACGCCGCGATTGGCCTCGGCTGGATCTACGCCCCAACGCGCTGGCCCCTCTTGCGATCGCTGATCGATTGGGTCTACGGGCTCTGGGCCGATCGCCGCTTAGCCCTCACAGGACGTCCAGATTTAGCAACCCTAGCGGCCGACCGTCAATGCCGCGATCGCTGTCAGGTCTGAAGATTGACAACATTGATGAGCGGTTCAGCTGGGCTATTGCCCTAGCTCAGCAGTCGCGATCACCGAGGTGAAGACACCATTTATTCAACAGGTGGTTTAGGACGTTTACCCGAGCTGTCTAGCCTCCACCCCATGACCAACACCGGCGAATTTTACCCGTGACAATATGCGATTTAGCCGAGCAGCCTCATCCAAAATCTTGTTTCGGTGCTAGGGGAGTCGAGTCTCCCAAGGCGTGGGTGGGGGAGTGCGCAATCACTCCCACGGACAGAAGTTGTTGACTCGATACCCACCCAAAATCCAATCGTCCTAAGCAGCTTGTAGAGTGCCGTGCCGATCGTGACAGAGAGGCGCGACGGGGACGGATACCAGTTGCTTAAGTTCCAGCGCGATCGCGCAACTCCAGTGGCAGATGACTGCGATCGCCCAAGCGTTCCAGACAGGGCCCGTGCTGATTGAAAGACAGGATGGAGAGCGAGGCGACTGGCATAGCAATGCGATCGCGGTAACGCCCCAGATCGATCCCCAAGAGGTTACAAAGCAGAATCCGCAGGGTTGCTTTGTGAGAGACAACAAGGACATTTCCATCGGCGATCGTCTCAGTGATTTCCTGAATCACGAGGCTGACCCGACTGGCGACGACCACCGCACTTTCGCCACCCGTGGGGGGATTCCAGGCAGGCTCCGCTAGCCAGTGAAGATAGTCCTGCTGATGACTGGCCATGACTTCATCCGGCGTGCGGTTCTCCCAAATGCCAAAGTCGATCTCACGCAGTCCATCGCGAATCCGCATGTCAAGCTTGGCCTGCTGACAGAGGGGTTGCGCAGTTTCTTGTGCCCGTAGCAACGGGCTGACATAGGCAGCCTGCCAATTCAAATCAGCATAGGTATCCGCTAAAGCCTGAGCCATCTGCTGCCCCGCTTCTGTCAGCGGCGGATTGCCGCTGCCACTGTAGCCGCCTTCACGGCTAGCGGTCGTTTCACCGTGGCGGACGAGATAGAGTCTTAAAACCATGCCAAACCTCAATTGAAAGACTGTGGGGATCGAAGCAAAGGCAGGGCCAACTGCACCATCTGCCAGTCCTCACGACTGTGAATCACCCAAACGGTGATCGCAGAATCTGGCGTACTGATGCGGCGATCGCCTGCAACAGCCATCGCTTCCGGATCAAGCCGAATCGGCATGCCCGCAAAGTGTTCGCAGACCGCTGGCCAGAGCGACCGATAGTTTTCGCCGATCCCACCGGCAAACACCAGCGCATCAAGCCGCGTCAGACTGGCCAACATTGCCCCAAGATGTCGCCGCAGACTGTGGGTAAAGGCTGCTAACGCTAACTGCGATCGCTGATCCCCGGCGTCCGCTGCGATCGCCAACGCCCGCACATCATTGGAGCGACCACTCAAACCTAGAAGCCCCGATTGCTGATTCAGGACCGTGCTGAGCTGACTGGGGCTGCAATCTGGCTGTTGCAAGAGATGCAGGAGTAAGCCCGGATCGACTGTGCCACTCCGACTGCCCATCACTAGGCCTTCCAACGGCGAAAAGCCCATACTGGTATCGACACTATGGCCATTACGAATCGCCGCCAGCGAGCACCCATTGCCTAAATGCGCGGTCACTAATTGCAAATTCGAGAGAGAGCGATCGCTCAACTGGGCACAGCGTTCCGCCAGATATTGATGACTGATGCCGTGGAAGCCATAGCGCCGATATCCTTGCTCCCACCAGTGATAGGGACCGCCATAGATGGCCGCAGCCACTGGCATTTGCTGATGAAAGGCCGTATCAAACACAGCAATCTGAGGCATCGCTAGGCCAAACAACTGCTCCATCTGCTCGATCCCCGCCAGATTGAGGGGATTGTGCAAGGGCGCTAAATTAGCGGCGGCGGCGATCGTCGCTTTCAGCTCTGGCGTCACCACAGCGGGAGCTTGTTGCTGTCCACCGTGAACGACCCGGTGCACCACCGCCGCGATCGCGCTGCGATCGGGCAATGTCTCTAGCGCTATTTCAAGCCAAGCCCTGCGATCGCTGCTATCCAGCATCTGAACAGGCTGTCCGGGCTGCGTCAGCGTCGCCGCTCGATCGGTTTTCCAATCAATTTGGACTTGCCAGACGGGATCTGTTTGCTCCGCAGCTGTTGTGATCTCAAATCCTGACAATTTATAGCTACTGGAACCTGCATTGAAGGTTAGTAGTTGCAATCGTCAGTGCTCCTTTTGGGTATTTAACAACCATAGCCAACAATGTATGTGTGCTTAATCACATCAACCTGCAATGATTACTAAAATTTTTTAGTTTTGAAGAGAGCTGGAAAGGCTGGCTGAGCAACCATTCTCCACGATCGCCGTTATTTTTATTTTGCGATAGGGTTTTAACAGTCCGTCCCGATTCTATTCAGCGACATTGCAGAATATGACTGCGATCGTAATGAAAACATAAAAATATTCGGGATCGCGATAGCGTTCATTTTGGTTGAGTCAGCGATGACAAGTACCTTGCAAGCGACGGATATTGCCACACTAAGTCCCAACGAACAGGCTGCGATCGATGCGTGGTGGCGAGCCGCCAACTACCTGTCGGTTGGGCAAATTTATTTACGAGATAATCCGCTGCTGCAAGAACCGCTGCGGCCCGAACATATCAAACAGCGGTTGCTGGGGCACTGGGGAAGCGATCCCGGCTTGAGCTTTGTCTACGTTCATCTCAACCGCTTGATCCGCCGCTTGGATCTCAACCTGATCTACGTCACAGGCCCAGGTCACGGCGCTCCGGCACTACTGGCGAATGCTTGGCTCGAGGGAACTTACAGTGAGGTCTATCCCAACTGTCAGCAGTCGACCGCTGGACTCCAACAATTTTTCAAGCAGTTTTCATTCCCCGGCGGCATTGGCAGCCACTGCACGCCCGAAACACCCGGATCGATCCACGAAGGTGGCGAGTTGGGCTACAGCCTCTCCCACGCTTTTGGGGCGGCGTTGGATAATCCCGACCTGATTGTGGCCTGCGTGATTGGTGACGGCGAAGCCGAAACTGGCCCGCTGGCAACCTCTTGGCATTCCAATAAATTCCTGAATCCGGCGCAGGATGGAGCGGTGCTGCCGATTCTGCACCTCAACGGCTACAAAATTGCCAACCCCACCTTGCTGTCGCGGATTTCCCATGAGGAGCTGCGCAGTTTGTTTATTGGCTACGGCTACGAACCCTTTTTCGTCGAAGGCAATGATCCCGCCATCCTGCATGGCGTGATGGCTAGCACCCTAGCGACTTGTGTTCAGAAGATTCAGGCGATTCAAGCCGCGGCACGATCGGGAGAAAGTAGCGATCGCCCGATGTGGCCAATGATTGTGCTGCGCACACCCAAAGGCTGGACCGGCCCCGCCACGATCAAGGGGCACGTTGTTGAAGGGTCTTGGCGATCGCACCAAGTACCAATGGCTGATGTGCTGACGAATCCTGAGCATTTGCAACTGCTGGAAGACTGGCTCCGCAGCTACCGACCGGAAGAATTGTTTGATGCAAGTGGCGCACCAGTCGCAGAACTGCAAGCGATCGCACCAATCGGCGATCGGCGGATGAGTGCAAACCCAGTTACAAATGGCGGCTTGCTACGGCGTGCCTTGACCCTGCCAGATTTCCGCGATCAAGCAGTGTCTGTACCGGCTCCTGGCAAAAGCCGTGCAGATTCAACGCGACCGCTGGGTCAATTCCTGCGCGAGGTGATCCGTCACAATCCCGATAACTTCCGCCTGTTTGGGCCGGATGAAACGGCCTCGAACCGGCTAGATGCGGTTTATGAAGTCACTTCGAAAGTCTGGCTGGGCGATCGCATTCCTGAGGATGAGGATGGCGGCCACCTGAGCGATCGCGGCCGGGTCATGGAAATTCTGAGTGAACACACCCTCGAAGGTTGGCTCGAAGCCTACTTGCTCACGGGTCGCCACGGCTTTTTTGCCACCTATGAAGCCTTTGCCCATGTGATTGATTCGATGGTCAATCAGCATGCGAAATGGTTGGATGTCAGCAAGCGGGAAGTCGATTGGCGAGCCCCTGTTTCGTCGTTAAATATCCTGCTCTCCTCGACCGTTTGGCGACAGGATCACAATGGCTTTAGCCATCAGGATCCCGGCTTTATTGATCTGGTTACGAATAAGAGTGCACGAGTCACCCGCATCTATCTACCGCCGGATGCCAACTGTCTACTCTCCGTTGCTGATCACTGTCTGCGCAGCACAGACTATATCAACGTCATCGTGGCGGACAAACAAAGTCACCTTCAGTATCTCGATGCTGAGGCAGCTGCTCGCCACTGCGCTAAAGGGATTGGCATTTGGGATTGGGCAAGCAATGACCAAGGAGCTTCACCGGATGTCGTGATTGCTAGTTGCGGTGATGTCGTCACCTTGGAAGCGTTGGCGGCAACAGCGTTGCTCCGTGAGCATTTTCCCGATCTCAAAATTCGCTTTGTTAATGTGGTGGATCTGTTCCGTCTTCAGCCGGATACCGAACATCCCCATGGGTTAAGCGATCGTGATTTCGATAGCCTATTTACGGTTGACAAGCCGATTATCTTCAACTTCCATGGCTACCCATGGCTGATTCACAAACTGGCCTATCGCCGCCACAATCACAACAACTTGCACGTGCGCGGCTACAAGGAAGTTGGCAACATCAATACGCCATTAGAGCTAGCGATTCGCAATCAAGTCGATCGCTTTAACCTTGCAATTGATGTGATCGATCGCGTTCCGCATCTACGTGATCGCGGTGCCCATGTCAAAGAGTGGCTCAAGGATCAAATCCACGACCACATTCAATATGCCTATCAAGAAGGGATCGATCGCCCTGAAATCAATCAGTGGCAATGGCCTTTCTAGATAGCCATTCTTCTGGATAGCAACTCAAAGTAATAGCCCTAGCTCACTTCAGTTAAGAGGGAAGCTAGGGCTCTGTTGATCGTGTTGATAGCGACCGCGTGCCAGTGAAAATCAGGCGCGATCGCCACTCAGGAAGAGGCTAAGCCTTGAGATTCCCGATAGGCGGCGTAAACGCTGCGGACGTTGTTCCAGTTCAGGAAAATGCGGGCGATTTCCAGCGCCAGTTGTGGGCGATCGCGCTTCAACAACCAAGCCAACAGCGGTCGCAAAGTTCGCTCATTCAAGAATCCGCCGAGCGAAAGCGTGCCCCAGAGCAAGCGGTGCAGCCAGGTCATCTGAATCATCAGCCGCACTTCCCAAGTCGGATGCTTCTGGTAAAAGAGCACTCCCATGCGGCCTCGCTGGGATTCCTGATCGATCAGCTTGGGAATTTGCTCCAAGCTAAAGGGCGGATGCCAGTGATAGCCAACAGCTTCTGGACAACGAATGAGCTTTAGCCCCAGGTTCTTAAGGCGAACCCCCAGTTCCAAATCCTCCCAGCCATAGAGCTGAAAGGCGGTATCAAACAGTCCCGCAGTCTCCAACCAGTGACGGGCGATCGCGACGTTGCCCGTTGCAAAGTAAGCGTTGGAAAAGTCCGTCACTTTGAACGGTTCCGCTGTCGGGTTATCGAAGTTACAGGTATTGATCACCGCGCCGTAGGTAAAGCAGCGATCGCTGCCAAGGCGTTGTCGCCCTTTTTCCAAGCCTGTAGCGTGAGCCTGCAAGAAAGGCGGCGTCACCACCAAGTCGCTATCGATAAAGATGATCGTGTCGCCTTGGGCTTGCTGGACCCCCAAGTTACGCGCTCGAGCGGGGCCTTGATGATCCTGCTCAAACAAACGGACGTGCGGAAATTCGGAGGCTTGCGCTTTCAGCCAGTCCACCGTGCCATCCGTGGATCCGTCATCAACCACCACGACTTCATAGCCCGCGATCGCTGTCTCAGCTGAAATTTGCTGCTGCTCGAGAGCACGCAGACATTTTTCCAGAATGGGACGACGGTTGTAGGTGGGGACAACGACGCTAAAAAACACCATAGAGCGCCCGGCCTTTCCTGCCCATTATCGCCGAGGCGTGAGGCAGCCGGGTCGCTCTAGGGGGCGATCGCTGAATCGTCTATTGACTGCGATCGCTCAGGAGCTGTTGCTGCAGCCGTTCTGGAACCTCCGCGAGGTGGCTATGCCGCCAGTGGAAGAAGCCCACGCCCTGAGTCACCGATCGCAACTCAATACCAAGGGCCTGCATTTCGGCTTGAGGCAGATAAGCACTGACCTGATCCCAACCCTCGCGGTTGTCGCAGGACTCATAGCCAAGGATTTGGCCACGATGACCGCTCAGCAACCGCAGCATAGAGGAGGTAAACACCGCTGGGGCGAAGAGTTCGACTTGCAGGATCGGCTCCAGTAGCAGCGGTTCTGCTGCCGGAATGCCGGACTGCATCGCCAAGCGAGCTGCCTGCCGGAAAGCCTGCTCGGAGCTATCGACGCTGTGGTACGACCCATGGGTCAGTGTCACTTCCACATCCACTAAGGGGAAACCCAGCGGCCCGCGTTCCAGAAATTCGCGCACTCCCGATTCGACCCCAGGAATGTACTGGCGCGGCACCACGCCACCGACAACCGTTTCTTGGAAGCGGAAGCCTTCACCCCGAGGCAGCGGTTGGATGTCGAGATAGACATCGCCAAACTGACCATGGCCGCCGGTCTGGTGTTTATAGCGCCCGTGGACGCCACTGACCGCGCTGCGAATCGTTTCGCGGAAGGGCACCTGCGGCAGGTGTGTGCTCATCGGCAGGTTGTACTTGCGGCGCAAGCGATCGAGAGCCACTTGCAGATGAATTTCACCTTGTCCCCAGAGGATCACCTCATGGGTATCGCCGTGCTGTTCCCACTGCAGAGACGGATCTTCTTCTTGAAGACGACGCAGACAATTGCCGAGTTTGACTTCATCACTGCGCCGCTCGGGCGTGAGTGCCAGAGCATAAACCGGCGTCTGAATCGCGACCCGTGGCAACGGACTATCGACAGCATCCAAGCCAAGACTGTCGCCAGTCAGGGCTGATTCCATCCGGCCCAGGGCCACAATCTCGCCACTGCGAGCCTGCTGCACCGATTGCAACTGATCGCCCATCATCCGGTAAATGCCACTGGGGCGATCGCCATCCAAGGTATCGCCTTCCTGCAGCTCACCCTGCCAGAGTCGAATGAGGGAGAGTTTGCCCGCCTGGGGATGAAAGAAGGTTTTCAGGACTTGCGCCACTGGGCGATCGCAGGGAATCAGGCGGCGATGTTGCACCGTCTCCGCTGGGGTCGGCATCTCCTGCTGCAGCGCTGCTAATAGTGCTGAGATTCCCCAGTACAACTGAGCGCTCCCCGTCAACACCGGCACAATCAGATCGGCACTGACGTCTTGACGCAGATCGTCCAAGATTTCTTCAACGGGCGGCTCAATTTCTTCCAGTAGTTCCTCAAGTAAATGGTCGTCGTAGTCGGCCAAAGTTTCCAGCAGCGTGTTGCGAGCTACGGACTCTGCCATCGATAGCGGCAGGTTGAGCGCTTCGCCAAAGGAATGGGACTGCTCAGAGATCAGATCGACAAAGCCCACGGCGCGATCGCCTTGGAATAAGGGATACTGCTGCGCCACCAGTGGCCGGCTACAGCAGCTGCGCAGGCTATCGAGGGTGGCTTGCCAACGCGCTTCCGTTGCCCGCTCGAGCTTGTTGATAAAGACGCAGTGGGGAATTTCCCAACTGTCGAGAAAGTGGAAAATCGGGGCGAGGGTCAAGGCGCGATCGGGATCGGCTTCGCAGACAACAATCGCCCCATCAACCCCAATCAAAGCGTTCCAGGTTTCCTGCTGGAATTCCACCGAACCTGGACAGTCCAAGAAGGTCAGACTGTCAGTATTAGCAACATTGATCTCAACGGTCATTTGCCGCGATCGCGCTTCGGGCGAGCTATCGCCGACCGTATTACCAGCATCGACGCGACCCGGCCGATTGATTGCCCCGAGTTCCGCCAGCAGACTTTCTAGCAGACTGGTTTTACCAGAGCCATAAGGCCCTACGATCGCAATATTGCGGCGACCCAGCTTGTGATCTTGCATAGAGCTCCCCTGCTGCTGTGCCAGCAGCCATTGTCAGAGTGCAGGTGGCTCGACCTCCGGCCAAGGAAGCGTGCAGATGGGCAAATCAGCGTCCGGGAGCGCACCTGAGGGCTCGCGCTCTGATAGCACTGTAGGGCGATCGCTACGTCCTAAACACGACTGAAAGCTTTTCTTCTGTTCTCAGTTCGGGCGAGAACTCTACTGCTCAGAACAGGGTTGTTGGCCAATCAGGCCTGAGGGATTGATGGCAGAGTAGAACGAGGGGTTGAGCATATACCGCGCTTCCCGCCCCGAAGTTTGCAATCGGAGTCTTCAAGCGCTTGAACTTATTCACTTGGCCAAAGTTGCTATGAATTGGCCCTTAGTGCTGAATTTTGCAGTCGCTCTCTTTGCCGTCACCAACCCTCTGGGCAATCTTCCCATCTTCATCAGCTACGTGGGCAAGGAAAAGCCTTCGGTTCAACGTCTGCTTGCTCTCTTTTTAGTGCTGACAGTTTTTATTTCTCAGCTAGTGTTCCTGCTGAGCGGCACCGCCATCCTTCGCTTCTTCGGGATTTCTTTGGCCGCTTTTCGGATTGCCGGCGGCATCATTTTGCTGCTGATTGGTATCAACATGATTCAAGGCGATCGCACGAAAGCCAACCAAAAGCTTGCTGACATTGGGATTAAGAGCGCGTTTCGTCGAGCGGAAACCGTCTATCAATCTTTTTTCATCCCTTTAGGTATCCCGATCTTTGTCGGCCCTGCCTCAATTAGCACCGCTGTTCTTTACGGCAATTTAGCCAATAACCTAGCAACCAACTTGGGCTTAATTGGCGCAGTCATTGCTATTTGTATAGTGAGTTGGCTCACGCTTTCAGTTGCCAGCTGGTTCGAGCGGATCTTGGGTGATCTCGGATTAGAAATTACCTCCCGTCTTTTGGGATTAATGCTAGCGGCAATCGGAGTTCAGTTCATTTTGAATGGATTGGGCGAAGCTACGATTGGCTTTATCAATCGGGCCATTATCAATAGTCCCTGAGCGATCGCGTCACCCAGGGACTTCAGACACAGTCAGTTCAGTGAACGTGGAGAATTAGAACACAGTTGCGACTGTGCTATGACCGATCGCCAGCGCCGTGACCAACATACCGAGAACTAAGAACGGCTGAGCACTAGCTTGATATTTGACATCATTACCCAGCGGATCACGCAGGAAATACATGTCCTGGAAGGTAATCTGCGGAATGATCAGCAGCACCAAGATGGCCGCGTAGAGATTCTGACCGATCGCAACCAAATAGCCGGCTGCCGCCAACTGGAACAGGTCGATCATCAACACGCAAATCCAAGAGGCGGTTTGGATACCAAAGGAAACCGGCAGAGACTTTAGGCCCAAGGCGCGATCGCCTTCGACACTCTTGAAGTCGTTGACAACAGCGATCCCGAGTCCAGCCAAGCTATAGACCAAGGTGACGACTACAATCGTCCAGCTCAGTTGGCCGAATAGGGCTTGACCCGCCCACCAAGGCAGAGCGATGTAACTGGCACCCAAGGCGTAGTTCCCCAGCCAACCATTTTGTTTGAGTTTCAGGGGCGGAGCGGAATAGATATAGGAGACAAACGAGCCGCCGATCGCCAAAGCAGTGATGATCGGGAAGTCGTGATTGGCCCAGCGATCCAGTCCAAAAGCGATCGCAATTCCCGCCAATAATAGCACCCAGATTTGGGCCTGCACTTGACTCAGGGAAATCGCACCGGACGGAATCGGTCGATAGGGTTCGTTGATCGCATCAATTTCGCGATCGTAGTAGTCGTTAATGGTCTGGGTGTAACCAGTCAGTAACGGCCCCGACATCAACATGCAGGCTGCGGCAATCAAGACATGATCGAAGCGCCATTCATAGCCGCCAGAAGCAGCCGCACCACACACCACACCCCAAATCAAGGGAATCCAAGTGATCGGCTTCATCTATTGCAGCCGAATCTTCCAGGTCGACGTTTCTCCGGCTTGCGCCCCTTTCATGCCAAGGAGTTGGCGCGCCTTCGCTCCGCTGGCAGTATCCTCAGGGGCAATGTCTTCGATCGCGGGAGGCGTAACGGGTTGCTCAGACATCGCGACCGCTAACTATTGAAAGGACAGGATCAAAGACTGCTCTTGGAAACGAGCCGAAGTCACAGCTCGTCCTTGCAGGGCAACCGGCAACCGTAAATTACGCCGCTGATCGCCGGCTTCAATGGTAATCTCTGGGCCGGATTGCGAGAGTTTGACCGCTTCTTTGGCGAGGCCCGGCAAGAACAACCGAATCTGTCGCGCCTGCAAATCGATACTCAGTGGCTCCGGGGCATGATTCAAGACATCAAAGCTGGGCAGCACCGAATCAGACGCGGCAGAACTCAGTGAAAAAACGGGCAAGGGCGCAAAGTCGCGCTTGAGGTCGTCCAAGCCTGAACTCTCGCTAGCGAGTACGGCACCGACACGTAAACCAATCGGTTGCGCCGCCCCCCACCATTGCAAAGCCACGGCCTGCGAGACGCGATCGCTGCGCGTGGTCAGAATCGCCATTGCTTTGCGCGGATCGGCCAAGAGCGATCGCCCTTGTTCGAGCGATGTTTCTAGCAGGCGAGCCGCCGGTCCCCAGTCATCAAGACTGAGGCCAACACTAAAGACCGCCGCAGATAAAGCAGGTAAAAACGGCCCTAAATTCCGACCAAACTCTGAATCGGCGATCGCCCCTCGAAAGCGCCGCAGATACCAATCCAAACTCTCAGGAACGCCCCAAAGGCGCAGTAGTTCTGGACTAGAGAGGCCATCAAGGCAAATCCGGTCGTAGCCTTGCTCGAGCCAACGCCGCAATTCCGTCAGCAGTAATAAAGGCTCAAAGCCCGGCAACAGGGCCAGCTCAGAACTGTAAATGTTGCGGAGGAAGGGTGTCTTCAGATACTGACCTTCAAGGGCTTGTAATTCTTCCCATCCCTTGCCGATCGCTACCGTAGACGGAATTCGTACCGCCTCCAAGTTGGGCGAGATCACGGTCGGTGTTGCCACCAAATCTTTGTCCAGCAACATATCTGGCGACGGATCACTGCCCAAACTCAGCACCAAGGTCCGAGCACCGCTGGCAGCCGACTGACGAGCAAGGGCGATCGCAGCCGTTGTTCGACCACTACCGCCCTTACCCAGGAACGAAAGAATTTGAGTCATGCTGGCCCGCTGAGACCCCGCACCTTAGCCCCTAGGCTTCGAGTTGAACTTCGTCTTCAAAGAACCAAGTGCTGAAGTCGTTGCCAAACTGGACAATGACGCCCAGACCTTTGCCATCGACAATCTTGAACGCCTTGATCACGCCGACCGGAGATTGTTGCAAACGGCTCACCAATTCTGCAGGCACGCGATCGCGGATGCGGCGAACCCGAACTTTTTGTCCAATCTCCATGATTGAGTCGTCTGTACATAGGCCGCTTTTCAGTCTATCAGCCTGTTTCCCCCGACACCGCTGGTTGCGAAGACGGACCCTCCGCCCTAGGCCAAGCGATCGCAGCCCTTGGTCCAAATCGTAGAGTGGAGAGAAGTTGCTGCTCTAGTCGGACCCCATGCTTGCCAAGCGCATTTTGCCCTGCCTCGATGTCAAAGCGGGGCGTGTTGTCAAAGGGGTCAACTTTGTTGATTTGCGCGATGCGGGTGATCCGGTTGAACTCGCGCAGGCCTACGATGCAGCCGGTGCCGATGAGCTGGTCTTCCTCGATATCGCGGCTACCCATGAAGAGCGTCAGATCTTGGTGGATGTGGTCTATCGGACTGCCGAGCAAGTCTTCATTCCGCTGACCGTGAGCGGCGGCATTAATGACCTTGAGACGATCCGACAATTGCCACGGGCTGGAGCCGATAAGGTCAGCATTAACTCTGCTGCTGCGCGTGACCCCGATCTGATTCGTCGTGCCAGCGATCGCTTCGGGAGTCAGTGCATTGTGGTGGCGATCGATGCCCGTCGTCGCACAGATCCCGACAATCCGGGTTGGGATGTCTATGTGCGCGGTGGCCGCGAAAACACTGGGATTGATGCCCTGACTTGGGCAGAAACCGTCGCCCGTAACGGCGCGGGCGAGTTGCTGGTCACAAGCATGGATGCCGATGGTACTCAGGCAGGCTACGACTTGGAGCTGACCCGTGCGATCGCCGATCGCGTTGAAATTCCCGTGATTGCCTCCGGCGGTGCAGGCACCTGCGAAGACATTGCTGAAGCCTTTCGCACCGGGCACGCCGAAGCAGCACTGCTAGCCTCGCTCCTACACTACGGCCAGCTCACCATCGCTGAAATCAAAGACCACCTGCGATCGGCGCAAATCCCCACAAGACCTTAAGAAAGAGCAGGTGCAGGGACTAAACCTGGGAAAAACTTTACAATAGTTAACAGCGCCCCCAAATCCCCTTGACCCCTGTGGCCGAATGTTCTTGATCCTGCTAGTCGTCGTAGCCCTTGTGCTTTGGGCCTTGCAGCTAATGCGGCAAGCGATCGACCGTCGTGAGTTCTCACTAATGTTGGCAGGATTCCTGGTCTCTTCGGCTGCGGCTGCCCTAGTGGCGGTCTACATGCTGACGAACAGCTACATGGGGTATCTCGGCTACTCGGGACAGCAAGCGATCGCTCCCGACTGGGGCGAGGAATCTCTGGGTTGGCTGATGGAACTGAATCAACCGACCAATGCTGGCCCTGCTCAGGCGAATGCTTGGGCTGAGATGTTGTTAAGCACGGCTGAGTAGCGGTCCAGTCATTCAACTGAATCCACCCGCTAGCCCTGACTTTGCGCAGTGAATGGATTGGGGCGGCTCACGGATTAGTCTGCCCTGGTTAGCTGCCAACTCGAGGTCAGTAGCAGTCTGTCTCACGCAGAGCGATCGCTTCTGTTGACCAGTGACTCACCCAAAAAACCTTGGCGGGGGGCGATCGCCTATCCAGCTCGAGCCCGCTCATTGCTTAGTCCAGCGCAATCTTCAGTCGCTGTTGCTTATGGAAATCGGAGTCAAGCAACATCTGACCACCATAAAAAAGGCCGCGATAGCGGCCCTAGGGAAGTGATTTCAGCACTCTCTCAAATGGTTAGAGGCTCTGAAAATCTAGAAGTTTTGCGGACCGGTATAACCCGACAGTTTCGCCAGTTCTTGGAGGGGCCGCGTACCGGAATACTGTTTCCCATTAATTTCCCAAGTTGGGAACCCTTGAATGCCAGCTTGCTGACACAGTTGGGGGCGAGCATTGCGACCTTGGGGATCACATTCCACAACATCCAGTTTTTGAACCGCTTGTTGACCAAACAGTTCTTTTTGGTCGTGACAGTGAGGGCACCAGTAAGCGCTGTACATCTTGGCGCCTGTCTTGGTCAGGTATTCAGCTAAGGACACCGCAGCTGGCTTGGAAACATTGACGATTGGCGGGCCGGTCTGACCTTGATCGGCCAAGGCCGGATTCTCACTGCCACCGGCATAGATTCCTAGCAGGGTCACTAACACAGCAATCGCAGTGATGAAGCCGCCAAACAGGACCTGACCGAGATCTTCCCAGTCGTGACCAAAGAGTGACACGAGAAAAATTCCCAACGAGAGGATGGCAGAGCCCACGCAGAAGAAGCAAAAGGCTTTGATCTCGTAGGCCATCAGGTAGATGAGGTAGGCGCTAAAGACCACCATGGCTGTCGAGAGCAGAAACAGTAGGAGCCAAGTGGTTTTCTCAAGCTGTAAGCGCAGGCTTTTGGCTTGCTCCGCTTTGACAAACAGGGGAATCGCAGCCAGAGCACCAGCACTGAAGTACGCGATCGCCCCAAACAGCGATAGCGGCAGGCCAAAGAACACCGCGTAGGGGCTATTCAGGACTTGGGAGCAGCCACCCCCAAACAGGGGGCAAACTGTCTGTTGAATAATGCCGAACTTCTCTAGGGTGATGTAGCCCGTGTCTAGCAAGCCAATGGTGGCTAGGAAGAGGATGATTGGCCGTGACCAACGATGCAGCCAAGGAGTCGGACGTTTGCGCACCATAGTGCTGTTCTGTACTTACCAAGGGACTAAACACCCACAGAGTTCTGTGTGGCGTCGTTGCTGTCCACAATAACGGCTCAGCCCACTCGCTGGCTGTGGTCGAAAGTAGTCTGTCAACAACTGTTTAAGTTGGGCACTCCCCGCAAGAGCCCCGACTCAGCAATCTGGAATTGCTGCGGCAGGAGCTAGTCCTCATCCAGCAATTGCCAGGGAACATCGCTGAGCGATCGCTGCGAGCGACCAAGGGTACGCAACAATGGTGCAAGCCGTATCGGTCGATGATTGGAAACAACGAGTGACATTTAAGGTTGGGCTGTTGGGGCTGGGGACCGTTGGTACTGGCACAGCACAAATTTTGCTAGACCCTGCAGATCGGCAACCCCTGCTGCAAGAACTGGAGCTGTATCGGGTAGGGGTGCGTAGCCTCGACAAACCCCGCAGCGTCGACATTTCTCGCGATCGCCTTACCACTGATCTGGAGAGTATTGTTCGCGATCCAGCCGTGGATATTGTGGTCGAGCTGCTGGGTGGCCTAGAACCGTCGCGCAGCCTGATCCTGACTGCGATCGCCCACGGTAAGCATGTGGTGACCGCCAATAAAGCGGTGATTGCTCGCTACGGCGAGGAAATTTTTGCAGCGGCAGCTGATGCGGGTGTGTACGTGCTGCTAGAGGCAGCAGTCGGCGGCGGCATTCCGGTGATCGAGCCCCTGAAGCAATCGCTCTGTGCCAACCGTATCCAGGGCATTCTGGGCATCATCAACGGCACGACCAACTACATCCTGACGCGCATGCAGCGCGAGGGCGGGGATTTTGGTCCCATTTTGGCCGATGCCCAGCGGCTGGGCTATGCCGAAGCCGATCCCACCGCCGATGTTGATGGCTGGGATGCAGCAGACAAAATTGCCATCCTGGCTTCTCTTGCCTTTGGCGGACGGGTCGAGCGATCGCAAATTACCTGCGAAGGGATCCGGGCAATTACAGCCAGCGATATTGCCTACGCCGAAGGATTGGGCTTCACGATCAAGCTGTTAGCCAAGGCCAAACGGCAGCACCAGGGCGATACTTGGCGGCTGGAAGCGAGCGTCTATCCGACCTTGGTACCCCTCAGCCATCCCCTCGCCAGCGTCAACGATGTCTACAACGCCATCTTGGTCGAGGGCGACCCCGTCGGACAGGTCATGTTCTTTGGGCCCGGGGCGGGGGCAGGACCAACGGCTAGTGCCGTGGTGGCTGACATCCTCAACATCGCTGCTGTCCTCAGTGCTGGCAGCGATCGCGATCACCTCGACCCGCTGCTGGCTTGCCGCTATCTCCAAACTGTGGAGCTGGCGCCAGCGGCCGAAACCGCCGCTCGTTTTTACCTACGCATCGTCGTTCAAGACAGCCCCGGCGTCATCGGCAAAGTCGGCACAATCTTTGGTGAGCAGGGGATTAGCCTCGAGTCGATCGTCCAGACAGACGTCAGTGGCGAAACGGCTGAGCTGGTGGTGATTACCCACGAGGTGCAAGAAGGGATCATGCGGCAGGCAATTACGCAGCTAGAAGCCTTACCCTTAGTGCAGGCAATTGCCAACCTCTTGCACGTTCTCTAGGGGTCGTTGTTGCTGGTTATCCAGCCCAAGGTTCCGAGACGTCCCCCCAAGTGAACGGATTTTGCTCAGTCTGTGAATTGGCATCGATAAGTTTCGCTTGGGGTGTCGATTGAAAATTTCTGCGGGTCTTGGGGGATCAACCCATAGATTTATCCCCTAGTATTTTCAGAAATCATAGATTTTCTTAAAACCAACTGCTCCTCACCTCTGGTTTTGCAGAGGGGTCTAGTTCCGCACCTTGGAGGTTGTGATGCTTTCTGCTGCCAGCCAGAGCGTCTGGCTGATTCCTGGCTACTCCCTATTCGGCGCGATCGCTTCCTTGCTGTGGTCTCCTGGGCTGATTCGCCTGACCGGGCCGCGTCCGTCTGGCTATGTCAACGTTATTGCCAGTGGTGTTGCCTTTCTGCATTCCCTGTTGGCGCTCTGGGCAATGCAACCCGCACAAGGCTCCTTCCGCTGGCTCAACACCGTGGGCTTCGAGTTGAGCTTTGATTGGTCCAGCACGACAGCGGCCCTAGTTGCCTTGACTGTAATCACCGGGCTGACCTGGTTCTCCCAGATCTATGCCATTGGCTACCTAAAGCGGGACTGGGGCTGGGCGCGCTTCTTTGGCTACCTCAGTCTGTTCGAGGCGGGGTTGAGCGGTTTGGTACTCTGCGACTCGCTCTTCTTCAGCTACGTCATCCTCGAGATGTTGACGCTGGGGACCTACCTGATCGTTGGCTATTGGTACAACCAGCCGTTGGTTCTGACCGGCGCACGCGATGCGTTCTTGACCAAGCGGATTGGAGACTTGATCCTGCTGGTTGGCGTCTTGGGGCTGCTGCCGCTGGCAGGGACTTGGAACTTTGACCAACTGGCTGAATGGGCCTCGACAGCGGAACCTTCTCTGGCTCTAACCGCGATCGCGATCGCGTTGATTGCCGGCCCCTTGGGTAAATGTGCGCAATTCCCCTTCCACCTCTGGCTCGATGAAGCCATGGAGGGGCCTTTGCCCTCGACTATCCTGCGGAACGCGATCGTCGTTGTCTCTGGGGCTTGGGTGCTGATTCGCATCCAGCCGATCATCGCAGCAGTACCTGTTGCCGAAACCCTGCTGATTAGCGTCGGGGTCGTCACTGCCATCTGCGCCAGCTTGATTGCGATCGCCCAGGTGGATGTCAAACGGGCGCTGTCCTACCTTGTCAGCACCTGGATGGGCCTCGTCTTCATCGCCGTGGGTGCCGGTCAAACCATCGCAGCCGAGCGGCTCTTGCTGGTCTATAGCCTATCGATGGCGCTGTTGATGATGAGCGTCGGCACCATTGTGATTCGCAACATCAGCCAAGACATCACTCAGTTGGGGGGTCTCTGGTCCCGTCGTCCGCTGCCGGCGCTGGCCTTTGCCTTGGGCGGTCTGTCGCTGCTGGCCATGCCTCCATTCGGTGGGTTCTGGGCTTGGTTAGGTATGGCCGAAGGTCTCTGGCCAGTTTCACCTTGGCTGGTAATTGTCCTGGTCTTTGTCTTGGCTGCTGTCGGTTTTGGTCTCGCTCGGATCTTCGCCCGCGTCTGGGGCGGCCCGAGCAAGGCAATGTCGGTGCGATCGGCGGAGGTGCTTTGGCTGATGGTGCTGCCGATGCTGGTCCTGGCTGGATTGACACTACACTTGCCGATCTTGCTAGCTCAGGCTGGCCTCTTGCCCCAGTTGAACAATCTGGCAATTCCTTTGGTCTGGGCCAGCTTGGTTGGGGTGGCAACGGGCACCGTTGTCCACTATGGACCGGCTCGTAATCAACCGGTCCAACTGCCTTGGCAAGGCTTACAAAACTTCTTTGCCCAGGACTTCTACACGCCAATCCTTTATCGCCGCACGATTGTCGCGAGTGTCAGCTTCGTGGCGACCGTCCTGCAATTCCTCGATCGCACGATCGTTGATGGCACCGCCACGCTGATGGGTCTGATCACCCTCGGTAGCGGCCAAGGCCTGCGCTACAACGTTTCCGGGCGCACCCAGGGCTATGCCTTGACGATGTTGCTCGCGATCGCGGTGGGCAGTGTCTTCTTCCTGATGCCGTTCCTGCGGCAGTCTTTCGTCCTCGGTCTGCTTTAGGAGGAAATGACATGATGTTGGTGCTTTTAATTACAGCGATCCTTGGAGCTTCCCTACTGTCCTTGGGCAGTCAGGACAGCGCTCAAATCCGTCGCTGGGCAATTGCAGCAGCCAGTGCCATTTTGGTGCTGTCGGGCAGTTTGTTGATGGGCTTTGACCCGGCAGTCGCCGAACCGCAACAGGCGATCGACTGGGGATGGCTGCCCTCCCTCGGAATTCATTTCAGCCTAGGCCTCGATGGTCTTTCGCTGCCGCTATTGCTGCTCTCTAGCTTGCTCACCCTGCTGGCAATCGCGTCGAGTCCCACCGATCAAACGCGTCCGCGCCTCTGCTACAGCCTGATTTTTCTGGCGGCTGCAGGCATGGCGATCGCGCTGCTGTCTCGTGACTTGCTGCTGTTTGTACTCGGCTATGAGCTGGAACTGATTCCGATGTACCTCCTGATCTCAATCTGGGGGGGAGAACAACGGGGTCCTGCCGCAACGCGCTTCCTGATTTTCACGGCCATTTCTGGCATCTTGCTGCTATTGGGGGCAATCGCGACCGCCGTCCTGAGCAGCCAACCCTTTAGCTTTGCCTTTGATCAGCTCCAGACGATTGAGCTGCCCTTGGCCCTGCAGCTACCCCTGCTGCTGCTGTTTGTCGCTGCCTTCGCGATCAAGCTGCCGTTGGTACCCTTCCACAGCTGGCAACCTGCGGCCTACGGTCAAGCATCCCCGGCGATCGCCATGCTCTTGGGTGGCGCGATCGCCAAACTGGGCGGCTATGGTCTGTTCCGGTTTGGCTGCAGCTTCTTCCCCGAAGCCTGGTCTCTGATTGCACCGAGCCTGGCTGTGCTCGCTGCCGTGACCGCTCTCTACGGCAGCCTCAACGCCCTGCGTCAGACTGACCTGCAACGCTTGGTAGCCTTTAGCTCCATCGGCCACATGGGGACTCTGCTGCTGGCGCTCGCGGCTGGTACTCCCTTGGCTCTGCAAAGGGCGATCGCGCAAATGGTTGCTCACGGCTTAATTTTGGCGCTGTTGTTCCAGCTTGTCGGCACGATCGAGCGGGTCACGGGTCGCCGCGATCGCGATCAACTCTCAGGTCTACTCAATCCGATTCGCGGTCTACCGCTTACGGCGGGTCTGTTGCTCTTGGCTGCCATGGCCAGCGCTGGAATCCCCGGACTCGTCGGCTTTGTGGCAGAGTTCCTGATCTTTCAAGGCAGCTTCGCCATCTTCCCTTGGGCGACCGTCGGTTGTATCGCTGCATCGGGGCTGACTGCGGTCTACTTTGTCAGCCTGATCAACCGCGCTTGCTTTGGCAAACTCGATAACCAAGAAGCTCGCTGGCGTCCAGTGACGGTGAGCGAACGCTGGCCGGCAGTTGTCCTTGCACTCACTGTGATGGCGTTAGGGCTGGCTCCGCAAGGCTTGGTGCGCTGGAGCGAAAGCAGCAGTCTGGCGATCGCTGCTCACCTGCCCCAACCGCTTCAATCCACGATCGCGGAAGGGCGATCGCGATCGACCCCCGTCTTCCCAACCCCTTCGTTGTCCGCCGTCCTGCAGTAACGGACTCTGGCGTCTTCCACCGCTCCCTACCTTCCGAGGCATGCTGCAATGACCGTCACAACCCGTACCACCCCCCTGCCCCCTTCTCAGCACCGCTTTGCTGAGGTGATCCATCGGCTTGAAGCTGGCGGCTCAATGCTGCCGGACACGCCCGATAACCTCAAGCAGATCATCGGCATCTACAAGGCCTACGCCGTGCCGATGGACTTCTACTGGCGGGACTTGCTCTACATCGCTGAGCAGGTGTTTCTCAACCCCATTCCGGCTTTCAAGTACTTCATCTCGCAGGAGTATCTCGATCGCCCCAACTCCTACGCCGGTGACAACGCTGACCTCCGGATTTGGCGGGGTCCTGCCACAGCGCACCCCGAGCTGCTGGAATTCATGCAGAAGGGTGAACTGAAGCGCAAACTGCCCAAGTGGCTGCATCACCTCTGGCACGATCGCGTCAACATGGAGTTTGCCGAAGCCTGCATGGACGCCATGCTTTGGCACCAAGGCATGGGCGGACGCTTCAATGACTACCTCGAAAGTGAGGAGTACCGCCAAAACGCCGATCGCGCCATCCGGGCCTACTTCCAGGGCAACCCGCTCATGCTGGGGTTATACAAGCTCTTCCCCGAGATGTTCCTCGAGCAAGTGCGGATGCTCTCCTACACCGCCAACCTCGGATTGTTCTGGGAAGTGATGGCGCCGGTCTTCTTCGAGATGAGCGACATCTACGATGAAGGCGGCTTCAAGGGCGTACCGGACGCCATGAACTTCCTCGTCAACGGTATTTTTGCGATCGCCGGTCGTCCGATCTATCACCACGTCTTCATCAACGGCGAGTGCTTCGAGATTATTCCCAAGTCGGCAGGCTTTACCTGGCTCTATGAAGCAGCTCTGCCCTACGTGGAAGCAGTGTTCTACCGCACAGCCCCCTTCCGTGGCACCAAGTCCTACAACGCTCAGGCTCAGCAAGTGCCTGATCAACAGGCAGACTTCCACTACGGCATTCTCTATGCAGACGTCTTCCCTGTCGGTTCCGCCGGCATTCCGCCGACGCTGCTGATGCAGGACATGTTGCACTTCTTACCACCCTACTTGCTCGAGGAGTATCGGCAACACTGTCGCGGTGAAGACGACATTCTGATCCAGCTAGGCGTCACCTTCCAGCGGTCGATGTACAACGTCACCTCCGCTGTCATTCAAGCCCTCCGGGCGGCGCTGCTCTATCCGCTGGACGATACAGATCCGGTGCATCTGCAAGCCAATCGGGCTTTCTTTGAGGCGCAAATGGATCGCTTCCTACGCCCCGAAGCACGGCTGCCGGACATCCAAAGCCAAGACTACCGCTAGTCTTTTTTGCTCTGCTGGACTTCTTATCACCCAGGCTTGCTACACCATGGCCAAAATCCTTGAGGTTGCCCGCGAGGCGGGTTGTTTTCAGACGCTACTCACAGCCGTTGAAGTCGCTGGCTTAGTCGATGCACTCAATAGCGACGGTCCTTTTACCGTCTTTGCACCTACCGATGATGCTTTTGCAGCACTACCACCGGGCACAGTGACAACGCTGGTTCAGAACCCGCCGCAACTAGCTCGAATTCTCAAGTTTCACGTTACGGCAGGTGCTCTATCCAAAGCAGACCTGATCGATCGCCCGTCAGTTGATTCGTTAGAAGGCGCACCAATTCCCATTGGACGAGCAGAGCCGTTTGAAATCAAAAATGCGACAGTTTTGTCTGCTGATATTGCCTGTGATAACGGCATTGTTCATGTCTTGAATCGCGTCATTTTAATGGGCTAACGGATTCTTTTGACTTTCCAGCCTCAGGTATTTAAACCTCTCTCAATCGTTCCTTGAGTACGGACGATCAAGGTAGGCGACCGCCTTAAGCGCACTCAGCTTGTTTCAGAACAGTCATGAGCTGAGTGCTTTTTTAGCAAAGTTATTTTTGAGCGACCACATTCCCTTGAGCAGCCTGAATCGACCCTCAGGGAGCGCAACCGATAGAATCTCAGGCAGCGATCGCAGTAGAGAGTGAACAGGCATGGCAGATCGATGGATAGGGCGGCTAGCAGCGATCGCGATCGCCCTGGTTCTCTGGCTGGGGCTACAGCCGACTGCCCTTGCTGCTAGAACTGAAGTGACTTACAGCTGTGTCCAAGAACCGCTGGTCGCTCTGTACGATAACGGCCCTGTGGATGACCCACGGGTCAATAATCAGCTGACTGGAACTTTGCCCGGAGCCTTTGTTGTCTTGCGTTGGCGCAACTTGAATTTACAGTTGCCCCGCACCAACATTGCCGGTGCTCCGACTTACAGCGATAACAAATGGTTTTGGGGACTTACTGATCCTGAGCATCCCACCTTCTTTTTGAAAGTGGGCGATCGCCAAGACTTTGCCTGCGATCGCTTGGATCCCACGACTTAAACAATCTGTTTACTTTCATTGAAATAAATTTCAGCTAATCGGCCCCAGCCATCAACCTCACTCAGAGAGCACTCTCGAGAGGCCTCACGCTCATGGTCAACAATCGATAAGAGAGCCGCTCTACTGCCCAAAGCGGGAACGATAGACACGGGGATCAACACTGACTGACTGTCACGGAATCGTGCACGACAGACCTCGACAAACCGCACTAGGGCTAGGAACAGTCTGATGACAAAGATTCCGATGTTCGAGCTTGAAGAAGCCATCGATCGGCAGCCACTCACAGTTGCGCCAACTTTGCCGGTTGCTCAGGTTCTGGCAGTGATGGAGCGGCAGCATTCCAGCTATGTGCTGTTGATGGAATCGAATCAAACCCTTGTTGGTATTTTCACAGAGCGGGATTTAGTCCGGCTCACGGCCATCGGAATCACGATCACTTCAACACCGATTGAAGAGGTCGCAACTTCGACTGTGACGACGATTCAAGAATCAGATATTTACGACGTTATTAGGACACTGAACCTCTTTCGTCAGTACAACGTTCGACATCTGCCGGTCGTCAATGCCACCCATCAGCTTATTGGCATCATGACCTATGAAGGGATTCGGCGGCTATTAAAACCGATCGATTTACTACGGCTGTGGCGAGTCTCCGAGGTGATGGTGAAGTCGATCATTTGTGCTGACCGCTATCAATCGGCTTTATCGCTAGCTGAATTAATGAGCGATCGCCTAATTAGTTGTGTTGTCATTACGGAGAAAGATCCTTCAGGCTTTCCTAAACCGATTGGCCTAGTCACTGAACGCGATATTTTACATTTGCAAGTTCAGGGCGCTGATTTAAGCCAAACAATAGCTGCTGATTTCATGGGTTCACCGCCAGTTTTTATTCAGGCTAGCGATACGCTTTGGCAAGCTAATCAATACATGAGAGCTCGCAAGATCCGGCGACTGCTTGTGGTTGACGAGCGCAATATTATGGTTGGCCTACTCACCCAAACCAGCCTCATTCATATGATCGATCCCGTTGAGGCAACTCTCACGATTGAGACTTTACAGCAGATGGTGGGAGAGCGAACAGTTGCGCTAGATGCAGCCAATGAGAAACTTGAGCGCAAAGCCCTGGAACGAAAACGAGCCAAAGCAGCTTTACAACAGCAAATTTATCGCGAACGCTTGGTCAATCGAACTGCTCAACGGATTCGAGAATCACTACAGCTCGATGAAATCTTGGTAACCACTGTTTCAGAAGTTCGTCAATTCCTCAAAGCTGAACGAGTGCTTATTTATCGGTTTCAGCCAAATCAGCAAGGAGCGATCGCTGCGGAGTCAACTGACTCTAACCAAACTCTGATTCAAGGGAACGCCGAACTTGAAGCAATTCTGCAGGAGATTGATCCAACTTTCTATAGTTGCGATCGGATTCACTCCATTCCCGATCTGCAAGCCCAGGGCTTAGAGCTCACCAATGCAACCTTGCTCAAACGCCTCCAACTGCGAGCCAGTCTTGTCGCTCCAATTTTTGCCCAAGAAATACTGTGGGGACTTTTAATTGTTGGCCAAAACTCACAACCTCGTCGCTGGGAAAAGCTAGAGATTGACCTGCTAAAGCAATTAGCCACTCAGGTCGGCATTGCGATCCAGCAAGCCCGTCTTTATGCTCAACTCGCTGCCGCCAATCAACAGCTCTTGCGACTGGCCCAATCTGATGGACTCACAGGCTTAGCCAATCGTCGGCATTTTGATCAGTGTTTAGACATCGAATGGCAGCGGGCAATACGAGAGCAGCATCCCCTAGGATTAATCCTGATTGATATCGATTGCTTTAAGCAATTTAATGATACCTACGGTCACCAAGCTGGAGACGACTGTCTTAAGGCAGTTGCCACTGCGCTCACTCAAGTCATCGCTCGCCCTGCTGACTTAGTTGCCCGTTATGGCGGCGAGGAATTTGTGGTGATTTTACCTAATACGAATGAACAAGGCATATTGCAAATTGCAGAATCGATGCGATCCGCTGTTCAGCAGCTCAAAATTCCCCATCGAAGTTCATCAGTGTGCTCGTCGGTCAGCCTAAGTTTAGGAGCCGTCACCTGGGTTCCCACGCCTCATAAGTCACCTGAAGCACTGATTGGAGCCGCAGACCAAGCACTCTACCAAGCGAAAGAATTAGGACGCAATCGCGTTTGTTTGGGGGGTGTTCGACTCCTTGAGACGACGTAGTCTAATTGCCTAGATTGCAACTAGCGGCCAATGAGAATGCACCAGAAATCCTCGTGTCACTTCCACGCCCCCTACACCAAGACCAACGACGAGTTGGGCGGCATCTTGAGGGGCGATCGCTTCCAGTTCCTGTAAGCTGGCAGCTGCCGCCAAGCAGCCATGGCGATCGCGATCGTGCACGTAGCGCGACATCCACAACTCCCGTGGCAAACTCACCCAGCCATGAACAAAGGGGAACACAGTTGTGGGTGGCAGGCGATCGCGATGAACTAGCCACCCCTGTTGCGCTTGCAGGGACACTTCTTGCTGACTGTTTGGAAAAGGCATTCCCCAAGGGATAAAGGCAAACCCCCGCGAGAGTAAACGCCGCTGCCAAGGCCCAGCGGTTGCTGCGGGATGGTGCTGCTGTAGCCACTGCTGAAACGCAGGTGTTTGGCTCAAACTCAACTGACGCCCCTGCATTCGCTCTAGCTTTTGAGTGGGCTGATCTTTGCTATCTGGCCCGATCCACTGCTCGCCGCTCCACCCGAAGAACTTGAGCGCCAATTCCCAATGTTCATATCGCCCCAGCGCGCGATCCTCAATCAGGAAATCCAGCTCACCCAGACAGGTTGAGCCATCGCGCAATTGCAGTTGATGCGCCAAAAGACGAAAGCGCGGCAACTGACGCAGTGCCCAAACGAGAAGCGCCTCAGCACGGATGCCTAATTTATAGGTGCGAGGTTGCGCTGCAACCCAAGCTGCTGCTTCAGCCGCTAAGCGATCGCGATCTTGGTCTTGCCACTGGGCTCGGAGCTGCCGACCCGCCAAATACAAGCGTGCATCACCCACCAAGGGATAGCGATCACGGCGAATGATGGCTGGACTTTGCAGGAGCCAGAGGACATCTGCCAACTCGCGCGGCCAAATCAGGGAGGCAGAAGATGACATGAACACACTCGAAGCTGCAGCGGTGTTAGTGGTATGTTCACCAACGATCGCTCCGAAGGGAAGCTATGCAGATCCGCCACACCGCTCTCGCTGATGTCTGCATTTTGGAGCCCAAGGTTTTTGGGGACGATCGTGGGTTCTTCTTGGAAAGCTTCAACGCTCGCACCTTTGCCGAGCTAACGGGTCTAAATGTGACCTTTGTCCAAGACAATCATTCGCGATCGCAACAGGGCGTACTGCGGGGATTGCACTATCAAATCCAGCAGGCACAGGGCAAATTAGTCCGCTGTGTAGTCGGTGAAATCTTCGATGTTGCCGTCGATCTACGCCAGAGTTCACCCCAATTTGGCCAGTGGGTTGGGGAGCGGCTGTCTGCAGACAATCATCGTCAGCTCTGGGTTCCCCCTGGCTTTGCCCATGGCTTCCTGGTGCTCTCTGAGAGCGCTGAAGTGCTCTACAAAACGACTGATTACTACGCACCTACTCACGAGCGATCGCTCCGCTGGGATGATCCGGCGATCGCAATCGACTGGCCCTTAGCAGCCGGCCAGCAACCGCAACTCTCTGCCAAGGATGCCGCCGCCGTTAACCTCTTGGAAGCGGAGGTATTCATATGAAGGTTTTACTGACAGGGGCTGCTGGACAGGTCGGGCAAGCCCTCCAGCGATCGCATCCTGATGGGGTCGATCTGATTGCCTGCGGTCGCCAGCAACTCGATCTCAGTGACGAGTCTGCGATCCGCGCAGCCATTCAGACCCTTCGTCCTGACTGGGTAATTAATGCCGGTGCTTATACCACTGTCGATCGAGCAGAATCTGAGCCAGCCCTGGCGATAGCAATCAACAGCAATTCAGTCAGAATTCTGGCCGAAAGTTTGGCTGAAACGGGTGGAAATTTACTGCAAATCTCGACAGATTTTGTTTTTAATGGCGATCGCAATCGGCCTTATCCAACCGATGCTGAACGCCAGCCCTTGAGCGTCTATGGCACAACCAAAGCTGCCGCTGAAGAAGCAATCCTACAGTTTCTGCCCGAGCGATCGCTGATTGTACGCACAGCTTGGGTTTATGGACTAGGTGGCCGCAACTTTGTCACCACGATGCTGCGCTTGATGGCAGAACGCGATCACCTCACTGTCGTCTGGGATCAGGTTGGGACACCCACCTGGACTGATAGTTTGGCCGCTGCTCTTTGGCAAGCGATCGCCCAGAACCTCATGGGAATTCACCACTGCACCGATGCCGGTGTAGCCAGTTGGTATGACTTTGCCGTAGCCATTCAAGACCTTGCCCTAGAGCTGGGATTACTTCAGCAGGCAGTCCCGATCGCTGCCATTCCCAGCAGTGACTACCCGACCCCAGCCACCCGCCCGGCCTATAGCGTGCTGGATTGTGCCGACTTTAATCGAGCGATTGGCCACGATCCCCTACACTGGCGCCATGCCTTGGCTCAAATGCTGACGCAAGTTGCAAAGAACCAATGAAGATTTTGATTACGGGTGGTGCTGGCTTTATCGGCTCAGCCTTGATTCGACACTTGTTGACCACTCGCCTTGATGCTCGGATTATCAACCTCGATAAACTGAGCTATGCCAGCGATCTGACCTCGTTGCAACCCTTTGAGGACAGCGATCGCTATGTCTTTGAACAAGTTGATTTGCTGGATGAAGCTGCACTGACGCGAATTTTCCAGACCTATCAACCGACTGCCGTCATGCATTTGGCGGCGGAATCCCACGTCGATCGCTCCATCGATTCACCCCGCCCCTTTATCGAAAGTAATATCCTCGGCACTTTTAATCTGCTAGAAGCTGCCCGCCGTTACTGGCAAGAATTATCAGAGTCAGAGCAACAGACTTTTCGCTTTCATCACATCTCTACCGATGAGGTCTATGGCAGCCTCGGCGAGACTGGACTTTTCACTGAAGCAACTCGCTACGATCCGCGATCGCCCTACTCGGCAAGCAAAGCCAGTTCCGATCATCTCGTGCGGGCTTGGCATCACACCTATGGCCTGCCAGTTTTGGTCACGAATTGCTCCAACAACTACGGCCCATGGCAGTTTCCTGAAAAGCTGATCCCTGTAATCATCCTCAATGCGATCGCCGGTAATCCACTGCCGATCTACGGCAACGGCGGCAATATCCGCGACTGGCTCTACGTGGAAGATCACACCCGCGCCCTAGAACAAGTCTTACTAAAAGGACAGATCGGCGAGACCTACAACATCGGCGGCTTTAACGAACGGACCAATCTCCAAGTCGTTGAGACGATTTGCGATCTGTTGGACGAACTCAAGCCGCGATCGCAGTCCTATCGCCAACAGATGGAATTTGTCCGCGATCGCCCCGGCCACGATCGCCGCTACGCGATCGATGCCAGCCGCATTGAGCGTGAGCTCGGTTGGCAACCCCAAGAAAGTTTTGAAACGGGTCTACGCAAAACGGTTTGCTGGTATCTCAATTATCTGGATTGGTGCCAAAAAGTCCGACAACGCAGTGGCTATGATGGTGGCCGCCTCGGCTTGACACAGGAGCAGGAAACCACAGTATGACCGAGGCACGGCGCGGCATCATTCTGGCGGGTGGATCTGGCACTCGGCTCTATCCCGCCACCTATGCAGTCTCCAAACAGCTGCTGCCGGTCTATGACAAGCCGATGATTTACTACCCGCTCAGCACGCTGATGTTGAGTGGCATTCGTGAGATTTTGATTATCTCCACCCCCCAAGACACCGATCGTTTTGCGCAGCTCTTGGGCAACGGCGATCGCTGGGGACTCTCGCTGAGCTATGCCATTCAGCCGGCTCCCGAAGGTCTGGCGCAAGCCTTTTTGATTGGCGAATCATTCCTGAATGGCTCACCCGCCGCTCTGATTCTGGGCGACAACCTTTTTCATGGTGACGATCTGGCGGTACAACTCCAGCAAGCCAGTCAGCGTTCGCAGGGGGCAACCGTTTTTGCCTACGGCGTTGCCGATCCAGAGCGCTATGGCGTTGTAGAATTCGATGCCCAGCAGCGGGTGCTTTCGATTGAAGAGAAGCCCAAGAAACCGCGATCGCGCTATGCCGTCACGGGACTCTACTTCTACGATCAGCAGGTCGTAGAGCTAGCAAAGCAAGTCCGACCCTCAACCCGAGGAGAGCTAGAGATCACCGACCTCAACAATGCGTACCTTCAGCGGGGTCACCTGCGGGTGGAACTGCTCGGGCGCGGGATGGCTTGGCTGGACACCGGCACCCACGACAGCCTGCTCGATGCCGCCAGTTTTATCCAGACACTGGAAAAACGGCAGGGGCTCAAGATCGCCTGCCCGGAAGAAATCGCCTATCGCCAGGGCTGGATTACGGCTACCCAGCTTGAGCAGTTAGCTGAGCCACTCCGTAAAAATGGCTATGGCCAGTATCTACTGGACCTCTTGCACAATCCTCTCTAAGCGATCGCCCTATGACGATTACGGTGCATTTCTTACCCGACGATGTGCGCGTGGCCGCTGAAGTGGGTGAACCCCTACTCAATGTGGCGCAGCGAGCCGGTTTACGGATTCCCACCGGCTGCCTGATGGGCTCCTGTCATGCTTGCGAGGTTGACCTCGATGGCGAGCCAGTCTGCGGCTGTATCACTGCGATTCCCGATGCCGCCTCGGGTGAGATCACCGTGGACTGTGCCAGCGATCCGGGCTGGTAGAGCGAAGCAATGATGCAAGACAGCGCGACCGCAGTCACTGAGCTAGGCGCGGCGCGGCGGATCGACCTGAAATGCTTGGTGGGCAGCCGAAGGATGGTTCACTTTGGAGGGGCGCCCCTCCGCGATCATGCGGCGGTGAGCTTCCTGCCAGTCGGGCAAGTCTGGCTGATCCTGCTGCCAATGGACGACTGAGGCTTCGCTGCACCAATCCATCAATTTCGTCATGGCCTGCCCGTGGGCATCCGCTCTCATGAACCGACGCATGGCTCCTTCATCCGTCCAAGCGGTGCAGGTCCAAAAAGCCAAGTTACGATCCTGCAACAGCTTAACGCCCAGATTGCCAGGCGCTCGTTTAGCCTGCCACGTCGATCGCAACGAGAAGGGAAGCAAGCGGGGCAAATAAAGAACATTTCTAAGCTTGAGTCGGGTCACCGAAATCAAGGGCATAGCACAGACAGACAACCGCGATCGCCGTCCACAGCTTAGCCAAACTCTTCCAGAGGCGCCATTATCATCGGCGGCGAGCTACCTTCCACTCAGCTCGAGGTCATTCAGTGCAGAGCGGTATCGTAGTTAATGAGAGAATTCCAATCAAAAAAGGAGAGAAGCGGAAACCTCTCTCCTCCAGTGATCAAGAATTGAAGCTTGATTAGCTAGCAGTATTTACCACTTCTTGTACGCCAAGAACTTGCCACACATCGTGACCTTAACGCGATCGCCTTTGGGATCTTCAACCTTATCGACATCTAAGGTGAAATCAATCGCACTCATGATGCCATCGCCAAATTTTTCTTGGATAACATCCTTGAGGGGCAAGCCATAGACCTGCATGATTTCGTAGAAGCGATAGATCAACGGATCAGTTGGAATCACCGGTTCCAAACAACCTTTGACCGGCGGAGTCGTCAACTCATCAGCCAAGGCCAGATCTAAGCCCAGAGCAGTCAGTAGCTTTTCTGCCTCTTCAGGCGAAGCCGTAGATTGACGGTAGAACACACTCGCAATCCAGACTTCATCCCGTCCAAGTAATTGCTCAAGCTCAGTAAAGGTAATTCCCTTTGCTTTTTTCGCTTTCAGAAGTTGTTCAGTAATCGCTGAGGTCATTGGAATTCTCCTAAACACTGGCTTCTTCAACTGCACGCGTCTCGTTGAACAAATGTTCTTCAAGGCGCAATTTGATTTTGACGAAGCGCTCATCTTCTTCGATCACAGACCGTTGCCGAGGGCGAACGGCTGGTAAATCAATCACTTCTCGAATAGTGGCTCGTGGCCCACGAGACATCACCACAATGCGATCGGAAAGCAGCAGTGCTTCATCAATACTGTGAGTGATGAGCACCACACTCAGTTTGTTGGCTTCCCAAATCCGCAGCACTTCTTCTTGGAGGTAGCCACGGGTGAGGGCATCCAAGGCACCAAAGGGTTCATCCATCAGCAGGAGCTTAGGACGGATGGAGAGGGCACGGGCGATCGCTACGCGCTGTTTCATCCCCCCTGAAATTTGGCCCGGATAGCGATCGGCAGCTTTGGTTAAACCCACCAGCTCTAGATGCTCTCGTGCCACTTCGCGAGCTTGGGATTTGCTCAGGTTTGGGCGCGCCGTTTCAACTGCAAAGATGACATTCTCAAGCGCGGTCATCCAGGGCATCAGGGCATAGTTCTGGAAGACGATGCCACGATCGGGCCCCGGCGATCGAATGCGTTGACCATCCAGCAGAATCTGGCCAGACGTTGGTAAATCAAGGCCAGCAATCAAGTTGAGAAGGGTTGATTTACCACAACCCGAAGGGCCAATAATCGAGACAAATGTGTTCGACGCGATCGTGAGGTTGACATCTTCTAATGCAACGTAGCGTTTGGGCGATCGCTGTCGAAGGCGATCGAGGAGAGAAGGTGAATTGACAGTAAAAACTTTGCCAACTTGCTCAATCAGCAATTGAGCCTGCCCTGTCTCCTCCTTGGCTGGCACAGCTTCAGAAATCATGGGTTATCGGTTGCCTGCGTAAGAAAACTGGTTCTCAAGAAAACGGAAGCCTTGGTCGAGAAGAATGCCAACAATCCCAATGATGATGATGGCCGAGAAAATATTAGGAAGTGATAGGTTATTCCACTCATTCCAAATGAAATAGCCAATTCCTGTTCCCAACAGCATCTCTGCTGCCACAATGACCAGCCAAGCAATGCCCATGCTGATCCGCATTCCCGCGATGATGCTGGGCAATGCTGCGGGCAGAATCACCTTCAGAATCGTGCGCCAACGACTAGCTCCCAAAGATTGCGAAACCTTCAAAAAGTCAGGATTGACATTCGCCACCCCAAACGCTGTGTTGATCAACGTTGGCCACAGACTCGAAATCAGGATGACAAAAACACCCGTCAATTCCGAATCTCGGAATAAGAAGAGACCAATCGGCAACCAGGCCAAAGGTGAAACTGGCTTCAGGAGTTGCACAAAGGGCGAAAAAATACTGGAAGCTAGCGCCGACATACCGATTGCAATCCCCAAAGGAATTGCAACAACTGTTGCCAGCAGGTAGCCGATCGCAACGCGACGCAAACTAATCAGTAAGTTCCAGCCAATCCCTAAGTCATTGGGGCCGTTATCAAAGAAGGGATCTGAAAGCCATCCAAACAAATCCTGCAAAGTGCGCAGGGAGCCAGGAAAAGTTTTGCCTAAAAATCCTGAAGCTGCCGCAATTTGCCAAATGGCTAGGAACGCAAGCACGCTGAGGATGGAGACCGCCCAACGTAGGTAAAGCGGTACAGGAGTTCTCACCATAAGTTGTGTTTATCTCCCGTATTTCTGCTTTTGAGATGCGAGGTAAGCGACTGGATCCTGCGGGTTAAAGGTGTCGTAAGCGAGCTTTTCTTCCCGATAGATTTCAGTCGGCGGCTGCAGGCCCACTTCCTTCTCGAGGGTTTGTGCTTCAGTCGTCAGGTAAATTGCCTGACCGTTCTTGTCGTACTGATCGGGCTGGATCACACCGGCAGCTTTACCCAGATCCCAACGCACTAGCTGCGATTGAATCCAGTTGGCAAAGCTCTGCCATGGGTAGGGATTGAAGTCAATGCGATCGGGAACATCCAGTTCTTGACCTTGACCATTGGGGAACTTACCGGTCAGCACAGCTTCCACGACTTCGGGTGGTTGATTTAAGTACTGACGGCTAGAAATAGCCTTGGCAATCTCAGCACGATTTTCGGCCTTACTGGCATAACCAGTTGCTTCAATAATTGCTTTGTTAAGCGCTCGGAACGTATTGGGATTTTCTTGAATCCAAGGCTCACCTGCTGCAAATGCACAGCAAGGATGACCATTCCAAATTTCTTTAGTTAACAGATGAATAAAGCCAGCATCTTCATACACTGCCCGCTGATTAAAGGGATCGGGCATCAGCATCGCATCGATATCACCTGCGACGAGCTGAGCAATACTATCTGGCGGGGGAACTGGCCGAATTTGGACATCGGTATCGGGATTCAAACCACCAGCAGCGAGATAGTAGCGCAACAGCAGGTTATGCATTGAGAAGGGGAAGGGGACCCCAATCACAAAGCCTTTGAAGTCTTTCGCTTCTTTGACTTTGCCAAGGTGACGTTTGGCAACCGTAATCGCCTGACCGTTAATATTTTCAATACTGGCTAACTTGACACTGAAGGGAGCTGAGCCAAGACCCAAGGTCATCGCGATCGGCATCGGTGCCAGCATGTGATAGGCATCCAATTCGCCTGCGATCGCAGAATCTCGAACTGCCCCCCAGCTCGGCATCTTCACAACTTGGACTTTCAAGCCATATTTCTGATAGAAGCCCAAGGGATCTGACATGATGATCGGAGTGGCGCAGGTAATCGGGATAAAGCCAACCTTCAGATCCGTTTTTTCTAAATTGCCACTGCCAGTCGTGGTTGGGCTATCGGGTTGTTGAGCCTGTTGGGCACAGTTGGTCAGCGTCACGAGAGCTGCACCAACGACCAAGTTGCGCAGGAAAACCCGACGACTGACCCCGCCACTAGCTTGAATGTTGCTGAAAAAACGACCCGCTTGCGGTCCAAAAGCAGCAGCAAATGCCTGATCTAAACCACCTGCTTCTGCAGCCAAAGCTCTCAGCATTGCTTCCCTGTTCAGGATCCCCTTGGGAAGCATTTTTAAAGAACAAGGCTTGGCGCAACTCTGAAGTCGTCAGACGATCGGCGATCGCAATCGATTCAGGTTTGAATAAACCCATCTTTTGAAAATCTGCCATCAAGATCTCAGGGTCTTGCGGCATATCTTCCAAAAAGCGATCGTGATCGGTCGTCAGACGATAGCAATCCTGACAGCGACACGCAGCAGAATGGAGGAGCTTAGATTGCTCCTCAAGAAGTGTTGGGGGGACCATCAAACTTTCCTCAGTTAAGGGCGAATGGTAGTAGTAACCCCAGGGTCAAAATGTAGCCGTCGTTACAACTCAAAGTCATTACGGCTTTGAGCACTCGGGTGCTAGCACGTTCACTAGTAAGCAATCAAGGCAGACTGTCCTAGGCCTCCCAGCCTGATCGCCCTAGAAGATCTTTCTTCGGGAACGTAATCGCTGAACACTGTTGCGAGCGGCATCATCGTTCCAAAAATTGCATTCACTGGCTTTAGAACAGGTTGACCTTGATGGATCCATACCCAATTAACTGCACTGAACCTCAGCTTGGAGCCAATAATTCTTCACCTAAACCCCTCGCACTTCGCCTTAGCTTTGAATGGGGTGGTGGGATTCTTTGGGCGGATGATGCGGCGAGTCGCGATCGCTTTGATGTTGGCGCGATCGAAGATCAACTGCCACTATCCCAGAGCTTGCGACAGCAATTAGACCAACTGTCTCTTTGGCATGACACTGCTTTGGACTGGAATGATCCGGCAGGGCCAAGCCCTTGGACGGCTGAAGAGTCAGCTCAGTTTGAAGTCGCAGCCCAGGCTGCTTTGCAAGCCTTGAGGCTCGAACTTGGGCCGAGCTACTCCGTTCGCTACCACCCTCTCTAATATGGAACTGCGATCGCCTGCCATGCTGGAAAGAGCTGGCTGATTGCGAGAACCATGCCCCATCCCCTTGTGCGGTTGTATCGCTACAGTGCCCCCCATCAACGGCAGGTGCTGAGTGCGATCGCTTGTTCGATCCTCAACAAAATCTTTGACCTTGCCCCACCCGTCCTGATTGGCATGGCGGTGGATGTGGTTGTCCAGCGGCAGGATTCTTGGCTGGCCAAGTGGGGCGTCGTCCCCGTTGAACAGCAGTTAGGGCTGTTGGTGCTGTTCTCCTTTGTGATTTGGAGCCTCGAATCACTGTTCGAGTATCTCTACGCTTGGCAATGGCGCACCCTCGCGCAAACGCTGCAACATGAGTTGCGTTTGGATGCCTACGGCCATTTGCAAGAACTGGAGCTGAGCTTTTTTGAGGAGCGGAGTACTGGTCAGCTACTCAGTGTTCTCAACGATGACATCAACCAGCTCGAACGCTTCCTCGACCACGGCGCAAACGAGATTTTGCAGGTCACGACCACCGTTCTGGCAGTCGGTGGGGCGATGGCTTATCTCTCTCCAACCGTGGCAGGGCTGGCGATTCTGCCGATTCCTGTCATTCTCTGGGGATCGCTGCGCTTCCAACGGCGTTTAGCCCCGCGCTATGCCCGCGTTCGCGAACAAGCCGGTCTGATTAGTGCACGACTGGCGAACAATTTGGGCGGCATTGCCACGATTAAAAGTTTCACGGCTGAGGCATTTGAAAAAGGGCGGGTCGCTGAGGATAGTGATGCCTATCGCCAAGCGAATCGTCGGGCGATCGCGCTCAGTTCCGCTTTTGTTCCATTGATTCGTTTCGCGATTCTGTTTGCTTTCATCGCCATTCTTTATGTCGGTGGAATGGAAACCATTAACGGACGGCTCGATGTCGGCACCTATAGCTTTTTGGTGTTCATTACCCAACGTCTTCTCTGGCCCTTGACCAGCTTGGGGCGAGTACTGGATGACTACCAACGGGCGATGGCTTCGACCCAGCGGGTGATGGATTTGCTGGCGATCCCGGTGCAAATTCCCAGCGGTCGCCAATCTTTGCCGATCGGCCAAGTGCAAGGTGCTGTCCAGTTTGAAGGCATCACCTTTGCTTACCGTGATCGCGAACCCAGTGTTATCGATCTCAATCTGAACATCCCCGCTGGTCAAACGATTGCGATCGTCGGGGCTACTGGTTCTGGCAAAAGTACCTTAGTCAAACTGCTGCTGCGTTTCTATGAACCTCAAACCGGTCGCATCCTACTCGATGGGATTGATTTGCGTGACTTAAAACTGAAGGATTTGCGGCAGGCGATCGGCTTCGTTAGCCTGGATGTTTTTCTCTTCCATGGCAGTGTTGCTGAGAACATTGCCTACGGTAGTTTTGACGCGACTCAGACTGAAATTGAGCAAGCTGCCAAGCTCGCTGAAGCCCACGAATTCATCATGGATTTACCCCAGGGTTACGACACAGTTGTGGGCGAACGAGGCCAGAAACTGTCGGGTGGACAGCGGCAGCGTTTGGCGATCGCGCGAGCCATTCTCAAGGATCCGCCAATCCTGATCCTCGATGAAGCAACCTCGGCAGTCGATAACGAGACCGAAGCCGCCATTCAGCGATCGCTCGAACAAATCACCCGCGATCGGACCACCTTGGCGATCGCCCACCGCCTCTCGACGATTCGTCATGCGGACTGCATCTATGTGATGGATCAGGGTCGCTTGGTCGAAGCCGGACACCATGACGAACTTCTTGCCTTGGATGGCCTCTATGCCAACCTCTGGAAAGTGCAAACCGGCGAACGTCTGAGCGATCGCGTTTAGTTACTCCAGCAAAGACAGCCCTTCTTGCAAGCGCAGGCCGTTGGCCCAATCCCAGCCACTCAGTGGTTTGCGGCCTGCCGGTTGAACTTGTAGTAGTAGTAATGCTCCCTCGCGAGTCGCCACGATCGGCCCCAAGGATTTGGCGATCGCCAATACGGTCCCTGGCTGAGCTGCTGGATCAGGCTGCCAATCTTGCCAATCTGCATAGGCCGCCGACAGGAGCAGACCTAGTCCCAAGGGCAGACTGGCCAAAACTTTGAGGCGATCGCCTTGGACAGGTAGACTCGCTCCGGGATACAGCCCACGAATCCGGTTATGCAGCTCCAAGGCGGACTGATCCCAGCTCAGCTGAAAGTCTTCCTTTTGCAGGAGCCGAGCATAGGTCGCTTCAGCCTCGTTTTGAGAAATCGCAGTTAGGTGCCCCTGATCCAGTTGCCGCAGCGTTTGTAAGAGCAGTTCAGCGCCCGCTGTCGCCAAGCGATCGCCCAAGGTCTGACTGTTATCGTCCAAGGCGATCGGGGTCGTCCAGCGCAACAGCATCGGCCCCGTATCCATGCCTACATCCATCTGCATCGTCACGATCCCCGTTTCGCGATCGCCGTTGATCAAACTCCACTGGATCGGGGCGGCACCACGATAGGCCGGCAGCAGCGAACCATGGACGTTGATGCAGCCCAGTCGTGGCATCGCCAGCACCTCCGCTGGCAGTAACTGGCCGTAAGCGACAACGACAAACGCATCAGCTTGGGTTTGCTGTAACTGACTCAAGACTTCTGGATCGCGGCGCAGGCGTTCCGGTTGCCAGACTGGCAAATCATAGGCGATCGCGAGGGCTTTGACCGGCGAAGCACTGACCTGATTACCCCGCCCTCGGCGGCGATCGGGTTGGCTGACCACCGCCATCACCTCAACATCCGGCGCATCAAGCAACTGCTGCAAAGTTGGAACCGCGAATTGGGGGGTTCCAAAAAAGACGACGCGCACGGTGTTCGCTCCTCGCTTCAAAACAGGGGGACTATTGGCGATCGTGGCATGTCTGTTTCACTGAGGCGATCGCTGCTTGCTAGGATTGCGAAACTCTTTTGCAACTTGGGCTAGGGCAATCGTTATGGCATACCCCGCGACCGTGATCGGCGTCGATTTGGGCGGAACTGCCATGAAATTGGGGCGTTACCCGATTGAGGGACAGTGTCAGCAGGAATTGACCGTCCCAACTCCAACCCCCAGCACGCCAAGCAATGTTCGGGCTGCGCTCGTAGAGGCGATCCGTCAGCTCGATCCCCAAGCTGAAGCACTGGCGATCGGCATTGGTACACCGGGGCCTGCGGATGCAGCCGGTCGGGTAGCGCGGGTTGCCATCAATCTAGACGGCTGGACTGAGGTCCCCCTGGCTGACTGGCTGGAAGCCGATCTGCAACGGCCGGTCATTTTGGCCAATGATGCCAACTGCGCTGGCTTGGGTGAAGTCTGGCTGGGTGGCGGTCGGGGCTATCGCGATGCCATTTTGCTGACTCTCGGGACCGGCGTGGGCGGGGCGATCGTACTCAATGGCGAGCTGTTTGTGGGTCGCACGGGAACAGCAGCAGAACTCGGGCTGATCACACTGGACCCGGCTGGGCCGCATTGCAATAGTGGCAACCAAGGATCGTTAGAGCAATATGCCTCGATCGGAGCCGTTCAGCGGCGCTTTGGTTGCGATCCCAAAGACCTCGGCGATCGCGCTTCCCAAGGGGGTCCTGAAGCGATCGCGGCTTGGCAGGACTATGGCCGAACGCTCGCTGCCGGTCTTGCCAGTCTGGTCTATGTCCTGACGCCCGAAGTGATTATTCTGGGCGGCGGCATCAGCGGCAGTGCAGCTTTCTTCTTACCGGCACTGACGGAGGAGCTGCATCGTCGCGTCCTCCCGACCTCTCGTGAAGATCTGCAGATTGCGATCGCGGCACTCGGCAACGAAGCCGGTCGAGTTGGGGCTGCCAAGTTGGCTTGGGACAAGCTACAAGCACTGGGCAAGGTCTGAGTCCAACTGAAAAACGACTTCAGCTACTAGACTCTCGCGATCGCTGGCAGGAATCCGGGTAGGCGTTCGAGATCCCAATTACGGACGATCGCCGCCTGATCTGCGATCGCCGCTTGGGCTGCTCCCGCTAGAAAAGTTCCCAGCACAGGAATGCCAGTCAGTAACTGGAAAGATTCCTGTGCAACGGGAGCTGCAGTCGTAACTTGATTGAGAATCACGCCCAAAATCGGTAGCTGCCGTTGTTGAGCCAAGGCCACCATCGCGATCGCCTGTCCGGGCCAGTCCATTTGGGCTGAAGCCACCAACAGCACCGGTAATCGCCAAGCCTGTGCTAGATCTGCCACGGTCAATTCCGGTGCAACCAGTGTTCCCAAACAACCGGGCGCTTCCAGAAAACAGGCTTCGCTCTGCTGCAAAGTCTGCCAGCGTTCCGCCAAGGACTGATCTGACGCCAGCCAGTCTTGAAGCGACCAAACCGGTTGCCGTCGCCAAGCTTGATAGGCCTGTAGTGCTTGGGCGATCGCGGATTTACCAGCGCCGGAAGAAGTACTGCTGATCAGCAGACGCATAACGAAAGAAGCAGCAAAGGAGCGTCTTCAGCCTAACGGGAACTGTTACCAAGACGATGCACCGGGCGATCGCTCCAGCCAATCGGAAACGAAAACTTGTTGAAGGCGATCGCTCGCGATCAAAAACAGGCGAACGGCCCAGTAGGCATGCCTTTTAGCGTCCTGTTGCCACGGTCGACGCCTAGGCAGGGATGATAAGATTTCGTTGGTTATGCTCCGGGGTCTGCTGTGATCCGTTCTGCCACCCTGCCCTTCGCGTCTGCACTGCCCTCACTCCCGGACAATCATCGCCTACGGCTATTTTCTGGTTCGTCCAATTCCGCCCTCTCCCAAGAAGTTTCTCGCTATCTCGGGATTGATTTAGGGCCCATGATCCGCAAGCGGTTTGCGGATGGTGAATTGTACGTTCAAATCCAAGAATCGATCCGCGGCTGTGATGTCTACTTGATGCAGCCGACCTGCTGGCCGGTCAACGACCACTTGATGGAATTGCTGATCATGATCGACGCCTGTCGACGTGCGTCAGCCCGCCAAATCACGGCAGTCTTGCCCTACTACGGTTACGCCCGCGCCGATCGCAAAACGGCAGGTCGTGAGTCGATTACAGCCAAGTTGGTTGCTAACCTAATCACTCAGGCTGGAGCGAATCGGGTGCTGGCGATGGACTTGCACTCAGCCCAGATTCAAGGCTATTTCGACATTCCCTTCGATCACGTCTATGGGTCGCCTGTCCTGATCGACTATCTGCGCAGCAAAAATCTCGCTGATCTAGTAGTGGTTTCTCCTGACGTCGGTGGTGTCGCTCGGGCTCGTGCCTTCGCCAAGAAATTAGATGATGCGCCTTTAGCGATCATTGATAAGCGTCGACAAGCTCACAACGTTGCGGAAGTCCTCAACGTCATTGGTGACGTTCAGGGTAAAACAGCGGTGCTCGTGGACGACATGATCGACACAGCTGGCACCATCTGCGAGGGTGCCCGTCTCCTGCGCAAGCAAGGCGCGAGCCAGGTCTACGCCTGTGCGACGCACGCAGTCTTCTCGCCACCGGCAATCGAGCGTCTCTCGGCCAGCGGCCTCTTCGAGGAAGTAATTGTCACTAACACGATTCCGATCCCCGAGGAAAACCGCTTCCCTCAGTTGACGATCCTGTCGGTGGCTAACCTGTTGGGTGAAACAATTTGGCGGATTCACGAAGAAAGCTCAGTGAGCAGTACGTTCCGCTAGAGCCATCCTACTTACCAACGAATTCGCGATCGCTTCGGTAGACTGTTGGGAACACGCACGACCCCGTGGGTGTTTGCCCCCCAGCCAGCGATCGCGAGTTAATGGGAGAGTCTCTGTCACCACAAGCACTGGCTCAACCGTTGCTACTGCAACTGTTCGTCGATACCCGGCCCCTGTCACAGCACATTGTGCAGCGGGTTAAAAATATTTTGGCAGCAGTAGAGGCAACCGTCCCCATCAGCTTGCAGGTGATCAATGTGGCGGACCAGCCACAACTGGTGGAGTACTACCGCCTAGTCGTCACGCCTGCCCTGGTTAAAATTGGTCCAGGCTCTCGCCAAGTTCTGAGTGGCATCGACCTCACCGATCAATTAGCCAACCAGTTGCCCCAGTGGCTGGTTCAGCAAGAGGCCTTTTTTGCCGATCGAGAGCCACCTGAAGTCAACATTCCGTTCACGGAGCTAGGCCAACCCGAGACCCCCGCGTTGCAGCAGGCTGATGCCTTTTTTCAGCTTCAGCAACAATACGCTGATCTCTCGGAGCGGACAAAATTCCTTGAGCAGGTCATTGCTCTCGTCGCCCACGACCTCCGCAATCCGCTAACCGCTGCTCTTTTGGCGGTCGACACCATTCAAATCCGCAGTCAATCCTTTTCTGTGGCGACAGCCAAGGAAATGCAGGGACTGTGCAGTCTGTTCGATCAGGCACGATCGCAATTGCGTGAAATCGAGCGCATGATTGCCGAGATTTTGGAGGCAACTCGCCACTCTGGCGAAAGCTTGCGGATCAATCCCCGCGAAGTCGTCTTTGAGCCGCTCCTGCAGCAGGTTCTGGAACAGTTGCATGAACGCTGGCGGAGTAAGCAGCAGCAGTTGATCACGGATGTTCCAGGCGACCTGCCCACGCTCTACGCCGACCCTGACCGTCTGCGGCAGGTTCTGGTCAATCTGGTAGACAACGCCATCAAATACACTCCGCCCGGGGGCACAATCACGATCGCAGCGCTCCATCGCACGAGCCAGAAAGTGCAGATCAGCATCAGCGACACGGGCTCTGGCATCCCTCGCGACCAGCTCAGCGTCATTTTCAAGAACTTGGTGCGGCTTTCCCGCGATAGCAGCCAAGAGGGCTACGGCATTGGACTATCGGTTTGCCAGCGAATTGTTCAGGCCCACTTTGGCCGCATCTGGGTTGCTTCGGAACTGGGCCAAGGCAGCACCTTCCACTTCACGATGCCGGTTTATCGCTACACCATGCCCTGCTAACGCACCGCGATCGCGGTCTCTGCAGTTTCTTTTGGAGAAGGGGTTGACACCACTCTAGAAGTTCGATAATTTCTTAATTGGCGATGCGATTTGCCCCCATCGTCTAGAGGCCTAGGACACCTCCCTTTCACGGAGGCGACAGGGGTTCGAATCCCCTTGGGGGTATTAAAACAGAGACTTAAGTGAATCACTTCAAGTCTTCTAATCTTCTCAAAAATCCTGTTCAAGTGTGAGCAGGATTTTTGCTTTAACGCAAAAGTCAACGATCGCACTGCGTGATGAATTAGCCCAGCTCTAAACTCGTCACTCCATAGAGGCGATTGAGGGAAATATCGGGGGCTGCTCCGCGATACATCCGAGCGGTGTCGAACATCGAGGTGAACCCCTGCTCTGTGGCGAACGCGATCGCGGCCGTATTGACCGTGGGAATATCCCAAAAGATGGGCTGACTCTCGGGAATTTGACTCTGCAGAGCCAGAAAGAGTTGTTGAGCAATCTCAGGCTGATCGGCAAATAGGGGACCGATCCGATAGCCCGCCTGACTTGGACGAATCTGTCCATAGCCCTGGAGTCCTTGGGATGCGAAATAGCCAAGGGCGATTGCTCGAGGTTGAGTCAGCCATTTTTCCAGAAACGAGTGGCGATCTTCAGGAAAGAGCTGGCGATCGTAGGCCAAGAGCGAGGGAAAATCCGCCGGTTCTAAGCGACGAATGGCCGCAGGGAGCTCGGACTGTAGCCTACGACTCAGGCCGCTATAGCGCTGGTTACAGTAAGCCAATTCAAAGCGCGATCGCCGGTAGTTCTCCTGTTGTGCCACCACACCGTCCAAACCGATCAGGCGATCCCCCAAACTCGCCAGCCCAGCCTGCCAAATCGCCCAGCCGTAGCCTTGACCTCGGTATTGGGGTACGACGATGTAAAAGCCGACAAAGCCAAAGCGATCGCCATATTTGACCGTCGACAGACAAGCGATCGGTTGATCATCTAGCCAGCCCATCCAGAACCCTGTGGGATCAGCGCTATAGAAGCTGTCGGCATCATCCAAGCCCGGATTCCAGCCTTCAGCAGCAGCCCAAGCGATCGCTAGATCCAAATCCGATCGCGTCATGGGACGAATGGTGTAGCCAGCCAGGGTCATCTTCAATCTCCCAAGGGGCGATGGCTCGTTCAGACAGCCTGAAACGACCCGTCCTAGGATGCCCCCCTGCACAGGTTTAGCGACGAGAACAGCAGGAAGCAGTGCAAGTCATGCCTGGAAACGCCTCACCCGATTCACTGGAACGTTGCTGGGATGCCTACCTAGGCTCGCGATCGCGCAGCCACTAAATCGAGAAAACGCTGAAAAGCCTGTCGATAGCGATCGCCTGCCAGCTTCGGCAAGTCGTTATGCCCCCCATCGGGAATCCGACAGAGTTGCTTTGGCCCTGCAGCGGCCAAGAACAGGGCTTCACTCATTAGGGCTGGCACCTCGGTATCTGCTTCACCGTGCAGAATTAACACCGGTACCGACGACTGCCGCACTTTAGCGAGGGTATCAAAGCGTTGGTGCAAGAGCCAGTTGGGGAACCAAGCAAACCGCTGCCGATATTGAGTCATCGCCCGCATCGAGCTGAAGGATCCCTCCAGAATTAAGCCTGCTAGTTTGGGCTGACGGTTAGCTAGCTCAGCCGCGATCGCACCACCCAAAGAGTGGCCATAAACTAACAAGCGATCACTGGGAATGGCGTGTTCCTTGGCCAGATAGGCAACTGCCGCTTCAGCATCCGCGCAGACCCGTTGCTCGTTGGGGAAAGGGCCAGAGCTGCGTCCGTAACCGCGATATTGCAGAACTAGCACTGATAGCCCCAAGGAGAGCAACTGCAAGAGTCGATCTTCCGTGTCGACCCAGCGCCCTTGAATGCCGTGCAGGTAGAGAACGGTCCAAGGAGTAACCCCCTGATTGGGAAACCACCAGGCTTGGAGCCGAGGCGATCGCACTGCTTGGGGCTGCAGGGCAATCCAGACCTCTGCGGGCTGATAGGCCAGCAGCGATTCCGGGATAGGCTCATCCTTAGCAGGACGGAAAATCAGCCGCGACTGTCCCAGCCAGATTGCCGCCAGAAACAGCAGAACGACACTCCCACAGCCAAGGAGGATCAGGAGGAGCGATCGCAGCAGCATTGCCCTAGAGCGCCGGCTGCCGCAGATGCCACTCCGTTGCCTGCTCGTAAGCGTAGGCAGTATGGAGCACCTGGTCTTCGCGCAGGACATTACCGATGATCTGCAAACCGTAGGGCAAACCAGCCTCATCAAAGCCACAGGGCAAGCTCAAGCCTGGCAAACCGGCCGAATTCACCGGAATGGTCATTAAGTCTGACAGGTACATGCTCAGCGGGTCGGCAGTTTTTTCGCCTGCTTTGAAAGCCGTGGTCGGGGTTGTGGGTGAAACCAAAACATCGACTTCTGCGAAAGCTGCTTCAAAGTCTTGCTTAATCAGCGTGCGAACTTTCTGAGCCTTGAGGTAATAGGCATCGTAGTAGCCAGCCGACAACGCATAGGTGCCGATCATGATCCGGCGCTTGACCTCGCTGCCAAAACCCTCTGCCCGCGTCCGACAATACATGTCGATCAGGGTCTCTGCTTCTTCGACGCGGTAGCCGTACTTAACACCGTCATAGCGAGCCAAGTTCGCTGATGCTTCCGACGGCGCAATGATGTAATAAGCCGGCAGACCATAGGCGAAGCGCGGACAGGAAATCTCGCGAATTTCTGCCCCCAGCCCCTGCAGGACTTCTAGGGCAGCCTGCATCGCTTGTCCTGCCGGTGAATCTGTCACCGTTTCAGTAATCACGCCGACCTTGATGCCAGCCAAACTGGGCTTGAGAAACTGGGTGTAGTCCGGTACCTCGACTTTGAGGCTGGTGGCATCTTTGGGATCATGTCCGGCGATCGCCCCCAACAAAATCGCCGTATCTTCGACGCTCCGAGAGAAGGGGCCAATCTGATCGAGCGAAGACGCATAGGCGACTAAGCCATAGCGAGAGACCAGACCATAGGTTGGCTTCAGCCCAACAACGCCGCAAAAGGCAGCAGGTTGGCGAATGGAACCACCCGTATCTGAACCGAGGGCAACCACGCATTCATCCGCTGCAACCGCTGCCGCCGACCCCCCGGACGATCCGCCAGGAACACGGGTTAAGTCCCAGGGATTGGCAGTGGTTTGGTAAGCAGAGTTCTCGGTCGAGCTGCCCACGGCAAACTCATCCAAGTTTGTCTTGCCAACCGCTACGGCTCCTGCTTCTGCAAGCCGTTGGGTGACGGTGGACTCGTAGGGAGGGACAAACCCCTGCAAAATCTTGGAGGCGCAGGTAGTGGGAATACCCCGCGTGCAAAGGTTGTCCTTAATGCCGATCGGAATGCCCGCTAGAAGGCTAATCTCTTCACCGGCAGCGATTCGCTGATCTACTGCCTTGGCTTGAGCGATTGCCTGATCAGCTGTGACGTGCAAAAAACTTTTGAGCTGTGGCTCGAGGGTTTCGATACGCTGTAGCGCCGCTTCAGCAATTTCGACTGCACTGCGCTCCTTACGAACTAGCTGGCTGTGCAGTTCTCGAATTGAAGCCATGTAGCGCCCCAGCACTCCTGAAAAGTCACTCTTCAGTATAAAAGCCGGGGCGGCGGCTCTCGATATCTAAAGAATTAGATCTGCGATCGCAAGCCTGATTTAAAGCTGGCCACTGAACATCGGGCTGGGCGAAGCAGTGCGGGAGTAAGCCCCCCAATCCTCTGTCACCGTCAAGACTTCCGGTTCCTTAGAACGCTGAATTTTGACGCGAAGATTTTGAGCCCCTTCTTGCAGCAGATCTTCCTTGTAGCCTTCCACTGCAGCTTCTGCCGATGATCGAGACAGGAATGGCCCAAAGTAATAGGTGCAGACAGGGCTATCTGTCTGAATCTCAACCCAGATAGCCAGACCTAGGTTTGCTGCGATCGCATGGGCGAGATTAATCATCGATGCCGAGACCTCGCGTAAGAGCAGGAGAAAATGGAGGGCAACCGAGAGGCTAGTTGCACTTAGGCATGGTTATACTCCGAGCCTCTCGATTTTTCAATTCACTGGCCAGTGCTTAGAGACCTAGTTCCCCAAGGCCAGCCGCAGCTCCAGCAAACTCAACTGCTGCCGTCGTCAACGCTGTTGCGCCGTTGTCAGCGATCCCCTCAAGATGATGGGTCAGCTGTTGGCGTTGACGGCTCACTTCGTACAGCACCATGCCGGCTGCCACCGAAGCATTGAGGCTGTTCGTCTTGCCACGGAGCGGAATCGAAATGAGGTGGTCGCAGCGCTCTCGAGTCAGAAGGCTGAGGCCTTCATCTTCGGATCCCACAACCAGCACGACTGGCCCGCTGAAGCTGGTCTCATGAATCGATTGCTTGGCTTCGCCAGCCGCACCATAGATCCAGAAACCGGCATCCTTCAACTCTTCGAGGGCGGGATTGAGGTTGACGACTCGCGCGACAGGGAAGCTTTCCAGTGCACCAGCAGCTACTTTCGCGACAGCCGCAGTCACACCGACCGCACGCCGCTGCGGGATCACCAAACCGTGAGCGCCCAAGGCTCCTGCGGTCCGAATGATGGCACCCAAGTTGTGGGGATCAGTGATCCCATCGGCAACCACAATCACGGGATCTGTGGTTGCAGCCTTAGCTTGGGCAATGAGATCGCTGAGTTCTTGGTAGGGGTAGGGAGCAACTTGAGCGGCAATTCCTTGGTGAACAGCACCATCGGTCAGCTGACGAATCCGCTCAACGGGAACTTCGTCAACCACGGCACCACCGGCTTTAGCAGCGTCAATCAACTCCAGGAAAGTTGATTCATAGCGCAGACGCGGCGTCACCCAGATACGGTTGAGGGTCCGGTTGCCTTGGAGGGCAGCCAAGACAGCATGACGACCGTAGATCAATTCGTGATCGGTCGCTTCCTGATCGCCGGCGGGACTGGTGTTGACTTCCCGATTCAATTCGCGATCGCGGCTGGGCCGGAAGTTATCACGATCGTCGCGTCGGTCATCACGACCTCGGAAGCCACCACGATCATCACGACCCCGGTAACTACCACTACTGCCACGGTCATCACGGCCCCGGAAACCGCCCCGATCGTCACGACCTCGGAAGCCACCGCGATCATCGCGACCCCGGTAACCACCACTGCCGCCACGGTCATCACGACCCCGGAAACCGCCCTCTGAGCGGCCTTCAAAACGACGACCTTCGCTCGGACGATCGCGATCGCCTCCCCGATAGCCGCCCCGATCATCACGACCCCGGAAGCCACCACGGTCGTCGCGATTCTGGCGATAGCCGCCACTGCCGCCGCGATCATCGCGGCCTCGGTATCCGCCCTCTGAGCGGCCTTCAAAACGACGACCTTCACTGGGACGATCGCGGTCGCCTCCCCGATAGCCGCCCCGATCATCACGACCCCGGAAGCCACCGCGGTCGTCGCGATTCTGGCGATAGCCGCCACTGCCGCCGCGATCATCGCGGCCTCGGTATCCGCCCTCTGAGCGGCCTTCAAGACGGCGACCTTCACTGGGACGATCGCGATCAAAACGGCGGAAGTTCGGGCGATCGTCACTCGAACGATCTTGGCGTTCAGAAAAGTCAGAACGATCCGAATAGTCAGACATGAAAAAGCTCGCGCGTGGAGAAAAATTCAGAAGAGCTGGCGTCAGTACTCGGTGACGGGCAGCTGCTGGAGTAGCGCTTGCAAGCGCTGGGGATCACACAGATAGAGATAGCCCAGCAGGGTCTCTAACCCTGTTGCCTGCTGATAGTATTCTCCAGTCAGGCGGCGTGGCACACGTCCGGCCGCATTACGACCGCGACGGACAATCTCAAGTTCTTCCGCTGTCAGCAGCGGTAGTAGACTCACCAACAATTCCGCTTGGCGCTCGGCTCGCACTGCACCAACCACAGACTGGTGAACTTGATGGGAACGCTGCGCCGGCAGTAACAAACGCAGGCGCACATGGAATTCGTAGAGGGCATCTCCTAGGTAGGCTAGTGCCTGGGGCGCCAGTTGCTTTGCTGCCGCAGGACTGAGGCGGCGATCGCCGCGGAGGGGGTCTGACTCGGGAACGAACAAGCTTATGACACGCTGATATTGGACAGCGCTACGTCCACCGAAGGCTGAAGGGCCAAGAAGTTTTCTAATCGCACGAGTTTCACAGTCTGTGTGACACGGGGATTCGTGACAATTTGCAAACTTCCTTTGCTGGTTTGAGCTTGCTTCGCAAGTTGAACCAAAGCGCCTAAGCCAGAACTATCGATAAAATCGATCTTCGAGAGATCTAGAATAGCATGTTTTGGCCCATCTTCTAGGCTCTTGCCAAGAACCTTGCGGAAGGTCGGCTCCGAGAAGGCATCGAGCTGACCCGTAAGCCGGAACAATTGGTAATCGTCCCTGACTTCTACGGTTCCTCGCAAACTAACCGTCAGGGCGAGCGTTTCGCGAATGGCCGTATCCTCCAGCGTTGTCATCTCAGCAGACGCTCAAGTATAGGGGCAGGGCAGCCAGAGTCGCAACTGGTCTAAGCCACTGGAGTGGGTTGGCGATCGCGCATTAAAGCCACAAACTGCTCAAACAGATAGTCAGAATCATGGGGCCCTGGGCTGGCTTCGGGGTGATACTGGACCGAGAAGACGGGCAGATGGCGGTGTCGTAACCCCGCTACCGTGCGATCGTTGAGGTTGAGGTGGGTGACTTCCACATCCGGCCCTAAGGAGTCCGCCGCGATCGCAAAGCCGTGGTTTTGGCCGGTGATCTCGACCTGCTGGGACAAGCCACAGGGGTGGTTGAGCCCCCGGTGGCCAAACTTGAGCTTGAAGGTTTGAGCCCCCAAGGCTGACCCCAGAATCTGGTGCCCGAGGCAAATCCCAAACAACGGCAGTCCAGTTTGCAGGAGTGCTTGGGCGGTGCTGATCCCATTTTTGACCGTGGCTGGATCGCCAGGGCCATTGGAGAGAAAGACACCATCTGGCTCGTGCCGCAGGATTTCTTCGATCGGCGTATCGGCCGGAACCACGATCACACGGCAACCATAGCTGGCCAAGCGGCGCAGGATATTGCGCTTCACGCCGAAGTCGATGGCGACAACTGTCAGGGACTCTGTGGTTGGCCCTTCAATAAATTCCCAGGTTTGACTGGTGGGAGTTTGCCACTCGTAGGGGCGATCGGTCGTGACTTGATCGACCAAATTCAACCCTTCCATGGATGGGGCGGCTTTGACTTCTGCCCAGAGTTCTTCAGGATCCAAAATAGTTGTGGAGATGCCGCCATTCATCGCCCCCGTCGATCGCAAATGTTGCGTGAGGGCGCGGGTGTCGATGCCGTAGATGCCAACAATGTTGTGCTGTTGCAAATAGTCAGGCAGGGAGCGATCGGCCCGCCAGTTGCTGTGGCGGCGAGCAACATTACGAGCAATCAAGCCGCTGACTTGAGGCCGGGCAGACTCTTCGTCTTCGGGGTTGACCCCGGTGTTGCCCAGCTCGGGATAGGTAAAGCTGACAATCTGCCCACAGTAGCTCGGGTCTGTCAGCACTTCTTGATAGCCGGTCATGCCGGTGTTGAAGACAACTTCACCGATGACCGTTCCCGCCGCCCCGCAGGCGTAACCATGGAATACGGATCCGTCAGCCAAGACGAGCAGAGCAGCTTGGCGTTCAGCAAGGGACATAGCGCAGCAAAAGCCCGAGATCCGAACCATTATCGCACTGGCTCGCGACCGCGGGTCGATTTCGAGTTTTAGGGCCAGCGAGAGTCCTGAGGAGTTTAGCTCTGAAGGAAGGCCGCTAACTGGGTGAGCTTTTGCCACGCCGCGCCACTGGCCAAGACCGATCGCGCCAAACCGATGCCTTGGTCAAGGCGATCGACCTGCTCCCCAACTTCCAAGGCTAAGGCGGCATTAAGCAGGACCGCATCCTGCTGAGCCCGCGTCCCCTTCCCTTGCAAAACCGCTTTGAGAATATCGGCATTCTCTTCAACACTGCCGCCCTTGAGTGCGACCGTCGGGGCCTGGGTCAAACCCAGATCGCGGGGATCGACAACCTGCTGGCTGAGCTGCCCTTCGCGCACGATCGCCAGATCCATGCAGTCGGCTAGCCCCCCTTCGTCCAGACCTTCGCGACCATGCAACACGATCGCCCGACGAACTCCGAGTTCCGCCAAGGCTCCTGAGATCGTGGGCAGCAGCCCGGGATTGTAGACCCCAATGACTTGCCCCGTCGGGCGGAGCGGGTTGACCAAGGGGCCCAGCAGATTAAAGACGGTGCGTACTCCGAGGATTTTGCGGAGCGGAGCGACGGCTTTCATGGCGGGATGCCAGCCTGGGGCAAACAGGAAGGTAATGCCGACCTCATCCACTGCCGCATGGATGCGATCGCTCGGTGCTGTCAGGTTAAGCCCCAGAGCTTCGAGGACATCCGCTGACCCCACCCGACCAGAGGCAGAACGATTGCCATGCTTGGCAACTTTGACGCCAGCCGCTGCCGTCACAAAAGCCACGGCCGTTGAGATGTTGAAAGTTTCGGCACCGTCACCACCGGTCCCACAGGTATCGACAAGGGGCTCCCGGCGATCGCTCGCTTCAACTGCAACGGCCTGTTCTTGGAGCACCTGCGCCATGGCCGCCAGTTCTTGAGCAGACACGCCCTTACTCTGCAAAGCAGCCAAAAGTGCCCCAGACAGAGCCTCGGGCAGGGTGCCCGACGACCACTGCTCCATCAAGGCTCGGGCCTGCACTGCCCCTAGCGACTCGTGATTTAACAGACGCTGCAGCAGGACTTGAGCTTCGGCGAAGGCAGGCGGGGCAACGAGCATGGCGGCAGTTCGGACAATTGGCTCGATTTTAGAACCGATCGCGCCAGGTACTCGCAGGATTCACCCTGACTGCTTAGGAGCCGACGGGGGTTCCAGACAAGCAGCCAGCGTTGCCGCCACCGACGCCGACAAAGCCGGGAGGTCGTAACCCCCTTCGAGGCCAAACAGAATAGGAATCTGCAGCGATCGCAGCTGCTGGGTCAGGGCCCCGTAATCCGCTGGCTGTAACCGCATGTTGGCGAGTGGATCGGCTGCTGCCGCATCGTAGCCGGCACTGACAATGAGCAACTGCGGCTGCCAAGCGCGCAAAAACGGCAGCACGATCGTCTCAAAACACTGGCGATAGTCCTGCCCATCGCTGCCAGGGGGGAGGGGGAGGTTGCGAACATTTTCATAAAAGCCAGTCTCCGAGGCGGAGCCCGTGCCAGGGTAAGCCGGACTTTGGTGGAGGGAGACGTAGGCGATCGCCGGCTGCTGTTCGACTAAGGCTTGCGTCCCGTTGCCGTGATGGACATCCCAATCGACGATCGCAACTTTCGTCAGTCCTTGAGCGAGAGCATAGCGGGCTGCGATCGCGGCATTGCCAAACAGACAAAAACCCATGCCATGGGTGGCCAGCGCGTGATGTCCGGGGGGGCGAGTCAGGGCAAAGGCCGCCTGAGATTGCCTGGTCAGCAAGCGATCGATGCCATCCAGCCAGACGTTAACGGCCAGCAGCGCTACCTCGTAGCTCGCGGCGGAGCAAGGCGTATCCGGATCCAAGGAGCCGCCGCCCCGCTCAGCCAAGTGCTGAACGCTGTCGATGTAGTGCAGCGAGTGGCAAGTCTCGATCCAAGGCAGGGGCGATCGCGTCGCCAGATCGGTGGGCAAATACCAGTCGAGAGCCGTACTCCAAGGTTGCGATCGCAGATGGGTCACCGTCGCCGATAACCGCTCTGGCCGCTCCGGATGACCTAAGCCCGTGTCATGGTCCAAAAAGCGATCGCTGTAGACAATCGGCAATCGCCCTGATAGGGCCTGCTCAAGGTTCATGGCCAGCTACTGTTCGTCTTCCGCGAGTCTATAGCGAGTTGATCAGTCTCACTCAGCTCTCTGCACAGCGGCTATTGCCAAGGTTTTAGGGCGGTCATTGCGACGCGCTGGAGGACAGGCAAGTGGCAAGCTGGAAACAACAGCCACTTGAGGAGGTTCCTGTGAACTTTGGTGCTGGCCCCAGTCCATCGCCTTGGCGCAGTCTCGCCACAATCGCGGTGATCGTGTTGGTGCTCTCAGTTCTGCCCAATTGGCTGCGCGATGCCTTGTTTGGGCTGGTTGGGCTGCTGATCCTGCTGCCCATTCTGGGCATTCTCGGCCTGCGCTGGTGGATCAACCGCAACTTAATCAACGCTCCTTGCCCAGTCTGTGGCACCCCGGTTAGTGGGATAGGGCAGTCGACACTGCAATGCCCAGGCTGTGGCGAAGTTTTGCAGGTCAAAAATCGGCAGCTTGTCCGCGTCACACCGCCAGGAACCCTCGATGTGCAGGCGGTCGAAGTGCAGGATCTCGACGAGGATTAGCGCCCCGACAGATTGAGCTGGTAGGGATGGCTCTGGCCCTGGCGATCGCCGACGTAGATGTTGTAGACTCCAGCCGGCCAAACGCCCACGTGCTGGGGATTGCGTCCGCCTTGGCCCACGGAGCAGAAGCGCCCTGAAGGGCCTTCGATCAGAAGTGTGGGATTGCCTGCAGCCGTCACACTGATGCGCAGATAGCCTGACTGTTCCACATACTGCGGGCTGATAGTCACTTGCTCGCTTGGGCGGTTGCCAATGTAGCCACAGTCGCTAGCACGACCCCCTCCAGACATGCCAGACATTTGCAAGTTTGGGGCTTGCTCAATACGCACTGACCCAGCCTGAGCGATCGAAATCGGTAAGACGGCAGCGATCGCAAGTAAAGACCAGAAGAAGTAACGCATATTAGGCCAACCCTCCAATGCTGCTGCCTCTACTTCATTCTGAGTGGCCGCCGAGCTTCACCCGAGGGGGATCTGTGGCTGTTCCTTAAGCGTCCTGCAGATCGCCCTACCGGCAGTTCGCTGTCTCAGAAAGGGCAAATCCTTTCTCAGGATCAAGGCGCTGCCTGGGAAAGTCACGCCAATTCTGTAGCACCCGTAGCAGGAGCAGCGCGTAGATTGTAAACAATCACTACACAGATAAGATTCGAGATAGCAGTATTGACGGCTCGTCAAGCCATAGTTACCTTGTGTAACAATTCAGAAAGACTCTGAAACAGTTGCTGTCTGAGACAGCTTGTTCATCTGCAGTGCCGGAGGCTCCCATGCTCCCCCCTCTCCCCGACTTTTCCCTCAGTGTTGAACAGCAGTTTGATCTGCAGAAGTACCGTCAGCAGGTGCGTGACATCTCACGGGAAGACCTCGAAGATCTGTTCATCGAAGTGGTTCGCCAGAAGATGGCACACGAGAACATCTTCAAAGGCATGATTCGCCAAGGAAGTTAGACCGTGTGCAAGACTTGCCCGCGAAGCGTTGTTGACTCAGCGATGAGCTGTTGAACTTCCGGGCAGCCCCAGTTTTGCCAACGAGGGCACGAATCGAGTCTAGATACCTCAAGTTCCACGACTGCGATCGCTCGCCATTGATCAATTGTGAGCAAGGCTCTAATCTAGAACACCGTCTTGGACTTGACCGCTGTGGCTACGCGGGTCAGTTTGGCTGGAACGGCTAGGTTGCAGATCCGCTGAGAATTCTGAAAGGTTGCCTCGAGCGTTGGTGTAGGGCAGAGGCTGGGCTTCGACCAGCGCGTCGAGGTTTGCTGCTAGGACTGAACGCGGTAGCTCACCAATACTGATGCCTTGGGGCTGGCCTTGACCGTTGAGATAGACAAACTGCGGAATGCCATCGACGTTGTAGTCCAAAACCTCAGGCAGCCATTTGTCGTTGTCGATGTTGAGCATGACAAAGTCGAGGCGATCGCTGTAGTCCTGTTTGAGAGCCGCAATGCGGCCAGCCATGGCTTGGCAACTGGTACACCAGTCGGCGTAGAACTCCAGCAGCATGGGGCGATCGTTAGCGATCGCAACTTCGTAGGGCGTAGCTTGCTCGGCCAAACTTGCTAGCGATGCAGCGGCTGATGGCTGACGAGACCCCAGCACCACTAGGATGGTGAGTACGAGTGCTGCGGCAATCACCAAGATGTTGCGAAGACGGCTGGGTACAGAATTATCCGCAGTCATGCTGCCTCAAGGGTGGCCGGAACAGTCCCAGTTTATCGAAGCCGAGGAGTCTGAGGCAGTGGGACCGCAGCCATGAAGAAGCGCGTGACCCTCACGTTTCCACGACGGATTGTCCAAATGCCGATTACCTATCGGCTAGCGACTGAATTTAATGTGGCAGCCAATATTATTCGCGCCCAGATCACGCCTAACCAAAGCGGCAAACTGGTAGTCGAGCTATCCGGCGATATCGATGCGCTAGAAGCCGCGATCGACTGGATGGGGATGCAAGATATTAATGTCTCGCTCACCACTGCTGAGATTGTGATCGATCGCGATCGCTGCGTCGATTGCGGCCTTTGTACAGGGGTTTGCCCAACTGGCGCTCTGCGACTTGACCCCAAGAGCTTTCAGCTTCAGTTCGATCGGCCGCGCTGTAGTGTCTGTGAACAGTGCATTCCCACCTGTCCGGTACAGGCGATCGCCACTAACTTGTAACCGAACTATGGCCTCCGCTTCTCATAAAAATGCCCTCTTTATTCCAGCTTGGTGGCTGGTTATTTTTACTTATATTGCCTTTGGTTGGTATTGGCATAGCCTCCTCGAAAACCTCGAGAGAATGCCATTTTTTCGGCAATTTCCAATCCTCTTCTGGCCTTTTATTATTATTGTCAACTTGATTATTATTAGCCTTTGTACGGTTCCACGCAGCTTTATTAATTCACGGGTTTTAAGTTGGTTTGATTCCAGTCTTTTTTCCTTTATCTTTATGGTTTTTGCCAGTGTTTTTACGGTCTTGATCCTGACCCATATCAATGCACTGGCTACTCTGCTGGTGCTGGGCACGGTGATTGCGATCGCCCGTCTCGACTTGCAAATTCGCGCTTACTCAACGCGGCAATCTTGGCTGTCACTGCTGTTGGCAGCAGTCATTGGTTGCAGCCTCGGGATTACCGCCCATACTTGGCATCAATCAGATGTTGTCATGCCCGAGCGATCGCAGACGCGCTCTCAGCCCATAGAATCCTCGGCTCAGTTCGCTCATCCGTCCAAGGAGCCTTTGATTCTGAGTCAGTCGCGCCTGAATTAACCGACTAGGTGACTGTCTCCGCAAGCTTGAGATTAACGGTCTAGTTGTTGTAAACGCTGCTCTAAGCTGCGATCGCTCTGACGCAGATAGTTCCAATAGTTACTGAGGACTTTCTCGACGTAATCGCGCGTTTCAGGGAAAGGAATCTGCTCTAACCAGCGATCGCGATCTCTACGGCCAAAGCGACGCACCCAATTTTCGACATTACCGGGGCCAGCATTGTAGCTAGCGATCGCAAAGAGACTGTCCTCGCGCCAATAGTCCAAGACATTGCGAAGATAGCGACTACCCAACTGGATATTGGTCTGAGGATCGCCCAAATCGTATTGCTGAAGCCCCAGTTCTGCCGCCACTTCAGCGGCCGTTTCTGGCATCAACTGCATCAAGCCTCGCGCCCCAACGACTGATGTCGCTCCTGGCAAAAAGCGCGACTCTTGGCGAATCAGACCTAATACCAACAGCGGATTGAGGCGATCGCGCTGGGTTGCTGCTGTAATTTCCTCTTTGAAAACTACTGGATACAGGGTGCTGACAAAATCCGATCGCTGCCGCAACGGGCTATCGATCGGCAGACCTTTGAGGAGACTCGCGGCGCGATCGTAGCGGCTGATGCTGGCCTCCAGCAGAGCGGAGATAAAGCGATCGCTGGGGCTGGGATCGCGGCTAGGGCCTTCCTGTTGCCAGAGCCGCCAAGCATCTTCCGTCTGGCCGAGGGCATAGAGCTCTTTCAGAACAGCAGAACCCGCGGGTAACGCTTGGGGAGATTGGGCTTGCGGCCAAGCCGGTTGTTGCGCTTGAACTTGGGAAAAATCCCCAACCGGCCAACCCAGTGCCGCCGCTGATCGCCAGGCGTAGTAGGAATCGGGATGCTGCTGAAGTACCCATTGCCAAGCTGCTTGAGCCGCGTCAGTTTGCCCCAGCTGAGTCTGCCAACGACCTAACCAAAAGCCTGCTTGGGCTGCCGCTTCGATGGTGGGGCTGCGATCGCGGGTTTGAGTCACCAGGGCGATCGCTTGGGGTAGATTGCCAGCCTCGGCTTGCTGCCAAGCCTGTTGCCAACGCAGGGCAGCCGCTTCAGGTGAGGCGGGAAACCGTTGCAGCAAAATCGGGCGGTAACGCGGTTCAGTGGCGGCTGCTAGGCCCAGGGCCTCGGGCAGACTAAGAGCAAATTGCCGCTCTAGCAGTTGCAAATAGCGATCGCGATTGGCTGGGTCCAAGCGCACGAGATGGACTAAAGCCCGCTCCCGTTCAGGGGACTGAGGGAAACGCTGGAGCAGCTGTTGGTAGAGGGTCCGCGCCACCTCAGGTTGACTGGTCAGGTCGAGACTGCGCGCTTGCCGATAAAGGGTTTCATCGGTCTGGGGCGATCGCGCGTAGAGGTCTGCTGCCGTTGCATAGTCATCGCGTTGCCAATAGGCATCAGCAATTTGTTGGCGATCACGGGCAGTCAGATTGGGCAGAGCTTGCAATTCCGACAGTACGGCATCGATATCAAAGCGATAGCGACCGAATTGGGCAATCTGCAGCAACCACCGTTTTGCTTCTGCGGGCTGCCGTTTCGCCAACTGACGCGCCAACTCATTGCTGGCTGGATAGCGAGGCCAGCGCTGGATCGTTGCTGGGGCGAGATCCCACTGTCCCAAGGCCAGGACAGCCTCTGCCTGCACAGGACTCTCGGGATAGGTATTGAGCAGTTGCCGCCAGGTTTCGCGGGGGTCTTGGCCCAGTTGCGTCTGAACTTGGGCACGGAGTTTGAGGATGTAGGGACCCAGCAGCGGATAGGAGCGTTCTAGTCCTTGCAGGGCTTGCAGGGCCGCTTGGGGCTGATCTGGGGCGATCGCCAGGGCGTAGAGAAAACGAGCCCGCTGACGAGTGGCGGCATCCATGGCAAAGCGCGATTGCCAGCGTAGCTCTGCAAAATCCGACTGACGCAGCGCGATCGCAGCTTCCGGGGTGGGCGATCGCCACCAAATCCCCAACAAGACAACGACTGCTGCCGCTCCAAGGCCACCTCCACCGACCAAAAACCAGGTACGCCGCCGGCGCCAGAGCGATCGGGCTGGGGGCCGAGTCTGGGATGTCGAAGGGGAAGAAGGAGCAGACATCGGCCTAGGGTAACACTGCAACCGCTAGAATCTTCTGCGGGTTCTCTTCACCCATCTCTATGGTCAGCCGTCGTCGCTATCGTTGGTTTGGGATTAGTCTGGCTGTCACAGCTCTTGTCTGGATTGTGCGAGGTCTGGGCTGGCTAGGCTTCCTGCCAGGCGCTATCCTCTGGCTACTCTTGTTAAGCTCTGCAGTTCTTGGATTGCAAGCACTCTACGCCCCCCGACGCTGGCGTTAACCCGGCCTCAGGATTCCGATCCTCTTGTTTTGTCCAACTGCAAAGGTGTGTGGAATGGTCTCAGCGACACGTTGGGAGACAGCGATTGAAGTTACTCCTTGGATCGCAGCGATCGCTGAGCAGGTTCCGCTGTTTGGAACCGATGGCATTCGCGGTCGCGTCGGTGAGCATTTGACAGCGCCACTGGCTCAGCAGGTCGGCTTCTGGACTGGACAGGTGCTGCGGCAAGCTGGGGGCGATCGTGGGCCAGTCGTCGTCGGCCAAGATTCGCGTAATTCCAGCAACATGCTGGCGATGGCGCTCTCTTCAGGGCTGGCCGCCGCGGGTGTGGAAGTGCTGCACCTCGGCCTGTGTCCCACGCCCGGTGTCGCCTACCTGACCCACCACAGTGAAGCGATCGGCGGGGTGATGATTTCCGCCAGCCACAATCCACCCGGCGATAACGGCATCAAGGTGTTCGGGGCCGATGGCAGCAAACTCGATCGCCAGCTCCAAGCCGCGATCGAAGCGGGCCTGCGCGGTCAGCAAACCAGCCTGCCAGCGACGACTTGGGGGCAACATTACTACCAGCCCCAACTCGCGGATCACTACCAAGCGGCGATCGCTCAATCCTTGGGACAGCGAGCCAACCTGCAAGGGCTCAAGATTGTCCTTGACCTCGCTTGGGGGGCTGCCGCCCTACTCGCTCCTCGACTGTTCCGGGAACTCGGCGCTGAGGTGATCGCCCTGCATGACCTGCCAGATGGTAATCAGATCAACGTCAACTGCGGCTCGACTCATCTGGCACGGCTACAAGCCGCTGTCCTTGAGCAGGGCGCAGACATGGGTTTTGCCTTTGATGGCGACGCCGATCGCGTTTTGGCCGTCGATGGACGGGGCCGTAGCGTCGATGGCGACCACATCCTCTTCCTCTGGGGACGGGAACTGGAGCAGCAACAGCAGCTTCCGGGTCAGGCAATTGTGACGACAGTGATGGCTAATCTGGGCTTTGAGCGAGCTTGGCAAGCCGTGGGTGGCGAATTTGTCCGCACCGCTGTCGGTGATCAGTATGTGCAAGCGGAAATGCAGGCTCGCGGGGCGATGCTAGGCGGCGAACAGTCCGGGCATATCCTTTGCCGTCACTACGCATTGACGGGGGATGGCACTTTGACAGCTGCCCATGTTGCAGCCTTAGTGCAAGCTAGTGGAGTTTCTCTTGCTGACTTGGTTGACCAGAGTTTCCGACCCTATCCGCAACTGCTGCGCAATGTGCGCGTGGAAGATCGCGATCGCCGTTGCAACTGGCAGAACTGCGCGGCTCTGACCCAAGCGATCGCAGCGGCAGAGACCGATATGGGCGATCGCGGCCGCGTTTTGGTACGCGCCTCCGGCACGGAACCGTTGCTGCGGATCATGGTGGAAGCCGAGGAAGCCCAGCAGGTTGAACATTGGACCACCCATCTCGTGCAAGTGGCGGAATCACACCTGCTCTAGCGCTAGACCTCTAGCTCTTCGAACTCGATCACCTGCCCTTCCCAGTCCTTGACCAGAAAGAGGAGGGGTAGTTGTCGTTTGAGCTTGAAGGGCAACCCTTGAGCTTGAATGCGGCTGAGGATCTGCTGCAGACCATCGCGATCGAAGGACACCTGCCGCAGGCGTTGGTGATCGCCAGGATTCGCCCCAGCGACCACATGCAGCTGGGTTTTACGCTTGAGGCGATACCATAGCCCATCCTGCGGGCGATCGCGACCCAAACGGGACGGGGCGGCGATGCCGAGAGATCCGTCGTACCCCAAACCAGCCAGGCCTTGTTCGGTGTTGTAGTAGTAATTCAGCGGCACATCCGCTGCCACCAGCCCCAGCACCCGCTCATAGAAAATCTGCGCTTGGGCTAGGTCCGAGACCAGAACAGTGTGAACCTTGGGCGTACTGCTCAGGAAGAGCCAGAGTGCCCCGGCATAGGCCGCCAACAGCCCGATCATGATTCCCTGGGTCGAAAACATCAAATCCCAAGGCACGAGGGAAGCCAAGAGTTGCGGCGAGGTCATGGTTAGCAAAGGGACGACAACCAGCTCCCAGCCTACCGACGGCGATCGCGATCGCAGGCAGAAGAACTACTCCATTCTCCGCTCTGCTTCATGAGCCTGGTGTCGAGCGATCGCCCAGTTCAGCACCAGACCTAGCTTCAGCGATTGAGGAAGTCGAGAATGCCGGCCGCGATGGCTTGGGACATCTGGGCGCGAAACGTGGGATCCGCGAGGCGAGGCGCATCCTCAGCCCCCGTCACAAATCCCACTTCCACTAAACTTGAGGGCATCGTTGTCTGGCGAATGACGTAGAAACGCGCTTGCTTGACACCACGATTGCGCATGTCGGGGAAGAACTGCATCATCCGGTCTTGGATGGCCTGGGCGAGTGGTCGACTGGCTGCCGAGAAGAAGTAGGTCTCGATGCCGTTGACGTCTGGCCGACTCATGCTGAGAGCATTGGCGTGGATGCTGACGAAGACCGTTGCTCGTGCTCGCTGAGCGATCGCCACGCGCGGGGCTAAATCAACCTCACGATCGTCTTGCCGCGTCATCACCACCTGTGCCCCCTGCGCTTGGAGCAGTCGGGTGACCTGAGTAGAGATATCGAGCACGATATCCGTCTCACGGATGCCACCAATCCCGATCGCGCCGGGATCGCGCCCGCCATGGCCGGGATCGATCACAATCACTGCCGGTCGCGTCAGGGGCGGCAGTCCGACTACAGAGGGCTGAGGAATCGGGTTTAGGTTGGGCACCAGCGGCGTCAGGCGAGGCGGTGCCGTCGTTAGGGCCGGCAGGCTCGCTTTCGGTAGCATCAGCCCCAGTAGACCTGCTGCTGTCATCACCGGCGGTTCTAAACGACTACCGGGGCGCGTCCGCAGGCGGATGACAATGTTATTTCCCTGACGATTGATTTCAAAGCGCGCCAAGCTCAAGGGCGGCGGCAGAGTCCGAAAGTTCAGGGGAAGCTGGGTATCAAAGAGCGTCAGCTGATAGTTACCACCGAGGTCTGGCGTCCATTCAAAGCGCGGCGGTGCATCCGTGCGAAAGATGAGTTGACCTTCTGCATCCGCATCGATGCTGCGCAAATTGTTGACTGCCGCCTGGGCGATCGCTGGTTGGGTGGAGATTGCTTCGAGGCTGATCAGCGCCGGTAGACAGGCGATCGCCACAGCAGCGCTCCGGGCTAGCCAGCGTTTACTCACGCCTCTTTCTCCTATTGAGAACAGTTATCAAAGGCCATGATGCACTTCGCCGGGGTTCAGTTCCCTAGCGGCGTCCGCGACCCCGGTCATCATAGCGAGCTGCCTCAGTTTCGGAAATGAGTCGGGCACTGGTGAATTTGAAGGCTTCGCGGCTCAGATAGGGGTAGTCACTCACCCAGAGATCCAAGGCGGGCACGTAGGCGTCGCTGTAGGCTTCCAGCTTGGCCAGCTGCGGATCGTTGGAAAACAGGAGCAACTGCACTAGTTGCCCCCGTCGCAATTTCTTGTAGTCGTTTTTGATCGGGACCTGTAGCCGCAGCTCAAAGTCGTTCTCGTCCAGCAGCTCCAGATTGACGCGAGTTTCGACCTTGTCAATCAGCACCAACCGCCCCTGGGAATTGACCGTTTCCTCTGTACCAATGCGGGCTTGGCTGCGGTAAAGATCAACGATCTCCCCCTCCCAAAAGGCGGCATAGCGATAGCGGCGCAGGCGGTAGTTGCGTTGAGCAGCGATCGCGATCGGTGCCCACCACCAAAAGAAGCCGCCCAGAATGCCGACGACGAGGGCAATTTCCCCGGAGACCCCCGCCAGGGTTTCGGCCAGCAAGGCAGCCACCGCTACGATCACGGAGATCAGGAGCCGCCGCAGAAAGTCCTGAGGCTTTCCCCAGCAGTAGCGATACTGCGGCCCCGTCGCGATCGCAGGAATCAGTTGCCTCGTACTGGCTTCGGTGATGGGAATCAGCATGGTCCTGCGTTAGGGAATGCGATCGAGGCCGTAGATCAGCCCCGTCAGTTGCCGCACCTTCCGCACTGCTAACAGCACACCCGGCATATAGCAACTGCGATCCATGGTGTCGTGACGCAGGGTCAGAATTTCACCGGGCGCACCAAAGATCACCTCTTCGTGGGCAATCAGTCCCGGCAGACGGACGCTGTGAATGCGGATATTTTCAGGGCCAACAGCACCGCGGGCGCCGGGCATCGTCTCCTTCTCGGTTACCTTGGGAGGATTGAAGGTTTTGCCCAGTTCTGCCAGCATCTGCGCGGTTTTGATGGCCGTGCCACTGGGCGCATCCGCCTTTTGGTCGTGATGCAGTTCCAAAATTTCGACGTGGTCGTAGAAGCGGCTGGCCTGAATCGCTGCCTGCATCAGCAGCACCATGCCAATCGAAAAGTTAGGAATTACCAAGCAGCCAACGCTGGCTTTTTCGGCAAACTCCGCTAGTTCCTGCAACTGCTCATTGTTTAAGCCGGTGGTGCCCACAACTGGCCGCACACCATAGGCGATCGCCTTGCGGACGTTGTCATAGATGCAGTCAGGGTGGGTGAAATCGACAACAACGGGCACTTCCCGCTCCTGCGAAGCCAGGCAGAGCATTCCTTCAAGGTCATTGGTCACCGGCACTTCCAGCGGCCCAAGCCCGACAATCTCGCCGATGTCTTGCCCCTGCACATCCGCACTGCGGGCGATCGCCCCCACGAGGGTCACATCATCCGCCGCTGCGATCGCCTTGATCGTTTCGCGCCCCATCTTGCCAGTCGCCCCATTGACAACCACAGGAATCGGGTGAGCCATAAACCAGTCACAGAATCTTGCACTGTTGCCATTGTTTCCTGAAATGGCGGGGCGCGGTCGAAACCGCCTTAGCTCTTAGGGGAAAAGGAGCGATCGCCATTCTGTCAAGTTTTATGAAGTTACTTGTCAAAAGGGATTGCAAATTGTATCTGCGATCGCCGGGAGGCCCCACCCAGTCTGGATTTTCTGTTAGAACTCAATCTTGAGTGATTTGTCACGATTGGGTATTTTTGCCGGCCCTGTACCCGATCGCCCGCATCTCGAGAACACGCCGGAGGCTGCTAAGCGCATGTTCACCCAGGTCAAGTCCGCAATCCGTCGCATCGTGCCCGAGGACCTTAACGGGCGATCGCGGCTGAAAGTGGTCTACGTCGTCTTGGAAGCGCAGTATCAGAGTGCGCTCTCGGCCGCCGTCCGATCGATCAATGCTGGCTCCCATCAAGTTGCTGTTGAACTGAGCGGCTACCTGATCGAAGAACTGCGCGATCCCGAAAACTACGACGCCTTTAAAGCCGATCTGCAGGATGCAGATATCTTCATCGGCTCGCTGATCTTCATCGAAGACCTAGCTGAGAAAGTGGTCAGCGCCGTGCAACCGGTGCGCGATCGCCTTGCCGCCTCGATCGTCTTCCCCTCGATGCCGGAGGTGATGCGCCTCAACAAGCTCGGCTCCTTCTCGATGGCGCAGCTGGGCCAAAGCAAGAGCGTGATCGCCAGCTTCATGAAGAAGCGCAAGGAAGCGGGTGGAGCAGGTTTCCAAGACGCCATGCTCAAGCTGCTGCGTACCCTGCCGAACGTCCTCAAGTACCTGCCGGTTGAGAAGGCACAGGACGCTCGCAACTTCATGCTTAGCTTCCAGTACTGGCTGGGGGGTTCGCCAGAGAACCTGGAAAACTTCCTGTTGATGATTGCCGATCGCTACGTCTTCAAAAAAGACAGCGACGTCAACGTCAACTTTGAAGAGCCAGTCGTTTACCCCGACCAAGGCATCTGGCACCCGCTGGCACCCCAGATGTTTGAGGACTTGAAGGAGTACCTCAACTGGTATCAGTCGCGCCAAGACCTGCCCAAGCAAGATGGTCCAACCATCGGCCTGGTGCTGCAGCGCAGCCACTTGGTCACCGGCGACGATGCGCACTACGTGGCGGTCGTTTCCGAGATGGAATATCGCGGTGCCAAAGTGATTCCCGTCTTCAACGGCGGGCTGGACTTTTCGAAGCCGGTGCAGCAGTACTTCTTCGATCCCCTCGATCCCGAGACACCGATCATCGACGCAACCGTCTCGCTGACCGGCTTTGCGCTGGTGGGTGGCCCTGCGCGCCAAGACCATCCCAAGGCGATCGAAACCCTCAAAAAGCTGAATCGTCCCTACATGGTGGCGCTGCCGCTGGTCTTCCAAACCACGGAAGAGTGGGAAGAGAGCGACCTCGGTTTGCACCCCGTGCAAGTGGCGCTGCAAATCGCCATTCCTGAGCTAGACGGCGCGATCGAGCCGATCATTATGTCTGGCCGCGATAGCGCCACCGGCAAAGCCCACACCCTGCAAGATCGGGTCGAGATGATCGCAGAGCGATCGATCCGCTGGGCCAACCTGCGCCGCACGCCTCGCGCCACTAAAAAGCTGGCGATCACCGTCTTCAGCTTCCCGCCGGATAAGGGCAACGTTGGTACGGCGGCCTATCTGGACGTGTTCGGCTCGATCCATCGCGTCATGGAAGAGCTGAAAGCGGCAGGCTACACCGTGGAAGGGATGCCGAAGACCGCCAAGGAGTTGATGGAGGAAGTCATCCACGACGCCCAAGCCCAATACGCCTCGCCGGAACTGAACATCGCCTACCGCATGTCGGTGAGCGAATACCAGCGGCTGACGCCCTACGCGGAACGCCTCGAAGAAAACTGGGGGCCACCTCCGGGACAGCTGAACAGCGACGGCGAAAACCTGCTGATCTTCGGTAAGCAGTTTGGCAACGTCTTCATCGGCGTCCAGCCGACCTTCGGTTACGAAGGCGACCCGATGATGCTGCTCTACAGCCGGAGCGCTAGCCCTCACCACGGCTTTGCTGCCTATTACACCTACCTCAACCACATTTGGGGGGCGAACGCGGTGCTGCACTTCGGCACCCACGGCTCGCTGGAGTTCATGCCTGGTAAGCAGATGGGCATGAGCGGTGCCTGCTACCCCGACAACTTGATCGGCACGATCCCCAACCTCTACTACTACGCGGCGAACAACCCCTCAGAAGCCACGATCGCCAAACGACGGGGCTATGCCGAAACGATCAGCTACCTGACCCCACCCGCTGAAAACGCGGGTCTCTACAAGGGTCTGAAGGAACTGAGCGAGCTGGTGGGCAGCTACCAAACCCTGCGGGAAAGTGGCCGCGGTGTCGCCATCTGCAACTCGATTGTGGAAACCTGCCGTCAGGTCAACCTCGACCAAGACGTCGAACTACCGGACGTTGATGCCGCAGAACTGAGCGCCGACGATCGCGATCGCCTAGTGGGCAACGTCTACCGCAAGCTGATGGAAATCGAGAGCCGTCTGCTGCCCTGCGGTCTGCACGTGATTGGCAAACCGCCAACTGCCGAAGAAGCGATCGCCACCCTCGTCAACATCGCCAGCCTCGATCGCGATGAAGAAGGGATCACCGGCCTACCGACCTTGATTGCCCGCAGCCTCGGTCGCGAGATGGAAGAAATCTTCCGCAGCGCTGATCTGGGCGTGCTGGATGACGTCAACCTCAACCAGTCGATCACCGAAGCGGTTCGTGCTTCAGTGGCAGCGATGGTGCGGGAAGTCACCGGCAGTGATGGCCGTGTCTCGCTGGTCAAACGCTTTGGCTGGATCGAAAAGCTGCTGGCTTTCTTCAACATCAAACTGAAACCGGCCTACCAACGGGCTTTGGAAGCCAAGGGCTACAAGGTTGATGAGGATGCGCTGAAAGTCCTGTTCGACTATCTGCAATTCTGCTTGGAGCAAGTCTGCGCCGACTTGGAAATGCAGAACCTCGTCAAGGCGCTGGACGGCGAATATGTGATGCCCGCGCCGGGTGGCGACCCGATTCGTAACCCCAACGTGCTGCCGTCCGGTCGCAACATTCACGCGCTGGATCCCCAGTCGATTCCGACGACCGCAGCGGTGCAATCGGCCAAAGTCGTGGTCGATCGCCTGCTCGATCGCCAGCGGGCAGAAAATGACGGCAACTGGCCAGAAACAATCGCCTGCGTTCTCTGGGGCACCGACAACATCAAGACCTACGGCGAGTCGCTGGCGCAAATCCTCTGGTTTGTCGGCGTCAAGCCGAAGCCGGACAGCCTCGGTCGCGTCAACAAGCTGGAGCTGATTCCGCTGGAAGAGCTGGGTCGTCCCCGCGTCGATGTGGTCGTCAACTGTTCGGGCGTGTTCCGCGATCTGTTCATCAACCAAATGGCGCTGATCGACCAAGCGGTGAAAATGGCTGCCGAAGCTGATGAGCCGCTGGAGATGAACTTTGTGCGCAAGCACTCGCTGGAGCAAGCCAAGAAGCTGAACATTGAGCTGCGCCAAGCGGCAAGCCGTGTCTTCTCCAACGCTTCCGGTAGCTACAGCAGCAACGTCAACTTGGCGATCGAGAACAGCAGCTGGGAAGAGGAAAGCGAACTCCAGAACATGTATCTGGAGCGTAAATCCTTCGCGTTTGATAGCGACAACCCCGGCATGATGAACCAAAATCAGGAACTGTTCCGGGAATCGCTGAAGACAGCGGATGTTACCTTCCAGAACTTGGATTCGTCGGAAATTTCGCTGACGGATGTGAGCCACTACTTCGACAGCGACCCGACCAAGTTGGTGGCGAGCCTGCGGGAAGACGGCAAGAAACCGGCGAGCTTCATTGCCGACACGACCACGGCGAATGCCCAAGTGCGGACGCTAAATGAAACGGTGCGGCTGGACTCGCGGACGAAGCTGCTCAATCCCAAGTGGTACGAAGGGATGCTGAACAGCGGTTATGAAGGCGTGCGGGAAATTGCTAAGCGCTTGAACTACACTTCGGGCTGGTCAGCGACGGCGGGCGCGGTTGATAACTGGGTCTATGAGGAGGCGAATACGACCTTCATTTCTGATCCGGAAATGCAGAAGCGCCTGATGGATCTCAACCCCCACAGCTTCCGCCGCATGGTGGGCACGCTACTAGAGGTTGCAGGTCGCGGCTACTGGGAAACCAGTGACGAAAATATCCAACGCCTGCAAGAGCTCTATCAAGAGGTCGAAGACCGAATCGAAGGCGTCGAATAACTAGAGCCTAGGGCAATTCGAACATATCCCAACAACTCCAAGAGGTACTTATGCTAACGGTACTCTTGGAGTTTTTCTTTGTTGATCCTTCACCTTGGAAAACAAACACACTTAATAAACTAGGTAGCTAAGATAACAACAAACCCAGAGGAATAACTGGAATGGCTTTTAAGATTAGTCCCAAGTATTATTCGACCAAATTAGACTCGGGTTTGTTGGAGGACATTGTAGATGTTTATGAAGATAAGGTCAGGGGATGGCTAATAAATTGCGGAAGGATTTTGAATCATCATGAGCACGCAGGGTTCGGTGTCTTACAAACAGCGCTTGCTTATTTTGAAAGTTATACAATCTTTTTCAGGGGTGAAGATAGCTACAAGAGATCAAAGGAATTTTTCGCAGAAGGTTTCAATTCTGTTTTTCCCAAGCCAAGTCAATATCAGCAGTCAATATGGGATGAGTTTATTAAAATTCTCTATAAAGATGGACGTTGTGGACTTTCTCACTTTGGGATGACGCGAACAAAAGTTTTACTTCAGGATGGCTCGCCTACCTTTAGGCTCATGATCAACTCTCAAGACAACTCGATTCAGTTTATTCTTGTTGACAGATATTCATTGGTCGATAGTATTGACCAACATTTTTCAAATTATGTAATGACAATCCGTGATAAATCTGAATCACACTTAAGAAACAATTTTTATAAAGCATGGCAACTGCTACATTCGTAAATCCTATGAATTTTAGGGAGCGATTGCCTATGTAAGTAACAGTTTTGCCTTATCTGCAGTCAGAGAAATGACTGGAAACATATCGCCTTCATGGCGTCCCGTCTGCGCGATTCATTGGCAATTCTTAGAAAGAGAACGAGGTTTATCTCCAGTGGATCTGGACTACCAGCGTGGCTGAAAGTCAGAACCAGAGCGATCGCACCCTGATCTACATCCCACAGAGCAAGGCATTGACCTCTCCGTCGCTTCTCTCCCTTGGGTGTTGCTTATGGTGCAATAGGATACAGCGACAGAGCCAAAGAAGATAAACCTTCTCAGTTGGGTAGGAGCAGTGTTTGACCTAGAGCACGTTAGTGATGTGCTCCAGGAGCTTTCTGGGTCTGGGGGTAGGAGTGTTGGTGTCCATTAAGCCAGATCAAAGTCTTGACAAGAGGACTAATCTACAAGGTGGTGATTATTCAACCCTAACGGGGTACTGCTTTATGAAGCAAAGGAGAAAGCCTTGGCTAAAGTAGAGATTCAGTTATTAGTCAGAGATGTATATGTTAGCTAGCTATTTAAGTCTCTCGGTAGCAAGCTCTTATCATGAGACTGTAAAATTCTGCGATTATATATTAACCTCTAAGTGTTAACTCAAAAATGATTCCAATTCCTGACCTTTCTTATTTTGCTGTTTCTGGATTTATTTCTCATTTGAGGCAGCATTACAGTAAAATATGGTCATCTTCGCTTCTTTTGCATGATTGTGAATTGGATGAATGGGATACAGCATTAAGCGATCAAAACCCTCAACTCGCTTGGTGGCTACATAACCGAACAGGTCGTACTCCTAATATTTACTTGCCTTATACCCCAAACATTAAATTCTTGCATTCTAATCATGTATACATAGAAGAGATTTTAAAACCCGCTCACAACAGAATAAGAGCCTTTTTGCAGGAGTTAGGGGCAGAAGACATTGATGCTTACATGGCAGATAGTAACGATTGGCTCTCTACTCTTTTTTGCGGCAAAAAACAGGCACATGAAGCGGCTCGAATTGCTGCTAAAGGGTTTGGGATTAACTTGTCTGAATTACCAGCGATCGTTCTTTGGGCAAGCTTTGATAGCTCTCGTATAGTTATTATCTTGCCTAATAAGACTGACAGAAATATTTATGAATACATAAAATCTATTTATTGGTCAATTATTACATCCACCGAAAATATGGCTAGCAAACATGGATCAATTAAGATTGACAACCTAGAAAAGAAGATTAAAGAAAAGCTTGAGAAGTCACACTATATTAAAGATTATCAAGTCAAGATAAGAAATATCAAAACCCTCAGTCTTGTTGAACCAGTTTACAAAATCCTAACTTCTGCTGCTAACGAATATAGCTCCTTTTTTGAGGATTCGATTCTTAATTTTGAAGCCAAAGTTCAAGAAAATTTTAATCGCAAATCAAACTTTTCTATAGTTAAATTTTCTGAGTTGTCGAAATCAGAAATTATCCGGTTATTACAAAGAGAAGGATTCATAAAAATTAGAGAAGGAGGTGGACACGAAATTTGGCAGCATCCTCAATCGAAGGGAATTACTCCTGTTCCTAGACATACAAAGATATCTCCCTTTGTTGTTAAAAGCATTGAGAAAAACATTATAGAAGCTAGAAAAGTTAGCTAAATTTACCGTTGTACTACTGGAACTCTCAGGAAGAAAGCAGCTAGAGATTATCTGTAAATACCTAGGTTTACGCTGCTGCTTTTCCGCGAAAGCTTTGATAGTTTATCATTTTATTGAGCTTCACTTACAGATGGCGATCGCACCTAGGTTTTTTGCCTGCGGTCCCCTGATCAGGCGACCCGATTTTGAATGGCGCGATCGCTAGCCAACGATTCTCCAAGTCCTTGCCGCACCGGATTACTGCGAAAAAGACGGCTACGGGCAACAAACCCTGAGGGTTGAATTGGGCGATCGCCATCAACGAGCCCATCTACACCCATATATCTCAGCTAGCGTTGTGCGCGACGGTTAACTTGCCGTAAGTACCGGAAAGCGTACTCTTGATGAAGAGTTGAGCATGCGTAGAGGTTTGTCATGATCAGGATTACTGCTACTGAGGCGTGTAGCAACCTCAATCAGCTGATCGATGAATCTGATATCAGCTTCTGTTAGATCAGGAAAGTCATCAATAATTTCATCTATAGATATACAAGTAGACATCCAAGCATTAGCCGGAGATATATATGTTATGCATTACGCGGACAAGAAAAGTTGTAAAGTTAGTTGACCATGAAGAATACGTGAGTTGAGGACAAAAAGCATATGTATAAGGTTTTCGGAGATATGTTGTCTGGGAACTGCTACAAGATCAAATTACTGATGCAATTTATTGATATGCCCCATCAATGGGTTCATGTTGACATACTTGCTAACGAAACTCATACCAAAGAATTTAAGCGGATGAATCCAAATGCAAGAATACCAGTCGTAGAGTTGGATGATGGCAAGTATCTATGGGAGTCTAATGCAATCTTGAATTACCTTGCGGAAGGAACTGAATTTCTGCCACAAGAAAAGTATGAAAGGGCTAAAGTCTTACAGTGGCAGTTTTTTGAGCAATATAGTCACGAGCCATATATTGCAACAGCAAGATACATCAATAAGTACTTGGGATTACCCAAAGAGCGGGAAGCAGAATATCACGCGAAGCAAGCTGGTGGGCATAAGGCTCTTACCGTGATGGAACAACATTTAGCTGAAAATAGATTTTTCCTTGGTGTGAATGCATCCATTGCTGATATCAGTTTGTATGCATACACGCATGTCGCCCATGAGGGTGGCTTTGATTTGTCAGAGTACAAAAATATTCAGCGATGGTTCAAAGATTTTGAGAGCATTCCTGGCTACGTAAAAATGGCGAGAGAAAACGCGTAACAATCCGCTTGCACACCGACCGTATCAAGGGTATCGGTTAGGAGTGAGAGAGCGTCGCAGCGGCTGAAGCGGAACGTTGAGCTGCCGAGAAGTGGCAATGCAACAGAATGAGGAGATAGCGATGAAGCTTGACCAAGCGCTAGTCGACGCTGCCATTGATCTCTTGGAACAACGCTTTCCAATGGCAGAAGGGATTGCGGCAGCTTTATACACGGACGACGGTCAGATCCTAACGAGCGTTGTCTTCCAGCCTGAGTGGGGCGGGGGTGGATTGTGTGCCGAAACGGGCGCCATCTGTGAAGCAGTGAAGTTAGACAAACGGATCACGGCTTCGGTGTGCGTCTCGCGGTTGTCGGGCGATGGCCCAATTATGATCCTGACCCCGTGTGGAATCTGTCAGGAGCGCCTATTTCACTGGGGAGAGAGCGTGGAGGTCGCCACGCCCACCGCTCAAGATGCTCGCAGGTGGATCGCCAAGACGCTTGGGGAGGTCCAGCCGTATTACTGGGCGAAAGCTTTTAAGGAGTGATCCGTGGGCTAGGTGACGTCGAACAGAAGTTTAAAGCAGCACTGACCTGTGTAACTAAACGATGTTCGCGATCGCTAGCTAATGATTCTCCAAGTCCTTGCCGCACTGAATTACTACGAAAAAGACGGCTACGGCTGATAAACCTTGAGGGTTGAATTAGGCGATAGCCTTTGTGTTGGTTAAAGCGATCGGCACGTTACTATGGCTTGCCCTTGGTCAAGAACAATCATTTCGGCAGCATCTAGTGATAGAAACGAAACGCCTTGCTTTACAGTATCTACAGAGCTATTTCTCATCAGATTTACTCCTAGCCAACAACCCAGTTAGAGCAAACTGAAAAGAGATCTTATTGGTCATACTGAAGCTGTTTGCAGCTGCTCAACTGGAATGGTATTTAGCTTGCATCACTTGTATAGAAACAGTGAGATTAAATCGCCTAGCATTCAATCAAATCTGAGTCACTGAAATGTTGTCAGCAACACAAAAAGCCTTGTGAGATCAGTCTATTCTTTCCACCTACGTTGTTTTTGATCTGGAACAAAGAGAAAAGTTAGGTATGAGCAGAATATACAGAGCTACTGATTTTTTTCGGCCAGCCGACGAAGAGCCTATTCGATCAGTCATAACTGAATCTAAGGAAGCTGTTGTTGTAGGTTGGTATATCAAGCCAGGGCAGGAAATCCATTCGCATATCCATCCTCATGGACAAGATACCTGGACTATTTTGAGTGGGAAGGGAGAATATTGTCTGGATGCAGAAGGAACGAAGAAGGCGATTGCTGCAGGAGACGTGGTAATTGCTCCCACTGGCTGTGTACATGGAGTGTTCAACAATGGTGACGAGCCATTGATTTTTATTTCTGTCGTGTCGCCGTCTGATGCAGGATATAAACTCGTTTCTCCAGAGTAAGCTTTAACAAATTTTTTCTAATCATTAGTTTCTAAAGGCGCAATAGTTACTATTGTTTATTAAATCCATTGACTAACGATCAACACACACAACGAGATCGTTACTTTGCTGGAGTTTTCAATTAGCTCAAAACCAAACGATTATCTGGAGATGATTAAGTGAAAGTCACCACAATGTTTGTGAGGAAGCCTTAATAGTTTGGTGTCTACTTTGTGCATTTCCTGTAGTCAACAAAGCTAAGATCGCGCCTTGAAATGGGTGGAATAGCATCAAAGCAGTACAGTGTCGCGTCGCTCATGTCCAAATAGCTAGCTCATCTAGCTTCAAGCCTAAATCAGCTACAACAGGGGCAGTTTTGCTACAGTTGCAGTTAGCGCAATGACTAAAAATACACCTCCGTCTTGGCGTCCGATTCTGGCGATCGCCTTGTCCCTCGTTCTACTGATTGGTCTTTGGCTCGGACTAGGGCCGCAGTACGGGATTTATGTGCAAAAGCTACGCGGTGAAGCCCAGCTCAAAGAAGCGGAATACACTCGCCGCATCGCCGTCCTTGAAGCACAAGCCAAATTGGATAGCGCCAAACTTCAAGCCCAAGCCGAAGTTGAACGGGCGCGGGGTTTAGCCCAGTCCAACCAAATCATTGGCAATTCCCTGAAAGAGAACGAGGTCTATCTGCAGTGGCTTTGGATTACAAGTGTCGCTGAGAGCCAAAACCAAAGCGATCGCACCGTGATCTACATTCCCACCGAAAAGGGAATCCCCCTACCAGCTCTGGAAGCAGGCCGACTCCTGCAGGAAAAAGCCAGCGCAGAGCTTCAGCCGCCGCTCAGTTTTGCACCGTAGCCCAAGCCCTTGAGTGCCTCTAGCAGGGTTTGACGGTGGTCGCCCTGAATCTCGATCGTGTCGTCCTTAACGGTACCGCCACTGCCACAACGCGCCTTCAGTTTTTTGCACAGGCTCGCCAGCGTTTCTGGCCGATGCTGGAAGCCCGTGATGATCGTCACGGTTTTGCCGCCGCGCCCCTTACGGCTGCACTGGATGCGGAGATCATGCTGAGCGGGCGGGCGATCGGGCTGCCCTCGTTCCAACGCAGCATCCTGACTACCAAACTCGCGCCAAACAATGCGATCGCTATTTTTCTTTTGAGCCAAGGGATGAGTTCTCCGTGCGTCCGTTCCCCGTCCTGTTTCTGGGCTTCTCTGACCAGTGGCACAATGGAAGCAACTGACGTTCTGCCTGGGGTTCAGAGCCGATCGTGACACAAACGCCGGTCAATCCATCCACCACCAACGCGTGGGCCAACGCGATCGCAAACTTGGGCGAACGGCCCGATCCACTAGGGCGCTTTGGTCGCTTTGGCGGCCAATACGTGCCCGAAACCCTGATGCCAGCCTTGGCAGAGCTGGAACAAGCCTTTGCTCGCTATAGCCGCGACCCCGAGTTTCAAGCGGAATTTGAAGGACTGCTACGCGACTACGTCGGTCGCCCCAACCCGCTCTACTTCGCCGAGCGACTGACGGAATACTACCGCCGTCCCGACGGTCAAGGCCCCAACATCTACCTGAAGCGCGAAGACCTCAACCACACGGGCGCCCACAAAATTAACAATGCCCTGGGTCAGGCTTTGATGGCCAAGCGCATGGGCAAAAAGCGGATCATTGCGGAAACCGGCGCAGGTCAGCATGGCGTAGCCACAGCGACGGTCTGCGCCCGCTTTGGTCTGGAGTGCGTGATCTACATGGGCGTCCATGACATGGAGCGCCAGGCTCTTAACGTCTTCCGGATGCGTTTGATGGGCGCGGAAGTGCGGGGTGTGGCAGCAGGCTCTGGAACGCTCAAAGATGCCACTTCCGAAGCAATTCGCGACTGGGTGACCAACGTCGAAACGACGCACTACATCCTCGGTTCAGTAGCAGGCCCGCACCCCTACCCGATGATCGTGCGGGAGTTCCACAGCATGATTGGCCGCGAAGTGCGCCAGCAAGCCCAGACACTCTGGGGCGGCCTGCCAGATATTCTGCTGGCCTGTGTTGGCGGTGGCTCGAATGCCATGGGTCTGTTCAACGAGTTCGTTAATGAGCCTTCGGTGCGATTAATTGGCGTGGAAGCTGCCGGTCGCGGCGTTGATACGCCGGAACATGCCGCCACGCTGACTAAAGGCCGCGTCGGCGTCCTACATGGAGCGATGAGCTACCTGCTCCAAGATGACGATGGGCAGGTGATCGAAGCCCACTCAATCAGCGCTGGTCTGGACTACCCCGGTGTGGGCCCTGAGCACAGCTACCTGATGGATGCGGGGCGTGCCGAGTACTACAGCGTCACCGATGACGAAGCACTCGAAGCGTTCCAACGAATTTCGCGACTGGAGGGCATCATTCCGGCGCTGGAAACAGCCCACGCTTTTGCTCACCTTGAGAAGCTCTGTCCAACCTTGAGCGGCAATCCCAACTTGGTGATCAACTGCTCGGGACGTGGCGATAAAGACGTACAGACGGTGGCGCAAAGACTCCAGTTTTAAGGGCGGCAATTTGTAGCTTGCGTGGCAGAAGCACCGGCCTGCGATCGCCTACAACAATCCCAGCATGGATACAGCGAATTACCCTGGGTCATTGGCAAGTCTCGGCAGTTCTGCCGGGACTTTTTTGTGACGATAACAATTGGCCTGGGACTAGCTCGACTGGACTCGATAGAAATCGAAACTTGCTGTCCGTGGGGGAGTCGAGTTCCCCAGCCCCCCTGCAACAAGATTTTGGATGGGACATATCGGCTGAGCGGCGATCGCAGCCGGTAAAACAAGCCGGTGTTGACCTTGGATTGCGGCTACGTCAATCGAGCTAGAACGATCAGTTCAAGCTGATAGTTGCTGTTGCCCTGAGTTAGCGTTGACGGCGACGCCACTCCCAGGGCGGTTGGGGATTGCGACCTGCTTGCCAATAGCCAATGCGATCGCGTCTTGCTGCAGTCTCCGCCGCAAAGTAGGCACTGGCATCGCAGTTGCGGAGGTGTTGCCGGTAGACCATCGCCCAGCCGCGACGGACCATTTCGAGATTGACCGATCGCCCTTCCCGCCAAACCGTCGCCACCGTACGGCCATAGCGATCGCGTTCAAAGGACTCGACCGTCACTTCGCTACCAACTGGAGCCAAGACACCTGACACCCCACGGGCTCGCTCCCCCCAAGGTTTCTGCCCTAGTTCTGGCGCATCGATACAAGCCAAGCGGATTTTGACTGACTCCCCGTCTTGCTGCACAGTCAATGTGTCACCGTCGCTAATCAGGTTGACTTCAGCCGATCGACCGGGTGTTTGGCAGCTACTGGTTGCCAGTAAGAGCAGCAGACCGAGCGCAGACAGGGGTTTGAGCATCGGGGTTAGTCTCGATAGCGACGTACTAAATCGCCGTAGGCATCGATGCGGCGATCGCGCAGGAAGGGCCAGATCCGCCGCACCTGTTCACTGCGATCGCGATCGAGATCAGCAATCAGCAGTTCCGGCTCGCGATCGCCAGCCTTTGCTAACCATTCCCCCTGCGGCCCGGCAATGAAACTGCTGCCCCAGAATTGACTGCCCGCAGCAGCTGGATCGGGCGAGGGTTCAAAGCCAACCCGATTGACACTCAACACGGGAATTCCATTGGCGATTGCGTGACCCCGCTGCACGGTTTGCCAAGCTTCGAGTTGCCGCTGTTGTTCCTCGGGCACGTCTTGCGGATCCCAGCCGATTGCGGTCGGATAGATCAGCAACTCGGCACCAGCCAGCGCCATCAGTCGCGCTGCTTCGGGATACCACTGATCCCAGCAGACCAGAACCCCTAACTTGCCCACCGAAGTCTGAATCGGTTCAAACCCCAAGTCGCCCGGCGTGAAGTAGAACTTCTCGTAGTAAGCCGGATCGTCAGGAATGTGCATTTTGCGGTAACGACCCGCGATCGTTCCATCCCGTTCAATCACGACAGCAGTGTTGTGGTAGAGTCCGGCTGCCCGCCGCTCAAACAGCGAAAGGATGAGAACAACGGACAGTTCTCGGGCGATCGCGCTGTAGTAGTCCGTACTCGGTCCTGGAATGGACTCGGCGCGATCAAACTGAGCTGGATCTTCGGTCTGGCAAAAGTAGTAGCCGCCGTGGATCTCGGGCAGCACAATCAGTTCTGCCCCAGCTGCTGCAGCTTCCCGAATCGCTGCTGTCACGCGATCGCGATCGATCACCGGCTGATCGCTAAATGCCAGTTGAGCCAGAGCGACACGCAACGTCGAAGCCATAGAAACCGCAGAGCACTGTTCGCATCATCACCCGTTGCCGCGATCGGCGTCATCTACTGGGGCTAAGGCGATCGCCAAGGTTAGATTTGTAATATGACTTGTATTACTTCAGGGTGGAAGTTGTGGGTGTTCCTTCCCGCGCTAGTCGGCTGATCTCTGTTCGACTCGATGAGCAAACCGATGCTGTATTGCAGGCATATTGCCAACGTACGGGTGTGACCCAAACAGAAGCAATCAAAGCAGGAATTCAAAAGTTGACTGCCCCCATGAACTCTCCCGCTACCCTTGCTGAGCAGTTAGGACTCGTGGGCTGTTTTGAGAGTGGAGTCGGTGATTTAGGACAACACCATGCTCAGCACCTAAAAGATAAGCTAGCCCTCCGGCACGCTCAGTCGCAGCAGTTCAATGTCTAAGCTACTGGTGGATACGGGACCACTCATTGCTTGGTTTGATCGGAGCGACAATTTTCACGATCGCTGCCGCTCCTTCTTCAGCAGCGTCGATCGCCCACTACTAACGACATGGCCAGTCCTAACTGAGGTCTGTCATTTGATTCCGTCCTATGGGGTCAATCGATTTATGCGTTGGGTCGCTTTGGGCGGTCTCGAAGTGCAAGAACTTGGAACGACCGCAATCACGGGAATTGCCAATCTGATGGAGCGTTACAGCGATATCCCGATGGATTTGGCAGATGCTTCCTTGGTTTGGGTAGCCGGACAGTGGGGCTTGAGTGAGATCGTGACGCTCGATCGACGAGACTTTGGGATTTATCGACTGCCAGGCGGTGAAGCGCTAATCAACCAGCTATTTACTTGAACGCTAGGGGGATGTGAGCAGGCGATCGCCTGAGTGAGGCTAACGGAGCCGCCTAGAATGGAAACGGTTAACGCTTGAATCACTTCTGGATCTGCAATGACGCTAGCCGTTCGTATTGAGCACCTGCGCAAGTCCTATGGTTCGGTGGTGGCGGTCGAAGACGTCAGCTTTGAAGTGACCGCCGGTGAAATTTTTGGGGTGCTAGGACCCAATGGCGCTGGCAAAACCACAACGCTGCGCTGCCTTTGCACCCTTAGTCGTCCGGATGCCGGTCTTGTAGAAGTCGATGGCCTGTCGGTGACTGATCAGCCCCGCGCCGCCCGTCAGCGACTGGGCTATGTGGCACAGGAAGTCGCGATCGATAAGGTGCTGACGGGGCGAGAACTCCTAGCGCTGCATGCGGCGCTCTATCACTTACCCAAAGGCGCGATCGCCGATCGCATTGCGGCGGTGAGTCAACTGCTGGAGCTGGATGACTGGCTCGATCGCCGCTGTGGGACGTATTCCGGTGGGATTCGCAAGCGGCTGGATCTGGCGACGGGGTTGCTGCATCAACCGCGCCTGTTGGTGTTAGATGAACCGACCGTGGGCTTGGATATTGAAAGCCGCGTCGTCGTTTGGGAGTTTCTGCGGCGGTTGCGGGCAGAGGGAATCACGATTCTGATTACCAGCCATTACCTAGAAGAAATTGATGCGCTGGCCGATCGCGTGGCGATTATCGATCGCGGACAAGTGATTGCTGTCGGCAGTCCATCCGAGTTGAAAGCCCGTGTTGGTGGCGATCGCATTACCCTGCGGCTGCGGGAATTTTCCCCCCGAGATGAAGCGGAGCAAGCACGAGAACTACTGAAATCTTTGAGTTGTGTGCAGGACGTGATCATCAACACCGCCCAAGGGAACTCGCTCAACCTCGTGGTCGATGGTCAGACTGATGCTCTAGCGACAATTCAAACCAGCTTGCAAGCAGCAGGACTCCCAACCTTCGGCATTGCCCAAGCTCGCCCGAGTTTGGATGATGTTTACCTTGCCGCTACCGGCCGCACGCTGTTGGATGCAGAACTCGCTGCGATCGCTAGCCGAGATCCGAAAGCTGAGAAAAAGCGCGCCATGCAACGTTAGCGCTAATCACTGAACGATCGTTTTCATCTCTTTCTGTTGAACTAAGCCGTTATGACTACCACGCTACCGAAGTCTGAGCTGTCGAACTTGTCGGAACCGTCTGAGTTTTCTGCCTTTTTGCAAGAAACGGCAGGGCTGACCAAGCGGCTCTTTATTCAGTTGCAGCGTCGCCCCACAACGCTGATTGCCGGTGTGATTCAACCACTAATGTGGCTCGTTCTATTTGGGGCGTTGTTCCAGAATGCACCAACCGGATTCTTTGGGCCTGAAGTTCGCTACGGGCAATTCTTGGGCGCGGGCGTGATTGTCTTCACGGCGTTTAGTGGTGCACTGAATGCTGGCTTGCCCGTGATGTTCGATCGCGAGTTTGGTTTTCTCAATCGCCTACTCGTCGCACCCCTGACCTCACGCTTTTCGATCGTGGTTGCTTCGGCGCTCTACATCACAACCTTGAGCCTGATTCAAACGATCGCAATTCTGCTCGTCAGTTCAGCTTTAGGTGCGGGCTTACCAACAGCGACAGGTCTCCTATTGGTTCTTACGATCGTGCTGCTTTTAGTCTTAGGCGTAACAGCATTGAGTTTAGGCTTGGCTTTTAGTTTGCCCGGCCATATTGAATTAATCGCTGCTATCTTTATCACCAATTTGCCGTTGCTGTTTGCGAGTACGGCTCTTGCACCGCTGGACTTTATGCCAACTTGGCTGCAGTGGTTAGCCAGCCTGAACCCGCTTAGCTACGCAATTGAGCCGATTCGCTTTCTCTATCTCCATGACAGCTGGCAATGGAGTGACATCGCGATCGCGACACCCTTTGCAGAGATTTCGATCGGTGGCTGCTTGGCAATCCTCGCTGGCTTTTGCGTTACTGCTTTGCTACTCATTCAACCTGCCCTCAAGCGATCGCTAAGCTAGTCAAATTTACGGTTATGCATAACCCTCTAGTCGTAACTGTGTTGAGCTAGGCATGTGATTAACACAGCTTTTTAGGGCTCTTCCCGTAAGCACAGTGGATAGTTCCTAACTAGGCTAATTAGAAAGCTAGGCTAAGCCATGAAAGTTACTATCACTTAACCTCTAGTGTCTTGAAATACAGATACAGGCACTTATGCTGAAAATAGAAAGAGTAGCTAACTATGACCAATACTCTCGGAATTGCTGCGATCGCCTGTGCTTGCTTTTTATTAGCTTCAGCCCCAGTTCAAGCCTGTACAAGGGCCGTCTATCAAGGGCCTGAAGGCACAATCATTACGGGGCGATCGATGGATTGGAAGGATGAAATTCCAGCAAATCTATGGTTGTTTCCCAGAGGGTTACAGCGAGATGGAGCAGTGGGACCTAACTCTGTAACTTGGGTCTCAAAATATGGCAGTGTTGTCGCCAGTGCCTTCGATATTGCCAGTGCAGATGGCATGAATGAGAAAGGCCTTGTCGCTAATCTACTTTGGCTCGCTGAGTCGAAGTATCCAGAGTATAAACCTAGTCAGAAAGGCTTATCGGTTGCTGCTTGGGTTCAGTACGTTCTCGATAATTTCGCTACGGTCGAAGAAGCTGTAAATGCACTGCGATCGGAACCATTTGTGGTTGTATCCGCTAACATTCCCGGCACCGACCGCTTTGCCACACTACACCTTTCAGTTTCCGATGCGAAAGGAGACAATGCCATCTTTGAATATATCGATGGCAAGCTCGTCATTCATCACAGCATGGACTACACAGTGATGACGAACTCCCCCACCTTTGAAAAGCAGTTGGCATTAGATGGCTACTGGCAACAAGTTGGCGGTTTAAATATGCTGCCAGGAACAAATCGGGCTGCTGATCGCTTTGTTAGAGCATCTTTTTATATTGATGCCATTCCTAAGACAACAGATACTAGGGTCGCTGTTGCAAGTGTCTTTAGTGTAATTCGCAATGCATCTGTGCCCTTCGGTATCTCCTCTGAGGAAGAGCCGAATATCTCTTCAACTCGCTGGCGGTCTTTATCTGACCAGAAAAATTTAGTCTACTACTTTGAGACAACTCTAACACCCAATACTTTCTGGGTTGATCTCAAGAAAGTTGATTTTAGCGAGAACCGACCTGTCAAGCGACTATTGGCTTCAAACAATGAAGTCTATGCGGGTGATGCCCTCAATTCATTCCAGAACGCCAAGCCATTCGAGTTTGCCGGACTATAAATCACATAGAGAGCTGACAGATGATTTGAACAGTATGGATAGGTAACGATTGCGAAGATCAGCCTCACTCTTCAACAGCCATCGTTACCTATTCGTAGGTTTGTCAATCCAATGAAGGTCAGCGGCTATTTGCCAAGGGATGCAGACGAAAGACCGATTGAAGCATAGCCCAAGCTGTCTTGAATTCAGGCACTTGTAAGTCTTGCCACTGGCCGGGCTGGCAGTAGAGATAAGGAATTAAGCGGCGCTGTTCTGCAAGCGTCAGATTTGAGAAGTAAAGGCGTACCTCTACCTCAGTTACAGCAGCCTCAAAACGTAGAGCAGCAAGAGCACGGCGATCGTGCCATCTCACTTCTGCATGAATTGGCATGTCAGCTAAAGGGCTAGGCGATCGCAGACGAAAAATTCCTTCCAAAGTAGTTTGAGGTGCTTCATCCTCAATATCCACTAAACCCTCGAAGCGATTCAGTAAGATTCGCCCCCCTTCTTCTGAAAGGTCTTCAGTAACCCCTGAAAAGACAACTGCTCCCAGACGCAATTCACAAGCTTCTTCATGGGAAAACCGAGTGTGACGGCGTTGAGGAACATCGATTGCGACAAGAATACAAATGAGCAGCAGTGATAAGTTATAAACAGCCCAAACTATATTAATTACTAAGCTATCGGGATTTACATTCGTATCTTGCAGACTAGAACTCCTCATAACAATTCCAATTATAGTCAGGATCATTACTGTTAAGAGAGGAGTAATGAGCGACCAGTTAATTGTGATTCCATCAGAATTAGTATCCCCCTTGGGTGTCACTTTAAAAGGTTTTCCCTTAGGGCTAACTAAAGTCCTGAGAATAGTAATTGCCATTGGCACACAAATAATCGTCTCATAAACATCAGACCAAAATGCGGATCGCCTTCCTTCTGTCAGCCAAGAAAATGCCATGATATTTGCGATGTAATATGGAAGGAAAAAATAAAGAATTTCATTGACAGTAGCACGGAGAGGTGCCAACCCAAATATCAGAAATGCTAAGGGAACAACGAGAAAGACAACTCTAGGAATCGATAGGAACCAGTAAACGATACTGAGTGACTGGGAAAGGCGCTCCTGCCAGTTGAGGCCTGGGACCGTTAGAAAATTGGAATCTGTAAAGAGGGACTGGAGAGTTCCCTGCCCCCAACGAAGTCGCTGATTAACATAGGCGCTAATAGTTTCCGGTGCTAGGCCTGCTGCCAATGCCTCATTGAGATACTTGACGCGATAGCCATGAGTTTGCAGCTTAATCGAAGTAAAGTAGTCTTCAGTGATACTTTCCGTCGGAATTCCACCAATCTCATCGAGTGCCGATCGCCGAATAACAAAGCAGGTACCACAGCAAACGACTGAGTTAAAATAGTCCCGGCTTGGTTGAATAAACCGAAAAAATAAACTTTGTTCGTTATTCAAAATTCCTTCAAGTCCAAGGTTGACTGAAATCGGATCTTCATTAAAAAAATGCTGAGGCGTTTGTAGCAGGCCCGTTTTTGGATCTTGGAAAAATCCAATTGTTCGAATTAGAAAGTTTTTACTAGGGACAAAATCTGCGTCAAAAACAACTAATAATTCTCCAGATAAGTAGGGCAAGGCATGGTTGATATTACCTGCCTTCGCATGTTTGTTGTCTGGGCGATCGAAGTAGCCGCAGCCTAATTCTTCTGCAAGCGCTCGAACTTCTGGACGACGAGTATCGTCGAGAAGAAAGACCTTTTTATTAGAATAGTCCATTGCCTGGCAAGCAATGACCGATCTTCTGAGGATATCAACCCCTTCGTTGTAGGTGGGCAGAATAATATCAACGCTTGGTTGATAGGCTTGGCTGATCACTGCTTGGCTGAGGATGTCTGCTTCTGGCGAGCGATCATAGCTAAAAATTGTATGGAGAAAAAATGCGATTGTATTAACAACTGTCAGCAATTCAGCAAAAAAGAGTAGAACAGATAGAGTGCCATTGAGGGGATCGTCGAGATTGAGGCTTCCGAAGAATCGCCATAGCTCGTAACGGATTCCTAGAACTGCAATGCCGATGCTCGTGATCAGTCGAGGCCAAAATGACGGTTGAGGAGAAAGCTCCTTGAGTAGAAAAGTAATCGCTAGCCAAACAAAGGCGGGATAGAGTAAGTTCTCTAGTGTGGATCCCTCCGGCTTGAACAGAGCTTGACCTGAGTACCATAATCCAATCAAGTTAGCAAAAGCATTTTGCCAATCAAATTGCAGCAGTAATATTGCAAGTAACGTGAGGCCAGCAATTAGAAGAAAAGAGATTTCAGGAGCAAGTTTTCGCAGTTGTTTTAATTGCATTGGGTAGCTTGATCAAAAAAGGATAAAGACTAGGGATTAAAGTTGACGGTCACACTTTGACCAATGCCACAGAAATTTCCGGCTCCCAAGGCTGGCGGTTTCTCGAGGAGACTCACCTGAACTTCTAGTTCATTGCGCACTAAATCCGGCGGAGGTACTGCGACATCAGTTCCGGCAGTGACTTTACCGGGTCCTCCTCGAATCGAGCGAATTCGGCCCAAAATGTTTGTATTGCTGCCATCCAGTAGACGAATATCTGCTTGTTGACCCACTCGCAGTCGATTGCGATCGCGCTCAGAAACTAAAGCCGTGATCCAGGTGTCTTCACAGGTCACCATTTCCAACAGCGGATCACCCGCCGTTAGTGGAATACCTAACAGTCCAGTTCGATTGATAATTGACCAAACAACTCCTTGAATCGGAGCCTTAATTAAGGCTTTTTTCTGAAGTTTAATCTGCTCTTGAATATTGATAATCTCAAGGCGAATTTCTTGAATTGTTGTGTTAACAGTCTGTCGTTTCAGAGTCAGGTCGACTAGTTCTTTTTCCAGATCGAGAAGTCGTAGTTCTGGAATACTTAGAGTTCGAGCTGAATCGAGCTGTAATCCTTGACGAATCGCTAAGAGGGACGCTCGTTGGCGCTGTAACTCATTTTGTTTGGCCGCTACTACCGCTCTTGCCTCACGTGCCTGCGACAAGGCAGCGTCTGCTAGTTGCTGTGAGACAGCACCACTCTCCACCAAACTTTGATATCGTTTTGCCTCGATTTCCGCAAAGGCCAGACTTTCTTGAGCTTGGCGTAATTCATTACGGGTTCGGTCAGACCCCTGCTGAAAGAACTGTTCCTCAAGTTGTTGCTGGTTATTGGCCTTGCTGAGAATTTGCGATCGCACCTGCTCACGACTCGCGATTTGGGCATCGAAAGCAGCTCGCTCTGCTTCAGCTTGGGCCAAACGCGTCACCAGATTTTGGCGATCGGTTTCCAATTCTGGATTGCGATCGTTCGTAATCTCACCGAGTACCTGCCCTTTTTGCAAGGCTTGCCCCGGCTCTAGCGGCTTGAGTTGTGCGACCCCAGGAATCGGGGCATATAACTTAATAACAGTGCCATTAATATAGCCAACTCGACTGGAAACGCTGCTGTTGCGCAGCCAGAGTATGTAGGCTGCTAGCGAGATGAGGCCTACGCCGAGGGCAATTCTGGCATAGCGAAAGAAGGTGCGGCGATCGGGGGGCGAGGGCAGACGGGGCGTTGGCGAGCTCTTAGGTTCAGTGATGGATTCTGGCACAACTTAGCTTTCAACTTTAAGAACAAGCATTCTTAAATTAATAAGGCGACCCAGAGAGTGCAAGAATCATTGAATACTTTTTATGTTTCTTAGCCCTATTTTCAATTTGTGAAACAAAATGCCGCTTCAGCTCGGATTTTCAGCCGCTAGTCCCTAGATCTAACCACGAATTGCCAACTATATTTTCGACATCTAGGGTTACCAGCAGATTGAGCTGCAGAGACCGCCTGTCTATAATCCACACTGATAACTGAGTTGAGAACAAGCCACTCATTGCTCTGCTCAAGCCTGCGATCGCGAAGGAATGCCCCTCCTTCGTGGGTTGTGCCGGTGCTCTTTCGTCTGTCGTGGGATGATGCAACCTGCTATCAATCACTCATGGATCAGCAAACTAACGAAAAATGATCTTCATCAGCTCATTGAAGAGGTCAAGACCGGCAATCGTGATGCTGTATCAAAAGCGGCTCTTTTTGTAGCTCATGAGAGTTTTGGTCTCTGGCACAATCGTGCGCGAGCCAAACTTTGTAGACACTTCAAGAATCATCCCCCAGCCGAGGTGGAGGAGCAAAATCGGATGATCGCAGCCATCATCCAACGGTTGATCGATGGCTGTTTTTCTGAGCAATTTATGGATCAGCTATCCATGACAGTTCGGCTGGATCCCAAACAGATGCAAGTGTCTGCGATCGCAGCGTTAACTTCCCCTAAAGCCTATGTTCGTCGCTACGCAGAGCGAACTCTTCACATCATCAATGCATCATCTAAAGTGCAACCCAATCGCTAGTTTTTAAATGTCTAACGGATATTTCATTCTTAGAACAACTAGAGGCGATCGTGAGCCTTAGAATTACTGCTTTCTAGCTCAAATCGGGGTCCGTGTCATCCGCCTGACGCCAAATTCCAATCGTGGCGATCGCCAGCAATCCAGCAATAATCAAGCCAATCGCGGCCACTTCTGAAGAATGCGATCGCAGGGCTGCTAAGCCGCCAGCAGTAAAGGCCAGCGTGCCAAACAGGAGAGGCACCCCAGTCAAAATTCGGGCATAGGTGTTTTTTGCCATAGTCAGCAGTCCGACAGTCAGCCTGATCCTACCCTTGGCTGACGGTGGCGCTTGCACACTGCTCAGACAGGGTAGCTAGCTGCTCTTCCTGGAGTTTCACCCCAATATCGAGACCATCAGGGAGCCGATAGACCGTTGCTACAACACGACCTGCAGAGTCAAGACCGTTGGGCCGCAAATTAACTCGAGTCCGGCGAGGCAACAAGGTTTGGAGGCGATCTCGCAGGGCGACCTCTTGGCCCGCGATCGGTTGCACACAGTCGATCTGCACCGTATAGCTGCGATTGCTATCTCCGATTCGCAGTAATCCGCCTTCCCGCACACTCAAGACTTCTGCAGCTGCTGCGGGACGGGGAAAAATCAACCCAAGCAGCAAGAGCAGACAGAGGCAGAAGCGAAACATAAAGACAGCCGAGTGGTTCGCTAATGATTGTAGAAGGCACATCCTTATCTGTGCCATCACAGCTTTCATGGCTGCGATCGCCCATTGATAACCCGCAGTCGACCGATCCAGAGCAATCACAGCAGTCCATCGAAAGGGAAGGGCTGCTGCCTAGCGGCAACAGCCTCAACTCTCAAGACGCAGTGAGGTTTAACGAATTAGCAGTCGTAGTAGAGCGCGAATTCGTAGGGGTGCGAACGCAGGCTGATCGGAATCACTTCGTTGTCGAGCTTGTACTCGATCCAGTTCTGGATGAAGTCTTCCGTGAAGACGCCGCCCACAGTCAGGAAGTCGTGATCGGCCTCTAGTGCTTTCAGCGCATCCTTGAGTGAACCCGGGGTGCTGGGGATTTTAGCCAGCTCTTCGGGGCTGAGGTCGTAGATGTCCACATCCAGCGGTTCGCCCAAGTCAATTTGGTTCTTGATGCCGTCGATACCAGCGCAGAGCATCGCCGCAAACGCCAAGTAGGGGTTGGAGGTCGCGTCAGGACAACGGAACTCCAAGCGCTTCGCTTTCGGGTTGGTGCCTGAAAGGGGAATCCGCACCGAAGCCGAGCGGTTGCCTTGGGAGTAGGCCAAGTTGACCGGCGCTTCAAAGCCAGGCACAAGGCGCTTGTAGGAGTTGGTGGTGGGGTTGGTGAGAGCCAACAAGGCCGGCGCGTGCTTGAGGATACCGCCGATGTACCAGAGCGCCATTTGGCTCAGGCCAGCATACTGGTCGCCCGCAAACAGCGGCTGACCATCATTCCAAATCGACTGGTGGGTATGCATACCAGAACCGTTGTCGTTGAACAGCAATTTGGGCATGAAGGTAATCGTTTTGCCGTAGCGACGACCCACGTTTTTGATCACGTACTTGTAGGTCATCAGCCAGTCCGCTGCTTCGATCAGCTTGCCGAAGCGGAAGCCTAGCTCACACTGGCCGCCGGTCGCCACTTCGTGGTGGTGCTTCTCAATTGGCACGCCACAATCAGCCATGGTCAGCAGCATTTCACTACGCATATCTTGGCTGGTGTCGGTCGGGGCCACTGGGAAGTAGCCCTCTTTGTAGCGAGGCTTATAGCCGAGGTTACCGCCTTCTTCTTCGCGGCCGGAGTTCCAGCGGCCTTCGATCGAATCGACGTAGTAGTAGCTCTTGTTCTCAGCCTGATCGAAGCGAACGTCATCAAAGATGAAGAATTCTGCTTCGGGGCCGAAGTAAGCCGTGTCACCGATCCCGCTAGCTTTGAGGTAATCCACCGCTTTTTGAGCGATCGCCCGGGGGCAGCGCTCGTAGGGGGTGTTAGTGCGCGGCTCGTAGATCGTACAGATCATGCTGAGCGTCGGCTCTTTCATGAATGGGTCGATCCAAGCAGTGGTTGGATCGGGCACCATCGTCATGTCCGACTCGTTGATCGCTTTCCAGCCCCGGATGCTGGAACCGTCGAAGGGAACGCCCTCAACAAAGCTGTTTTCGTCGATTTGGCTGACGTGTAGTGTCAAGTGCTGCCAAATCCCCGGCATGTCGATAAATTTCAAATCGACAAGCTGGATACCCTTCTCTTGAATAAGCTGAAGGACCTCTTGAGCGGTCTCAGGCATGAGCGACAACTCCTTGTGTGCTCTTGGTGGTACGGCTCAGCGAAGCAGGCCCTGGGATTGGTAGTCCACAAGCCTAACTGTGGAAACAACGCTGCTGCGATCGCAGCTGGATCACAACCAGGAACTGAAGACAAGCATTGCTGACCGCTTTCATCCTAGGTAGCCCGAAACGGCACTTTTGTAACAGCTGATACATAAAAATGGAGGCGATTGGCACTGACAAGCCTGAGTGTGCCATCTTATGAAGTTTGGTAACGAAATCTTGCAGGCGAGCCGGCTCGGCGGTGCTGGATCGCAGGCAGGACAAGGCTGCATGGTAGTCTTTTTCTGAAATTCCCTGGCTCGATTCGAGCGACATCTGAACCGTTTTGTCAGCACTCGGGAGCGCAATTCATGCGAGATGCGGTTAGCAGTCTAATTGCCGGCTACGACCTGGCTGGCAAATACTTGGATCGCAATGCGGTCGATAGTCTTCGGGCCTACTTTGCCGAAGGCAATGCCCGCGTCCAAGCGGCAGAAATCATCAACGCCAATGCCGCCAGCCTTGTGCGCGATGCCAGTGCTCAACTCTTTGAAGAGGTTCCTGAGCTGTTGCGTCCGGGCGGCAATGCCTACACGACCCGTCGTTACTCGGCTTGCCTGCGCGACCTCGACTACTATCTTCGCTACGCGACCTATGCCTTGGTGGCTGGTAACACCGAAGTCCTTGACGAGCGCGTTCTCCAAGGTCTGCGGGAAACCTATACGTCCCTAGGCGTGCCCAGCGGCCCAACGGTGCGCGGCATTGCTATCCTGCGCGATCGCGTGCGGCAGCTAGTTGAGCAGGCTGGCATCAGCAATGCCGCCTTTGTTGAAGTGCCGTTCGATCACCTCGGACGCAACCTCGCAGAGCAAGACATCTAAGACGGTAGCGCCTGCGATCGCAGGGATGAAGCCGGATTGAATCGACAGGGCAGGCAAACGCTTGCCCTGTTTTCGTTGAGAGACTGAGGATGACTGTGACGCCGACAACTCCCCAAGTACGTCAGGGACAGCTACCGACCGGTGAGCGCTACATCTACGAGATTTGGGGCGATTTAACAACCGGTCAAACACCGTTGCTGCTAGTGCATCCGGTGGGCGTGGGTCTTTGGCGGCGATTTTGGCAGCGCTTCTGTCAGGCTTGGTGCGCCCAGAGCGATCGCCCACTGATCGTGCCGGATCTGCTGGGCTGCGGCGACAGTGATATGGATCAGAAGCCCTACAGCCCGCAAAATTGGGCTGAGCAACTGGCACATCTGCTCCAGATCGAAATTCAGCAGCCCGCGATCGTGGTGGCCCAAGGAGCGTTGATGCCCGCAGCCGTCGCTCTTGCTGAAATCCAGCCAGAGTTAGTCCTAGGGCTGGCGTTTTCGGGGCCGCCCGCTTGGCGCGTGATTGAGCGCAAACAAACGGCTCAACAGCAGCGGCGGCTCTGGCGACTGTTTTGCTCACCCCTAGGCTGGCTCTTTTTTCAGTACGCTCGCACGCCCTTTTTCCTGCGCCGCTTCTCGCAGCGACAACTGTTTGCCCGAGCGGAGCAAGTCGATCGCGAATGGATGCAGCTCTTGGCAGAAGGCAGCCGGAAGAAGGCTTCCCGTCATGCGGTTTACGCGTTCCTCAGTCGTAATTGGCAACAGGGCTGGGGCGATCGCCTTGCCAAAATGACCCAACCGACGCTGCTGCTCTTTGGCGAAGGGGCAAGTAGTATCAGCCGCGATGGATGGAAGGAGGACGCTCGCGATCGCCTACAGGCTTACGCCCAAGTCATGCCCTGCAATCAGGGTCAGATTCTGCCCGGTCGCAACGTTCTTCCCTACGAAGCCACTGCTGCTTTCATCGCAGCCCTTACAGAGTTCTGCGCCAACTATTTCACTCCGCAACAGTTCAACGATGCAGTGCAGTAGTCGACCTGTAACAAGCTTTAATGGCTCTAAGCATTTCTCTCATCTGCCGCAGGGTTGCCCGATGACCGTCACTCTTCCGAGCGTTAGCGAAAAACACCGTGTCCGTCTCCAGCCGCTGGAGCTACCGGAGCGTCTGCTGCTCGGGCCCGGTCCGTCGAACGCCCATCCAGCTGTGCTGGAGGCGATCAGTCGGCCACCCATCGGTCACCTCGATCCTAAATTTCTCGAGTTGATGACCGAGGTACAGGGGTTGCTGCGCTACATCTGGCAAACCGATAACCGCCTGACCATTCCCGTCAGCGGCACGGGCAGTGCTGCCATGGAAGCCACGATCGCCAACAGCGTCGAGCCTGGGGATGTCGTCCTGGTCGGCGTCATGGGCTACTTCGGCAACCGCCTTGTTGATATGGCGGGTCGCTACGGCGCTGATGTGCGCACCATTCACAAGCCTTGGGGTGATGTCTTTAGCTTGGCTGAATTGCGGCAAGCTTTGGAAGAACACCGGCCACAAATCCTTGCTCTCGTTCATGCCGAGACTTCGACGGGCGCTGAACAACCGCTAGCCGGCGTTGGCGATCTCTGTCGTGAGTTTGATTGCCTCTTACTGATCGACACCGTCACCAGCTTGGGTGCGGTTCCAACCCTGCTGGATGAGTGGGGCGTCGATTTGGCCTATAGCTGCAGCCAAAAAGGGCTGAGCTGCCCGCCGGGTGTGTCGCCGTTCACGATGGGGCCCCGCGCTGAAGAGAAGCTGGCGCGCCGCAAGGGCAAAGTTGCCAACTGGTATCTGGATATGTCGTTGCTCAACCAGTACTGGGGCAGCGATCGGGTTTACCACCACACTGCGCCGGTGAACATGAACTTCGGCATCCGTGAGGCGCTGCGCCTGATTGCCGACGAAGGTATCGAAACAGTCTGGAAGCGCCACCGCGACAATGCCGAATATCTCTGGGCAGGCTTGGAGGATTTGGGCCTGACCTGTCACGTCCCAGTCGAAAATCGCCTGCCGACCCTGACGACTGTGCGGATTCCTGAGGGCGTCGATGGCAAAGCCGTCAGCCGTCAACTGCTGGATGAACACGGCATCGAAATGGGCGGTGGCTTGGGCGAATTGGCAGGTAAAGTCTGGCGGATCGGCCTGATGGGCTACAACAGCCGTCGCGAAAATGTCGATCGCTTGCTGAGCATTCTGGCAGACGTTCTCCCCCGCTCTTAATCGGTCCTACTGGTGTCTGGCAGTCTCGACTTAGATCAAATTCTGCAAGTCTTAAGTCAAAGTCCTGACTTTGGTCTTGAGGCTTGCAGGAATTTTGCTCAGTTCCTGATTAAGCAAGTCCCAGACTATGCTGCTGCCCACCAGCTCATACTTTGGTGCGATCGCAAACAAGCAGCAAAAGCGGAACAGCAATCCCTAGATTCTCAAACAATCAATTGCTATCGAACTATTGTCACTGAGGAAGAACAACTCTTCAAAGCCCTTGATCATGTAGTTGTTGAGTCTGGCGAGCCTCTAGAAGGCAATTGTTTTTACTATCACCTCAGCCTTAAACCATCTGCACTGTTGGAAAACAAGCGGATAAACTTATTTTCCTCAGCCACACAAGCCCAGAAAATATTAGAAATTGGCTTCAATGCTGGCCATAGTGCGGCTTTAATGCTGCTAGCGAATCCCAACTCAAATCTATTGGCATTCGATATTTGTGAACATCGTTATACGGAAGGATGTTTTGCCGTTTTAGCTGAGCGTTTCCCTCACCGAATTGACTTAATTGCGGGGGACTCTAATACAACTCTTCCACTCTTTCGGCTAGAGCACCCAGCAGTCTATTTTGATCTACTCCACATTGACGGCTCTCACTCATGCCTACCAAACGGCAACTGCTGATTTCATGAACTGTCACAACTCAGCTAAGCATGGGTCTCTGATGATTTGGGACGACACCGACAACGTTGAACTGGATCTCTTGTTCAATGCTTTTGTCGAAGATCATTTAATTGTTGAGCGCTTTGATTGCCTGCCAACATTCACCTATTGCCATCGAATCGGGCAGGCCATCAAGCATACCTCCTTACTTAACGACGGCAGCGACTGAGATCGGCCCGAGTATCAAGCGATCGCGCTTCGAGGCATTGGATTTGCTGTTGTTGGGTGGCGATCGCTTGCTGAAGGGATTGATAGCGATAGGCCAGAGCCAGGCAGCTCATCACCTGCAGGAACAGAATCAGTTGCCACAGTCGAGGCGATCGCCAGCCCGCTCGGGGAGGCACAACCTGCTTAGACATCCGCATGCGATCGCAGAATCCAAATCGTCCCAGCAGTATGCCATCAGCAGCAGAGTTGCAGGGGTGCTGTATTCTCGTAGCGACGCTTGCTTCACTCTGGCTATGGCTTTGTTCTCTCGCCTTGCCCTTTTTGCTGGCGTGCTGTCTCTGGGCTGGTCATCACAGGCGACCGCCCAAACAGCACCCCAATGTGTGCCTCTCAAAGCTGTGGGTAGCGAAGGGTCGGTGGTCAGCAAGCGCGTTTCGCCCAATACCGTCTTCTTTGTACGTGACAACTGGAACACTGACTTTTTTGTCCCGCCGGAAAGTCGCTACAGCCAATTTTTGGTCAGCTTGACCTCGAAAACCGTCGGGTCTGGCACTCGGGACTCAGCGGGGCAAGAGCTATATACGATTCGCGCCTATCTCAAGTACAACGACAGCAACACCGACAAGTTATTTGACCAGTCAATTGAGCTGCCCCAAGGTGTGCCCTTTGATATCCAACTGTTTAGCCGCCCCTACGAAGCGCCCTATCAGGTCAATGTGGTTGTGGGGGGTGAACGCGCGATCGGCAGCGATTACAGTCTGACGGTGTTTGGCTGCAACTAGCAGAGTCCAGGCAAGCGATCGCTACTACTGAGTTGTTAGGATTCGTTACAAGTCTTAACAACAAGCGGATCTGCGATCGCCATGACTGCTGACGTGCTTTTAGCCGATGCTCAGGTTTTACCCGCCGGTGGGCCTGCCAGCGATCGCTTTGATTGGGCTGAGGTTTGGTATCCCGTTCACTACCTGCGGGATCTCAATCGCGATCGCCCGAACGCTTTCACCCTGCTGGGTCGCGATCTGGTGATTTGGTGGGATCGTAGTGCTGAACAATGGCGGGCTTTTGAGGATGCCTGTCCCCATCGCCAAGTGCGCCTGTCGGAGGGTCGCTTGGATGCCGAGGGACGGCTGGAATGTCCGTATCACGGCTGGGCTTTTACAGGGACGGGGGATTGCGCGGTTATCCCCCAACAAGCCACCACAGGGCAAGCCCACACCAGCGATCGCGCCTGCGCCAAAACGCTCCCGACGGCGACTGCACAAGGGCTGTTGTTTGTTTACGCTGGGACGCCGGAGCGAGCCGATCGCGTGCCCTTACCTTTGGTTGAACCGTGGGGGACGGATGCGGACTGGGTTTGCATCGATACCTTTCGGGATTTACCCTACGACGCCCTAACGCTGCTGGAAAACGTGCTCGATCCCAGCCACCTGCCCTTCACTCACCACGGGTCGGTGGGGAATCGCGCCAACGCGGGGCCAATGACTGATCTGAAGATTGTGGAGAGCGATCGCCAAGGCTTTCAGGGTGTTTGGCCTGAGGGGCCACGGCGCGGCAAACTGGGCACCCAATCCACGACCTTTATTGCGCCGAGCTTGATGTGGCACGACCTTGAAGCTGACAGTCTCGGGCGAGCCATGACCGTGGTCTACGCCACGCCGATTCGCGCTGGCGAATGTCGGATTTTTGCGCGCTTCCCCTTTCGCTTTAAGTCCGCCATCCCGCGCTTTTTCCTGCGGATCGCCCCAACTTGGTTTCAGCATCTGGGGCAAAACACCGTGCTGGAAGAAGACCAAATCTTTTTGCATCACCAAGAACGACGGATTCAGCAGCAGGGCGGCAGTGCCACCTACAGCCGTCAGTGTTATTTGCCGACCTCCGCCGATCGCTTTGTGCTGGCGTTGCATCGCTGGGTCGATCGCTATGCCGGTGTTCCTTTCCCCAATGAACCGCTCCCGGCGAGTCGTTCCATTCCCGAGCTGTTAGAGCGCTATCAGAGTCATACGCTGCACTGTCGCAGTTGTGCCGCCGCTTGGCGACGCTCGAAGCAAGGACAAACCGTAGCGATCGCGATCGCGGCTCTTAGTTGGACATTGGCCCCAATCCTTGCAGTGGCTGGTGTTTCAGCGACTACGGTCATCTTGCTTGCAGTTCTAGGCTTGAGTGCTGCTGCGATCGCTTGGGGCTTGAAACAGTTACAACGGCGTTTTGAACAGGGTCCTCGCCAGGTACGCCGTAACCAAAAAGCTTAAAAATCAACCGCTAAATGCCATTGGATCCCGAGTTGTTCGGCTTGCTCCAGAATGGTTTGCGCGACTTGCAAATCCTCTTGGACCCACTGTGCTTGTTCGGGGTCTAGACCAGCAGCAGCGATCGCAGCGAGGAGAACACGAATCGTGGTCAGACCCGCTGAGGCAGGATGCCAAACCGTAGGTTCTGGCTCGATCCCAAAGTCCTCAAACAAGCCATCGTTCTCATCTAAACTGCAGAAGCTCATCAGGTCAGGAACGCCAGCTTGTTGCGCCAGTTCTGCAAGGCGATCGGCATGGCGAGCGAGAGCTTTGCCGTCCATGGCAGTGTCGCCCGTGGGTAGGTCGCGATCGAGAACGATGAAAAGTGCTACACCCATCGTTGTTGCCAGAACTCAAGGATTGCGTTCAGTGTAGAGAACGGTACTGGACTCATTAAAGTCCTAGTGAATGCGCAAGGCGGCTGAGACGATCGCTGGGATTGGATCTTCAGCACCTAGTCGGCAGCGCGATCGCTGTCGCCCGCAAAATCCGTGCCGAGATAGCGCAGATAGCGATGACATTGCTGGGTGGCATAGTCCAAGGCTTCATTGCTGCTCCGCCCCTGCTGCACTTGCCAGTCGTAGGCCCGCTGCATACAGGCAAGCGTGTCTTTTACCAATTGAGTGCTAGGGCGATAACCTTGGCTAGCTTGAAAGGCGGCCGTGTAGTCAGTTGCAAAAGCCTGGGCTTGTTGCACTGTCCAAGGGGTTGAAGCCGACGCGATCGCAGCACTATTCAGCACGCTAAAAGTCGTTGTCAGAGCGATCGCAGCGGCTTGGCTGAGCCAGTAAGTGAGGCGCGAGTCAGAAGTTGCAGAGGCTTTCATCAGGGGGACTTCCGGGCGACTGACCCTACTGTCGGGCGTCGGTACTGCGATCGCCGTGAGCCAGATCAGTCGCCGTTGTGATGTTGATCACGCTCGGTTAATCAGGACTGCTAGAGCCGCTTTGACCGCCTCAGATGAGAGCGGCCTCTCTCAATTGATCAGCAGGTCGAATAGGAGGTGGAATTCGAAAAAGATCCCGATGAGAAATAGAGGCAACCGTTGGAATCGCTGGAAAGACTGGAATCACCAGAGGAGTTGTAAATCGTGCTGCCCCGACCTGTACCGCCATTGCCATTACCGACTACCGTCTGCAGGGCGCGACCACAGTTCGCGATCGCTGTATTCACCGCTGTACTGGGATTGATCCCGCTCACAACCGATTGGGTGTAGTTGGTTTTGACGCAATTCAAGCTCCAGGCCACCAAGCTGTCGCTGGGGGCGTAGCCCATCTGGGCCTGAAAAGAGGCAGTGAAGCTGCGGACAAATTCGTAATCATCTTGTGTAGTCCAAGCCGGATAGGCCTGAGCAGGCAGCGTGAGCCCCGTGAGACCGATCGCGATCGCAGTAACGGGAGCGATCGCAGAACCCAGTTTGTGCAAGGAGAAAATCATGGCCGTTTGGGAAAAGAGAGCAGGTCGCCTCAGCGGCGGTTGTGCTTACTCTCGTTGCTGCATTGCGCGATCGCTGTGACCCTGGTCCGCCACCGTTGTGATTTTGATCACAGGGAGATCGAGGGCGATCGCCCAGCCCTTACGGGCGGTGATTCAGAGCGGAGCGATAACCAGAGACGATAGGCTGAGGAGCAGCCCTGTTTGCGATCGCAATGTCCAGCGACTTTCTAAGCCAGCTCAATACCTCCCAACGTCGAGCCGTCGAACACTACAGCGGGCCGCTGTTGGTGGTTGCTGGTGCTGGTTCTGGCAAAACGCGGGCACTCACCTTTCGGATTGCCCATCTGCTGCGACAGCATCGGGTCGGTCCAGAAAACATTTTGGCGGTGACCTTCACCAATAAAGCGGCGAAGGAAATGAAGGAGCGGCTGGAGCGCTTATTTGCTCAGCAACTGGCGGAGTTGCAGTACGGCCAGCCCTTCACGACACTGCGAGAAATAGAAAAAACTCAACTGCGATCGCGTGTCTATCGCGAAGTTACCAAGGATTTGTGGATTGGCACTTTCCACGCAATTTGTGCACGGATTCTTCGCTTTGATATCGACAAGTATTGCGATCCCAATGGCCGCCGTTGGACAAAGCAGTTCTCCATCTTTGATGAAAATGATGTCCAAGGCTTAATCAAAGAGATTGTTGGCAATCAGCTCAATTTAGATACCAAGAAGTTTGAGCCAAAATCTGTTCGCTACACAATCAGCTCGGCTAAGAACAATGGTTGGTCACCCGATGAATTTGAGCGCCAGCAGCCGAACTATCGGGGCCGCGTGATCGGTGAGGTCTATCGGCGTTATTTAGATCAACTAGCGGCAAATAATGCTCTTGATTTCGATGACTTGTTGCTGATTCCAGTGCAACTCTTCCGGCAAAACGAACAGGTTTTGGCCTATTGGCATCAGCGCTTTCGCCATGTTTTGGTTGATGAGTATCAGGATACAAACCGCACTCAGTACGATTTGATTCGGCTGCTGACAACGAATGGTGCTGAAACGCGAGATTTTGATCCGTGGAATCATCGCTCAGTCTTTGTCGTAGGCGATGCTGATCAGTCAATCTATTCTTTCCGAGCCGCAGACTTCACCATTCTGATGGGCTTTCAGGATGATTTTGGCGATCGTCTGCCGGATGATGACACTCGCACGATGGTCAAGCTGGAAGAAAATTATCGTTCGACTGAAAACATTCTTCAGGCTGCCAATGAGCTAATTCGTAACAACACTGAGCGCATCGATAAGGTTTTGCGCCCCACCCGAGGTAGTGGCGAAGCGATCGCCTGCTATCGGGCTGACGATGAAATGGCCGAAGCGGAGTATGTTGTTCAACAAATTCGCCAGCTTGAGCAACAGCATCCTGAGTTGAATTGGGGCGATTTTGCAATTCTCTACCGCACTAACGCTCAACCGCGAGCCTTTGAAGATTCTCTCGTTCGCTGGAATGTTCCCTACACCGTCATTGGTGGCTTGCGGTTCTATGATCGCCGCGAAGTCAAAGATATCTTGGCCTATCTGCGGGCGATCGCCAATCCCTTCGATGCGGTTAGCTTACTACGGGTGGTGAACGTTCCTAAACGCGGCGTGGGCAAAACCACGATTGGCCGATTGGTTGATGCTGCGCAAGAGCTAAATGTACCCCTTTGGGAAATCCTGAGTGATTCCGAAACGGTGCAAAACCTGGCGGGGCGATCGGCGAAAGGCATCCTAGAGTTTGCTAATTTAGTTCAGCATTTTCAAGATCAAGCAGATGAATTACGCCCCTCCGAATTGATTCGCCAGCTCTTAGAAGCATCTGGTTATATTGCTGAATTACAACGCAGCGGCACTGGTGAAGACGAGGACCGTCGTCGGAACTTGGAAGAGTTGGTGAATGCAGCTGTTCAACATGAGGAGGAGAATGATGACCCTAGCCTGATTGGCTTTTTGGGAACAGCTTCACTAGCCTCAGATGCAGATAACAAAGAAGCGAACCAGCAAGTCTCATTAATGACTTTGCATGCTTCAAAAGGCCTTGAGTTTCCGGTTGTTTTTCTAGTTGGACTAGAACAGGGCCTCTTCCCCAGTTTCCGATCGCTCGACGATCCGCGCGCCGTTGAAGAAGAACGACGCCTCTGCTACGTCGGCATCACACGCGCCCAAGAGCGACTGTTCTTGACCCATGCCAGTGCTCGTCGTCTGTGGGGTGGAGGTCGAGAGCCCGCCATTTCCTCCAATTTCCTGAGTGAACTACCGGCAGAACTGATCGTGGGTCACTCACCACAGACCCGTCGTCAGACCCAAGCAAACTTCAAGCCACCGGTTACCCATGAGCGCCGCGCCAGCCTGCGCGATCGCGTGGCCGCGAATGCAGCCAAAGTGCAACAAGTTCAGCAACCGGCCCGCCATTGGCAAGTCGGCGATCGCCTTCAGCATCGTCAGTTTGGCGTTGGACGCATCACCCGAATTTTCGGTGCGGGCGATCGCCAATCGATTGTGGTCCAGTTCAGCGGCGCGACAGGTCAGCGCATCCTCGATCCACGCCTAGCACCGATTGAACCCCTCGGTTGAGGCCAAAGCGATCACTCTCCCATCCAGGAATGGGTCAATATCCTGCTGTCTAAGACAACGGGCGATCGCCGGACCGGTGATCGCAACAGTCGATTTAGCCTGGGCTCTGGACCGCGATCGCCGCTGCCCAATCTGGGCCTAGGGAAATCAGGCGATCGGGAAGAATACGCACCAGTACAGACCCGAGGGGCGACCGCGCCTCAATTCTGATCTGCTGACGGGACTGCAACTGCAGCGCCTCTTGCACAGCTGGGGGCAACTCCAGTACCGCTAAGTCGCAGTAGAGCGGGGCGATTGCTAGGCGAATGCCCGCCTCACAATTCAGCACCGGAGCATTGCCCCCGAAGTGAGAGATTTTGGGTAACACCGTCATGCTTACCTGCTGAACTTGAGAATAACTAACAGCTGTTGTTGACATCGAACACTGTTTATCTTAGGTTGGCGCTGCTTTAGTTGCAATTAACTTTCAACTGGTGCCAACAGTGACCGTTTCCTCGCTATCGGCAGTCCGAGTGGCCGCGCTCCGCAGTGCTTTGGAGCAGGCAGGGTATCGCCTCACCCCCCAGCGCTACTGGATTGCAGAGATTTTTGAGGGACTGGCTCAGGGTGAGCATCTCAGCGCGATTGATCTGCAGCGTCACCTCAGCGATCGCCAAACCCCCTTATCCAAATCCACCATCTATCGCAGTCTCGAGAGCCTCTGCCATGCCGCTTGGCTGCGCTGCATCACCTTAGACCGTAAGCAACGTTGCTACGAGTTGAATCGTGAGGGTACTCACTACCACCTCACCTGCCTGCATTGCCAAGCGGTGATTGAGTTTCTCGACGATCGCGTCATCCACCTGAGCGAGGGCATCGCCGATCGCTACGGCTTTCAACTACTGAACTGCCAGCTCTTGATCATGGGCATTTGCGCTGCTTGTCGCTACTAGTAAGCCGCTTATTGAGAATAAGTTGCACCACTATAAAAACGTGCTAAAGTCTTGCATAAGTCAAAAGTTAGGATTCATTCTCAATTGTCAAGGAATTTGTTCCGTCCTGTCCTGTCGAGAACAATGACCCACACAAAAAAAGGCAGCTGGCTGAAGCTCGCTGCCCCTCTGGGGATGAATCATTCAGTGACTTGCAGGTTAGGCAAGCTTGAGGCTGTCGGGAGCCAAGAAGTGAGCAATGTGATAAGCCCGTTCTTCGGTCTTCAGCAAAATTCCTTCCAACAGATAGCGAGTTGCGCGATCGCCCAGACTTTCAACTTGGGCAGTCAAGCGCCGCAGCAAGGACAAGATGGCCTGCTCAGCCGCCAGATCGTGTTCGAGCATCGTCCGACAGTTAAAGACACCGTCTTCTTCAATCGCGAAACAGGTCAGCTCAGCCAACTTGAGCGGGTGGGCAACCGGAACACCCCCCAAGCCATTCAAGCGCTCACCCAAGTCGTGGACATGATCCTTCACCGAACCATAGCTATCTTCAAAAAACTCATGGAGCGAGTAGAATTCAGCCCCTTGAACCGTGAAGTGGTGCTTTTGGTACTGCAAATAGAGAACTTGAAAGCTGGCCAAGGCCCGGTTCAGACCTTCACAAATCTGACTCGTAACCGATGTTTCCAAGCCCAAGACATTGGGCTCAATTTGGCTAAAGGATTGGACCAAACCTGTATTCGTCATGGCAGCTTCGCTCGCATTTCAACAACTGTTGTTGCCATTCTAGACAAGGCTGAGAAGGCCTTTCCTGAGCCGAGTGGAACCCATTCTCAACTATTTTCCCGATTTCGGTTCCCCCCTCAACTTTTAATCGTGCGGCAGACCTGAATCGCATCGCCAATCGACAGGACTCCATCACCTGCTAATTGCTGAATATTTTCAATTTCTCGATTCACAAATTTTGATTGGGACAAGACTGTGGACTCTCGGCACTCTTCGCACTGGATTCAGCTCGACCTCGACAGCACCAGCCGCTGGGATTGTTACCACCGCTGTTGTGAACTAGCGCTGGATTGCTACTGCACCCCCTGCCAGCCACTGCGGATCTATGTCGAAACGCCGCTCCAAGCGCTGCAGGTTTGGAGCATTTGCCAGTGGATTCAACGCGATCGCCCCAGTTTGTCTGGCTTTTTGGAGAGCTGCTGGCAGCTACCGGTCTACCACGAGCAACAACGATGAAACTGCCGTTCTACCTAGAGGGGTATTTTCTAGGGCTGCAAGATCCCGATACCCCCGACAACATTCGCTTTATTCACGTTCAGAGTGACGGAGGCAACCGCTACACCCTCAAGTTGGCTAAGCCACTGCGACACTTACCCTGGCAACAGTTGACAGTGGGGCAACCTCTGCGGATTGAAGGTCAGCAGTCCTTTCAAGGTCTAGATCTGCCCCCCAAGCTCAAAGCAGAGCGGGTTTTATTCGATCCTGCTGGCTTACCAGCCTTCATTGCCTCTGAGGAACCCCCCAAGCCCCAACCAGCTGTTTTAGAAGTCTGTACGAGGGGAACCTGTCGCCGACGCGGCGCGCTGGAATTGTGCGATCGCCTGCAGGCTGAAGCAAAAACCTGTGCAGTTGAGGTGCGAACGAGAGGTTGTCTCGGCCGCTGTAAGCAAGGCATCAATGTCCGGCGCAGCTCCGACAACCAGATTCTGTCACAGCTTTCACCGCAGGCTGCCGCCGAGCTGCTTTCGCCCTGGCGAACCCCAGCGGTTGTCTCAGGCACTGCCGTGGGCTAAACGGCTCCGATTTTTTGGCTGGACTCATTGCTCTCACTCCAGCCCCAACCTTTTTGATCTGCATTTCAATCTGCTGTTTGGCAAAGGATTTGAATCATGATTGCCAGTCACGTAACCCCCAAAGCAACTGTTCTAGTGGGAGGGAAAGTGGTTCCTCTGCGATCGCCGACAACGGCTGAAATTCATCTTTGGGGTCGCAATGAGCCCCTGCCAGTGCAATCCACTTGGTGTATTCAAACTGGATTTGTCCGCAGCCTGACTTGGGACGAAGCTGGCGAGCTGATCACCCTCGGTATTTGGGGCCCCGGCGACTGGGTGGGGGGCTCGCTGTCGCGTCTCCAGCCCTACGAGTTGCAATGCCTGACGCCGGTGACCGCTACTGTGATCACGGCTCCTTTGGACAACCTGGATAGCACTCTTGTCCTGCAACTCCAGCAAGTTGAGGAACTCCTCAGTATTGTTCGACTGCGCCGAGTCCCCAGCCGCCTGCTGCGCCTCCTGCACTGGCTGACGATTCGATTCGGGCTCAACACCGAACATGGCTGGATGCTAGACCTCCATCTCACCCATCAGGTCCTCGCCGATATTGTCGGCAGTACGCGCGTCACCATTACCAAGCTGATCAATCAGTTTGAAACGGAAGGTCGACTGATCCGACTTAGTGGTCAGCGACTGCTGATCACCAACATCGATCAGCTCCTACCGATTGATGCCATAGATGCCTAAGCGATCGCCCATCAAGCAGTTACAAACGAAGACGCCCAGGGGTTCTGGACGTCTTTTTAAGGACTCAATCTGAGTCAATCTGAGTGAGTAAAGTTAGCCGATATTGATCATCGACTTTAGGCTGATGAGTGCCAATTAAAATGTCCTAGTTCTTCGACTCAAAACAATATCAATATCCATAAAAAACTCCTCTCTACAGCGCGCGTTGCTGTAGAGAGGAGGTGAAGTGATCCAATAACGTCTTATTTCCAGCCAGCACGATCCATCAACTGCAGGGCTTGAGCATTATTGGCCCCGAAGACTGAGGCACTGATTTTGGATTCTTTGAATTGACCAAAGCCTGCCAAAATCGGATCGAGCGAGACCCCACGCAAGACTGGATATTCACCATTGCCTCTAGCGAACACAGCCTGGGCTTGGCTACTGAGCAGGTACTCCAGTAACAGTTGAGCAGCCCGTGGATTCGGGGCCGTGCGGACGATGCCAGCACCGCTGATGTTGACGTGGGTGCCCCGTCCTTTTTGGTTGGGGAAGAAGACTTTAATCTTTCTTGCAGCTTCCCGCTCTTCTGCTTTTTTCGACTTGAAGAGACGCACCAAATAGTAGGTGTTGGCAATTGCCAGAGAGCCGACACCCGCGGCGCAAGCCAGAATTTGCGGGGTATCTCCACCTTGGGGCTGACGCGCAAAGTTTTGGACAAGCCCCCGCGCCCAAGCCTCAGTTTTGGCCGCACCATCCGCAGCAATCATCTCACCGGTCAAGGAGAGGTTATAGACGTTGCTGGAACTGCGCACGAGGATTTGATTGCGCCATTTTGGATTGGCCAAATCCTCGTAGGTAGACAGCTGGCTAGCATTGACGCGATCGCGGTTGTACATAATGACTCGCGCCCGCTTGGACAAGGCAAACCAACGTCCCTGGGGATCCCGCAGATTCGCCGGAACTGCTTGATACAGTTTCGGAGCTTGGGCTTGAGTCAGTGGTCTGAGCAGGTTGGCTTGAGTCGCTTGCCAAAGGCGCCCCGCATCAACCGTAATGAAAACATCTGCCGGGCTGCGGCTGCCTTCACTCTTGAGACGGGCTAAAAGTGCATCGGCTTCACCTTCAATTAGATTGACTTTAATCCCTGTTTTTTGGGTGAATTCCCGATAGATTTGATTGTCGGTGTTGTAGTGCCGACCCGAGTACAAATTGACTTCACCTTCAGCAGCTTCTGCCCGACGGCGCCAGTCACCAAAACTATCGAGTAATAGCGTTCCGGCGAGAGCTGTCCCGCCCAACAAAAAGTCCCGACGACTGAACATTGATTCAGACATGGAGGGTAGAGATAGGTTGTGATGCATTTACACTAGGAAACCCCATAGGCCCAAGTAGGTGTGCCAGCACACTCTTGGTATCGGCGCCTTTTGAGCTGGTAAACCCAGCCTGAACTCGCACCGCGATAACTCAGGGGGACATCCAGCGCTGCGGTGAGAGTGCTGACCAAATTCCGTTGTCTCCTGCCGCTTGCAGCCAAGTCTGAGCTAAGGCGCGAGCGAGTCCAGGAACCCACGCAAAGGGTCCACTGACGCCGGTAAACCAATAGATTTGCGGATGTTCTGGGGTATTGCCTGCGATGGGTAAGCCGTCAGTACTGAAGCTGACACAGCAGTGATGGCGATCGCCCGGTAGGACACTGACCGCCGGCAAAACGGGGGCGAGGGCAGAACGAATCGACTGCTCGCTAGCCGTAGGGGAAAGCTGATCAGCCGGACTGGCAGCCAGACGACTGATTTGTCCCAGCCGATAGCGGCGATCGCTCAATTGCACAGCACCGGCATCGAGAATACTGACAAATTCTGCCGGCGGATGATCACTATCCCAGGCATATTGGCCGGCCTGCTGCTCAATTTGAAACCGCTGTTGTAGAGCAGGCATCACGATTGCCTGCAGGCGTAGATCCAGTGGCGGCGTTTCCAAAATTTCCGCATGACTAAAGTAGAGTGGCCAGCGATAGCCCAGCGATCGCGCCCACTGGTAACTGCTTGCACCCGTGGCCATGACGAGACGATCGGCAGCGTAGGTACCGAGACTGCCTTGAACTTGGGGGTGAATGGCTTTAAGGCGATCGCAGCAGACCTGTCCTCCGATCGCGAGAAAGGCTTGGCGGTAGGCCTGCACCACGGTTTCAGGATCGTAGAGCGGATGGGAATTCACGAAGGCAGCCACTGTGTTGCCCTCAGCCAGCAAGGGCTCTTGGGCGATCGCTTCAGTGCGATCCAGCAATTGCGGCGGTTGAGCAAGGGTTGCAAAGAGGTCTTGCGCAATCGCAATGTGATCGACGTGGCTACAGGTCAAGAGAATTTGGCGATCGCTGCCGAGGGTCAAACCCGTTTCGGCACTGAGGTCTGCATAAATTTGCTGACTCTCTGCAAAGAGATCCGCGATTGCAGGACGGCTTGCCGACCAAAAAGGGGCTCCACCGTAACTAAAGCGACTGGCTTGGCTGGCGGGCTGCTGGGGATCAACCAGTTGCACCTTGGCTCCCTGCCGCTGCAGTTCGTAGGCGATCGCCACCCCCGTCAACCCTGCCCCGATGACGAGCCAATCCATTGCTGCCTGCCTCTGTCTGCGCCTTGATGATAAAACTTGGAGGACGTTGCATCGAGCGCTTGGGATGGCAAGCCCAGACCTCTCACAACTGGCTCAATTGGCCATCAATGGACTGGCGACCGGCAGCCTCCTGGCCCTAGCCGCAACGGGTCTGACCTTGATCTACGGCATCCTGCGACTGACCAATTTTGCCCAAGGCGAGTTTTTGACCCTCGGCGCTTACTTCACGTTGGTTGCCAACAGCCTTGGGCTCAGTCTCTGGCTGGCCATTCCTCTCGGGGCGATCGCGACGATCGCACTTTGCTTGCTGGGCGAAGCAGTTTTGTGGGAACCGCTGCGGCGGCAACGGGTGAACACCACCACTCTGATCATCCTGACTATTGGCCTGTCGCTGTTCCTGCGCAATCTGGTGATTTTGATTTGGGGCGCGGGCAATCAGGCCTACCGGCTGGCAGTCCAACCGGCCTTAACCCTCTGGGGACTCAGGATCACGCTCAATAGCCTCCTCGTGGTGATTGGGGCAGCTGCCGCTTTGGTTCTGTTGCACTGGGTTTTGCAGCGCACCAGCATCGGCAAGGGCATGCGAGCGATCGCTGATGACCCCGACCTGGCACGGGTCAGTGGCGTACCAGTCGAAACCGTGATCCGCTGGACTTGGGTGATTGCGGGCGGTCTGACAGCGATCGCAGGGGGCCTCTACGGATTGATCACTGCTGTCCGTCCCACTATGGGCTGGAATTTGATCCTGCCGCTGTTTGCCAGCGCCATCCTCGGAGGGATTGGTAGCCCTTACGGTGCGATCGCAGGAGGGCTGATTCTGGGATTTGCCCAAGAACTCAGCACTTACTGGCTGCCAGCGGAATACAAGCTTGCCGTTGCCTTTGTCATCTTGATTGGCGTGCTGGTGATCCGGCCCCAAGGCCTATTTGCTCGCTAGGAGAAGACCCCGTTTGCCATCTAGCTCGGCAGAATCAGACCCAAGAGCCGCGAAACGAGGCTGAGGGCGATCGAACCCAACAAGGCTGACCAAAAACCATTGCGCAGGCTGAAGCCACTGACTAAAGTTGCGGCCAAGGCAAACACAGCTGCATTGACTACAAAGCTGAAGAGACCAAGGGTCAAAATATTGAGCGGCAGCGCCAAAACCTGAAGTACCGGCTTGACCAAAGCATTCAGCAGGCCAAAGACCAGAGCGGCAACGAGGGCTTTGCCAAAACCATCAATTTCGACGCCAGTAGGCAACCAAGCCACAATCAGCAGGGCAAAAGCGGTCACCAGCCAAGTCACCAGTAAATCCATGGATTAACGCCTCACTGCTGGATTCAGGGTAGCGAATCGGGGAAAAGCATCACAGTGTTGGGGGCGACGCCGCTGTAACTGGCACAAAAATTCGCAGCGCTTGGGGAATGACACGAAATTGAGCAGGCGTCGTGGTGTGGATTTCACCATCTGTGTTGATGTGGCGATGACGACGGGTGCGGATTTCAATGGTCTCGCCTGGGCCACATTGCTCTGTCAGCGGCGAAGGGTAACGCCCGTGATAGAGCGATGGTAGCAAGGGAACAATCTGCCACCAGTGATTGATCGAGAGACTATAGAGATCGAGTCGTTGATCATCGATCGCAGCATCGTGGGCGACGGAGAGCCCACCGCCGTAGTAGCGACCATTGCCAACTGCAATCTGGACAGTTTTAGTCTGGAGCCGGCGATCGCCAATCTGAATCTCGGCGCGAAAAGGGCGGAAACGCCAGAGCGATCGCAGAGCGACGAGAGCGTAGGCCAGGACACCCCAACGGCGCTTGACGCCCGAGGTCAAGCCCTGGGTAATTTTGACGCTCAGCCCCAAACTAGCGACGTTAAAAAAGTAGTAACCGTTGACCCAACCGAGGTCGACGGCTTGGGTTTGCCCTCGGGCAATGACTTGGCAGGCTTGACTGAGATCCGTCGGTAGGGCCAGGGTGCGAGCCAGATCATTCGCGGTACCGAGGGGCAAAACTCCTAAGGGAAGCTGCGTTTCAACAAGCCCTCGGGCTGCGGCGTTGAGGCTGCCGTCGCCGCCCCCAATAATGACCAGATCGACGCGATCGCGGTGGGCTGTAATTAGCTCCGAATAATCACTGTGACGATCGAGGTAGGGTTGAACCAACTCAAACCCAGCCGCTTCCAGCTGCGCGATCGCTGGTTTGAGCAGCTTACGACCTCGGCGCGATCGCCGATTAACGAGCAAGAGGGCACGTTGCTTCAGAACATTGCTCCTTAACAAGAAGGCCCAGACTGAATGGTCAGATGCCTCTAGGGAAACACACTCCAGTTTGATCGGCTGTCAAGGCTCATCGGGAACGGCCAAAAGCGGGGTCGAGGGACTGCCTGACCCCGCCGATCTGGGCGGTCGCCTAGAGTCCTAGGTCAGCGAGGATGTCGCCGGCATGGGTGTCCGTTTTGACGCTGTCGTAGACGCGAATAATTTGGCCTTCGCCGTCAATCACGTAGGTGACGCGCTTGGCGTAGCCGCCGCCATCGACATCGTAAGCCTGAGTGATGCTGCGATCGGGGTCCGCCACCAGCGGGAAGGGCAAGCTGAACTTGGTCTTAAATTGTTCGTGGGAGCTGGAATCATCCGTGCTGACGCCCAAGACAATAATGTCTTTACCTTGGTAGGCGCTGTAGGAATCACGGAAGCTGCAAGCCTCTTTGGTGCAGCCAGGGGTATCGTCCTTCGGATAGAAGTAGAGAACGATCGTCTTGCCTCGGAATTGCGAGAGCTGAATGCTCTGGCCCGCATCATCGAGAGCGGTAAAGTCGGGTGCAGCAGTACCTACAGTCAAAGCCATCGTGCAAATCCAAGCTTTTGGCGGCGATCGTAGCACTGCCAGCCCGGCAACTTCAGTTGTTTAGAACTGACTGCGCCAGCATTTCTAGCGGCAGTCCATCGGGATAGGCGGCACGGCCCCGAATCTGCTGGAGTTCGGCAGGGGGGAGCTGAAAGCCCAGTTTTTTGCCGAGGGCTTGAATCACATCGGCATGGTCAATGATGCCGGCGACCGCGCCACTGGGAGTCAGAACTGTGACGTAGCTGGGCTGGGCTGTTTGCAAAGCAGCGATCGCTTGGGCTAGATTGGCCGTCTCGGGCAGCGCAGGCAAGCGGTCGAACGGTTCTGCTAAATCCGTTAAGGTCAGCCGATCCCACTGCGATCGCTCAGTTTGCCGCAGGGTCGCTAAGCTAATCCGACCCCGATAGCGCCCGTCACTAGCCACAAAGTAGGCAAATCCTTCCTGCTCTTCAGTGATCAGCAGCTCCGCAAACTGCCGTAAGGTCAGTGATCCTTCCAGCACCCGATAGCGACGACTCATCGCTTCGCTGGCGCCGATCGCCAGGATCGCCTGTTGCAAGGTGGTGGTGCGATCGTAGGCCGTGGCATTACGCCAGCCAAACCAGCCCAACAGCGCCAGCCACACGCCGCTAAAACCGCCGGGCCCCAAAAACCAGCTAAATAGCCCGATCGCCATGGCAATCGCACTGAGAATCCGACCTGAGTTCGCAGCCCAATGCACCGCCCGATAGCGATCGCCCGTCACTTTCCAGGCGATCGCCTTGAGCACCTGACCACCATCCAAGGGCAACCCCGGGATGAGATTAAACACCGCCAAGATAAAGCTCAGTCGCCCCAGATTGAGAGATAAAACTTGCGCTGGTGAACCTGCTGGCCACCACAGCTGACTGATCAGCAGTAACAACGCCAAGGCAAAGCTGACCAACGGCCCCGCGATCGCGACCCAAAAAGCGCCCCCCGGGGTCCGCGACTCGCGCTCAATGGCCGCGACACCACCAAAGAGGAAGAGCGTGATCGAGCTGACGCGAATCCCTTGGGCGCGGGCAATCAGACTGTGCCCCAACTCATGGGCCAAGACAGAGGCAAACAGCAGCAAGGCCATGACGAGGGCAGCCCCCCACAACAGCCCCGGCGACCAAGTCGGCTGCTGCGATCGGAAGGTTTCGGAATAGCTGAACGTGACGAGTGCCACGATCACAAACCAAGAAGGATCGATCCTGAGCGGGATGCCCAAAATGGAGCCAATCCGCCAGCCACTTTGCATGCACTTTGCTCCGAGCCTGCAGTTTCACCTTAGCCGAAGCCCTCTGGCAGCTTCAGTAACGGCTGTTTTGAGCCGCAATCCAAACAGCAATCACTGGCGCGAGGATCCACAACAAAAGCCCCATGCCATCAGCAACGAGTCCCATCCAAGTGTGATGGCTAAGAAAGGTCGGCAGATCCGCCAGTAGCAAGCAAGCGATCAGGCTGGCTGCGATCGCCAGGAACCACCCTTTTTCCATTCTCCTGATCTAGCACGATCCCTAGAGTGTGCTCTAGGGTTGGCTTTTGGGATAAGTAATACTACTTATCAGCGCAGGGGAATGGTGGACTACGGAACTAGGCACAGGTCCTGCTCTGAAGCACTGTCAATGAATGCGCTCGAGCTGCCAGAGGATTTGATTGCCTTCACGGCGATCGCGCTTCACCCGCCAGTTGCGCCAAATCCACTCTTCGCCCCGACTGGTGACCGCACTGGCGTTGACATCCATCAGGTCAGCCAGCTCTGAACTCGTGATCAAAAATTGCTGCTCAGCAATTGCTGCAGCAATTTGCAAGCAGTCCAGCACATCGCGCAGGCGTTGACTGCGATCGCGAGGGTTACTGCTCCACTCTTGGGTCACAACTTCAGGCATCCGAACGGGCTCCTGCTGCGGTTGCCCCGATTGTAGTGGTGCATCAGACCGTTGGCAGAGTGGTAACGGACGTTGCTGAGCAAAACTACGGGCAATTTGATCGCAACGCTCATTGCCCGGATCGCCGCTATGGCCGCGCACATATTGCCATTGCGCTGCGGGTGAATTGAGGTCATCCAAGTGCATCCATAAGTCCTGGTTGAGCACCGGCTTACCCGCCGCCGTTTTCCAACCCTTGCGCTGCCACCCCTTCAGCCATTGGGTGATCCCTTTGATCACGTATTCGCTGTCGGTGTAGAGGGTGACGGGTTGCTGGTCAGAGTGATCGCGCCAGAACTCTAAGGCCGCGATCGCAGCCTGCAACTCCATCCGGTTATTAGTTGTGGCAGCGTCACGCCCACCCAGCTCTTGCACCGTGCCATCGGCAAATTGAATTTGCACCCCCCAACCGCCCGGCCCTGGATTGCCCGTACAAGCGCCATCGGTGTAAAGGCGGAGGATGGCATCAGACATTGGCATTCCCAAGTAATCTTTCGATTGTCGCTGAGGTCGTCGTCTCGTCTCAAACCTGCGATCGCGACGGCGGATTACTTTACCGCTGTTGAAAAATTTGCAAAAAGCAACGGCGGTAGCAAAATCGCCATCGACTCCTAGAGTTAAATCAGCAGCAGCCCACAGTTCCGAGGTGAACAGCGATGTGCGAACTCCTGGGGATGAGTGCCAACACCCCCACTGATCTCTGCTTTTCGTTCCGGGGATTTTCGGCCCGAGGTGGCCGGACAGGAGAGCATCGCGATGGCTGGGGCTGTGCATTTTATCTGGGCGATCGCCTACTGCGGGTGCGGGACCCAGAACCAGCGGCCGAGTCGCCCCTCGCCGATGTATTTCGCAAAATCCCGATTCGATCCAAGCTAGCCCTTTCGCATATTCGCAAGGCGACGCAAGGCACGATCGATCGCCGCAATTGCCACCCCTTTTCCCAGCGACTGGGCGATCGCGAATGGGTGTTTGCGCACAATGGCCATATCGACTTTGACCTGCTGCGCGATCGCTGTCCTCTGGGGCGCTACCAGCCCCAAGGCGAGACCGATAGCGAACATCTGTTCTGCTGGATCCTCGATCGCCTTACCCACTTAACAGAACCGCAGCCCGAGCAAGTGCTACCGATTCTGCGCGACCTCAGCGATCGCTTTCCCAGCCCCAGCATCGTCAACTTTCTATTGGGCGACGGCCGCTACCTCTACGCCCATTGCTCAACAGCTTTAGCGTGGGTGACGCGGCGCTATCCCTTCACCCGAGCCAGCTTGATCGATGAAGATCACGCGATCGATTTCTCTGGCTGCACCAGTCCCAGCGATGTAGTCAGCATCATTGCTACCCGCCCCCTCACCCAAGACGAGGTTTGGACGGTTCTCAAGCCGGGTGATCTGCTGGTTCTAGCGGAAGGCGAGGTTGTAGCACCATCGGCAACCCACCCGATCGCGATCGCCTCATAAGACAGTTGAAAAGAATGGGGTGAATCGGCAGAGTCCTAGACCGAATTGCGCAAGCTAGTTGCACAACTTGGCTGGTGTCGTCTCGTGAAACCCGATCGCCCGCTCCAGATCATCAGCCTTTGGAGTAGCTTCCTGCTGGGGATCCTTTTTCACACCCAGCTCGGGCTGATGCCGCTCTTTCACGGCCGCACAGTTGTGGTCGAGAGCCAACAGACCGACCAAATTCTCGGCGGGATCTTTTGGGGGATGCTGATCTTTTTTGCAATCCCGATGTTGCTCATTGCCATGACAGCCGAGCGCCGCGATCGCCCCTACCGTCGCTGGCATTTCGGCTTCACCGTTCTCTATTCCGTTCTCAACTTTTCCCATCTCTTGGCAGATATTGCCGTACAACCGGTCGTTGCTCACCAAATCTTTCTAATGGGGTTGCTTTTTGCGATCGGGCTGAAGCTCAATCAAGTTGCCTGGGCCTGGTTGCGGGAAGCCTGACAATCAGGATCGCTAGCTGGAAGTTCGTCCATTGCAGGCGAGATCGTTGGGCTGGCTGAAGAACATCTGGCCGCTGCGCTGGCTGCACACCCTCGCCATCCCGTAAGCTACAAGCAGGGTGATGGAGCTCACCTCAACCGCGCACTCGGCATGGCCCGATCGCTGATGGCTCCTACAGTTCTGGCTAGGGCAAGATCTGTAGCGAGTGCATCGTTCAAGCTTTTCCCTAGCCACACACGCAAGCTGAATTGAAGGAATCAGCGTGATGTTGGCGAATTGGATTGGAATTTTATTGGGCGGCTTTTTGGCCGGTCAAATCGCGCGTCGGTTGGGTGCCCCAGCGCTAATTGGCATGATTCTCTGGGGTATCGTGTTGGGGCCGCAGGTTAGTCAGTGGTTGAGCCCTGCAGTGCTTGACCAGGCAGGCATCTGGCGCACCTTGGCAGTGATGGTCATTCTGGTCAAGGCAGGTCTGGGACTAGAGCGGGACAAGCTGGTCCAGCAAGGCTCAGTCGCGCTGCGTTTAGGGATTTTGCCCGCGGCCTGCGAAGCCGTAGTGATTGCGATCGCGGCACATTATCTGCTGAATTTTGACTGGCTCACAGGGCTGCTGCTGGGGTGTGTGATTGGGGCGGAATCACCCGCAGTGATCGTTCCAGGCATGCTGCGGCTCAAGCAACTGGGACTAGGGGTTCGCAAGGGCATTCCCGATGCAATCTTAACGGGGAGCGCCCTCTCAGATGTCTTGCTGCTGTTGGTGTTTAGTCTGCTGCTGGCGCTGCTGACCCAAGGCAATGCGCACATTTGGACGCTACCGGGGTTGGGGCCAGTCAATCCTTGGCTGTTGCTGCCGTTGCAAGTGCTTCTGCAAGTTAGCTTGGGTGCCGTCTTGGGCTTCGTTGTGGCGCGACTGCTGGTTCGCATGCTGGGTCCCCAAAACTGGACCCAAACCCTGACCCAAGACACGTTGGTCACAGCTGCGATCGCGCTGGGTTTAGTCCTTGCCGCCGAGCAGCTCCCGATTTTTTCCGGCTATTTAGCCGTGATGGTCTTGGGTTATTTCGTGGTGGAGCTGTATGCCCCGTTAGCGCGTCGGCTACGGCAGGGCTTCGATAGTCTCTGGGCGATCGCCCAAATTGCCCTGTTTGTTCTGCTCGGAGCGGGTTTACCCCTAACCGCGCTGGCAAGTCTCTGGTTGCCAGGTCTGCTGATCTTGGTTCTAGGAACGCTGCTCGGTCGCAGTATCGGTTGGGCGCTCTCCACTTGGGGCAGCAACTGGAACTGGCAGGAGCGCAGTTTTCTGCTCGCTGGCAATTCGGCTAAAGCGACGGTACAAGCCGCGATTGGGGGTGTTCCCCTTGCCGCAGGGCTACCGGAAGGTCAGAGCATTCTGGCGATCGCAGTGCTGTCGATCGTAATTACCGCGCCCTTGGGAGCTTGGGCAATTCCGACCTTTGCCCCTCGCCTACTCAGTCGCGATCCGGTAGATCCCAGCCAGGTTAGTCGCGATCGCCCAGTCCGCTTGCTAGCGGCTGTCGATAGCTCACCCGTTGCGATCGCAGTGTTGCTCAAAACGGCAGAACTGGCCCGGCGTTCCGATGCAGAAGTGGCCGTGCTTCACGTCGCCCAAGTCAGTGACACACAATCGTTGCAAACCTTGCAGCGGCAGATTGAGCAATCGCTCGCTGATATTCGCTATCAGTTCTGGCTGCGGGAAGGGGCGATTCCCGAAACCATTAATCGCTGTGCCCAGGAGTGGCAGGCCGACGAAATCATTCTCGGCAAGCACGAACAATCACACCGCCCCGAAATGCGCCTCGGCTCCGTCTCGCAAGCGCTGTTGGATGTCAGCACGGTTCCCATGATTCTGGTGGAGACTGTTGCTGAGCTTCAGACTTCCTGATTCAGTTCCGTTCCCAATAGACAAAACTGTGACTCACTCTGCTGGGAGCTCAGCCCGTTGGGCTGTTTGACCCAGGCTTGGACGTGCCAGAGCGCTTCGTAGGGCGGAGGACTGCTAGGTTGACGCTCCCCTTGCAAAACCAGCCGCTGGGACAAGGGTGGGGCGCAATGGCGTTCGAGCAGCAAGAGAATCCGCTGGCCGAGCTGGGCGGGCGACAGATGATTGGGATCCCAATGCACCGCCGCGATCCAAGCCGGATGATCCAGTCCTTCGACGCTGGCGTCAGCATCGGGGCCACTCAAGCCCATTTGCAGCAGCGCCACGATCGCCTCGCGACTAAGTGGGCGAGCACTGTCGGGGGTTGGGTAAGCCAAGAGTAGACGGGCAGTCATGAGTGCATCTCCTCAGATGGGACGAGATTCAGATCAGCGCGCCGAGCATGGCCTGGAGCTTGAGATCGACTTCAACGAGTTCCTGATCGGGTTGAGACCCCGGCACAATGCCGGCACCCGCACAGAGACGCACCCGATTCCCTTGAATCGACGCCGAGCGAATCCCGACTAAGAATTCCCCGTTTCCTTGGTCATCCACCCAGCCAACCGGTGCAGCGTAAAGCGATCGCTCAAAGGGTTCCAGCCGACGAATCGCCTGTTCGGCAGCCTGCTTGGGTAACCCCGCAACGGCTGGCGTGGGATGGAGCTGAGCCACAACATCCAGTAGAGGCAGAGCAGCGGGCAGTGGAGCGGCGATCGGGGTGTGCAGGTGTTGAATGTTCGACAGGCGACGCAGTTGGGGCCGATCGCTCAAGTGAGGCTCAAGGCCAAGTTCCTGCAGGGTTTGGCGGATAAATTGCGCCACCAGCTGATGTTCTTGCAGTTCCTTGGGGTTGGCTTGCAGCGCCTGCCCAAGGGCTTGATCAGCCGCAATGGTTTCACCCCGTGGGGCAGAACCCGCCAGCGCCTCAGTCACCAGTTGACCCGCTTCCACCGCCGCTAAGCGTTCGGGCGTTGCCCCGAGGAAAACACTGCCCCGACCATCGCCGCAGCTGAAGATGGCGCAGTCAGCAAAACGCTGCCGCAGGCGATCGAGCACGCCTTCCGGCACGATCGCAAATTCTGCGATCGCCTCTAGACAGCGCGCCAAGACGCCCTTATGGAGACGACCGGCCGCAATCTCAGCTAAGACCGTTTCTACACCGGCTCGAAAGGACTGGGGATCACTGCTCTGTTGCTCTAGCCAGCGATTGGGACGCAGCGGCGGCAGCTGAAACGGTTGCTGGGCGATCGCCCGCAGATGTTGATAGACCTGCCAGACTTCTTCCAGCCGTTGGCGATAGCTCTCGCGATCGGCGATTGCAAAACTGGCCGTCAGTACCGTGCGATCAGCTTGGCAACGCACCTGCCAACGTGGCAAAAAGACCGTCGCCGGAGCTGCTGGCGCTGTCCCTGCAACATCTTCAAAAAAACTAAAACTGCAACAGAAACTCGGCCCTAGAGTTGCACCTTCGGCCTGTAAGCGCAGCCCCTGAGCAAGACAGGCATTGATAAAGGTCTGGGCCTGCTGAAAGCGCTGGGGTCCATTCAGTTCCAGCAGGGCTGCTGGCCCTACAGCCACGATCGCCTCTTGGGTGGCGGGACGCTCTTGGTAGTAGTGGCGATCGCGACTACTACCCAACACACCCCATGCAGCCAGCGGATCAAGACGGGGTAACGGCAGCGATAGGCTCAGGAGTCGAGCCGTTGGCGTCGCCTCTAGAGCAGGACGAACCCAAGCCAGCAGCTCGCTGAATGACTGAAGAGAGGAGGCAGTTGACAGGGCAGCCATGCTGGCAAATGCGAGGCGTCAAGTAGATCGACTCTAACGAGCCCTGTTACTCGCCAAACCATTCCTCGGCTAGTCCTTAACGGAATGCAACGAAAAAACAGAGTGTCTGCTCTATTCGGCCTAGGGAAACATCGCGCCGAGCACCCGCGATCGCGCCGGCCAGAGCCTCACGACTTGGACTGTCCCAGCAAGAATGGCACCATGGGAGCAGTTTTGAGCCAGTCAACCATGTCTGAAATGCCCGATGCAGCCTGGATGGATTGGATCGCAGGGGGACTGGCGATCGTCGTTTTTGTCGGCGGTTTGGTGATGATGTTCACCGGCATTCTGACCTCCAAGAACCGCTGAGTTCCTCAGAACGAGTTGTTAGGATCGCAGGCACTACGGAAACGTCTGATCCATGACCGAAAAAATTCGGAAAAGCGAAGAAGAGTGGCGGGCCCAGCTCACCCCTGAGCAGTTTCAAGTCACTCGGAAACACGGGACTGAGCGAGCTTTCACGGGCGCCTATTGGGATACCAAAGATCCCGGCCTCTACCGGTGTATCTGTTGTGATGCGCCTCTGTTCCGGTCGGATACCAAGTTTGATTCCGGCACTGGCTGGCCGAGCTTTTGGGCGCCGGTTGATGAGTCCGCGATCACCTACAAAAAAGATTTCAGCTTCCTGATGATGCGCACTGAGATTCTTTGCGCCCGTTGCGATGCGCACTTGGGACATGTCTTTCCCGATGGCCCGAAACCTACAGGACAGCGTTATTGCCTCAATTCGGCTTCGCTGAAGTTAGACACTGAAACTCCGGCGAGTCCCAGTTCCGAAGCTTAGGATGATTGCTCGCGATCGCCTTCTGGAGGGTTTGCATGACCTCTGGAGGGCTTTTTGTTGTGCAGCTAGGACTGTAACTTCAGCAGGCTCTGCCCAATCAATACGGTGGAAGACAGCAAAGCGATCGCTAGGACTGCTATTTGGCTATAGCCGCGATCGAGCCAATGGGCCAACCGAGGTGAAACCCAATAGCCCAACATCACACCCGGAAAGAGTTGCAGCGATCGCCCCACTTCTAAGCTGCCAAATCGCCCGACACTGTGCAGTGCTGCCAGCATGACCAAGCTGGAGAGAAAGTAGAGCAGCCCCAGCGTTGCTCGCAGCGCTGGCCCTCGCTCGTGCTGATAAAACAGGGCGAGGATGGGGGCTCCGATGCCGGCCAAGGTTCCTATCAGTCCAGCCGAGATTCCTGTTAGTCCTGCTGAAAGTCGAGTAATCGGCAGACGAACCGGCGTCAGACTGATCAACACAGCCAGAACAATTAGGCCACCAAACACCAGCCCCAGTGCATCCAATGGCAGTTGCCGCAAAAGGCTAGCGGCGATCGCAATCCCGGCTGCGAGACCACCCAGCATGGCTCCTAGATGCCGATGTACCACAACCTGCCGACCTTGCCAAAACATTAGCCAAGACAGCAACAAACTCGCTGCGACGCAGGGACCCGGAACCCAATCGACTGACAGCATCGAGAGTAAGGGCACGACAATGAGGCCTGCACCTAAGCCCGAAGCTGCTTGCAATAGACTTCCGAGGGCAACAATGCCCGAGGCGAGTAGCAGTTCTAGCAATGGCGACATGGGTCTGCGATCGCAACAATTTTGAGTATCGGTGTAACCGCATCTAGCATTGAAAAAGCAGCGAAGTCAGCACCACTGAGTGCTGTAGGCAGCAATGAATTTTCGAACAAGACTTGCGATCGGCTTCAGTGGGTTGCTGATGTTGTCAAGCTTGGTGATCAGCACCGTGATTGGCCAGCGAACGGTGCGGCTGGCACAGACTGCTGCAGGGGATTCGCTGCAGGAAACGGCCTACCAGTTCTCAACCCTCCTCGACCAGAGCATGTGGTCGAGGGCTAATGAAATCGTCACCCTCTCCAGCGTTCCAGACTTGCTGAGCGATCGCAATCGTCCAGAGATTCAACGCCTCCTCGATCGCCTTAAACGGGAGCTGCCAGTCTTTACTTGGGTGGGTCTGCTCGATCGTCAAGGCAAAGTCATTGCTTCCACCGATCGCATTATCGAAGGCGTGAATATCACCAGCCGCCCTGTGTTCGCCAATGGAATCAAAGGACTGTTCATCGGTGATGTTCATGACGCCGTACTGCTTGCCAGCAAATTTCCTCGACAAGCCAACGGCGAGCCGATTCAATTTGTCGATATTTCAATTCCAATTCAAGACCGTGATGGCAAGCCCACAGGCGTGCTTGCCTCTCATCTCAGCTGGGAATGGGCCCGCGATGCCGAGTCGACGATTCTTTCACCGATCGCAGCCGATCGTCGGGTCGAATTGCTCGTTGTCGCAACGGATCGCACGATCTTGCTGGGGCCACAAGAATTTGGCAAAGGTGCGACCCTAAACATTTTGCCGAGAGTTTTGAAGGCTGGAGAGAGTCGTTGGCAGGTGCTGCGTTGGCCCGATGGCCAGGACTATATGACCGCCTATCGCGTCTCTGCGGGTTATCGCACCTACAACGGCCTGGGTTGGATTACGATCACCCGTCAACCGATCGCTGTTGCCTATGCACCAGCGCACCAACTGCAGCGCGACATCATTCTGTTCACACTGCTCAGTAGTGGGGCGGTTGTGGGAGTTGCCTGGCTTCTAGCCGATTGGTTTGCCAAGCCCTTACGACAGCTATCGTCTTGGGCAAGTCGGCTGGAGAAAGGCGATCGCAGCGATCGCGATCAGCTGCCTTGGGTTGGAGAGCTAGGCAAGATTTCGCGAATTGTGCAGCGCCTCGATGCCCAAGCTGAAGCCCAAAGCCAAGCGCGTAAACAGGCGGAGTCCTTAGCTCACCATGATGCGTTAACTGGTTTGCAGAACCGCTTAGGATTAGCAGCTTATCTGTCACAGTATCAATCTCTAGAACCTGATCAGTCACTGGTCATTTTGGCAATTGATTTAGATGGATTTAAGCCGATTAATGATACCTATGGTCATGCGATGGGCGATGTGCTGCTGAAAGCAGTAGCCGCTCGACTGCATGCCTGCATTCGGGCTAATGAGCTGGCAGCGCGTACGGGTGGTGATGAGTTTCTAGTGATTTTGCCTTGCAGTGTTGAATTGGCAGAAGCGATCGGCAAACAAGTCGGGGCGCGAATTTTGCAAGCTCTGAACTCTGTCTTTCCACTACAGGGTCAACAAATCGAGATTGGTAGCAGTATTGGTCTGGCTGTTTGGCCAGTTGATCATCCTGATTTACAAACTGTTTTCCAAGCGGCAGATACAGCCCTCTACGATGCGAAGCAACATAGCAAAGGACATTTAGTGCGCTGGACAGCAACTCTGGGTCAGCAATCAGCCTCACCCCAGAGCGATCGCTAGAAACAACAGCCAAGCCAAAATTTTGCTTTTGAATGGTCTTTTCTTCCTTAATCTGAGGAGATGATTGCTATTTAGACACTGTCTTCAGACTGAAGCTGATGGCCAAGAATTTGGAAGATTTGCTGCTGCCGAAAGAGTTGAACCAACTGATCATTCAGTTTGCGATCGCGGGCTTCCCACTCTAGAATTTGCAGCGCTTTTTCAATCGGAACGCGGCGTTTGTAGGGGCGATCGCTAGCCGTCAGCGCATCATAAACATCAGCAACCGCCATAATTTGCGCCTGCATTGGAATTTGTGCCTGTTCTAATCCGAGGGGATAGCCACTACCGTCCAAGCGCTCGTGGTGGGCATGGGCAATATGCGGCACCTGCGCTAAGGGTCCCGTCCAAGGGATCTCCTGTAAAAAAGCGAAGGTGTGCTGAACGTGTGACTCGATCGCCAAGCGCTCCTGCTGCGTGAGACTCCCCTTCGGAATCAGTAATTTCTCCACTTCTGCAGGCGCGAGCAGCGATCGCATCTGACCATCCCAGTCCATGACCTGCAGGGACGCCAGCCAGGCTAATTCCGCTTCCACCTCCGCTAAGCGATCGCGATAGGCGGGGGTTGCCAAAATTTGTGGCTGATTGAGATCCTGCAGCAGCGATCGTGCCTGTTGGAGTCGGGCGATCGTGACCTCTAGGTCAGCTAAATTGCCAAACTGCCGACACCAGATACAGTCCAGAGGATGCCCTAGCCCAGCCCGTTGCATCGCCTCCGTCAGGGTTGGAGCCAGCCAACGACGGGCTTGCTCCAGTTGCAGTTGCTGCTGCAGTAGTTGCAGTCGGTAGTTCAGCCCCTGTTGCTCAGTTGGATGCAGCTTATGCGACTTGTTGAGAATCTCCTCAGGAACCCCCACTTTGCCAAAGTCATGGAGCAGTGAGGCGTAGTGCAGCTCTTGCAGTTGGGCATTGCTGAATTGATAAGCCGCTAACGCACCGTGATCGACGGCATGCACTTGTTCAGCCAAGCGAACAGAGAGTTGCGCCACCCACTCGGAATGACCCATCGTGCAGGGATCGCGGGATTCGATGATCTTGATCGAGGCGCAGATAAAGCCCTCAAACAGATTTTCAATACTGCGCTGCAACAGGGTTCGTTCGATTGCGATCGCGGCTTGACCGGCTAGTGATCGTAAGAGTGCTTCTTCAGCCGCACTGTAGGGCTGGGTTTCTTCTGAGGCGATCGCCGCCGTCAGCTTCAGATCTGCCCGGCGTTTGCGATTGACCAGTTGGATCACCCCGATCACACTGCCGGTTTGATCGCACATCGGCAGCACTAACATCGAGCAGGTGCGGTAGTTCAACCGCTGGTCGAAGCTGGCGTTGAACTGAAACGGTTGTTGCCCGTCCAAAGCATAAACATCGGCCAGATTCAGGGTTTCGCCGGTCGCTGCCACATAGCCCGCCAAACTATGGCGATCGAGGGGTAGCGGTGGCGGGGCTTCAAGGGAACTGGGCAAGCTGTCGCTCTGGAAAATTTGGAAGCGCAGCCAAGGCTGCTGCGGATCACTGCGATCAACGAGGTACAAACTGCCACCGTCACTGCAGGTCAGATCCCGGCTACTCTGCAAAATCAAGCTCAGTAACTGATCGGGATCTCGGCAAGCAGAAAGGGCAGTGCCGATCGCGAGCAGTCGCTCCAGTAGGGTTGCTGTGGCCTTCGCCTCAGATCGATCAGGCGCGATCGCTGGTTCTACATGGTCTGCAGCAGCCACAACCAAAAACCCAATTTCGTCAGCAAGTGCAGAATTTGATCCTGCAGGAGTGTCGTGCGGTTCTCACACTTCAGCCAATCTGCGATCGCATGAATTCCCACCTCAATCATGCCCAGCAAGCCTGAGCCCGTCAGAAGTGTGACAATCCCACCATGGATCAATGTGTGAGCTGAAAGCCACCAATACCAAGGGACACTTTTTTGGAGGGGTGTGGTGGAATGACGCGATTTTTCGCGCGCCATCGTATCGGATTGCAGTCCGAAATCACCGAGAAAATGACCGGCAATCAACAGGAATAGCAGCGTTCCACCCTGAGCGATCACGTCCGATTTATCCCTTGTTGCCACGCCTGATAATCTTGCTGGACCTGACGGGCTAATTGCCCATCGCCGCCCTGCTCATCCAAGACAGCATAGGTGAACACCGGCTGCGATCGCCCAGCGGAGCTGTTGGAGGCCCAAGGGCATCACTTCAACCTGCTCTTGCACCTGCTCATAGAGCGCTTGGGAAATGATGATGTCATAGCCCAGTGTCTTGGTCAGACTTTCCAGACGGGCAGCGATATTAACCGCATCGCCAATCACGGTATATTCCAGCCGCTCGGGCGCGCCTAGATTGCCAGCGACTACTGTCCCGAAATTCAGTCCAATGCCATGAAACAAAGGTGGTAAGCCTTCAGCGACTAATTCAGCTCGCAAACGGGCGAGCGATCGCCGCATGGCGAGGGCTGCTTGAATCGCCGCCTGGGCTTCGATCACGGTGCCCCGACTGAGCGGCAGCCCAAACTCCGCCATGATCGCATCGCCAACAAATTTATCGATCAACCCCTGCGCCGCCAGAATCGGCTGGGCCATCGCCTCAAAGTAGCGATTGAGCAGCGCCACCAACACAGTCGAGTCGATTTGGCTGGACAACTGCGTAAACCCACGCAGATCCGAAAACAGGATCACTGCTTCGCAGTTATGCCCACCGAGCTGATTGGCTACCGCATCCCGCTGCGCCAGAATCGTACCCAGTAAGGCTGGCGACACCCGCAGCGCTAAGGCGCGTCGTAGCGATCGCCGTTCCCGTTGCACTTGCCAAGCGCTGTTGGCACTGTCACCGATGCCTGCCAGCAATGGCACAAGGAGCAAGGCGGTGGGCGACACCAGCCAAGTTTGCAAAAAGGCGATGAAGCAAGCCAGTAAGACTGCGCTCGTGATCCCCAACGTCCAGAGTGCTTTGCTAAGCGGACTCGGACAGCGCTGAACACCCCAGATCTGGAGCAGGGCCACAAGGATCAATAGCAGCGATAACCAAACTTGCGGAAGCGATCGCAAACCGCGTTGACTGCGGAGGGTGGCGATCGCATTGGCTTGGATCTCGACACCGGCCATGCTGTCGGCAAAGGGTGTGGCATGGCGATCGCCCAGACTGCTGGCACTGGCCCCAATCAAAACATCGCGATCGCGAAAGACAGCACCTTGCTGCAGTGGTCCCTGCCAGAGTTCTGGATCGAACAACGCCCAAAATGGCCAGCGTGGATAGGTTCCCTCAGGGCCGCTGTAGTTGATGCCTAAGGAGAGAGGCGGCGGCGCCTGTCCCAGAGCTGCACTCGCAAGGTTAGATAGAGGCGGGCGATCGCGGGCTTGTAAGATTTGCCAAGGTTGAAGCCAGTCTTGACCGGGGATCGCTTGCAGACTGCCATCTGCGCCTGCTATCAGATTGGCTAGGCCAAAGGGATGTTCATAGATGGGTTGAGCGAGGCTAGCCTGACTAAGTCCGGCACTACGATCAACCTGCTCCAGTTCTCCAGCGAGCGTCACGGACGATCCGGCTTGGGCGATCGCATCCGCAAAGCGGCGATCATCATCCGGTCCAAAGCGGGTAGGAGTGGCAAAAACAATATCGAAGATGACCCGTCGCGCCCCGGCAGCTCGCAAACGCTGGAGCGCCAAGGCGTAAATGCGGCGCGGCCAGGGCCAGTCTTGAAGATCTGCCAGAGGCGGACGTGCCTCTAACTCCGCTGCCGTGAACAGATCACCCAGTCGCAGCGAATCCTCATCGATCACCACGATTGCGATCGCGGGATCTGGGGCTTGGGGGCCTCGCAACCGAAAGGCCGCACTCAATAACACCGCATCTAGCCAGCGCCCCGGTTGGGTCAGTGGACTGATTGCCAACGGTGAGAGCAACAACCCGGCGAGGGCGATCGCACCCGCCAGTGCTGTGGGAAGCGACCAGCCTAACCGCCGAGCGATCGCCATGGGCTAAGACAGTCCCAATAGTTGGCGGCGAATTTCGGGCAGCGTTTCCATCGGCGTGGCGAAACCATTCAGCAGCAGGCTTCGTTGGAAGCGTTGCTCAGCTGCGGGACGACTCAAACGCTCTGGCGTCGGCAAGGTCGTTTGGCCGGGCCGAAGGCGAACCAATTGACCACTTGTCAGCTGTGTGGTCACACCAGAAGGTAGCTGCACCTCCACTTGTCCTTCCCAGCTCAAGATCAGAGCTTGGGTCTCTGTTTGCTCAATAAAGACCGTTGTGCCGCGAATAGCGGCTGTGGCAGTTGGCGTGCGGATTTGCAAGGGGCGATCGCGCTTTTGATTCGGCGTCAGCCAAGCAATAATCTGACCGCGATCGAGCTGGAGTTCAGGCTCAATTTTCAACAAGGCGTTGCCACCCAGTCGAAACTGCAGACCATCACTCAGTTGAATTTGGGCTTTACCGGGACTCTCGGTACGAATTTGTCCGCCTTGAATAACAACTGTCCCCTCAGAGGCCGGTTGTTCTGCTTGATTGGGTTGGCTGGCAAAGACGGGTGAGGTCGCGACTTCTTGAATTTCTGCCTGAAGCTGCTGCGTGGGCGCGCAAGCTGTGAGCACCAAACTCGCCACTGCGATCGCCCGCCACATAGGGATGACTCCATTTCAGTCCTGCCCTAAGCTGCCCCAACTTTTGGGAAACAGCAAGCTACTAGCCGAGTGATTGTCATCGCTTGCAACCCCACAGAGGCAAGATACTAGAGACGTTCTTCCGGTCTGTGGCTCCCATGTCCGAGACCCTCGTGGTCAAAATTGGCACCAGCAGTCTGACCAATCCCCACCATCCGGGCTTGGCACTCTCGACGATTGCGGGGCTGGTTGAAGTGATTTGCCAACTGCGCCGACAGGGCTACAACGTCGTTCTAGTCTCCTCGGGCGCGGTTGGGGTCGGTTGCACTCGCCTTGGGCTGCGCGATCGCCCCAGCCGTATTGCCCAACGTCAGGCGATCGCAGCGGTCGGTCAGGGTCGCTTGATGCGCACCTACGACGATCTGTTTACGACCCTCGGTCAGCCGATCGCTCAAGTTCTGCTAACGCGCGGTGATCTGGCGCAGCGGCAACGCTACATCAATGCCTATCAAACCTTTCAGGAACTATTCGAGCTGGGCGTCGTGCCAATTGTCAACGAGAATGACACGGTCGCTGTTGAAGAACTCAAGTTTGGCGACAATGACACGCTGTCGGCCTTAGTCGCCAGTCTCGTGGAAGCGCAATGGCTGTTCCTACTAACCGATGTTGATCGGCTCTACACAGCCGACCCTCGCCAGGATCCAAATGCTAAGCCGATCACAATTGTCCACGACCTCTCGGAGCTGGAATCGATTCAAGCAGGTGGACAGGGCAGTCGCTGGGGTACAGGCGGTATGGCAACGAAGTTGACTGCAGCGAAAATTGCTACCCAAGCGAGCGTTCGTACCGTGATTACCCAAGGGCGATCGCCCGAAAATCTGCTGAAAATCTTGGCGGGTGAGGCGATCGGCACTTGGTTTGAGCCGCAACCGGAAACAGTCAATGCCCGCAAACGCTGGATTGCCCACGGCCTCGTGCCAACTGGAAAACTGTTGCTGGATGCTGGTGCAGTGCAAGCGATTCAAGCAGGGGGTAAGTCGCTTTTAGCCGCTGGAATTCAAGCGATCGAAGGAGATTTTGAAGCCCAAGATGCAGTTCAGCTCTGTGATCTCAACGGCACTGAAATTGCCCGAGGATTAGTCAACTATGACAGTCACGAACTGCAGCAGATCCGTGGCTGTCAAAGTGATCAAATTGTTCAAATCCTAGGCTACGAAGGTGCAGAAACCATCGTCCATCGCGACAACTTAGTTTTAAGCTAGCTAGGCTGATTCAATGCCCACTCGTGCCAGTGAAATTCGGCGTTTGCTCGAGAGTAAACGACATCAGTTTAACCGCGCAGATGACCAGTTTCAAAGCTTGCTACAGCTCTATCGAGATGCCTTTCGACAGTTAGCAAGGCTACCTGATAGCTGGATTGATGGTCATCTCTTGGATCTGCCGCTCAGTCTTGATGGCAGTCTTTGGCGATTTCCTGAACGCTGGCCCCATCGAGAAGCCAGTCTTGATTGGGCACGATCGCAGATTCAAGGGGTCACAACCTTTGCAGTAGATGGCTCGCAGATCTATCCCAGCAAAGATTTTTCACTACCGATTGCCCTAGTTCAAATCGCTTGGTTTGAGAATCCTCACGAACTGAAGCAGCCTTACACCAAAGAGATTGCAGTCGATCTCCTGGCCCCTGCAGACTTTCAGGATCTGTCGCCCGAAAACTTTGACCGATTGGTCAATATGCGTCGTTTCCAGATGGAGACAGAACGCCTTGTTCAGTTCCTCGAGAGTCACGCAGGTCAGCCTAACTGCTGTGCTTTGTTAGATGGTTCCTTAGTGGCAACCTTTGCTGAAGCATTTGAGGCTGAAACCCAGCAAGTTTACATTGATTGTTTAGTCCGACTCCTCCGAGCGAGTGAGAACAGTCGTGTTCCCCTCATCGCTTATATCGACACTTCTTCAGCAAAAGACTTAGCTGAATTACTGCAGGATTGGTTTGAGGAATTGCCCGAGCCACGATCGCTTGTCGATGCTCAAATTGTGGCGCAGGGATTACGCTGGGGCGATCGCACACCCCTACTACGCTGTCGCAGAAGCATCCTCAAAGCCTATGCAGAACAGAGCGATCGCTTAGCCTATTGCTATCTCAAAACCCATGACGGCAACCCTGTTCGGATTGAATTGCCCTTGTGGTTAGTGGAATCGGGTCAACATGAGACAGTACTGAATTGGTTGCGCGCTGAAGTAATTGCAGGCGGCGGCTATCCCTATGCGATCGAAACTGCGGATCAAGCGGCTGTTCTTCGCAGCGACGATCGCCAATTGTTCTATCGCCTCTTGCAGGAATGGTGTGATCAAGAAGGACTGAATCTCAGCCTTTCGCGAAAGTTAGTTAGCAAGTTACGCCGTCGCTAACGGGGATGGCTGAGCGATCGCTAACAATGGTGTCGGAATCTGCTTCAGTTCTAGCGATCGCTCAAAGATTTCATCCAGCGACAGCATTTCACCCTCTTCAGTCATAAAGCGATGGTCAGCAGTTGCTCGAATGATGCGACCATCACTGAGTTCGTATTCAATCACTTCCTGTTCACCTCGTTGATGCCATTGACCAATCGGCTGACTGTAGATATAGCCATCTGGGTTACAGCAATAAACTTGGCAACGAATATTTTCTTCGACTAGTTTGCCAATTGCGATCGGGCCATATTCAACGGTCAGAACTTCTGTATCTGCCGCCAAACAATATTCGGCAAACAGCACCATCTGATCAAAGAGCTCAGCTGCAACCTTTTCTGCAACACCATTCTTCTTTGCACCTTCGACAAAGGTGCTTTGGTGTTTGACCATCTCCGACATTTTCTTCTTGCCCATCGCCCGCCGAAGCAAGTCAGCTTCTCCGAGTGTGTAGCCACCCATGTCTTGAGCAATTTTCATAATTTGTTCCTGATAAACCATGATTCCGTAGGTTTCATTCAGGATGGGCTGAAGCATCTGATCGGCATAGTCGATCGCTTCTCGGCCATGCTTCCGATTAATAAATTTAGGAATCAAACCAGCATCCAAAGGCCCCGGCCGATAGAGTGCCAGAATTGAAGAAATATCTTCGAGGTTAGATGGTTTCAAATCGCGGACAATTTGCCGCATCCCGGAAGACTCCAACTGAAATACCCCTTCCAGATCACCTTTAGCTAACAGCTGGTAGGTTTTTGGATCATCCATTGGTAGGCGATCGGGATCAATGGCTTGTCCACTCGTTTCCTGAACAAGATCGATCGCTTTTTGGATCATTGTCAGGTTTCTGAGGCCCAGAAAATCCATTTTCAAGAGGCCACAGGCTTCAATATCCTCCATGTAATACTGCGTGATCACTTGGCCATCATTATTCCGCTGGAGCGGCACAATTTCATCGAGCGGAACGGCTGAAATCACGACGCCCGCTGCATGGACGCCAAATGTTTTGTTGGTTCCCTCAATGCGCAGCGCCATATCGACCCAGTGTTTCACTCGGGCATCTTTTTCATATTTTTCTTTAAACTCTGGCGCAGGTGTTTGATCTGAAATCATCACCTTCAGTTTTGCCGGCTTACCCCGCGCTACAGGGATGAGCTTGGCCATGCGGTCGGCTTCCCCGTAGGGGATATCCAGCACGCGCGCCACATCCTTCAGCACCGCTTTGGATGTCATTCGGTTGAAGGTAATGATCTGGGCAACGCGATCTTCTCCATACTTTTTAGTCACATAGTCAATCACTTTATCCCGCTGATCAATGCAGAAGTCTGTATCAATATCCGGCATTGATTTGCGTTCTGGATTCAGGAATCTTTCGAATAGCAAGCCATGATGAACTGGATCAATATTGGTGATGCCCATACAGTAGGCAACCAGTGAGCCCGCCGCTGATCCACGACCTGGGCCCACAGGAATATTGTTGTCACGGGCAAATTTGATGTAATCCCAAACCACTAAGAAATAGGAGGCAAATCCCATTTCGTGCATCATTTTAATTTCGTATTCCAAGCGATCGCGATAAGCTTCTTCGCAGTCTTCATAGCGATCGCAATTGAGCCGCTCCGCCAGTCCCTGACGAGCAACTTCCGCCATATAGGTTTCTTCGTTGTAGCCATCGGGGACAGGGAAAGTCGGAATTTTAGGCTCGCCAAGGATGTTATAGTCCTCGATCTTGCTGGCAATCACAAGCGTATTAGCGATCGCTTTAGCAATCACATCATCTGGCAAGTGATCGCGAAATAGCTGATGCATTTCCTCAGCAGACTTGAGGTACTCTGTGCCGCTATAGCGAAGCCGTTTATCTTCGACGACAAGCTTGCCCGTTTGAATACAGAGCAGAGCATCATGGGCTTCAACATCAAAACAGGAAATAAAGTGGCTATCGTTAGTGGCAACCAGTTCAATCCCCAGTTCCTGAGCAATTCGGACAATTTCGACATTGACAATCCGATCTTCAGGTGAGCCGTGATCTTGAATTTCCAGATAGAAGTCTTCGCCAAAGCGCTCTTGATACCAAGCTGCTACCCGTCGAGCCACATCCGGACGACTTTGCAAAATTGCTTGGGGAATTTCACCCCCCAAACAGGCACTCGTAACGATTAGACCTTCACGGTATTTTTCGAGATGTTCTTTATCAATACAAGGACGTGCAAAAATTCCCCGTCCTTTAAAGCCTTGCAGATGCGAAATAGAGGTCAACTTAACCAGATTTTGATAGCCTTTCTTATTCTTGGCTAAAACAATCGGGTGATATTTGCGGACGCGAGGGTTAGGGTCATCAATCGGGCTATTGATGACATACATTTCATTGCCGATAATCGGTCGAATATTGCCCTGATTTTTGCAAACTTTGAGGAGTTCGATCGCTCCATACATCACGCCGTGATCTGTCAGAGCAATCGCGGGCATTCCCAGTTCTTTAGCTCGCGCCACCAGATCCGGTAGCTGACTCGCCCCATCCAGCAGGCTGTAGTCACTGTGCATGTGCAGGCCAACAAAAGACATGGAGGCAGTCAAACCAGAAGGGCTGTTCCAGCATCCTATCCGACTCGCCCAGTCCTGTTAGGCGATTGCCGCAGCCACTCTGGCTGAAGCTGGAACTTGTGGAATGGTCCGTAGCTGCTGCAGCACCGCTAAATCCGCCGCATCGAGGCGATCGGGAATGCCAGACCGGATTAGCTCAATAAAGGCCTCATTGGGGATCATCAGCGTCAGCACGTAGAGGCGTTGATCCTGATGGGTGTTGCGAATTTCATGCAATCCGGTTGCGGGAATCAGCAGCATGTCTCCTGCAGCAATCGCAGTTCGCTTACCATCACAGTAGGCTTCGCCTTCACCCGCAATCACATAGAAAAATTCGATCGCGCGTCCATGCAAGTTGGGAGGCGTAGATCCACCCGGATCAAAAACCTCAAAGCAAGCCACCAAGGATACTCCTGCCTGCTCAGGATCGAATAAGACTGCAAAGCGGTTGCTTCCCTGAGGACGAAGGCGGTAGACCAGCAAGCTGGCCGGCGAAGCAATTTGAGGTAGAACGCAGCAGTTGCCACTCATGTCGGGTTTAGCCTAGTGCTGCCTCTAGGCTAGAAACCTCGATCGCGATCCCTGGTCTGCATAACGAAACTGCAATCTTTGCGATCGCAGACTCGTCATCTAGGATTACTTGTTGTATCGAACGGAGAGAGAGGGATTCGAACCCTCGGAGCCGCGTACACGACTCGGCACATTAGCAATGTGCTGCTTTCGACCACTCAGCCATCTCTCCAAGCGGTTTCGTTATCGTAGCAGAACTTCCCCGCGGCGTTAAGACCTGACAGTGACTTGATTGGATGACCAATCCGCGGCGACGGCAAAGCGTGGCAGCCGATCTTTAAAGCCGCAGAGAATTTCCCAGCTAATCGTATTGGCGCGATCGGCCCAATCGTCAGCGGTAATCTGTTCTGACCCCGATCGCCCCAACAGGGTGACAACATCTCCCGGTGCCAATTGGGGCATGGCAGAGATGTCGATCATCATCTGGTCCATTGTGATCGCCCCAATCTGTGGCAGCCGCTGACCGCGGTAGAGCACCTCCATCTGATTAGACAGGGCACGCGGCACACCATCGGCATAACCGATCCCAACAACGGCGATCGGCGTTTCCCGTTGAGTCACGTAGCGATGGCCGTAGCTAACGCCTTGGCCTGCAGGCAGGGTCGTGACGTGAGTCACCCGTGCTTTGACCGATAAAGCTGGATATAAAGACAGACGATCGCCAAGGTGCGGTGCGGGGTAAAGCCCATACAGCGCTAGCCCAACACGGACTTGGTCGTAGTGAAGGCTCGAATCCAATAGCGTCGCTGCTGAGTTAGCAATGTGAAGCTTAGGGACTGGCAATCCTTCTGCTTGGATTTGGGCGATCGCCTGTTCAAATGCTGCATGTTGTTGCTGGAGCGGCGCGCGATCTGGGCTGTCTGCCGTTGCGAAGTGCGAGTAGAGACTGGCAAGCTGGAGCGACGGCAAACCATGAACGAGCTGCAGGAACTCGACCGCAGTTTGCCAAGGTGCTCCGAGGCGGGACATGCCGGTATCAAGTTTGAGATGGACAGGGAGAGACTGTCCCAAGCGATCTAATGCTTCCGCACAGATTAATGCCTGCTTGGGGGTGCTGAGACTGGGCTGGATCTGCCAATGAGCGATCGCTTGCACTTCGTCGGGGCTATGGATCGATCCCAGCAGCAGAATCGGTGCAGTGATCCCCGCCTCCCGCAACCGTACTCCTTCCGGGATCGTGGCAACTCCCAAGGCAGTGGCTCCAGCACCTAAAACCGTACTGGCGATCGCAACAGCGCCGTGACCATAGGCATCCGCTTTGACGACTGCCATCAATTCACAACTGGGTGCGAGGAACTGGCGGATCTGACGCGTGTTGGCCGCGATCGCCCCCTGATCAACTTCGACCCAAGCCCGCTGATAGGAAAGTTGCTCTAACCGTCGCGCTGGCCAACGCGGAGTTGGTTGGGGATCAATCGGTTTCACAGTCACTCAACACCACCTCTACCCTGCATCCTAATCGCCTCCAAACGCTGCGGAGACCCTCGGGAGCCGAAGCCTTTCTGAAGGTTGTGTTACCATCTGGGCAAACTTTTGAAAAGCCCATTCAAGCCCTATGGGCAAGGTTTTAGTGCTCAACGCTTCCTACGAGCCACTCAACATCACGAGCTGGCGGCGAGCAGTGATCTTGCTTTTGAAAGATAAGGCTGAAAGTTTAGAGCACAACGGTCGAATGATCCTGCCTGATCTACCACTTCCGACGGTGATTCGACTACGTCAATACGTCCGTATTCCCTACAACGAGATCCCACTAACCCGTCGAAATGTTTTGCATCGAGACGGTCATTCCTGTCAGTATTGCGGCTATCACGGTGAGAATCTGACCCTCGACCACATCTTGCCACGATCGCGGGGGGGAGCCGATACCTGGGAGAACGTGATTACGGCCTGCATGCGCTGCAACGTTCACAAGGGCAACCGTACGCCTAAAGAGGCAGGGATGCCCCTGATGAGCACACCGCGCCAACCCGTCAGCAGCCTCTACTTTGAGATTTCACGCTATCTCAACCAAGGCAGCCACCAAGAATGGCGCAAGTACGTGATCGGGGCTTAAAACGAGACTCAGACTAGACCTTCGCTGCTTCTTGATCTTGAGCCATCTGGGCGAGTTGCTCTGTTTGATCCTTACTAATACAAGCTTGGATCACCTCTTCAATCTCGCCTTCTAAGACTGGATTCAAACTAAAGTTCAGCCCCAATCGATGGTCGGTCGCTCGATTATCTTTGTAGTTATAGGTGCGAATTTTCTCCGATCGCGACCCTGTCCCCACCTGCGATCGCCGCATTGAACTGACCGCTTCCTGCTGTTCTTGCAGCTTCATCTCATAGAGTTTTGCGCGCAAAATCTGCATCGCGCGTTCGCGGTTTTGTAGCTGCGATCGCTCTTCCGTACAGAAAATCCGAATTCCCGTCGGTTTGTGGAACAGGTCAACCGCTGTCTCCACTTTGTTAACGTTCTGACCACCGGCACCGCCCGATCGCGCTGTCGTCAGTTCAATATCCTTGGGATCGATCGAGACTTCTACCTCATCGACCTCTGGCATGATGGCCACAGTCGCAGTTGACGTGTGAACGCGGCCACCCGCTTCAGTTGCCGGGACTCGCTGAACCCGGTGCACACCCGCTTCAAACTTCAGCTTGCTGTAGACAGATTCCCCTTGAATTTCGAGGATCGCTTCCTTATAGCCGCCCAGTTCACCTGTGGATTCACTGAGCAACTTGACGCGCCACCCCTGAGATTCGGCGTAGCGGCTATACATCCGTAGTAGATCCCCAGCCCACAGGCTGGCCTCATCACCGCCGGTTCCGGCGCGTATCTCCAGCATGATGTTTTTATCATCGTTGGGATCACGGGGTAGAAGCAGAATCTTGAGGCGTTCTTCCAAACTCACCAGCAGCGCTTCTAGCTCGTTGACTTCCAGTGCTGCCATTTCACGCAATTCAGGATCGCCACTGCTTTCCCGCAGAATTTCTCGCGCCCCCTTCAGCTCAGCATCCCGCTGTTTCCACTCCTCGTAGGTCGTTACCAGCTCTTCCATCGACGATCGCATCCGGGCAACCCGCTGGAACTCGCGAGGATCAGTAGCAATTTCCGGATCGGCCAGCCGACGGGTCAAATCCTGAAAGGTCTGCTCTACCGATTGCAGCTTTTCAATGAGGTAAGGCTCAGCCATGGCAGCCACACAGAAACAAAGACGAACAAGGGCCGCGATCGCACAGCCACACTAAAACAAAGGAAGCCCCAAATTGGGGCTTCCCAGCACACGGACAGAATTTAAGCTTCGCTCTTGGCTTGGTCGCCTTCGAGCATGCCGTATTTGCGCAAGAAGCGTTCGACCCGACCTTCGGTGTCGATGATCTTTTGCGTGCCGGTGTAGAAGGGGTGGTTGCCCGACCAGACATCCACATGGAGTTCTGGTTGGGTCGAGCCCACGGTCATCACTTCTTCACCGTTGCAGTAGACCTTGGCTTCGGGATACCACTGCGGATGAATATCAGCTTTTGGCATGGGGTAGACCTCACAAACAAGGATAAAAAATTAGCGTTTGGAGAACTGAGGCGCTTTCCGAGCTTTCTTGAGACCGTATTTCTTCCGCTCTTTGCGGCGGGGGTCACGGCTCAGGAAGCCTTCAACTTTCAAGGGCTTACGGTTCTCGGGGGCCAGCTCACACAATGCCCGCGCCACACCCAAGCGAATCGCATCGGCTTGGCCGGTCAGGCCACCGCCGTGGACATTGGCAAGAATGTCGTAGTCGCCTTCCAAGCCTAGGGTCTCCAAGGGCAGGCGAGTTGCGTTCAGGTAAGCCGGGTTGTAGTTGAGGTAATTGTCTCCCTCGCGGCCATTGATGACCAACTTGCCGCTACCGGGCACCAAGCGAACCCGAGCAACTGCCGTTTTGCGACGGCCGGTGCCCCAGTAAACAACGCGTCCAGAAGAGTCCGTCATTAGTTGTCATCTCCAGCAAAAGTTTGGATGCTCAAGACTTCAGGCTGTTGTGCCTGATGGGGGTGTTCTGCACCGCGATAGACCTTGAGTTTGGTAAAGAGTTGGCGACCGAGAGCATTTTTCGGCAGCATCCCTTTAACAGCTTGCTCGATGATGCGCTCCGGCAAGCGTTGCTGAAGGTGAGCAAAGGTTTCGACCTTCATGCCGCCCGGGCGACCCGAGTGACGACGGTAGAGCTTTTGGGACGCCTTACGACCAGTGACCGTGACCTTATCAGCGTTGATCACGATGACAAAATCCCCCGTATCCATGTGAGGGGTGTAGGTCGGTTTGTGCTTGCCGCGCAAAACACGGGCAATTTCCGTAGCTAGACGACCGAGACGCTGATCGGCCGCATCCACCACGTACCAGTTGCGCTCAATCGCGCCTTGGCTTGGGAGGTAGGTTTTGTTCATGGGAGAAAACTCGGATTAACCAAGGGAAACCGCGCACGGACTCAGGGATTCTGAATCGTTGCGGGATGAGGGGAGCACGAACAGCGGCTGGGTATCAAACCATGCGTCTACCGGAAACGGGGAGTCCGGATAGCCAATGCGCAACAGGCAGAGTCCTTGGGGAGGAGCAGCATGCCTTACGCGATCGCGGCGCTGATTGACCCAGATGTCCGTGAATGACTCTAGGGAGCGACTGCCTTCACCGACTTGTACGAGCAAGCCTACGAGAAGACGAATCATGCCGTAGAGGAAGCCACTGGCCTGAACTTCGATCTCAATCAGCGAGTCCCGACGTCGGACCCAAGCGTCTTGAACATGAACCCAAGCATGCTGTCGTTTGGAACCCGATCGCTGAAAAGCAGCGAGGTGGTGATATCCCACAAGGGTTTGGAGGGCAGCCTGCATTTGGTTCTCACAGAGTGGCGCTTGGTAGTAGTGCCACACGTAGGAGTTCAAGAACAGGTTCGGACAGGGATCGGTGTAGATCGTGTATCGGTAGCGGCGGTAGCTAGCGCTGAAGCGCGCATGCCAGTTAGCAGGGACGATTGCAGCGGCGCGGATGTTGAGGTCTGGCGTGAGACGACCATTCAGAACCGAGGGCCAACGATGGGCTGGAATCGGACTAGTCGTTTCGAAATGTGCCACCTGGGCGGCAGCATGAACGCCGGTATCAGTACGTCCGGCGGACTGTACTGAGACGGGATGACCCACAACAGCTGCGATCGCAGACTCGAGTTCACCCTGCACAGAACGCTGGCGCGGTTGACGCTGCCAGCCGCAGAAGCCTTGACCCAAGTACTGAATGACCAGCGCAATACGCTGAATCACAGGGGCTTGAGCGGGTTCTTCTGCGATCGCCATCACTAAGTCAACTCAATGATGGCCATTTCTGCATTGTCGCCACGGCGGCGGACAGTCCGCAAGATGCGGGTGTAGCCACCTTGACGTTTTGCGTAGCGCTCGGGAGCCTGCTCAAACAGCAAGTGAACCAGCTGTTTGTCGTAGATGTAACCCAAGGCCTGACGCCGAGCGGCTAGGCTGCCATCTTTGGCGAGGGTCACCATCCGCTCCACTTCAGAACGCACGGCTTTGGCACGAGCTTTGGTGGTCGTAACCGTACCATTCCGAATAATTTCGGTGGTCAGAGAGCGCAACAGAGCCTTGCGCTGGTCAGCTGGGCGACCCAGCTGTGGAACATTACAACGATGACGCATGGGAGAAACCGTGTTCGCAAAACAAACGGACAGACTCAGGAAACTTTCGATTCCTGGAGCTTAATGCCGATGCGCTCGAGAGCTTCGACCACCTCTTCAGCCGATTTCTGGCCGAAGTTTTTGATCTCCAGTAGATCTTCGTAGGTGTAGCTCAGCAAGTCAGCAACGGAGTTCACTTGCGCCCGCTTCAGGCAGTTGTAAGCCCGAACCGAAAGCTGCAGATCTTCGATCGGCGTTTGGCTTTCGGGCGTGGGCTCAGGATCGGCGGTGTGGGTACTGCCAACACTGACGTTTTTCAACGGCTCGAACAGCGCGACGAGACAAGAGGCGGCTTGGCTCAGTGCTTCCTGGGGCGAGAGACTGCCATTGGTCCAAACCTCGAGTACGAGGCGGTCGATGGCCGTGGATTCCCCGACGCGCGCATCTTCAACGCTGTAGTTCACCCGACGCACCGGCATGAATACAGCATCAAGTTGCAGAAAGTCTAGGGCAGTCGTTTCGTCATGGCTGCGGTCGATGGCGCGGTAGCCCGTGCCCCACTCAACTTTCAACTCCATCTCGAGGGTGGCACCCTCAGAGAGCGAAGCGATGTAGTGATTGGGATTGATGACTTCAACTTCAGGGCCAAAGTCAACATCAGCAGCCGTGACAGTTGCCGGACCCACCACCCGCAGCCGACCAATCTGGGGCTGAGGACTGTGGGCATGCACCACCAACTCACGGACGTTGAGCAAGATGTCGAGGACATCCTCCCGCACGCCGGGGATGGTTGCGAATTCGTGGTTGACACCACCGATCCGGACAGCTGTGACGGCTGTTCCTTCTAGGTTGGAGAGCAACACACGCCGGAGCGCATTGCCAACCGTTGTACCTTGCCCACGAGCGAGAGGCTCGATGGAAAAGCGGCCATATTGCCCTTGGTCGGCTTCAGTGCGGCTCTCGACGCATTCGACTTGAAATGTCACAGGGGTTCCTCGGGGATCTCGAAATGCAGACGGAGCGATCGCGGTCTAAACGCGACGACGTTTGGGCGGGCGGCAGCCGTTGTGAGGAATCGGCGTGACGTCACGAATCAGGGTGATTTCTAGGCCAGCGCTTTGCAACGCCCGGATGGCGGTTTCACGACCCGAGCCTGGGCCACTGACCATCACTTCGAGCTGGCGCATGCCTTGGTCGATCGCCCGACGGGCAGCAGCCTCAGCCGCAGTTTGTGCTGCAAAGGGAGTCCCCTTTTTGGCGCCTTTGAAGCCGCTAGAACCAGCGGAAGCCCAAGAGATGACTTCACCGGCGGGGTCAGCGATCGAAACGATCGTGTTATTGAAGGTGGATTGGATGTGGGCAACACCGCTAGGAACGTTGCGCTTCTGTTTGCGGGGCCCCGATTTTTTAGTGGGTCGAGCCATAGTAAACCTCGTCTGAGCAAGACAAAATGCTGATGAACCCAAGGCTCAACAGCAGAGCGATTAAAGACCTTAACGGGTCGCTTTCTTCTTACCAGCGACGGTCTTACGAGCACCTCGGCGGGTCCGAGCATTGGTCCGAGTCCGCTGACCCCGCACTGGCAAGCCAGCCCGATGGCGACGACCGCGAACAGTGCCAATATCCATGAGGCGCTTGATGCTCATGGCTTCCAAACGGCGCAGATCGCCTTCGACCTGGTAATCGTTCTCGACCACTTGGCGCAGAGCCGCAACTTCAGAATCGTTGAGATCCTTGATGCGGGTATCAGGGCTAACGCCGGTTTTGGCGAGAATTTCTTTGGCCCGGGTAGGACCAATTCCATAGATGTAGGTAAGGCCGATCTCAGCCCGCTTGTCGCGGGGCAGATCCACGCCAGCAATCCGTGCCACGCTCTCTACTCCCTATCTTTGGCTACTCGTGAGGTAAAACAATGCAAAATTCGATGATGCTGACAGGCGCGAATCGCCTGAGGATAGTCTGGTCTGAAGCTCCGACAGCAGAAGCCAACAGCAGGGCACTCGCGAACGGGGAGCGAGCGATCGCCTAGCCTTGGCGTTGCTTATGCTTGGGGTTAGCACAGATGACCATCACACGACCGCGACGTTTGATGACGCGGCATTTTTCGCAGATTTTGCGAACAGAAGCTCTTACTTTCATGCCAGTATTCGGCAAGACTCCAAAGTTTTGATACTACCACAGTTCGACAAGGCTGGGTAGGGAGGTGGTTCGTTTAGGCAGCAACCTGCAAGGCACTGACTAAACGGTCTGTGACTGCGGCCACTTCTGAGTTGCCATCGATCGCTAACAGTTGCTGGCGATCGCGGAAGAAGTCAATCAGCGGAGCAGTTTGCTCGCGGTAGACCTCTAGCCGACGCCGAATCACTGATTCGGTATCGTCTGCTCGGCCGCGAGCCAGCATACGCTCGATGATTACCGGATCGGGAACATCGAGATTGACGGCGCGATCAACCTGTTGATTGATCTCGGTCAGCAACAGGTTAAGGGCTTCCGCCTGACTGCGGTTACGGGGAAACCCATCCAAGATCCAGCCGTTAGCCGTATCAGGTTGCTGAAGGCGATCGCGGACGAGGCCAAGCACTAGTGAATCTGGGACTAGCTCACCACGATCCATATAGCCTTTAGCTTCGATGCCTAGGGGTGTTTGAGCAGTCACAGCTGCCCGCAGAAGCTCACCCGTCGAGATGTGGGCCAATTGCAGCTGTTCCGCGACAACAACTGCTTGTGTCCCTTTACCTGCCCCAGGCGGCCCCAGAAAAATCAGTCGCGCCACTAGTCTTTCACCATTCCTTCATAGCGCTGCGAGATCACGTAGGTTTGCACCTGCTTGGCGGTATCGATCGCGACACCCACCAGGATCAGCAGCGAGGTTGCCCCAAAGCCTTGGAAAGTCCGAATCCGAGTCGCACCTTCAACAGCCGTGGGGATGATGGCCACCAAACCCAGGAACACTGCCCCCAGGATTGTCAGACGGTTGAGCACTCCCTGTACGTATTGGCTGGTTGCTCGACCAGGACGCACTCCAGGAATACTCGACCCCATTTTTTTGAGGTTCTGAGCCAAGTCGACGGGGTTGAGGATCAAGGAGGAGTAGAAATAGCTAAACGCCACAATCAACACAAGGTAGAAAAGGGCGTAAATCCAAGGGGTCGGACCATTGGGGCTGAGGTAGTTAGCAATCCGCAGCACAACTTCGTTACTGGTGAAGTTAGCCAAGGAGAAGGGCAGCACCAAAATCGCCGAGGCAAAGATGATCGGCATCACACCACCTTGGTTGAGGCGCAGCGGCAGATAGCTACTGCGCTCGCTGTAGACGCGATTCCCAACTTGCCGACGAGCCGAGACGACCGGAATCCGCCGCGTCCCCTCTTGGACGAAGACGATGCCAACAATCGTGGCCAAGAAGACGATCAGCAGGATGACAATCCCACCCACAGTGCTGCGATCACCGCTCTGGGCGAGCTCTAAGGTCTGCTGCAGCGATCGCGGCAAGGTCGCAACAATGTTGAGAAAGATCAGCAGTGATGCCCCATTGCCAATGCCACGCTCAGTGATCAACTCACTGATCCACATCACAAACATGGAGCCGGCCACCAAGGCCAAAGCCGTCTGAATGGTGAACAGGGGTCCGGGTGTGACGGCGTAGCGGGTCACCCATACGGCGATAACAATACTCTGGAGCAAGGCCCAGCCGAGGGAGACGTAGCGGGTTAACTGCGCGATCTTGCGGCGGCCTGCCTCACCTTCATTTTTTTGCAGGTCTTCGAGAGCCGGCACAGCGGCAGTTAGCAACTGCAAAATGATCGAGGCATTAATGTAGGGCAAAATCCCAAGGGCAAAAACGCCCAAAGCGGACAGACCACCCCCCGAAAAAATATCGAGAAAGCCAATCACGCCGCCGAGATTTGCATTGCCCTGCAGATCGTTGCTAAAGGCAACTCGATCAATGCCGGGAACCGGAATAAAAATGCCCAGTCGACACAGGATTAACAGGCCGACCGTGATCAGAATGCGCCCCCTCAGTCCCGAGGCTTGGGCCATCTGTAAAAAAGTTTCTTGGGCGTTTGGGGTCTTCCCGCGACTGACGACCATAGCAATACTCCAAAGGGGACATCTAGGCCCCGAGCTAAAGCCAGCTTAAACAACGGAAGAGGGGCAGGTGTCTGCCCCCATTCAGCATTGGCTTTTGGCAACGGAACCTGCGATCGCTGATCTAGACCAGCGCGATGCTACCGCCTGCTGCTTCAATTTTCTGTTGTGCCGTCGCCGTAAATGCAGCAGCCGACACCGACAGACTCACCGACAGTTCACCGTCGCCTAGGATTTTGAGAGGACCGTCATTCTGAGTGACAATTCCTACAGCCATCAAGCTCTCAAGTGTCACTTCAGTTCCAGCCGCCAAACCGGCCAGAGCACCCACATTGACCACCGTATAGAACTTGCGGTTGATTAGCGGGAAGTGCTTCAGCTTGGGAACGCGGCGGTAGAGGGGCATTTGCCCCCCCTCAAAGCCCGGTCGAGTCGGACGACCCGATCGCGACTTTTGACCGCGCATACCGAAACCGCAGCTTGCGCCTTGGCCAGCGGCAATGCCCCGACCCACTCGGCGCTTACGCTTTTTCGCTCCCGGTTGCGGAGCGAGATTATCGAGTTTCATGAACCATCACCTTGAAACCAAGAGCAAAGAAAACGACCTAGTACAGTTGCTCGACCGGAATGTCGCGGGACTGAGCAACCTCTTGGAAGGTCCGCAGGCTGGAGAGGGCTTCCAGAGCAGCACGCGCATTGTTGAGCGGGCTCTTGGAACCCAAGCGCTTCGCCAACACGTTTTTGACGCCAGCGAGCTCTAGAACAGTCCGGACTGCACCACCGGCAATTACACCGGTACCAGGAGCAGCAGGACGGATCAGAACTTGAGCTGCGCCACCTTCACCTGTGCTGGGGTGAGGGATAGATTGATCGCGGGTCAACGGCACATTGACGAGATGCTTTTTGCCATCGGCCACACCTTTGCGCACCGCACCAATCACATCGCTGGCTTTGCCAACGCCAACACCGACTTGGCCACGTTCGTTACCGACGATCACGATCGCTCGGAAGCTGAGCTTTTTACCGCCCTTAACCACTTTGGTGACGCGACGGATTTGAACCACCCGCTCTTGCCACTCACTTTCCTTCTCGGTGCGACGATTGTTGCGCCGACGGGAAGACTGCTTCTTGTCTTTCTCTTCAGCCATCACCTAGAACTCCAGTCCAGCTTCGCGAGCCGCTTCGGCCAAAGCCTTGACGCGACCATGGTAAAGGTTGCCGCCGCGATCGAACACGACAGTCGTAACGCCCTTGGCTTGAGCCCGTTCGGCAATTAATTTGCCTACGGCTGCCGAAGCTTGCTGGTTGCCACCAGACGTCAATGATTGGCGCAGATCGGGATCGAGACTGGATGCTGCTGCCAGGGTGTGGCCTGCAGCATCGTCGATCACTTGCGCGTAAATGTGGTTGTTGGAGCGAAATACCGAGAGACGCGGACGAGCCGGCGTGCCGACAATCGTGCGGCGAACACGGCGGTGTCTGCGACGGGTGGATTCGCGACGACTTACTTTCATCACTTCTTACCTGTCTTGCCAGCCTTACGGAGGACGACCTCGCCTGCATAGCGAATCCCTTTGCCCTTGTAGGGTTCGGGGGGCCGTACGGCGCGGATACGGGCAGCCGTGTTACCCACGACTTCCTTGCTGATGCCGCTAACAACCACGTTGGTGTTGTTCTCGACCACAAACTGAATACCTTCCGGCGGTTCAATTTGCACGGGGTTGCTGTAGCCAACGTTCAGGATCAAAGTGGTGCCTTGAACCTGGGCCCGATAGCCAACGCCGATGATTTCCAAGCGCTTTTGGAAGCCTGAATCAACGCCCTCAACCAAGTTGGCAACCAGCGTCCGGCTAAGACCATGACGTTGGCGGGCAAGGCGCGATTCGTCAGCGCGCGACACGATAATGTTGCCGTCTTCTTGGGTCACGACAACGCCGCTAGGCAGCTCACGACTGAGTTCACCTTTTGGGCCTTTTACGGACACCAAACGGCCGTCGATCGCGACACTGACCTTTGCGGGGATAGGGATGGGACGTTTACCAATACGAGACACTGGACGACTCCTGTGGGGACTCCGACAACCGGCCGACTACCAGACGTAGCAGAGCACTTCGCCACCCACTCCCTGACGGCGCGCATCTCGGTCCGTCATGATGCCTTGGGAAGTGGAGATAATCGCGATGCCAATACCGCCCAAAACGCGCGGTAGGTCACGACGGTTGGAATAGACTCGCAAGCCAGGCTTGCTGACCCGCTTGAGGGCTTTGATGATGGGCTGCTGATTTTTACCCTTGTATTTCAGGCTCAGCACAAGGTGACGTTGGACGCCTTCGCCGCTTTCTTCAAAGTCGGCAATGAAGCCTTCGCGCTTGAGCACTTCAGCAATGCTGCGAGCAAGCCGGGATGCGGGCACCACGGTGGTCGCGTGGCGCGCTTCACTGGCATTCCGGATGCGCGTCAGCATATCTGCAATCGGATCGTTGACCGCCATAATTTCCTCTTCGCTTGGAAGTGCCTCTTAGTTCTCCCGGAAAGGCATGCCCAGCTCACGCAGCAGCGCACGGCCTTCTTCGTCGCTGTTGGCACTGGTGACAATGGTGATGTCCATGCCACGGATCTGGTCGATGCTGTCGTAAGTGATCTCGGGAAAGATCAGCTGCTCACGCAGACCAAGGGTGTAGTTCCCACGCCCATCAAAGCTGCGGGGGCTGATGCCACGAAAGTCACGAATTCGCGGCAAGGACAGGTTGATCAGCCGTTCGAGGAACGCGTCACGGCGATCGCCCCGCAGGGTCACCATCAGGCCGACGGGCATGCCAGCACGAATCTTGAAGCCTGCGATCGCTTTTTTCGCCCGGGTCACGACTGGCTTTTGACCAGCGATCTTGGCAATTTCAGCGAGGGAGGACTCTAACGCCTTGGCATTCTGAGCTCCTTCGCCCAGGCCTCGGTTAATCGTCACTTTGACAACTTTGGGAACTTGATGAATGTTCGTGTAGCCGAACTCCTTCATCAATTTCGGAACGATGATGTCTCGGTACTTGGTTTTGAGGGACATAGAAAACTCTCATTTCCCTGGGCTGGGTCAGGGACTGGGGAATCAGTCGATGATTTCGCCGGTCTTTTTGAGCTTGCGCACTTTCCGACCGTCTTCCGTAAAGGTGTAGGCAACTCGGCTCGCCACTTTTTGGGTAGTGGAATAGAGCTGCACATTGGAGCTATGAATCGAGGCTTCCTCAACCACGATTTGTCCAGACTCCCCTTCTTGGCGAGGCTTGACGTGTTTGGTGCGAAGGTTGACACCTTTGACCAACACACGGCTGGTTTTCGGGAAAACCTGCAGCACTTCGCCCACGGTGCCTTTGTCTTTGCCGGCAATCACCTGAACGGTGTCACCTTTTTTGACGTGAACGCTGTGGCGAACTGGCTTCTGAGCAGCCATTAGATCACCTCCGGAGCAAGCGAAACAATTTTGGTGAAGTTGCGATCGCGCAACTCCCGAGCCACAGGTCCAAAGACCCGCGTACCGCGAGGGTTGCCATCAGCGTTGATGATCACTGCTGCGTTGTCATCGAAACGGATGACATTGCCGCTATCGCGACGCAAGCTTTTTTTGGTCCGCACAACCACGGCCCGCACCACGTCCGATTTTTTAACCGGCATGTTGGGCAGCGCATCCTTAACGACGGCAATGATCACATCGCCGACGCCAGCATAGCGGCGGTTGCTGCCCAGAACGCGGATGCACATTAGCTTCCGAGCGCCACTGTTATCGGCAACGTTGAGATAGGTTTCCTGCTGAATCATGGATGGCTTCCTCAGGCACCGACGCTTTCGAGAATCTCAGCCACAGTCCAGCGCTTGGTGCGGCTCAGCGGACGGGTTTCCTGAATGCGGACGCGATCGCCAGTTTTGGCGCGATTGTCCTCATCATGCGCCTTGTAGCGCTTCGTCCGAACAACGATCTTTCCGTACTTGGGGTGGGCAGTACGGTCTTCGATCGCGACGACGACGGTTTTATCCATCTTGTCGCTAACGACGACGCCCACGCGTTCTTTGACTGCCATAGCAACCTGAACTCTCGCTTAGATGATTCCGACCCTATTGGCGCTCACGTTCAACGGTGAGCAGCTGAGCCAGACGATGTTTGGTGTGTTTGAAAAGATGGGGCTTTTCAAGCTGCCGGGTGGCCCGTTGAAAACGGAGATCAAACAGTTCCCGTTTGGCTTCGGCAATCTTTTCAGCAAGGTCGGCGTCACTGAGATTCCGCACGTCCTCAATCTTCGGCAGAGCCATCTCTACGCCTCCTGAGCTTCGCTATCGCGAGTGATGAACTTGGTTTTGATCGGCAGTTTGTGCGAAGCCAGACGCATTGCTTCACGAGCCGTCTCTTCAGCGACCTCGCCCCCGATTTCAAAGAGGACGCGGCCCGGTTTAACCACTGCAACCCAGAATTCCGGGTTCCCTTTACCAGAACCCATCCGGGTTTCTGCAGGGCGCATCGTGATCGGCTTATCGGGGAAAATCCGAATCCAGATTTTGCCGCCCCGACGGGTGTAGCGGGTCATGGCACGACGGCTAGCCTCAATTTGGCGAGCCGTGATCCAGGAGCATTCCAGCGCCTGCAGACCGAAGTTACCGAAGGCGAGAGTATTCCCGCGCGTCGCTTTGCCGGTCATGCGGCCACGTTGCTGCTTCCGGAATTTGGTACGACGTGGACTGAGCATGGTGGCTCTTAACCTTCGTTAGAGCGATCTTCAAACTGCTGGCGACGGCGCTGTTGATTGCGACGACGCGGCTGACCGACATTACTGGGGGCTGCGTCTTCTTGGCCAGGGATAATTTCACCCCGGAAGACCCAAACCTTAATCCCCAAGATCCCGTAGGTCGTGGTGGCCGTGGTGTAGGCGTAGTCGATGTCAGCTCGCAGCGTATGCAGCGGCACTCGACCTTCACGCGTCCACTCGGTCCGAGCAATTTCTGCTCCATTCAAGCGGCCAGCCACTTGAATCTTGATGCCTTGAACGCCAGCGCGCTGAGCCCGTTGAATGGCTTGACGCACACAGCGGCGGAAAGCAACCCGACGCTCGAGCTGTTGAGCGATGTACTCACCAAGCAAGGCTGCATCGGCATCAACCCGCTCAACTTCGATGACGTTGATGCGAATTTGGCGACTGGAGTCTTTCAGCAGTGCTTGCAGACCCTCACGCAGGGTGTCAATCCCAGCGCCACCACGACCAACGACCACGCCAGGACGAGCCGTACGAATTTCCAGCTCAACTTGATCGGCTTTCCGTTCAACCCGAATGTCGGCAATGCCAGCATTGCTCAGGTTTTTGCGAACGTAGTCGCGGATTTTTTTATCTTCTTGCAGCAGTTGCGGATAACGATTGGGGTCGGCGAACCAACGGGAGCGGTGCTCTTGGGTGACGCCGAGGCGGAATCCGACTGGATTAATTTTCTGTCCCACAGGTATTCCCTCTCTGTTCGCGTCCTAGACTTGCGGGGCCACAGCGATCGTGATGTGACAGGTCTGCTTGCGGATTTGGTAAGCACGACCTTGTGCCCGAGGCCGGAAACGCTTCAGGGACGGGCCCATGTCAGCGTAGGCCTGACTGATCACCAACTGGGTGGGATCAAGACCCTGATTGTGCTCTGCGTTGGCAACCGCCGATCGCAGAACCTTCAGGATCGGTTCGCAGGACTTGTAAGGCATGAACTCCAGCAAGATCAGCGCCTCGCGGTACGAACGTCCGCGCAGCTGATCGAGCACCCGACGCACCTTACTGGGTGACATACGGATATAGCGGGCGATCGCCTTGACTTCGTTTGCAGTATCTACAGCCATGGATCTATCTCAGAAATCTCAACGACCGGCTTTCTTATCCTTGGTATGACCGCGGAAGGTGCGGGTCGGGGCGAATTCACCCAGCTTGTGACCCACCATCTGCTCGGTCACGTAGACCGGCACATGTTGACGACCGTTGTGCACCGCAATGGTGTGACCGATCATCTGCGGAAGAATGGTTGAGGCGCGCGACCAAGTCTTGATGACTTGCTTGTCGCCTTTGGCATTCAGTTTTTCGACTTTGCGCAGCAGATGGTCTGCGACAAAAGGACCTTTTTTGAGTGAGCGAGCCATAATTCAACTCCGTCCGTGAATAGCAGAAGCCTTACGCGTCGCGACCACCGCGACCCCGTTTGGAAGACTTGCGGCGACGACGCTGAATCAAGCAATCGCTCTGCTTGTTCTTCTTCCGTGTTTTCCGACCCAGAGCTGGCTTGCCCCAAGGGGTGACCGGGCCACTGCGACCGATCGGCGCCCGACCTTCACCACCACCGTGGGGGTGATCCACCGGGTTCATGACGCTACCGCGCACTTCCGGACGGCGACCGAGCCAGCGTTTGCGGCCCGCTTTACCCAAGCTGGTGTTGCGGACTTCGGCGTTGCCAACCGCACCGATCGTGGCGTAGCACTCTTTGCGAACCAAGCGCACCTCGGTCGAGGGCAACTTGAGTGCTACATAGTTGCCTTCTTTCGCAACGACTTGAGCCGAAGCACCCGCCGCACGAACAATTTGTCCGCCCTTGCCAGCCACAAGTTCAACGTTGTGAACCGTGGTACCCAGGGGGATGTTTTGCAAGGGCATGGCGTTGCCGACTTCGATCGGCGTTTCATCGCCAGCAATAATCGGCGTGCCAACGTGAACCCCTGCAGGGGTCAAGATGTAGCGCTTTTCGCCATCTTCGTAATAGACCAGCGAAATACGAGCATTCCGGTTCGGATCGTACTCAATCGAGACGATTTTGCCGGGAACGTTTCGCTTGTCCCGCTTGAAGTCAATGATGCGATAGAGACGTTTATGACCGCCGCCTCGGTGACGGCAGGTGATCACACCGCGGTTATTGCGGCCTTTACGCCGATGCTTGGAAACCAGCAGCGACTTTTCAGGCTCGTTACGCGTAATTTCAGCGTAGTCAGAGACGACGCGTTCGCGGGTTCCCGGTGTGTAGGGCCGAAAGGCTCGGATTCCCATAATCTTGGTGATTTCCTACTTGCGACGACTCAAACTTCGGGGAAGAGCGTGATGCTGTCGCCATCAGCCAAGCGGGCAACAGCTCGCTTGACCTGGGCACGGTGACCGGCAAAACGGCCAACACGACGAGCTTTCCGCGGTGGTAACTGCGTACTTAAACCCACCACTTTGACTTGGAAGAGGGCTTCGATCGCAGCCTTGATTTCAGGCTTGCTCGCGCGGGGATCGACTTCAAAGGTGTACTGGTTGTTTTCCAGTAGGCGCGTTGCCTTCTCGGTGATGATCGGGCGACGGATGATATCCGCGAGTGCACGAATATTAGCTTCAGCCACCGTAGACCTCCTGAATCTTCTCCAGCGCTGCACTGGTGCTGACAATGCGATCTGCATTCAGCAGATCAAAAATGTTGAGGTTCGTAGCCGTGATCAATTTGACATTCGGCAAGTTGCGAACCGACAGCTCAACGTTTTGGTCGCGATCGGCCGTGATCAACAGAACCTTGACACCGGGCTCAACGCCCCAACGAGTCAAGGCTTCAGCGACATCTCTGGTCTTGGGGCGGCTGATTTGGTCGGCAAACTCTTGCACAACCACCAGATCCGCACTCCGACTGATCAGGGCAGTCCGCAGCGCCAAACGACGCTCTTTGCGGTTCATCTTGACGCTGTAATCGCGGGGTTTGGGCCCAAAGATGACACCGCCGCCCCGCCAGAGGGGAGACCGAATCGAACCGGCACGGGCGCGACCCGTTCCTTTTTGTTTCCAAGGCTTGCGACCACCGCCCCGAACTTCCGAACGAGTTTTGCTGGCGTGGGTCCCTTGGCGTGCATTGGCCAACTGACGAATCAAGGCGCGGTGCACGATCGCCGCAGCACTTTCTTCCTTCGCGACCCGCAGCTCAACTGTGATGTTGCCTGCGGTTTGGCCTTGCCAATCCTGAATGACGTAATCAACCATGCTTCTGCACCAAACGAGTCAGTTCTGCAATCGCCCACATCTTCTTAGGCCTGCTGCCCGACCACAGTGGCGGGCGTGATGTTGAGCAGAGCGCCTGGTTTACCCGGAACCGAACCTTTGACTAGAAGCAGATTACGGTCTGCATCGACTCGAACAACGGTCAAGCCGCGAATCGTCGTTTTGTCGTTGCCAGAGCGACCGGCCATCCGCTTACCGGGATAGACGCGACCCGGCGTCGTCCCTGCACCCGTCGAACCGGGGAGACGATGGTTTTTCGAACCGTGGCTCATAGGGCCACGGGCAAAACCGTGACGCTTTTGATAACCGGTGAAACCACGACCAATGGTGTGACCTTGCACATCCACCTTTTGACCCGCTTCAAAGCGATCGGCGGTCAGGGCTTGACCCAGCTCCAAACCATCGGTGCTGGGAACGCGGTACTCCAAGAGGTGACGAAGGGGCGGTGCACCTGCTTTGGAGAGGTGACCTAGCTCGGGCTTGGACAGTTGCTTTTCACGCACTTCCAAGAAACCGATTTGGATGGCGTTGTAACCATCCGTCGCCACGGTTTTGATCTGAGTGATTGGGCAAGGCCCAGCCTGAATGACAGTTACGGGAACTGCCTTGCCAGATTCATCGAAAATCTGGGTCATGCCGAGCTTGGTGCCGAGTATACCGATAGACACGGTCAATGAGACTCCTGCATCAACGCTACGAGGTTCTCAGACTGCAAAGCAGCCCGAGCGGGTGAAACAGGTTATGTTTCATCCCCAAGCAATTATTCGTGTCGACGTGGGAGGCGATCGCTGGTGAAACCTGCTATCTGACTGGCAAGGACTTGAAGCAAAACTTCAGTATCCTGAACTGCAAGACTAATCTTGCAAATTGCCAGAGCGTTTTCCGGTCGGCAACGAAATTATCGCTGGTTTGCAGCGGCCTAGGCACGAGAGCGTTGGGTCGTGCTTACCGCAACAGAGCGACAAATATAAACAATACACCATTTTGCTGAATCGTGTCTACCGATACGGTAAGGAGATTTTTGATTGCTTCAAGCTGGAGTAGAGTGCCCACGATCGCAGATCGAAAAGGACTCACAGACGCAGCCTGTCGATGCCGGCTAGTACATACAGGGTTGGGAGGGATTGCTTTCAAGGCCCCAGCGATCTTTGCCAACAGAACCAGCTGACTTGAGCCCCAACTATTCGGTTCGGCAACTTGATCAATAGCGACGATAAAAATTGTTGTCCCGATTTTGGTCAGTTCTGAGATCCGCGCCAGCACCGCCTAGGCCAAAATAAGCAAGGTCACTGCGACTGTATCCAGCAATCACGCTACCCGAGGAAGGTCTGAATGGCATTGATCACCACTGGCAGCAAATTTTTGCGGGCCTTAGAACAAGAGGGTGCCCTAGCCGTCTATGCCCCGCTTGAGGGTGGCTACGAAGGTCGCTATCTACGACGGCTGCGCAGCAAAGGCTACAGTGCGCTGACCTACAGTGCCCGCGGGCTGGGCGATCCAGCTCAGTTTCTGATGGATATCCACGGGGTACGACCGCCCCACTTGGGTAAACAAACGATCGGCAATGAAGCAGCAGTGGGTCGCGTTGAATATGTTTTGCCGCTGGTGGGCTATCCGCTCCAAAACCTGCCTGCCAACGCCAAAGGGTTGGTGCTGTGGCTATTGGAAGGTCATGTACTCTCTCCCCAAGAGCTGAGCTACTTTGTGACGCTGCCTCAGGCTGAGCCACGGTTGAAAGTGGTGATTGAAATGGGGGGCGATCGCGGCTTTTCTTGGCAGCCCTTGGCGGCTGTCGCTGAGGCTGCTTAGAACTGATGCGGTTTGATCTGATCACCCTCTTCCCAGAGTTCTTCCATAGCCCCCTGCAATCGGGACTGATCGCCAAAGCGATCGCAAAAGGATTGGCGGAAGTGCACTGCACCAACCCGCGAGACTTCACCTGCGATCGCCATCACAAGGTAGACGATGAGCCTTACGGCGGTGGGGCGGGAATGGTGCTCAAGCCTGAACCTCTGGCAGCGGCGCTGGAGTCTTTGCCGGTTGTTACCCCTCGACAGGTGATCTACCTCAGCCCCCAGGGCGAGCCGATGACCCAAGCGCTGTTTCAAGATTTAGCCACGTCGGTGGAGCAGCTGGTGCTGGTCTGCGGTCACTACGAGGGCATCGACGAGCGAGTGATGACCTGGATTGATCGGGAGATTTCTCTGGGTGATTTTGTGCTGACCTGCGGCGAAATTCCGGCGCTAGCCCTGCTCAATGGCGTGTTGCGGTTGCGGCCCGGCACGATTGGGAAGGAAGAATCACACCGCTGCGATAGTTTTAGCGATGGCTTGCTGGATTATCCGCACTACACGCGGCCAGCAGAATTTCGGGGGCTGAAAGTTCCTGAAGTATTGCTGTCGGGTAATCATGGGGCGATCGCCGCTTGGCGACGGCAGCAGCAACTGGAACGAACTCGCGATCGGCGCCCCGACCTTTACCAAGCTTGGCAAGCCCAGCAGTCAGATCTCGACTCACATTAGCCAGTATTTAAGCTGCGACTTCTCCGGGGATAGCCGCAATCAGGCGGCGCGTGTAGTCTGATTGCGGCCGCTGGAAGAGTTGCTCCGTTGGGCTATCTTCTTCAAGCTGACCCTGATTCATCACCAAAATGCGATCGCTCATGTAGCGCACCACCGCGAGATCGTGGGAGATGAACAGGTAGGTCAACCCCAGCTCCGCCTGCAGTTGCTTGAGCAAGTTGAGAATTTGCGCCTGCACCGAGACATCTAGCGCTGAAACCGATTCATCACAAATTAGCAAGCGCGGCTGACCAATCAGGGCGCGGGCAATACAGATGCGCTGCCGCTGGCCACCGGAAAACTCGTGGGGGTAGCGATCGCCGATATCTGTCGGCAGATCGACCCGTTGCAACCATTGTTTAAGCAGGCGTTGATCAGCGGTGCGATCGCGGCGCGGTTGTTTGATCCGCAAGGGTTCTAGAATCGCGGATCCCACGGTCCAGCGTGGATCAAGGGCTGCCGCCGGATCTTGAAAGACCATTTGTACCGTCTGGCGAAGTCGCTGGCGATCGCGCGACGATCGCAGATCAAGCGGCTGTTGATCGAGCCAAATTTGCCCCTCACTCGCAGGAACTAACCCGACGAGACAGCGAGCCAAGCTACTTTTGCCACAGCCCGACTCGCCCACGAGTCCTAGGGTCAAACCGGCGGGCAGGGTAAAGGAAAGGTTTTGCACCGCCTGAAAAGCCGTACTACGACCACGATAGGTAATGCCAAGCTGCTCGACCTGCAACAGCGGCTGGGTGGCTGGCGATCGGGGTGGCAGCGATCGCGGTTCGGTTTGGCCTTCCAGAAAATCAGCAACGGTGGGGAGATAGCAACTGCGGGGATTGATCTGCGGTCGGCAAGCCACCAGCCCCTGAGTGTAAGGATGCTGAGGGGAATTCAGGACGTCGGCCACTCGACCTTGCTCAACGACCTGGCCGCGATAGAGCACCACGACGCGATCGGCGACTTCGGCAATCACCCCAAGGTCATGACTGACAAAAATCATCGCCATCTGCCGTTGCTGCTGCAGGCGGCGCAACAGTTGCAGCACTGAGGCTTGCACCGTGGCATCCAGAGCTGTCGTCGGTTCATCTGCCAGCAAGAGGTCGGGATTGGCCGCTAGGGCGATCGCAATCATCAAGCGTTGACGCTGCCCGCCAGATAGTTGGTGCGGATAGCGTCGCAGAATCTGGGCAGCCTGAGACGGCTCGCGAATCAGCTGAACTTCCTGAAGGAGCGCGATCACTCGCTGTTGGGCTTCCGCCTGACTCAAAGGCAAATGCTGTTGGATGGCCTCTAGCAGCTGAAAACCGGCGCTAAAAACTGGATTGAGAGAGCTAAGCGGCTCCTGAAAAATGAAGCCGAGGCGATCGCCCCGCAACTGTCGCAACTCGCGTTCTGGTAGCGTCAAGAGATCTCGACTGGATTGTCCCGCTACCGATCGAAAGGCAATCTGACCACTGCAGCGGGCCGTCTTGGGCAACAAGCCCGGAATGGCCAAGCAAGCAACCGATTTACCAGACCCCGATTCGCCAACAATTCCGACAGATTCCCCAGGCTGAACCACCAGATCCAATCCTTGCAGAGCGATCGCCTCTCCAAAGCAGATTTGCAATTGCCGAATTTCTAGGAGCGGATCAGCCATGCCCAAGCTCAAAGACCTGACGGGATGCTAGCACCCGGCTGGACGGGGACTGGGGCCGCGATCGCCAGGGTAATTGCGGTCTGATTCAGGTGAAAGACTCGCTTCGGTAACAGGAGAATCCCTGCCTGCGGTTGAATTGCTGCTAAAGCTGCCGCTTCGGCGACGCTAGCAGTTTGCATTTGCTCTGCAACTCTAGAACAGGGATGAGGCACCGCGATCGCTGCTAATTCCGCTGCCGAAAAGCCCCGCAGTTCCCAGTGAAATGGCTGAGCGATCGCCGTCAAAGAGGGCAACTTGTGCTCAAGGCTGGCTAATCCAGCGATTGCCGCCCGCGAAATCGATAGTTGTCCACAGGCTTGAGCGATCGCTGTCTGCAAGTCTGCGACTGTCGCTGCCTGCTGAAAACCAATGCCTATCCAGAGCGATCGCTCGGCGAAGATCATCGACCAGGTAAAATACAGAAACCAGAAATCAAATGAACGCGGCTAATTAACATTCACACTATCCAAATCATCAGCTCAGAATTGTCTCCAAAAAATTATTGACTCTTATTGATTGACAGAGATCTGAGTGACTGACAACTGCTAAACAAGAGGCTTCTCGCTTAATTCTTCAAGACTGTGGCCATTGGGCTCAATTCGAAAGAGAAATGTTACCAGCGCACCCAAGAGCGATGTGACAGCCAAACCACACAGCAGAGCAACTGTTCCAATTTGCTCACGCAGGATTGGGAAGAAGAAGGCTGTGGCAACCGCACCAATCTTGGCAAAAGAAGCAGCAAAGCCCGCTCCGACACCTCGTATTTCTGTAGGGAATACTTCCCCTGACAAAACGTAGGTCATTGCGTTCGGCCCCAAATTAGTCATGAAGTTGAAAAGAATAAATCCACCAAAAATGAAGAGAATCCTCAGCTCATGACTTTCTGGGATGCTCACTGCCGACAGAGAAGCAATGATGAGTCCAACCGAACAGCCAATAAAGCCAATGATCTGCAGGGGGATACGCCCAAATTTGTCAACCAACGGGATAGAAGCAGCAAAGCCCACAAGCAAGAATAGATCGATAAGGCCTGAACCTTCTGTGGCAATCATGTCTTGAAGGACAAAGTTAGGCTGAGCTTTTGTGAATAATGTTGCCAATATCGTAGGTGTAAAAATTCCAATTCCATAGGTTGCTAGATCCTGAAGAAACCAAGGAACAGCAGTAAGAACTGTCGCTCTTAGGTATCGAGGCGTCAATAATCTTCTGTAGCCGAGTCGGGGATTTTGCCGCTCCCCATCGGAATCATTCTGAGCGATCGCTACAGGCCGTTGCAGCAATGCTTTAGCCGCCCGATGAGCGAGTTCAAACTGTTTGCGAGAGACCAACCAGTGAGGACTTTCTGGTAGTTTAGTTCTCATCAGGAAGACAAGGATACTTGGAATCACAAGAGCTGCATACATCCAGTGCCAAGCACCTACTTCTGGATAAATTCGCAAAACCAGTAGGCCAATCAATACACCAGCCAGAGATCCCACAGATTGAAAGGCAAAGGCTCCCAATACCATCCGGCCACGAAATCGGCTGGGAATTGATTCAGACACAATAATATGGGCAATAGGATAATCGGCCCCTAGGGCCAAGCCACTACAAAACAGAAAGAAAATTAAAGCCGAGACATTCCAAGCTACAGCGGATAGGGCGATCGCAATTGTAAAAATTGCCATCTCAATGACGAAGACAAACTTTCGCCCATAGCGATCGGCCAAGTTGCCAAACAGGGAAGCTCCAATCAAGATTCCCAACAAAGATGCCGCCGCAACAGAGCCCTTGAGTGCAGAAGAGAGATTAAAGTCTCTTTCAATCAATGGAACAGCTACACCGGTAATAAAAATCACCATGCCTTCAAATAGCTTCCCCATCGCGGCCAAACTCCAGATTTGCCACTGCATGGAGCTCAGAGGACGGGGAGGCGTTTCATCAATATGGCTCTGAACACTTTTGGCAATGGAGGAACTCATAGCCGAGTGAGATGAAACAACCACTCACTATACTTTCGGATCCCTACCTGAGTTATCAGCTCCAAAACTTATTAAGGATTGATAGCAAGGAAGGATCGTCAACTGAGTTGGCGTACAAATAAGAAACAAAAATCAACCAATTTCTTGTGGCAATCAACCTAGGCCGAAAGTAAAAGCCCTAGATTTTCTCCAGAGCTTTGAGCAACGGTTTGTCGTGTTAGCAAGACTCCCTCAGCGGCTGCTTTGCCACTCGGGAGAGAGTTGCCGATAGGAAAATTGAGATGCGGCCGGATGGCAGCTGATGCAACTATTGATTTGTCCTGTACTCGGCACATTCACCTGGGGGTGAAGCGATCGGAACAGCACTGAATTGCGGAGACGGTAGGGGACTGTTTCACCGACCGCGAGCGATCGCGTGTAAGCCCGTAGGTAATTCCCGATCAGTCGCTGAGTCGGCACATCGATGGCAGGTAATATCGTGCCGTAATGCTGCGTGTCGTTCAGCAAAATTTGCCAGGTTTGGATTGGCAAGACTTCCGGCGGCAACGCCACATGGCAACTGCCACAGCTTTCTCGATAGGCTTGCTGTCCCAAGGCATAGCGCGGTTGGATTGGGTCAACTGTATCGACAGGGACATAGGTCGCGGCTTGCAAACGCTCTAGGCCACTGCCGAGCAGTAAGCAGACCGTACAAGCGATCGCAAACAACAACAGAGAAAAACGCCGAGGCATAGCGACAGCAATCATTGCAGTCCCAGTCTAGGGGCGATCGCGACCTCATCGCTGTCACCCGAGCCAGCTTGCCGATTGCCCCGAGCGATCGCCCTGAAACTCGACACGGACTCTATGCTGGGGAATAGTTAAGATTCCCTTTCTGTTCTGGGGCTGCCGGCAGTCCCTTCGAGGTCACGTCACTATGAGCAACAGCCGTGTTGTGTACCAAATCCATACTCCAGAGGAGTTTCGGGGTGGTCACAGTGCAGCCCGACGTTTGGACTTTGAGCAACTGCGCCGCCTGTTTGAACTGACGGCCTTTTGGGGCCGCGATCGCAGCATTGAACAACTCCAGATTGCGGTTCGCAATAGTGAGCCGGTCGTCAGCGCTCACATTGGCGATCGCCTGCTTGGATTTGCCCGCGCCACCTCCGATGGCATCTATCGCGCCACCATTTGGGATGTGATCGTCCATCCAGACTTTCAAGGGAGCGGCATCGGTCGCAAGCTGGTCGAGACGGTACTCAGCCACCCCCACGTCAGCCATGCGGAACGGGTCTATCTGATGACCACGCACCAGCAGCGCTTTTACGAAAAAGTCGGCTTTTCGGTCAACTCCACCACCACCATGGTTCTGTTCAACCAAGAGCTGCCTGTCTCCTGTCAGACCAGCGATCGCAGTGCTGAAGCCCTTGCCCTTGCAGAGGTTGTAGAACTGCCACAGACCCCTTAGCCAGCGGTCGTTCACCTAGGGCAGCTTGGGGGTATTGCTGGGAGGCCCTAGGCCGTGAAGCGTTCTCTCTCCTTGTCTCTGATTACCTTAGTGGCGACGGGCAGTGCTCTCTTGGGCGGCTGCACTGAAACCAGTAGTTCACCTGCCTCGGCGCCCAGTGTGGTGCCCGAGGCAGCAGCCAATCAAGCAGCTGAGGCTCCCCGTGCTAATGCCCCTCGGCCCCAACTCGCTAAGACAGCCACGATGCAACTGGCTGTTCAAGATGTGCCCACAGCGGTACGGTCGGCGCAAGCGATCGTGAATCGAGAGCAGGGGGACATTTTGCAGCAGACCGAGTCCAGCGGCGATTCCCCCAGTGCCACCCTGCAGGCGCGGATCCCCGCAGACCGGTTAGAGACCGCGATCGCCGCCTTTCGGGCTCTCGGGCGGGTCGATACCGTCAATGTTCAAGCGGAGGATGTCGCCCGACAGCTCACAGATTTACAAGCCCGACTGACCAATTTAGAGCGCACCGAACGGGCTCTTCAGAGCATTCTCGATCGCGCTACTAAGGTGGAAGACGTGCTCAAAGTGACCGAGCGACTGAGCAGCACGCGGGAACAAATCGAGCAGCTCAAAGCAGAACAACTCAACCTCCGCACTCGTGTCGCCTATTCAACGATCACCCTGCAATTCCAATCGCAAATCCTGGGAGAAACGGCCCTACCAGCCTTTGCCCCAGAACTGGAGACCGCTTGGCGTCAATCCTCGCAGTCAGTCTTGCTACTCATCCGGAGTTTGTTGGTAGCCGGCGTTTGGATCGTGGCCTACAGCCCCCTCTTCCTGCTGTTGATCGGCGGCGGCTACGGTCTGTTGCGCTACCAGCAGCGGAGCACCACGACTAGCAGCGATCGCAGGGACCAACCGCCCCAGCAGCCGCAGGCTTAGCCGAGCCGAGCCCGACTCAGGGGTGCTGAATTCTAGCTGCCCTCCCAGCAGGTCGAGCAACTGCTGTCCGATCAAGATCGAGAGGCCTTGACCTTGCAGGCTTTGCTCAAGGTTGGCCACATCAGTCCAAGCCGGTCCATCGTGGTCAATCTCAACCCACCAATCCGACTGCTCTGCTCGGATGCGTAGCTGAATCTGCGTACAACCAGGCGCAGCGATCGCGGCTTGCAGCCAATGCAGCAGACAGTGCTCTAGCGCTCGGCGATCGCTGTTGACCATCGGCAGGGTTGACCAATCGGTCGGCCAATGCAGGGCAAGATTGCGGCCGGCGGCGATCGGTTGCAACACCGTTTGCAGTCGCGTCAACACTGGGGCGATCGCCAGATCTTCAAAGCGCAACGGTAGCCGACCGCTCTGCCATTGGGAGACAACAATTAACTGATCGAGTAATTGCAACAGTCGTCTTGCGGCTATCTGCGATCGCTGCACAGCCACCCGTTCTTCAGCAGGGCTTTCGCACAGATCCGCCAGAATCAACTGATTCAAGCTCATCAGCGTACTGAGGGGCGATCGCAGTTCGTGGGCCGCTCGGGCCAGATAACCAGCTTGAAACTGAGCAAGTGCTGCTTGCAACTCCGAATTGAGTAAGCGCTGTTTGAGCTCATTGTCGGGCAGCGCAGCTGGAGTGCGGGGCAACTCGGGTCCTGTGGCTGCTTCCGTAGAAGTCTCCTTAATCCCCGGTTGAGACAGGTCACGAATACTTTGAAAAAGGCTGGCGATTGTCAAACCACCTGCAAAACCTGCCAACAGAGTCCAGCCACTGGCCATGCTGACCTACTGCCCCAGACCAAGAACAACTTGCTTGATCGTCGTCAAGGTTTCTAGGGTGATCCGTCCGCGGCGATAGCCCTTTTGATTGCTCATCCCTAGGGCAATTTCGTTACTGTGGCGCGGGCTACGGCTAAAGCGGGGTGAGGCATTGACATGCACCATGGCGCTGTTCAGTTCGCGGCTGAAAGCACGACTATCTTCATAGGAGTCGGTGACAATACTGTCGGCATGGCCGCTGCTGTGGGTATTGATCCAGTCGGTTGCCGCTTCGATGCCAGGCACGAGCTTAAAGGCCACGGTTCGACTGAGGTAGGGGCGGGACCAATCTTCGTGGCGGGCGAGTTCCAACTCCGGCATTTCCTGCACAAGTTCCTCATCGCCCTTGAGCCTAAAACCTTTGCTGCGCAGGCTATCCATCAAGACCGTCAGCTTGCTGAGGTTGCAATCACGATCGATCAACACTTTTTCGATCGCGTTGACGGCATCCGGTTCACTGGCATGGCTATCCAAGATCATCCAGCGCACCGTTTCTAGCTCACCGCCACTAGCCCAGTAGAGGTAGCAGTTGCCCATGCTGGTGCGAAGCACAGGGGATGTTGCGAGGCGTGCCACCTGCTGCACCAACTCAGGCCTTCCGTAGGGAATCACCAAGTCAATCCACTGATCTTGGGTGACAAGGGCTGCCAGACTCGTGGCTGGATCATCCTCGGGCAGCGAGATCAAGCTCGTCGTCGGTAGCTCCGTCGACTCCAGCGCCTCTTGCATGACAGAGACGATCGCCTGATTGGTATGCACGGCCTCAGTGCCGCCCTTGAGCAGAATGCTATTGCCCACGCGCAGACAAAGACCTGTCGCGATCGCCGCCAATTCCGGTAGCGCCTCATAGACAAAGGCGATGACACCCAAGGGCATCAGCTGACTGTAGGCCTGACTATGTTCATGCTGGAAGCTTGCCCGCATCACCTGCTGAATCGGATCGGATCGCACGCTGAGGCGTTCCAAAATTTCGACCGTGCGATCGAGTCGTTCGGGGGTCAGCTTCAGCCAGCGCCGCAGCAAGTCTGGCATCTCGCTATCTTGGCAGGCTTCTAAATCCAGCGTATTAGCTTCCAGAATGCCGTCTCGGGCGGAATCGATGGCTTGGGCAATCGCTTGGAGTGCTTGGCTGCGCACGAGGGGCTTAGTGCGTGCCAACTGATTAGCAGCTTGATAAGCCTGGTAGACAAATGCCCGAGCGGGTGCTGCCATTCTTGTGATTGCCAAACGTTCCAGAGAGGACGACAACGAAAGCCGTAATCGTTTTCCTAGGGTAGCGGTCTCTGTGGCTCTGCACACCGCTCAAGTGCAAAACGCTGACTTCCGTAAAAGTTCAACAGGTTACTGTTGACGAAGTAGTTATTTTGGAAGCGGGTAACGCGATTCGAACGCGCGACATTCACCTTGGCAAGGTGACGCTCTACCACTGAGCTATACCCGCAAACCGGCAAACCGGTGATTTTTATTAAGCCAAAAACTTAATGGCTTGTCAACCCCTTAGCTTAAGTTCCGGCAAAATTGCTTGGAGCCGCCGCCAGAGGCAGGGTTTGGCGAGGAACCTCTCCCGTCGTGCTGCGGATCTGGTGCATAAGGCTCGCCATCTCCAGCGCACTGAGGGCGTAGTTCCAGCCGAGGTTGCTCTTGATGCCTGCTCGCTCTAGCGCCTGCTGCAGGTTATCCACTGTCAGCACCCCAAAGGCGATCGGGATGCCGGTTTGTAGACTGGTTGCCGCCACCCCTTTAGCGACTTCGCTGGCGACGTAGTCAAAGTGGGGGGTTTGGCCGCGAATCACCGCACCTAGACAGATGATCGCATCGTAGCGACCCGTGAGGGCCAATTGGCGAGCCACGAGGGGAATCTCGAAACTGCCCGGAACCCAGGCGTAATCCACCTGCGTTCCTTGCGGATCTGGATCAACCCCATGCCGCTTGAGGCAGTCTTGGCAACCGGCCAAGAGCTTTTCGCAGACGAGATCATTGAACCGGCCAATGACCACGGCCAGTCGGAACTGACTGGCATTGACAAAACTGCCTTCAAAAACGGCCATAGCGGTTCTTTAAACGACGAAGTAGTTCAAGACGCCCACGAGCACCACGAGGGCAGTCCAAGCGAGGCCACCCACCAAGATCAGGCGGTTGGATTGGACACGATCGCCATTGGTGGCGTAGAGCACCGGCACGCCCACAATCAACACAAAGGACATCACCACTAGCAACAGCAGTGCCAGTTGGAAGAGGATTACCATCGCAAGTCTCCCAGTTTTGCAGCAGTCTGTATCGACAACACCGAAGCTTGCCTAGGCTGCTGAGGAGCAAAAATTTAAGACTTCTGCTCTGAGCCAATGATTGGCAAGTTTGCTTGCCATCTTCCCATAAACTGCGAGAGCCAACAGCAGCGAGAATAGGGCGAGCCAGCTGTTGTTACATTTTTTTGCTGAACAAGGGAATTTTTGTGCGTGCTTCCGATCGCTGGGCTGCAGTCATTGTGGGACTCAGTCTGCTGTTTCGTACTGGGGTGGCTTGGGTATTGCCTTCGGGATATGACGAGGTTTACTACCACCTCTATACCCAGCATCCAGCCCTGAGCTACTTCGATCATCCAGCCGCCGTGGGCATCAGTGCGGCGATCGGGACTGCGCTGCTGGGAAGCGCCTCAGCCTTAAGCTTACGTCTAGCAACGCTGGGTATTTTCAGCCTTGCTTTGGTCGGGGTTTATCGGATCGGATGCCGCTTGTTTTCAGAACGGGTAGGACTCGTGGCCATGGCGATCGCAGCGATCGCGCCGATTATGCAGGTCGGAGCGGGAATCTTGGTGCTGCCCGATGGCCCACTGATTCTGTTTGCAACCGTGGCTGCTTGGTTAGGGGCGATCGAGTTTTTCCCAAAAAGTCCCTATCAGCCCAGCCCTCGACTGATTGGCATCTGTGTAGCGCTGGGGCTCGCCTGTTTGAGCAAGTACCACGCCTTTGTCTTGGGCGCAGGCCTTGTCGGTTTTTGTCTGACTAGTGCTCGCCATCGAGTGGTTTTTCGCAGTCGCTGGTTCTGGCTAGGAGCGATCGCCTTTGCGGTCTGTCTGCTACCGCTGCTGATTTGGAATGGCCAGCAAGACTGGATTTCGCTGCGCTTTCAGTCGGGGAGAGTGGAGAGCGATCGCTTCTACTCCATCGGGGATGCACTGTTGGCGCTACTGGTCAACTTTGGCTACCTCTTCCCGACCTTGGGCATCCCTTTATTTGCCAGCATTGGCATCACACTCTACCAACTGTGGCGGCAGCCCATTGAGCTTGAGCGCAACGAGCGCTATGCCTTCTTGCTCTGGCTGAGTGCACCGATCGTGCTGTTGTTCACGGTGCTGGGCGGTCGCATCCAGATTTTGCCAACTTGGACGATGCCGGGCTACTGGTTCGCGACCCTGTTGCTGGCAGCTCAAGTTGTGAATTGGTGGCAAGCCCATCCCAAATCACGCCGTGTCCAACGCTGGCTGGTGGGTTCAGCGATCGCGGTGGTCTTACTCAGCAGCTTGGCAGTTGGGCAAGTGCGCTGGGGCTGGCTGCAAAGTCCCGGCAGTCCTTTGGGGTTACCGCTGATTCCCGCCTATGACGATGGATCGACGGAGCTACTGCAACCGGAGCAGATTCGAGCCGCAATCGCGGAACGTCCCGACTTGCTGGCACGCCTCAAAGCCGCCGACTTCTACGCGTCCAATCAGTTTTTCTTGCCGGGCTACTTTGCCCTGGCGATCGATCCGCTGGTACCCAAGCCCTTCCACATTGTTTGGCACGGATCCGCGTGGTTTTGCCTTCTGGTCAAACCCGGAGGATTGGCTCGGGAAAAATGCTGTCCTGTGGACGACTGAGCGTTTTCAGGAGGAATGGCCCCAAAGCATCGAGCGCTACTTTGAGAAGATTGAGTGGCTGGCCGACGTCCCCATCTCTCGCGCTGGCGTTCCCGTCCAAACCATTCGTCTGTACTGGGGTGAACGGATGCAGGTGCCCTACGATGGCTGGCCTTACTAGCTGCAACGCATGACAACTTCTGAGCTTCCGGAGCATTTGGCTAAGCACGAGGTGCGCTATGCCGATCACCGTCAGGTGGAGCGCGATCGCCTGACGCCGATGATGCAGCACTACGCCGAGGTCAAGGATCAGCATCTGCAGCAGATCCTGCTCTATCGGATGGGCGACTTTTTCGAGTGCTTCTTTCAGGATGCGATCGTGGTTGCCCGCGAGCTAGAGCTGGTGTTGACCAGCAAGGAAGCAGGGAAAGAAGTCGGGCGTGTGCCGATGGCGGGCATTCCCTATCACGCCCTCGATCGCTATGCCAGCCAGTTAGTTGAGAAGGGTTACGCGATCGCGATCTGCGATCAGGTAGAAACGGCTGCTCAGGCGCAAGGGCCGCTCGTCCGCCGCGAAATCACGCGGATCATCACACCGGGCACCATCCTCGAAGAGGGAATGCTGCAGGCACGCCGCAATAACTTTTTGGCAGCGGTCGTGATCGCCGGCGAGCATTGGGGGCTGGCCTACGCAGATAGCTCCACTGGTGACTATTGGACGAGCCAAAGTACTGGTCTGGAGGGACTGACCCAGGAGCTCTATCGCCTGCAACCCTCAGAAGTGCTCTTTCCCAGTGCCGCACCGGATTTAGCCGGATTGCTGCGGCCGGGGCAGTCCAAGCCGCAACAGATTCCCGACTGCTTGCCGGATTCGTTTTGCTACGCCCTGCGATCGCCCATGCCCTTTGAATTGCATGAGGCACGGCAGCGGTTGCTGGAACATTTCCAACTGCGATCGCTGGAAGGCTGTGGCTGTGAGCAATTACCCTTGGCGATCCGTGCTGCTGGTGGTCTCCTGGACTACTTGGGAGAAACCCAGCGGGAAAGCCTTGCGCCATTACAAAAGCCGCGTACCTATTCGCTGTCGGAGTTTTTAATCCTCGATCAACAAACCCGCCGCAATTTAGAGATCACTCAAACTCAGCGGGATGGCAGCTTCCACGGCTCGCTGCTCTGGGCGCTCGATCGCACGATGACTAGCATGGGTGGCCGCCTGTTGCGCCGCTGGTTGCTGCAACCCTTGCTCAACCCTGAGGCGATTCGCAACCGCCAAGCCGCGATTCAAGAACTCTGTCAGGATGGGCGACTTCGGCAGGATCTGCGATCGCTACTCCAGAAGATCTACGACCTTGAGCGGCTCTCAGGCCGCGCTGGTGCTGGGACGGCCAATGCCCGCGATCTCTTGGCGCTGGCGGAGTCGTTGCTACGCCTACCGGAGCTGGCCCAGTTACTCAGTCGTGCCCAATCACCCTTGCTGGCGCAATTACAGCAGGTGCCACCGGAACTGGAGCAGTTGGGCGATCGCCTCCAGCAGCATTTAGTCGAATCGCCCCCCTTACAACTGACTGAAGGCGGGTTGATTCGATCCGGGGTTGCGATCGCCTTGGATGAGTTGCGGCAACAAGTCGAGAGCGATCGCCAGTGGATTGCCAGCCTCGAAGCCAGCGAGCGTACTGCGACTGGCATCAACAGCCTCAAGGTGGGTTACAGCAAAACCTTCGGCTATTTCATTAGCCTGAGTCGTAGCAAAGCCGATCAGGTGCCCGATCACTACATCCGCCGCCAAACCCTGACCAACGAAGAGCGCTTTATTACACCGGATCTAAAGGAGCGGGAAAGCCGAATCCTCAATGCTCAGACGGATCTCAATCAACTGGAATACGACCTTTTTGTTGGGCTGCGCAGCGAAGTCAGTCACCATGTCGAAACAATCCGCGCGATCGCCACAGCAGTCGCTGCCGCTGATGTCTTAGCAGCTTTAGCGGAGGTAGCAGTCTACCAAAACTATTGCTGCCCTGAGATTCGTGACGATCGCCAGTTGGCGATTCAGGATGGTCGCCACCCAGTCGTTGAGCAGGCTTTGCCGAGCGGCTTTTATGTACCCAATAGTTGCGGCCTCGGTAGCGATCGCGGCCCAGATCTAATTGTTTTGACCGGGCCGAATGCCAGCGGCAAAAGTTGTTATTTACGACAGGTTGGCCTCATTCAACTGCTGGCTCAAATTGGTAGTTTTGTTCCCGCGAAGAATGCCCAAGTTGGAATTTGCGATCGCATCTTCACCCGCGTTGGAGCCGTCGATGATCTGGCAACTGGCCAATCAACTTTCATGGTGGAGATGGACGAAACGGCTAACATCCTCAACCATGCCACCGCGCGATCGCTGGTCTTGCTGGATGAGATTGGTCGCGGTACCGCCACCTTTGATGGCCTCTCGATCGCCTGGGCTGTGGCGGAATATCTAGCAAGGGAAATCCAAGCCCGCACGATTTTTGCAACGCACTACCACGAGCTGAATGAGCTGTCAGGCCTGCTCAAGAACGTCGCCAACTTCCAAGTCACCGTTAAAGAACTGCCCGATCGCATTGTCTTCCTGCATCAAGTTCAGCCGGGGGGCGCCGATCGTTCCTATGGCATTGAAGCAGCGCGGCTCGCAGGTTTACCCAGCGAGGTGATCGATCGCGCCCGTGAAGTGATGAGCCGCATTGAAAAACACAGCCGCATTGCTGTGGGGTTACGGCGTGGCAATGGTAGCCAGCGTCGGACTCAGGCGTCGCCCCAGCAGATAGATGCCACGATCGCTACTGAACAATTGGGCCTCTTCAGTGGTCCTTCGCACTAATTGCTCGCGTCTTGCATTGAACGGAGAGATAAGAGAGGAATCTAGGCACTCCCGGGAGAGTCCGCGTAGGAGTGAGCAGTCACTGTTACACAGTCAAAGCATTGCTGCGAACTGTCGCAGAGCCGCAACACAAGGCTTGGCCAGCAAAGCAGCTTTCTAGGATTGAAGTTGCCCTGCTGGACGCAATGTCACTATGACCAAGCTTGCAAAGCTCGATGCTGAGTTGCACGATCAGCTCGATGTCACTGCCAATAGCCAAAAACGCAACCCCAATCCTTGGGGGATGTCCTCCTCACGCTCTCGAGCTCTCGTTGCAGCCCGACTCAACACCCCTGAATTGCTTAGCTATTTCCAAGGTCGTTACGACAATGCTTGGCGACGACTCCACTCCTAAGAGAGTATTGTGGGTCACAAACCCAGCCTAAGATTCAGACAAAAAAGGGGAGAAATCATGATGATTTCTCCCCTTTTTAATACGGTTTTGACTGTTGCTTTAGCCTTGGACGCGATCTTTGAAAAGCTTGCCAGCAGTGAAAGCAGGAACTTTTTTAGCAGGGATCAAGATTTTGTCGCCAGTTTTGGGATTGAGGCCCTGACGCTCGGAGCGCTCGCGCGCTTCGAAGGCTCCAAAGCCCAGAATGGACACTTTTTCACCTTCGACTACGGTATCGACAATAACGTCGACCAAAGCATCAATCGCGGCAGCAACTTGCACTTTAGTCAGGCCAGTCCGTACTGCCACCTGATCGATGAGTTCACCCTTATTCATGATGAAAAGTAGATTTGAGCGGGTCTCGCAAATAATACAGCACTCTTTTTTGAAGTGGAAGGCCTAAAGTCTTGCGGCGACTGCTTTTTCAGGGTTCTTTTCTGTAGAAATGGTTACAAGAGCATCCCTAGACGGTCTAGATGAGCCATAGGAGCAGCGATCGCTGGCTCCAATTTCCCCAAGATTCAGGCCCTGACTTGGCTCTCTGCCGAGCGATCGCGCGAGGAGACAGGGGAGTTGAGATCACCGCCACTCGGTCTGCTGCCCACAAGAAACCCCTGTGACCGCAAGGCCAGCAGGGGTCGTAGCCATGAATTGTGCAAGGAAGTGGCGCTTAGGCTGCAACAGGGTCGCGACTGACTTCTCGAATTGAAGCGGGAGGTTGTCGTCGCAAGGTGTGCAGCGTGTATTGTCGTGATCGAAAAGCTTCGATTAAGAAATGACAGGCGGTTTCTGGCTGGGTATGACTGCCGCAGGTAAAGACATCGACAGCAGCGTAGCCAGATTCAGGCCAAGTATGAATTGAAATATGGGATTCAGCGAGCAGGGCCAATGCAGTGACGCCCTGGGGCTCAAAACGGTGGCAGGTTTCTTGTAAGAGCGTTGCCCCAGCCTCGGTTGCGGCAGCCCGCAAGTTGGCTTGGATTTGGTCGGCATCATTGAGCAACTCGGCAGGGCAGCCGTACAGCTCCAAAATGCAGTGGGTACCCACAGCTCCTGGCGGCTCAAAGGTTTCTTGCTCGAGGTAGAACGAGGTCATCGGACACACAACTCCTGTGCTAGTGAAAAGGCCTATTGGCAGGGCCAACAGGTCTTCGGTCTCTCATCATAGGGGATCTCTGAAATCGCGCGAATGCTAGGGGCAGCCTTGGTTTGACTGCGATCGCAATCCCCGTGGTTTAATGGCTGCGACGGTTGCCCTAGCAAACTGTGATGCGCCTCCCTCCTCTGTCTTTTCGATCGCGATCAACCCAAGGATTGACTGTGGGAGAACTGCTGCTCGGCCTCCTCGTAGCCGCAGTGATTTTGGGCGGTGGTTGGTGGGTTTGGCAGCGATCGACGCCTAGTGCTCAACCATCAAGCTCGCTGACCCATCTGCCCCAACGCCCCGCATGAAAACGCGATCGCGACCGCCGCGGCGTTTGGCCAGCGCTCCCCGTCCACAACCGGCGCGATCCCCCCGACGTCGCCTCAGCCTTGCGCGGCCGGCTCCTAGCCGTCTAGCCAGATTGCGCTGGAGTGTTGGCCTGTTGGGGGTGCTGCAGCTGGGGCTTGTGATCTGGTCCTATCAACTCAGCCGCGAAGCACAGGCTCTGAGCCAGGTTTTCTCCTGTCTCGAACGGCGTCTTAACTATCCAGGGACTTATGCAGGGACGCGCTGCTTGGGGCCATCGGCACCGCTTCAGACTGCAAATGACCCGACTGCACCGTAAGGATTTGAGCGGTCTCCACCCAGCTTTGGTCAAAGGCCGAAAGATGCGTGGTTGTAATCAGCGTCTGAAAACGGTTGGCGATCGCTTCTAGTAATTGTTGCTGTCGCCGAAGGTCCAGTTCTGCTAAGACATCATCCAGCAACAGCAGGGGCGGCTCGCCCAATACTGCTTCGATCAACTCCAGCTCCGCCAACTTGAGCGACAGCACTAAGGTGCGCTGCTGCCCTTGGGATGCTTGAAGCCGGGCTTCAGTACCGTTGATGCTGAGATTGAGGTCATCACGATGGGGGCCAACCAGACTGGTGCGTTGACCTAATTCCGCCGCCCGCCGAGCCTCGATCTGCGCCAGCATTCGTTCTTGCCACGCGATCGCCTCATCGGTGTCGTCGGGGGCCAGCACACTGGGCTGATAGGCCACGATCAGTTGCTCCCGTTGACCACTAATTTCCCTGTGCCAATGGGCAGCCAAGGGCACAAGGCGTTGAATTGCTCGCGATCGCCGCCGCATGATGTGGACACCGAGCTGAGCTAGTTGCCAGTTGAGTGGCGCCAGCAGTGCCAGATCGAGAGACTCTGCCCGCCTCAGCAGGGCATTGCGCTGCCGCAACACGCGCCCGTATTGCTGTTGCAGATGGGCATAGATCGGCTGGAGTTGAATCAGCAGGCGATCGAGCCAGACACGGCGTTGCTGGGGCCCCCCTCGTACCAAGTCCAGGTCAAGGGAGGAAAATTGAACGCTGCAGAGCGAGCCCAGCAGATCAAGCTGTCGCCGTAGGACTTCGCCATCTCGCTGAACCCGCCGCCGACCTTGTTGTTGAAGCTGAATTTGCAACTGTTGCTCGCCGCTGTCGCGCTCAACAACCGCTGTTAGAAGCGCTGACTCAGCTCCGGTCTGAACCAAATCGCGATCGCGACTGACCCGATGCGATCGCAGGGTTGAGAACAGTTCAACGGCTTCCAGCAGATTGGTTTTGCCCTGGGCGTTTTCGCCGAGCAGGATTGTCTTTGGAGCTTGGAACTGCACCGTTTGATCGCGATAGTTGCGAAAGTGTTGAAGGTGAAGGCTATGCAAAAACATCGCGATCGCAGTGCTGCCAAGGCCCAGACAGCTTAGCAGAGCAGCCTCAATGCTATGATTTGGGAGGCAAGGGCATGTAGCTCAGTGGATAGAGCATCAGATTCCGGTTCTGAGAGTCGGGGGTTCGAATCCCTCCATGCTCGTTAGAGACCCTTCAGAGACAGATCGCGGCTGGCCCACAGTCACAATTGCTGAATCCGACGAGTTGGCATCGCTCAGCTCGAGCTGTTGCGAGCCTGTATAGGTCATGCCGCGAATCCCGCCCGGATCCGGCACAAAGTTGAGCGCGCGCAGGGCCGGTTGTTCGGGAACGGGCGCGAACACCGAAACACTGCAACCAGGAATCTCGCGCTTTAGCTCTCGCAGCAGAATATCGAGCAGGCGTTGTCGCACATTTTCTGGCTCTGGCAAAAGTGGATCGACCAGCAGATCCCAGATGGTGGCGTTGAGCGACTCATCACTGGTGGCACGCACAAAACCGATGAGGGTGCGATCGCTGAGCAGGCGAGCCGTGACACAGACAAAGGTATGGTCCAGAGCGATCGCCCACTTTTGCAGATTGCGGCGGGGCTGATCGCACAGCACCAGCAGCTGATTGAGTTCATCGCCAGTAACCTCGCCAACCGCAACCCGCACTCGCACCAGCCGACTGCGATCGCGCACCAAAGGATTTTGCGTCATTCGCCCCTCAACCTGTATTGCGCATGCCAGCCGCAATGCCGTTGATCGTCAGCAATGCTCCGCGCAGCAGTTCCCCTTTGCTATAGCGCGATCGCATCAATCCCGTCGTTTCCGTTTGCTGGCGATACTGCCGCAGGCGTTTAAGCAGGGCGACTTGCAAGAAGCCGAGGGGCACGATCGTACCGTTGCGCAGCTGCACCGATCGCTGCAGTTCGGGGTCGCCATCCAGCAAGCGACCGTGGTTGGTAATCGTCAACACGAGATGACAAGTCAGCTGAAACTCTGCAGCGATTTGGCTGAACACTCGTTCAAACCGCTCTTGATCCTCAGGATTGGCCAGCTCATGCACGTAGTGATGAGCAATCTGCAAATCGACCTTCGCTAGGGTCATCTCGACCTTCGAGATCACCATGCGGAAGAACGGCCACTTCTCGTAGAAGTAGCGCAGCAGGTTGAGGTTCTGCTCCGGGCGCTCCTGCAAAAACTCCTGAAGTGCTGTGCCGACGCCATACCAAGAGGGCAGCAGAAAACGACTCTGCGTCCAGCTAAAGACCCAGGGGATGGCACGTAGACTGCCCAGATCGCGCTTGCCGGTTTTGCGTCGAGCCGGTCGCGAGCTGATTTGCAGTTTGCTGATCTCCTCAATCGGCGTTACCTGATTGAAGAAGTCAACCAGGTCGGGCTGCTCGTACACCAAAGCGCGGTAATGTCGCCGCGATCGCGCCGCCAACTCTTCCATAATTTGGTTCCACGGCTCAATGTCATCAAAGCCGCTACCCAGCAGGCTGGACTGAATCACCGCCGTCGTGATCGTCTCAAGGTTATAGAGCGCCAGTTCGGGCAGGGCGTATTTCGAAGCCAAGACCTCGCCCTGTTCCGTAATCTTGATTCGGCCATCTGTGGTGCGACCCGGCTGGGCCAAGATCGCCTCGTAGGCAGGGCCACCACCTCGACCGACGGAGCCCCCGCGGCCGTGGAAGATCCGCAGCTTGACGCGGTGGTCGCGGGCTACCGTCCCTAGGGCTTTCTGGGCCTTGTGGATCTCCCAGTTACTGCTGAGGAAGCCCGAGTCCTTGTTACTGTCGGAATACCCCAGCATCACTTCCTGCAGCGGTTCAGACTGGGTGGGGTTGAGCTGGGTGTAGAAGGGCAGCTCAAACAGCGCCGTCATCACCCGCGGGGCATTTTGTAAGTCCTCCACAGTTTCAAACAGCGGAATCACCTGAAGCGAACTCTTGCCGGTGACTGGGTCGTAGAGACCAACCTCCTTGGCCAGCAGCAGCACTTCCAGCAGGTCGCTCAGCTCGCGGCTCATGCTGATGATGTAGGTTTGGCAAGCCGCCTCCCCAAATTCTTCCTGTAGCTGCTTGACCATCCGCAGGGTTTCAATGATCTCGCGGGTCGATTCTGAGAACGGCATGCGCGCTGGTACCAGCGGCCGACGGGTTTTCAGCTCTTGAACCAGCCAGGCAGTTCGTTCTGCTTCGCTCAGCTCGTTGTAGGGCTGGGGAAGAATTTGGAGGTATTCACAGATTTCGTTGATCGCGTCGGAATGGCGCGAGCTTTCTTGGCGAATGTCGAGATGGACCAGGTTGAAACCAAAGATCTCGACCTGGCAGATCAACTTCTCTAGCTCGTAACAGCTCAGTCCCGTCTGCTTAAGGTTGTGCTGAATCAGCTTGAGATCTTCGAGAAAGGCCGTACCAGCCTGGTAGAGGGTGCCATCCCGATATTCGGGCAGGGGCGTGGTGGGATCTTTTTCTTGCTGCTGTTGGAGGCGGGTATTGCGATCGCGGGTGTTGTGCAGGCGCTCCAGAATATAGGAGAGCTTGAGGCGATAGGGCTCTTGGCGATAGCGGACCGCTAGCTGCTCATAGGTCTCCGGGAAGAGCATGCTCTCCTGTTCCAACGAGCTGAGCAACTCCGGCAGCACCTCGCTCCAGTGCATCGAGAGGCTGAGCACATTGCGGAGATGTTCAACCGCTGTGATGTAGCGATCGAGGACGAGACTGCGCTGATAGCAAGCGGTTTGCCAAGTGACGGCAGAGGTCACTGAAGGATTGCCATCGCGATCGGAGCCGACCCAAGAGCCGAACTGGCAGAAGTTGTAGCGGGGCGGTTGTAGGTCGGGGAAAGTCCCCTGCAGCGCGAGCCGAAAGCGCTGATAGAGCAGAGGAATGGCCTCAAAGAGGACTTCTTGGAAGTAGTGGAGCGCGTAGTCCACCTCATCCAACACCGTTGGCTTGAACTGGTGGAGCTCATCCGTCCGCCACCAGAGCCGAATCTCCTCGGTCAGCTGCTGACGAATATTCTGCGCTTCAAGCTCTCGAAAGCCTCGGTTTTTGCCTGTTTCGAGCTCATCCAGTTGCCGCAGCAGGTAGGCAATTCGGCGTTGTTTGTCGCGAATCGTGTGGCGGACAATTTCCGTCGGGTGAGCGGTGAAAACCAGCCGAATATCGAGGCGATCGGTCAGCTCTTGGATCATTTGCGGCGGCACATTGAGCTGGCGCAGGCGCGGGAACAGCGTTTGGAAGGTTGCCGGATCTTGGTTGAGCGGAATCACCGCAGCAAAGGGATCGAGCTGATGCTGAGGAATTTCAATGGTGTGCAATCCCTCCGGACTTTCATCTGGTCCTGGCAAGGGTTCCAACCGCGATCGCTCGTAGGCGAGTTGATATTGAGTTTGCTCGTAGTGCTGCTCAACAATATTGATCAGCTGAAAGTAGAGCGCAAAGGCACGGGCAGCCCGAATCGCATCGCTCAACTCTAGGGTTTCAATCACCTGAACCAAGGCTTCGCCGCCCACTTCTGGGGCTTGGCCTTCCGGCGAGGTCAAGTCACGCAGCTGAGTCAGAATATCGACCAGCTCTTGGCCGCACTCTTGGCGCAAAACCACTTCCCAGAGTTCTTCAACCACCGTCAAGCGATGGCGAAGGAAAAACTCCAGCGGAGACGACAGATCCAAATCCGTGGCGAGGGGACTCGAAACGGTTCGGAAAGCATCGTCGGATGACTGGAGAGCAGCACTCATGGCAGTTCGAGCGTTCTGGCAGTAATTCATTCTAGGTGGATTCCCTGATCCCACCACGTCTGACTGGACACAGAACGCAGGGCGGATCTGGACAGTTGCTGACGGGAAGCCGTGATCCCTGAGAGATACAGCGAGCATACGATCTCAAGGAGACCCAGGAGGAACGGACACCGCTGCCTCAGCAGAGACTGGGCTTAACAGGCAACCCCGTAGAGTTTATCGGCGAGTTCCTGTTCTTCGGCCGCCGTCGCTGCGATCGCCTGGACCATAGCAGCTTCTGGGGTTGCTCCGGCAGCAACCTGCCGCAACCACTGCTGGGCAAGATTACCGTCCTGCAAAAGACGCTGAATCGGCAGCAAGAAACAGCTATAACCCCGAGTTTTAGCCAGGGGGAACACTGTCTCATAGAGCGTTTCAATCCAGTCGCGAGCCGCGATCGTGCGGCCATCTTGCCAGTGCTGCAGATCGGCATCGAGGCTGTGGCGGGCTGCTGCTACCTCATTGGCATCACTCAGTTGCACCAATTCATCAGGCGTCAGCCGGCTGGCAATCAGGGGGTCGAGTTGCGGCTGTTCCAACAGCTGCTGCAGCCGAGCTTCTAGCAGAGCTGTAATCGCCAGGAGATCCAAGGGATTGGCAACTAAATCGCAGATCCGCAGTTCCAGTCGGTTGATCTTGTAGGGATGGCGATCGCCATTGGGGCGCACCGAACTCCAGAGATGGCGAACATTTTGCATGCTGCCCGCCGCTAACTGCGCTTCCGTCCAGCGAATGAAATGAGCGTGGCTTTCAAACAGCGGCACTTCCGGCGGTGTTTTCGGGAACAGCTGCCAGCGCGTTGAGTGGGAACCCGTGACTTGGCCATCGAGGAAGGGTGAAGAAGCACTGAGCGCCAGATAAAGCGGGGCTTCGAGCCGAACCAATCGACAGGCTTTGAGAATAGTTTCTGGATCGCTCAGGCCAATGTTGATGTGAATACTGGCGGTGACGACCGTAGTGCCGTAGGACCTTTCGATGAAGTCGTGGTAGGGATTGGTGGGATCCGAGCGGTAGAAGTGATCGCCCCCAGAGAGCGCCAGCGTACTGCCCGGAATGAGCGTGTAGCCGCCCTGCTGCTGGAGATAGGCACGCAGGCGACGCCGCGGTTCCAAAAGATCTAAGAGCAGTCGGTCATAGCAGGGTCGTGGCGGCGTGGTGTATTCGACATTACGGCTGTCGGGTTCCCGCATAAAACCCTGCAAATCGCTACAGATGCGATCGGAAAGTCCGACAACTTGCCCAGACGGCGTACCTGTGTAGACTTCAACTTCAAATCCTTTTGTCAGCTGCACAGTCAGCTCCAAGGGCAATCACAGCATAGCCTCCAGTATCTCCCGATTGCTTTCTAGCGGCAGGCACCGACAACGCGAGCCGTGCGGTACCGGCAGACAACCCCTTGCGATCGCGCCTTAGGGGAACGACAGGAGCCGTTGAGAACTGAGGGCTGGGCTAATGGGTAAGGGACTGGGCAGCAAGCGGGCGTACTCAACCTCGGGCACAATGCTGAGCAAGTGCCCGGGGGTCGAATCCGGCGGATAGACCAGGCTCACCCGCAGATCGGCTTGGCCAGACGGCGGCATCTGGAACTGATAGAGGGTATCAGTACTACCTGATCGCTGACTGAGATGGACATAGTCAGTCTGCCCTTGAAAATCAATGCGGAGCGTCCCCCGGAAGGCCAGAAAATCCTTGGGCTCCGGCAGTGTGCTGAACAACAAACGCTGCAAGCCTTGGCCCCGTAAGCGGAAGTTGAGGACGTATTCCACACCGTAGGTGCCAATGTTTTCGAGCGCCGAATCGGGCATCCGAGTCAGGAGTGAGTTGGCCTGCAGTTCCTGGGTACCGAAGTGTTTCCGCCACGTGGTGGTCAGTGGCACATGGAGCGGCTGTTGCAGATCCGCTTCTAGATTAGCCTCGTAGCGATCGCCCTGGGCCACACCCCCGACGCGACTGAAAACTTGACGTTGTTGAATCCGGAGCAGATCAGCCAAGTAGGTTCTGCCCTCGGCCAGCAGTCGGCGATCGAGTACTGAGAAAAAGGCGTCAGGATCCGGGTTGTGATCGGTAGCAACTACCGCGAGGTGTACAGGACCGTCGCTAACGCCCCGTGCCAGCACGGTTGCCGAACCGCGAGCCGCGATCGGTAGGGAGAAGAGTAGACTGCGCGATCGCGGTGGCAGCACCAGTCCAGCGGGTAGGCGCCAGTCTCGTTTGCCGGTCAGCAAGGAGAGGGCGGCCGCATCACCGGGGCCGGACTTATAGTTCCAGCGACTGTTCGAAAAAACACCCAAGGTTTGGGTAAAGAAAGGACTTTCAAAGGAGGTATTGAGGCTGCCTTCCTGAAAACCAAGGCGCACCGGCCGATCGCTGAAATTCGTGGCGATTACCCCAACGTAGAGTAAGCCGCGATCGCGCGTGCCACCGAATTTTGTGGTGTCACTGGGGCGATAGACATGGTGCAGATGCAGCCCAAACGGCCCGTTAAAGGCATAGGTGGGATTGGCAATCGTCTGCAGATGAGGCGGTACGCGATTCAAATCTGATCCAGTAACCCGCACAAAACCAGGCCCTGTATCAATCAGAATTCCCTCGGACTGCACGATCTCGGGCTGATTGGAATGGGGGACGGGAGTGGTGTTGAACTGTCCTTCTAGGCGACGAACTGGGCTTTGGATAGGAATCGTTTGGGCGATCGCAATTGAAGCTGTCAGCGATGAGAGCAAGGACAGCGCGAGAACCGAAAAGCAGCGAGGAAGTAACCGGCGCATGGGTCTGTTCGCATAGGACGGCGGTGAACCAGTTCCTCACACCTTGAAGCTGACCCAAGGATCAGCACACACTCTATTGATCAGACTAGATTCCCTGAGCTTAGGGCGATCGCGAGCTCTAAGCTTTCTTTTAGAGTGCTGAGTAAAAACCAAAGGCAGCTGCTGTCCTCGACAAGAAATGTAAAGGACCGTTATTCTCAGTCCCCTATTTTGTCAGTATCGTCCCTGAGTCCTCTGAGGTCTTCAATCAGCTGGTTTTCGACCAAGGAATCATCCCGCAGGAATTACATCGACGGCGACGATCGCGATTGTGTGGAGAATTGATCTCCTGATCGACTAGCAAAAGTCTCTACAGTTCTGCGCTTTTAGATCGTATGACTAAGCCGGTTGGGTATTCTAGAAAACTGATCTAGCTGCCGGCTTGACCTTTTAGACATCGCTTGGAGCAGAGCAACTTCCCAATAAGCGTGCAAGGGTTCACCCTTCCAGAGCAATGCTAATTCCCCTGCAGGGCTGTGACTGCGATCATGGTCCCCACCGCTACTGACAAGGTTCAACCAGTTTCAATGAGATCGCAAGAGCCCGACGAAGCCAACATTACATTGGAGACTTGTCGATCGCTGCCCGCAACGTCAAGCCTCAATCTTCAATTGCGATGAATCTACTTTCAGGAATTTCAAATTCATCTTGATTACTATGGATTCTTTTCGATTTTCTGTCTAAAATCTCAAACAGTCGTGATCAGCGATTGAGATCGCAATTATGCCCAAAAAAGCAATTCCTAACCAACCCTTGACGGGTGAAGCATTACTACAACGAGTCCGTGAGCTCCAAGATGCGAGCAAGGATCAAAAAGCACGGGCTTGCGGTTATGTGACGATCACGAAGAACGGTCGTGAGCGAGTCAATTCCTTGCAGTTCCTCAACGCCTTGCTGGAAGCCCAGGGGATTACGCTCGACAACGAACTCAAGTTAGGCCGTGGCCGTACGGGTCGGAGTCCGAGCTTCCGAGTGAGCGTGCAAGATAACGGCAATCTACTCGTTGGGGCTGCCTACACCCGCAAAATGGGGGCTAAGCCAGGCGATGCCTTTACCATCAGCCTTGGACGTAAGCAAATCAAGCTCCAAAAAGTCTCGGAAGATGGTTCTGAAGATACCGAAGAGTAGGCTGTACTGAAGCCCTAGAATGATGCACTAATTCCCTGCTGATTATTCAGTGGGGAATTTTTTTACTGAGTTTTCTCTGTTCGTTCTCCTCAGAACTATAGCGATCGTAGTCACTGAGCCAGCAGGCCAATTGGCCTCAGAATGAGAGCCGACTGAGCAGTGCTAAATCCTGCTGCAACTGTTGAATTTGCAGTAAATCGAGGCGCGCATCGGTCGGATAGTTATCCAGCAACTCGAGCAACGTGAAACGACTATCGCGGGCTACTGACTGTAAAATTGCTCCCCGCAAGGCTTGGCGGCCATCTTGGCCCGACACTCGAGGGGACAGAATTCGGCCGATGCGATCTAAAGCCAGATTACCAAGGGGCGAATAGAGTAAGCGATCGGCAAGCACTGGTGAGAGCGGAATTGAGAAATTAAGCGCCGCTTGCACAGTCTTGGGCTGGAGGTTGCCATAGCGGAGAGCATCTTGCAAAAACCCCGAGGCTTGTCCAGTAACTGCGAGCGATCGCAGATCATCTAGCTCGACCGATCGCGCCCAGGAACCAGCCAACAGGGTTACCCGCTCCGCTGCAATCGCCGTTTTCGCCGAGCCAAAACTAAGGGAAAGACTCAAGAAAAACCAGGCCCAGATACGCAGATATTGACGGAAGTCCCTGAGCTTGGGGGATAGGAAAGTGAACAGAGGCATCGTTGGATGGACGTGATCGCCACCCTAAAGGTTTCAAGCTGAGTTGTCGTTAAGCCGGAGCGACTTCCGAGAGCCGGAAGGTGACGAGTTTGTCCCAATTACCGCCTTCAAACAAGACCGCAACTTTGCCACGGCTGAGGCGTTGCACATAGCCTTGATAGCCGTAATAGATGTCGCTAGGGTTGGTGACACGAACGACAGCACCGGGCAAAATCATGGCGCAAAGGGGAATGGGAGGACTCAGTTGCGATCGCGACCAAACTGACACTGACCTGAGAAGCTCAGCAGTTCGGTCACAGCTTCTATAGTAGGCTAACGGCTCGGGTTGTTTTTGGCCATTGCCGGTGGCGCAAGCCTTGCTGATGAGTCAATCAGTTTTGCTAATTTCTCTGGTGCTATGTCCCTAGAATCGCTCAGCCGCTACGGGCGGCAGATGTCTCAGCTCACGGGCGTACGCGCCATCATGAAGGACATCATTGAGACCTTGCGATCGGGGCAAGGCCAAACTTTTATCAATCTCAGTGCTGGAAATCCCGTCGTTCTGCCTGAGGTGGAGCAGCTCTGGCGCGACTGTACCGCCGATTTACTCGGCAGTGCTGAATACGGTCAGGTGGTGGGTCGCTACGGCACCAGTCAAGGCTATGAACCGCTGATCGCCGCCATCATTCAAGAGTTCAATCAGCGCTACGGCTGGTCGATTAGCGATCGCAATATTTTGATTACGCCCGGTAGCCAGTCTCTCTACTTCTTGGCGGCCAATGCCTTTGGTGGCTGGGCAGAAGATGGCAGCCTTCGCAAAATTCTCTTGCCCCTTAGCCCCGACTATACCGGCTACGGTGGCGTCTGTCTGGAACCGCAGGCGGTGGTTGCGGCTCGACCACAGATTGAACGAATTGGCGATCATCGCTTCAAATACCGTCCTGACTTTGAACAGTTGCAAATTGGCGCCGATACCGGGATGCTGCTGTTTTCGCGGCCCTGCAATCCCACCGGCAACGTCATCAGTGACGCCGAACTAGAGCGTCTGGCGACCCTTGCGGCAGCCCAGAACGTGCCGGTGTTTGTCGACTCTGCCTACGCCCCCCCCTTTCCTGGGCTCAACTTTACGGAGATGACCCCCTTCTTTGGGGACAACATTGTTCACTGCCTCAGCCTCTCGAAGGCGGGTCTGCCTGGTGAACGCCTCGGCATCGCCATTGGTCCAGAGCCGGTGATTCAAGTCTTGGAAGCCTTCCAGACCAATCTTTGCATTCACTCCTCACGCTATGGCCAAGCAATCGCAGCCCGGGCGATCGCCTCAGGCCAGTTGACGGCGATCGCAGAAACCGTGATTCGCCCCTACTACGCCGCAAAATTTGCCCGAGTCGAACGTCAGCTCGATGCCCTCTTGCCGGATTCTTTACCCTGGCGCTTGCACCAAGGAGAAGGTGGCATTTTTGCTTGGCTCTGGTTAGAAGAAGCCCCCCTAGATGATTGGCAAATCTATCAGCAGCTCAAACAAGCGGGCGTAATTGTCGTGCCAGGGAGTTCTTTCTTCCCGGGGCTGCGGGAGGATTGGGTCCATACGCGCCAATGTCTGCGGATCAGCTTGGCAGCTGAAGATCACGAATTGGAGACCGGCATGGAACGCCTCGCCACCACTGTGCAGCAGATCTATCGTCAAGCGCCCATTCCCGCCTAAGCCATGTCTGAATCAACAACAACCATCGAAACCGCTTGGCTGGCGATCGGGCAAATTGTGGCCCCCCAAGGTCTGCGCGGCGAAATGCGGGTCAACCCGAGCAGTGATTTTCCTGAGCGCTTCCTCATTCCTGGCCCGCGCTGGCTGCGTCGACCCCGTCAGACTGAGCCCGAAGTGGTGGAGCTGGAGCGCGGGCGCGCGATCGCCGGCAAAAATCTCTACATCGTGCAACTGGCCGGAATCACCAGCCGAGAGCAGGCTGAAGCATTGCGCGGTTGTGAGTTGCTTGTACCTGCCAGCGATCGCCCCGAACTCGACGAGGGAGAATTTCACGTCTTGGATTTGATTGATCTCAGCGTGATTGACCAAGCCAGCAGCACGCCCCTCGGCATCGTTCGCGATGTCGTCAGCGCGGGTAACGATCTACTGGTTGTGGAACTCACGGATGGGCGCGAGGTCTACATTCCCTTTGTGGAGGCGATCGTCCCAGTGGTTGATCTGGCGCAAGGCCGGATTGAAATCACACCACCGCCAGGGCTGCTTGAGCTTTAGGCAACTCGCCTGAGGACATTCACCAATCCCTCAGGCAGGATCTGCCAGCGTGGCGTGGGTACGCGCCCAGCGGCTCGCCGCCTCAAAGACTGCCTGATTAAAAGGGTCATCCGCCAGCGATCGCCATTCATGGAGGGGCTGCCCCTGGGCGTCTAAATCGCGATAGTCGCCTTCCTCCAAGCGATACTGACTGCGATAGGTGACGGGTTCACCGGCCTCGGGGAAGAAAAGGCTGTCAGCGCGCAGTAACCCTGCGTGTTCAGCAATCGATTGGGGATCGAGCCATTGTTGAGCCGACCCTTCTTGCCAAACGCGCAGCCAGCCTTGCTGCTCGAGTTCAGCAGGATTCAACACCATTAACAACACCAAGATCGACAAGGCTACGATCGCTCGCATGGGAGTTGCGCCTAGCTACGACGACGTTGGGGCCGAATCGGCAACAACCAGAGAGCAAAGAGGAAGAAGAGCAAGCCGTAGAAATGGCTTTCGCCAGGCTGGGGAACCGCACTCGACAGCGGCGCTGGGCTACTGCTGGAGGGGGAAACGGTCGCGAAAATAACAGGTGTCATTCCTCTCAATGTATCAGAAGCAACAGATGCTTTAGGAGAGGCTCGAACGCAGCCAATCGCGGTAGGCAACACTGCTGGCGATCGGGGTGAGTACCAAGCATTCTGGCAAGGCGTAGGGATGCTGCGACTGCAGCCATTGCTGCAGGGCATCAAGCTGTTCGACGGTGGTTTTAAAGCTCATCTGTTGTTCTGTTTCTCGGGCGATCGCTCCCTGCCAGCGATAGCAGGACTGAATCGGCGTAATGCTGACGCAAGCAGCCAAACCAGCTTCCACTGCAGCTTGTGCCAGTTGTTGGGCCTCGACTTCCGTCGACACCGTCGTGAGCAGCAAACGCAGGTCGGCCGTCTCAATCAGGGAACTGAGGTCAGTCATGGGCCCATTGAAGGCAGCGTCGGGAGATTGAGAGTCAGCACCGCCTTCCGGCTCTCCTGTTGACTGAGCAGGTCAAAGGCGATCGCCTCCAGTTGTAGCAGATTGCGGTTTAAGGGCAGGAGAACTTGGGTGACGGCTTGGAGATCCGAGCAATCGTGGGTCTGAAAATCCGTGACCAAACAGAGGGGACTCGCGCGGCGGCGACTCTGCCCGTCGTAAAGCCAGAGCTTGACCGCCAAACGCAGGGATGAAACGGGTAAGCGGATTTGGACCTCCAGATGGGTAGCCGTCGGTTGGGGCAGCGCTAGGAGCTGCAGCTCCGGCACCGGAATCGCGATCGCAGGGCGCTGAAAAGGCTCTGCCAACTGTGGTTCGGCCAAGCTGGGATCGAGGCGCTCACCCTGGGGACTGGGGAGTGGCAGGCCGGCGTGGGCGGCCAAAGGCTGGGTTTGACGCTCTTCCTCCACTTTTTCAATCAGCGATCCCAGCCGGTTGAGAAAGGCCAGATTGAGCCGCGGTGGCAAGGCAGGCGGTTGAGGTGACGCTGGAGGCTCAGGAATGGAGGGCGCGGCAGCCGATTCTGGCGGCGGCTTGATGAAGGAGGGTAAGTGGGGGCCACTGCGCTGGCCACCTTCTGGTAGCGGGGGTTCAGGTGGTGAGACTGGCTCTGGCACTACCTCGTTGGGTGCAGGTAGAGGCGCGATCGGCTCAGGGCAAATCACACTGAAGTGAGCGATCGCTTGCTGCTGTTGCCAAGTGAGCTTCACCATGCCCTGACAGTCGCGATCGGTCCAGTCATGGGGCAGCTGCAGAGGCAGGCTAAAGGCGAGGGGAAAGGTCGCCAGCTCGAGTAACTCGCGGGCCATTGGTCGGATTTGGTCGGGGCGATCGCTGGTTTGAAGCGTGATCACCAGCTCCGCTTGCGTCGGCCAATGGCGTTGAGGGAGTGCAGGAATTACCTGCACCTCACCGCTGAGGGTTAGCAATTCTCCCGGCTGGAGCAGCAGTCGATCTTGACGCAGCAAAATGCGCAGTTGCGGCAGCTCAGGTTCTGGCTGCAACCAGTCGGGGTCTGCTTCTAGCGCCCCAGATTCTCGCTGTAAGACCCGAAGACTGACCGTGCGATCGCCACAGTGAATTTCCCAGAGCCCTGGCTTAAGGTAAGTGTAGGGAAAAATCCAGACCCAGCCTTGTTCATCACTGTCGCGATCCTGGCGATAGACTCGCCGTTGGGGCGGATCAGCCTCCAGATCGACGTAGACAATACGAACCGGCAACACCTGATTGAGCTCAGGTCCTTGCCGATCGAGCCGATAGCGTCCCTCGAGGATTTCTAGCTCAGCAGAATCCAGCGTTAGCGGGTAGTCATCCCCTTCTTGCTGCAATATCCATTGATCCTCTGCCATTCCGGTTGCTCAAAGCCTGCGGCCTGCTTGCCGATCATCATAAGGGCGCAACCTCAACCGGCGATACTGTCCGTGCCGCTTGGAGGCGCGATCGCCAGTGATCGGAATCTTGCAATAACTCCGATTGATCAAGGGTTTGCTGCTCGCCGCTCTGCAGCCACTTAAGATTGACCTGCCCCTGTTCCGCTTCCGCATCACCCAGCACTAAACAAGCGATCGCCCCACTGCGATCGGCCCGTTTGAACTGTTTGCCAAAGGCACTGCCGCTGAGATCGAGCTCCACGCCAAAGCCCGCACTTCGCAGTTTCTGCGCCAGAATCAACGCCTGCCCTTCTGCGATCGCCCCCCGCGAGACGAGATAAAAATCCAGAGTTGCCGGTGGTACTGCCTGGCCTTGTTGAAGCAGCAACACCAGCCGCTCGAGCCCCATCGCCCAGCCCACCGCCGGTGTTTCTGGCCCGCCAAGTTGTGAGACCAGGCCGTCATAGCGGCCACCCCCACAGACCGTTGCTTGCGCTCCTAGATCCGAGGAGATGATTTCAAAAGCCGTGTGGGTGTAGTAGTCCAAGCCGCGCACCAGCTTGGGTTCCAGCCGATAGTCGATCCCGAGATGGGTCAGCAGTTGCTGGACTTGCTCAAAGAGTTGCCGCGATCGCTCGCTGAGGTAGTCGTGCAGACTGGGGGCTTCCGCCACAATCGCCTGAGTCCGCTCATCTTTGCTGTCAAGAATCCGCAGCGGATTCCGTTCCAAGCGATCGCGGGAATCGGGATCGAGATCAGCTGCATAGGGTGTCAGGTAGTCAACCAAGGCTTGCCGGTAGGCCGCGCGATCACAGGCATCCCCGACAGAGTTGAGATCAAGCCGCAGATTTTTCAGACCCAGTGCTTGCAAAATCTGAGTCGCCAAGGCGATCGCTTCCGCATCCGCCCGAGCATCCGCCGTCCCCAAAAGCTCCAAGCCCAGTTGATGAAACTGGCGTTGGCGGCCCGCTTGGGGGCGCTCGTAGCGGAACATCGGGCCGGTGTACCGCAGCCGTTGCACGCCACCTTGGCTGGCTAAACCATGCTCGATGTAAGCCCGCACAGTGCCGGCCGTGCCTTCGGGACGCAGCGTCAAGGAGCGATCGCCGCGATCGCGGAAACTGTACATCTCCTTGCCAACCACATCGGTGGCTTCGCCAATGCCGCGTTCAAACAGCGCCGTCTGTTCGAAGATCGGTGTGCGAACTTCCTGCACGGCAGCTCGCCCGAGAATCTCGCGAGCGGTTTGTTCAATCCACTGCCAAACTTGAGTTTCGGGCGGCAGAATATCGCGGGTGCCCCGCAGAGCTTGCAAGCTAGCCATCGTTTCTCGGTGATCAGGGGAGGCGTGTTCCCAACAGGAACCCTTTCCAGCATGGTCTGAAACGGGCGTGCCGGAGCAGCAGAACGTCAGATTGGATTAGCGCAATCGCAATCTAGGAGGCCGCCACATCGCGATCGGGCAGAATGCAGCAATTGACCTGATCGAGGCAGACTTTACCCCATTGCAAGGCCCAGCGCACCAAGGCAACCCGATTGTCGGTCCCGGTTTTGGTGAGGATGTTGCTGATGTGGTTGTCGACCGTCCGCTTGCTGATATCCAGCCGCGTGGCAATTTCCTGATTCGTCAGCCCAGCCGCCACGAGATCCACGATTTGGAGCTCGCGCTCAGAAAGCGCACCGCTGACGGGAAATTCACCACTTGCCGTCATAACGACTGCTGACCTCAAGTATTTGTACTTAGCCCCTTTATTCTAGGCCGCGGATCGACGAGGTCAGCAAGAGCTGACAATCTGAAGCAATTTCACTAACTCTGCCCTGTGCTGGAACTGAATCTAGCAACAAAACTTCATAGCAGTCTCGGCGATCGCTGCAGGTAGAACTTGGCCAGTGTTGACCACGGGAGTTAGGCAGCGAATCAGTTCAGTCAAAAACCGTCCGAATCTCTCTGGTCAACACAGTCGCTGCTGTCTGTTGGCTGGTCTGGGATCGCGGTAGGGATCAGCCAAGGGGCTGCACTTGATAGGCTGGATCAAGGATTGAGCTGAGGCGGATAGCGATCGCTCTTGGTTGATCCGCCAGTCTTTTTTGTTACCCGTCCCCCTCCTGCTGTGGCTACTCTCTCCGTCGATCTTGAAGTTCAGGCCCAGGCGACCCGTGCGGCAGCGCGGCAGCTCGCCCAGTGGAGCGGCGCCGATCGCCAGCGGTTGTTGTCTGCCATTGCTACCACGCTCGAGCAGGAAGCCCCGCGCATTTTAGCGGCCAATCAAGCGGACTGTGAAGCCGCGACCACTGAGGGCATTGCTCCGGCTCTCTATGCTCGTCTCAAGCTCGATGCAGACAAGCTTGCAGCTGCGATCGCCGGGGTGCGGGACCTAGCACAGTTGCCCGATCCGTTGGGGCAAATCCAGATTGATCGCGAGTTGGACGAAGGCCTAATCCTGCAACGGTTGACCTGTCCTGTCGGCGTTTTGGGCGTCATCTTTGAGGCCCGTCCCGATGCGGTGATTCAAATTGCGTCGCTGGCGATCAAATCTGGCAATGGTGCCATTCTCAAGGGCGGCCGGGAGGCCATTTGCTCCTGCCAAGCGATCGTGGCCGCGATTGCCCAAGCCCTGGCCGAGCAGCAGGCACCTGTCGAGGCCATCCGCTTGCTGACCAGCCGCGAAGAAACTCTGGCGCTGCTTAAGCTCGATCGCTATGTCGATCTGATCATTCCACGCGGCTCCAACAGTTTTGTGCGCTTTGTCCAAGACAACACCCACATTCCGGTCCTGGGTCATGCCGATGGCATTTGCCATCTCTACGTTGACCAAGCGGCCGCGATTGAGAAAACGGTGACGATTACCGTTGACGCCAAAACCCAGTACCCAGCCGCTTGTAACGCGATCGAAACCCTGCTGATTCATGAGGCGATCGCCCCTCAATTTCTACCGGTTGTTGCGGCGGCACTGCACGAGAAAGGTGTCAGTCTGCGGGGTGACGCGGCAGCTCAGACGATTGTGCCGATGGAGGCTGCCACAGAAGAGGATTGGCGAACTGAGTACAGCGATTTAGTTCTGGCAGTGCGACTGGTGCCGAGCCTCGATGCCGCGATCGCTCATATCAATGAATATGGCTCTGGCCATACCGATGCGATCGCCACGGAAGATGCCGCCGCTGCCGCCCAGTTCTTCAGCCAAGTCGATAGTGCTGGTGTGTATCACAACTGCTCCACCCGCTTTGCCGATGGCTTTCGCTATGGTTTTGGCGCAGAAGTCGGCATTAGCACCCAAAAATTGCCGCCCCGGGGTCCCGTAGGCTTAGAAGGGCTGGTGACCTACAAGTACGTCCTCAGCGGTGATGGACAGATTGCCGCAACCTACAGTGGCGCCCAAGCCAAACCGTTCCTACACCGCGATCGCTAATCAGAACCCTGCTGTTCTAAGCCGTTTGATCAACCCTGGCGCATGGTTTGCCAAAGCGCCAGATAGCGATCGCGCACGGCCTCCGGCAGGGGCAGGATCAATTCGCTTTTGTCCAGCACAGCCGTGGGTGGAATCTGGAGAGGATTGGCATCAACAGGGGCGACGGCTGCAGCAGTCAGGATCGCCGGGGAGGCTGCCGGCCCCAGTTGCGAAAACTGAGTTGCGATCGTCGGTGCCCAGCCAAAATCAATCCAGCGATCGCTAAAGACTTCACTCACCCGCCCTTGGGGTTGCACCCACAGATCCAGCCAAATGGCAGTGCCCGATCGCGGGACAACAGCAGCCAAGCGAGAATCTCGGCGGAGGGCAGCCAAAATATCGGCCGACCAACCCACTGCAGCCAGAGCATCACCGAGTAACAACGGCTGCAAATAGTTGCGGGAGCTGTAGAGCTTGACCTGTTGCTGTAAGGCTGCCAGCAAAGGTTCGAGTTGGGGAATCTCCGCCAAATTAGCTTGGTTATAGCTCCAGCCCAACCGTTTGAGCGTCAGACCAATTACTTCGCGAGGATCATCTGGCAAGATCAGCTGGCCACGCAGTTCGGGCCGCCACAGATCTGTCCAGTCTTGGAGTGGGCTCGTCAAGCGATCGCGGCGAAAGGCAATCATCGTGGTGCCCCAGCGGTAGGGCGCCGCCCAAATCTCTCCTGCTTCGCTAGGCACCCCTTGGCGATCGCGCCGCAGTTGCTGTCGCCAACGTTGAGGCAACGAGGTCCAATGCCGCCAGTGATTGGGGTTAAAGGGGGCCAGTCGCCCTGAGGCGATCGCAGACTGGAGCCAAGCATCTCCAATCCCCAAGAGATTGGGCAGGCGGCTAGGGTCTTCTGTCAGCAATAGACGACTGCTATCGACCAGGCCCGCCGCGCGATCAAGCTGCACCGTAATCTGAGTGCGATCTTGAAAGCGGCGCAGGATGGGTGCAGGGACAGTGTTACCCGGCAGCAGCAGTTGTAGATCGGCCGAGCGGCAGCCTGCCAGTGCTAGGCCCGGCAGACCCACACTGGCTTGCAAAAAACGGCGACGACTCAGAAATATCCAGTTGGCCTAGGCGAACCCCTCGGTCATGCTACAGCGACCGCCTGAAGGTTAAGTCTTTGGGATCAACGCTGGTTCCCTTGCTTCTGATTCCTAAGATGACCGAAGTGCCGTTGCTCCAGCCCACATGACCGATCTGGAATCTCAAATTCAGGCCTTGCAAGCTCAACTCGATCGCCAGTGGTTGGTCTTGAGCGAGCTTCACCAACATGTGTTGCAGCAGCGCCAACCGACCTTGGCTACTGCCCCTGCCGCATCCGAGACCAGCCCCGATGCGGATTCGCAAGTTCAGCGGCTGCATGCTCAGCTCATCGCTGCCTACGGCCGCATTGCTGCCCTCGAAGAACAAGTGCTCAATCAGTCACCGCACTTGCAATACCGCTAGCCGCGATTGCGCGATCGCCCAAGTCATCAACCCACTGCCTGAGGGTTTCGACACTGGCACCAGTGGCCAAGCTAGCTGCGATCGCCATGCCTCCTGCAGCCACCCCTTCTTTGACAAACCCCTGCTCATAGACCTGCAGCTGAGCATGACGCGATCGCTGGAAGTTGAGCTGGGTGGAGAGCAATAACGGTTCCCAACCGAATCGTGAAGCGATCGCGGGGCCTAACTGTGCCACCTGAGCACTCGGATCGACCATCACCCAGCGAGTTGTTCCCACCGCAATGCGATCGGGTTGCCATGCCACACCAGTCTGGGCGATTGCAGCCATCAAGGCGTAAGCGGCCAGCATTTGAGTACCGCCAGCCAAGAGCACTGACTGGGTCTGACTGACGGCCATGGCCATTCCTGCCGCCGCAATCAACATGGGATCAGCGATTGCTGCTGCCAGCTCTAGAGGTGATCGCGCTGGGCGATCGGGAATTGCCGCTAGACCCTGCTGCACGAGAGCTAATTTTTGCCCGTGGTTACAAGTGGGATGGCTGCTACTAACACAGCCTGCCGCTTCAATGCCTAAAGCCAACAGCAATGCCAAGGCCGTACTGGTGCCACCGACGACGCATTCCCCGAGAACCAACCAGCGATCGGGATGTTGAGCCGCGATCGCAGCCCCGTGGGCTTGTCCTTGCTGGAACAGTTGTTGAGCGATCGCGATCGGCATGGCCTGCCCCGTACTGAGGCAGCGAGCTGGCTGACTGTTGAGGCGAATTGCAGGGACTGGGAGTGGTTGCGTGAGGCCAGCATCAATTAAAAACAGTGGTGTGGCCAACTGTTCCACACAGGCCCGTGTGATCAAGACCGGTGATGCTCCTGCCTGTAGCGGAGGCAGCGGGTATTGAGGCTGTGGATTCGGGCCGTTGTAGAGAAACTCAGCATCAGCATGGGCAGTGTAGCGGCGATCGCGAGGGGTTTTACCGGCAGCAGAAATGCCTGGAATCAACGCCGTCTCGGTGAATGCCAGCAGGACGGCCAGCAAGGGCGATCGCCCCTGGACTTGTGTGAGCCAAGGAAACAGTTGGGCCTCACCGCCCCAGCAGGCGATCGCGTCAGTCCGCATCGAGATCGAGAACCGTCTGGAGCCAATGGGGCGGCGCGGGGATGGGCGTTCCCAAGCGGCGGAACAGCACCCAAGCCACCCCATGCACCACCAGAATGTAGAGCAAACTGCTGAGGGTGATCATCGCAAAGGCGACTGCTTGCACCGTCGAGAGCGGTATCTGGACTAACCAACCCAGCACCCCCGTCAGCCACTCTAGAAAGCCGGTGGCTTGGGCGGTCACATAGGTCCAGATGTCTTCGCCCAACAGCACGGACAGCACCCACAGGCGGAAGAAGAAACCGATCGTCTCGAGGCCACCGCCCAGCAGAATCGACCAACCCCAAGAGAGCCGCCGTTGCCAACAGCAACCCAAGAGGACCCCCAGACAGCCCGGCGGCAACAAGAAGAGAATGCCGCGCGTCGGGCCAAGCAAAACAAACAGCAACAGACTGGCGACGATCGCGCCTAACCAAGCGCTGCGTAGACCCCAGCGGCGGTAGAGCAAGGCGATCGGTAACGGGAACAGGACTCGCAGGACAGGGCCGAGCGGGAAGAAGTAATTGACCAACCACAGTAGTGCGGCGGCGCTGGCCATAAACGCGGTTTCCACCAGCGCCAGAGGACCTTGAGGTTCTGTGCGGGCTGCGATCGCGGCGGGCGTCAGCGCTGTTGCCGACTCTGGATCCGCATCGACCCAATCATCCCAATCCTCTGCTTGCGGCCCCTTCGCCGGTTCTGCTGTCATTCACCGCGACCTTGATTCGCTCTCAATCCTACTGCTGTGGCTGGAGGTACTGCTGCAGCCAGCGACTACAGTGGGCGATCGCAGCGAGGTCGGCAATTTCATAGCCATGGGTGTTATCGGTGGCAAAGCCTAGGCAGGCGGCACGGGGAACATGGCCAAATTTCATGGCGATCGAGCCGTCGCTACCAAAGCCCTGCAGAATCGCTTCTTGAATTGGCAAATCGATTGCGATCGCGGCCTGCCGTAACGCTCGATTTAGGTCTTCATCGTAGAGCCCATAGGCATCTTGAGAGAGCAAAACCGGCGCTTCACTGGCAGCGATCGGGTATTCCGGCGCAACCGGAATGATTTCCAGCGCAATCAAAGCAGCTAACCGCTGGCGTTGACTATGGAACAGGGCACCGACTGCACCAACTTCCTCTTTGGCTGAGGCGATCAGATGAACGGTGTAGCGCGGTCGTTTTAGCTGCGCAGCCAAATCCAGCAGAATGGCTAGCGAGGCTTTGTTGTCGAGGGCATAGCCGGCGATGTGTTGCCCTAGCCGCTGCGGTCGTTTGCGATCGCGGCTGACTACCACGCGAGTTCCAGGCCGTACACCAGCAGCTTGCAATGCTTCCAGTGACTGTTTCGTCTCAATCCATGTATCGGGCCACGTCAGCGCTTTATCTACCTGCAAGGCTTTTTGGGGCGAAGCGTGGGAAATATGGCGCGACCCGAAACTAAGGATGCCAGGCACGATCGCGCCATCGCCCAGCAACTCCACCGGCCCTTCACCGTAAATCCAGGGATAGGAGCCGCCCAGTCGATTGACCCGCACCCGACCCTCCGGCGCGATCGCCTCGACAATCATGCCGATTTCGTCCTTGTGAGCCGTGACTGCAATCACCTCCGGGCGATCGCCTTCAATCCGCACAATCAGATTGCCCGCTTCATCTTGCTCAGGGCTGCACCCCACAGCCTGAAAACGCTGCTGGAGATAAGTGTCAATCTCGCCCTCCCAACCACTGGGCGAATGGCAGGCTTGGAGCGCCGCAATTTCAGCAAACCAATCGTCCAGCATCATTCCCAATTCACTTCATACCCCTTGAGGTTGCCGATAATTACAATTCGGCTGAGTTTAGCTGTTGATAAAGCCAAAAAGCCGTCACCGTTTTTGCATCGACTGGCTCCCCGTCGCGAATGGCTGCGATCAACTCTTCAGGGGTCAAAGCCAACACTTCAATATCTTCATCTTCATCTCCCGCCGGCGGATGTTCTAGCTTCTCTAAGTCAGTGGCAAGATAGGCGTAAATCACCTCATCGGAATAGCCTGGTGCAAGGAAAAAGTCTCCGAGGTGTTGCCACGTGCCAGCGCGATAACCCGTTTCTTCTTCAATTTCGCGAGCGATCGTAGCGGCTGGATCTTCATGATCTTCGACGGTTCCGGCTGGAAATTCTAAGAGCCAACCTTCTGCGGCAAAGCGATATTGACGCACCAGCACCAAACGACCATCTGGCAAAACTGGTACCGCTAGCGCCCCGCCTGGATGCCGAATACAGGCCCATTCCCCCTCAACTTGATTGGGCAGGCGCAGTTGATTCACTTCAAAGTCGAATTTTCGGCTGCGATAGGAGAGGGTCTGACGCAGAATTTCCGGCGGGGTGCGATCCATTAGGGGCTCTCGGCCAACGCTTCCATGCTACCGAGTCGCTCGATTCCAGTTGAGTCCAGCCGTTGCGCCAAGGTCGCGATCGCTTCTCCAGTGACGGGTTCAACCCAATCTGGAGCGATCGCAGCCAGGGGGATCAGGACAAAAGCTCGCTGGGTCAGGTAAGGATGCGGCACCGTCAAGTCGGGCGTTTGAATCTGGCGATCGCCATAGAGCAGCAGATCGAGGTCCAATGTGCGCGGCCCCCAATGTTGCAACCGTTCCCGTCCTGCCGCCGCTTCGATCGCCTGCAGTTGTTGCAACAGATCGTGTGGTGCCAGACAGGTTTCTGCGATCGCGCAAGCATTGTAGTAATCCGGTTGCGGAGGGCCAACTGGCGGTGTTTGGTAGACCGGCGAGACTTGTAGCCGGCGAATGCTAGATAAGGCTGCAAGCTGAGCGATCGCCTGCTGAAGGTGCTTGACACGGTTCCCCAAGTTACTGCCGAGGGCAACTGCAATGGCGGTCCAATCAGTCCTTTCTAGAATGGCCACAGTTGCGGTTTGCGAGGGAGTGAGCAATGAGCGACTATCCAGCCCTTTCTCAAAGTACGCTGCAACGCCTGCAGGATTGCCCGCGTTTGTTCCAAGTGGAGGCGCTGGAACTATCGGGGCGGTGGTTTCAGCACGATCTCCGTCAGCGCTTGGAGTGGGGTCGCCGCTTTCACCGTTTGATGCAGCAGCAGGCTTTAGGGATTCCGATCGATCAGCTGCAGACCGGCGATCGTAGTTTGGATCAGTGCCTGGCCGATTTTGCTGCAGCTCAACCGCAACTGTTTGCGCTACCCCCAGCAAGCTGGCACCGACAGACAGAATGCCGCTGGCAGTGGCCGTTTCAAGACTTCGTGCTGGTCGCTATTTTTGACCGACTGGAATTGAGCGATCGTGCCGCCCAAATTCACGACTGGAAAACCCACAACCGTCCACAGACACTGGAAACGCTCACCGCCACTTGGCAAACCCAGCTCTACTGCTGGCTGGTGACGGAGCGCAGTGGCCTACCACCGGAAGCCGTATCGATGCACTACTGGTTTGTGCGCAGTCAGCCCCAGCAACCGGTCACGATTCACTGGAATCAGCAACAACACCAGCAAACCCAGCAACAGCTCGAGAAGAGTTTGCAAGAATTCAAAGGCTGGCTGCAGGCTTACCCAGAAACGTCCTTGCCCCAACGACCCGATCGCCTGCAGCGCTGCCAGACCTGTGAGGAACGCGATCGCTGCTGGCCTAACCCCGATCTCACCCTTGCGATCGCCAGTTGGGACGAGATTCCGGTAGTAGAGCTGTAAGCTGGCGTCTTATCCTGAAAAGCAGCCCCCCGAACTGCGCTCATGATCGCTGCTGCCCCAAGTCCTACGGCATTCCCTTTACCGGCGGTGGTCGGCCAAGGCCCGATCAAGCTGGCGTTGATTTTGGCGGCGGTGGATCCGGGTTTGGGTGGCGTCGCGATCGCGGGTCGGCGCGGTACGGCGAAATCCGTGATGGCGCGGGCGCTGCATGCGCTGCTGCCACCGATTGAAATTCTTGAAAACTCGTTCAACGCCGATCCCAACCGTGCTGGCGACTGGGATGCCCTGACCCAGCAGCGACAGGCCAATGGTGAAGAACTACCCACTCGTGTCATTCCGGCGCCCTTCTGCCAAGTGCCCCTTGGGATTACCGAAGATCGGCTCCTCGGTTCGGTCGATGTGGCGCAATCGATTAAGCGGGGCGAAACGGTTTTCCAGCCCGGATTATTGGCCGAAGCCCATCGTGGCGTCCTCTACGTCGATGAGATCAATCTGCTAGATGACCAAATCGCCAACCTGTTGCTGACGGCGATTAGCGAAGGGCGCAACCGGATTGAGCGGGAAGGGATCAGCATTGAGCATGCTTGTCGGCCCCTACTGATCGCTACCTATAACCCCGAAGAAGGCCCGCTACGGCTGCACCTCCTCGATCGCATTGCGATCGCCCTCTCTGCCGACGCGATTTTAGAAATCGAAGAGCGCGTCCAAGCGGTTGATCAAGCCCTGCGCTACGCCAACGATCCGGCGAAAGTGCTGGAAGCCTACGCCGAAGAAACGGAAAGTCTGCGCACCCAAATTCTGCTGGCGAGGGAATGGCTACCGGATGTGACGATCACGCCGGAACAGATTGGCTACCTCGTGCGTGAGGCAATTCGTGGTCAAGTTCAAGGTCATCGCGCCGAACTGTTTGCGGTACGAGTCGCTCGCGCGGCCGCTGCGTTGGAAGGCCGTACGGAAGTTAACGCCGATGATCTGCGTCTTGCTGTGCAGCTCGTGATCGTGCCACGGGCGACCGTGCTGGATTCACCACCACCACCGGAAGAGCCGCCGGCCGCTCCGCCACCACCGCCCCCCTCCCAGGAACAGCAGGGTGAGGATGAGCAAAATGAGCAGGAGCCAGATGAACCGGACGAGCCGGAAAACGACTCGGATGATCAGCAGCCCGATACGCCACCACCGATTCCGGAGGAGTTTGTCTTCGATGCCGAGGGCGTTGTCCTCGACCCGAGCGTTTTGGTCTTTGCCCAGCAGTTCAGCCGCCAAGGCAAATCTGGCTCGCGATCGCTGATCTTTTCCGAAGATCGGGGCCGCTACATCAAACCGATGTTGCCGCGTGGGCCTGTCCGCCGGATTGCGGTGGATGCCACGCTTCGAGCCTCCGCGCCCTACCAAAAAGCCCGCCGTCAACGCCAGCCCGATCGCAAAGTGATCGTCGAAGATGCGGATATCCGCAGTAAACAACTGGTGCGCAAAGCAGGTGCGCTGGTGATCTTCCTCGTTGATGCTTCGGGGTCGATGGCCCTGAACCGGATGCAATCCGCCAAAGGTGCCGTCATTCGACTGCTCACAGAAGCTTACGAAAACCGCGATCAAGTGGCACTGATTCCCTTCCGGGGGGAACAGGCCGAAGTACTGCTGCCGCCAACGCGATCGATCACCGCTGCCCGCAAGCGTCTGGAAAAAATGCCCTGCGGGGGCGGGTCGCCGTTGGCTCATGGTCTAACGCAGGCGGTTCGAGTTGGAACTAACGCTGCCCAATCGGGCGATATCGGTCAGGTCGTGATTGTGGCGATCACCGATGGTCGCGGCAATATTCCCCTCGCGCGATCGCTGGGACAACCAATGGAAGAAGGCGAGAAGCCAGATCTCAAAGAAGAACTGCTCGATATCGCTAAGCGGATTCGCGGCCTATCGATGCAACTGCTAGTCATCGATACCGAGCGTAAGTTTGTTGGCGCGGGCTTTGGTAAAGAGCTAGCCAATGCTGCAGGCGGTCAGTACTACCACTTGCCCAAAGTCAGTGATCAGGCGATCGCGGCCATGGCGCAAAGTGCCTTGAGAGCCACTCTTAATTAAAGGCGATCACAGCAAAACCTTGGCATCTATCTGCTTGAGGTGAGTCTCAGCTTCAAGCAGATTTGTTATTGGGCCAGTTCTCAAGTTGCAGGCCAGCAACATGCTCAAACGTGCATTGATGGGCCCTCACGAGAGTTAAATCAACCCTAATTTGAAGGGCAGCACCAACTCATCATAATAAGCTTCAAAAGCGGGAAAATCTGGACTGTCTTCATAGGACAAGACCCACTCTGGCCATCGCGCCGTTGGCATTGATGACTGAAGCAAGGCTTGCACAGTTAGATATTACAAAGGGATATTTTTCTGTTTAGGTCGACGAATAAAATATTGCTCAAAATCCCGAAGCAAGTCGAGCGTGATTGGCTCTTGAGTGACCTTCATTTACGGAGACGCCCTTGTGAGGATAAGCAACCGTTAGCTGGTGAATATTACTGTTGCTAAATTTGCCCAACCTATACCTGTTATAAAGCTGTAACCATGGTAATAAGTGGTCAGGACAAGCTATCACCCCTCCTGTTTTTACTGAAGAGCGGCTTGATCGCTGGACTTGAGCAGAAGCAGACAACAGGCGAGAATAGACAGATTGCCTCAGTAGCTCAGTGGATAGAGCACCCGCCTTCTAAGCGGTCGGTCGTTGGTTCGATCCCAACCTGAGGCGTCAGTCGCGATCGCCCCGCCAAGCTTGCAGCCAGTCTCAGCGATCGCGGGTCTCCGCGAGGTCTTCCTCCAGCGCTTGAACGGTTTTGGCCAGTTGCCTCGTATCTTGCAACAGAAACTTCACGGTTCCGACAAGATCGCTGAGCTGCTTCTCGACCTGGGGATCCATAAAAGAAAAATGACCACAAAATTAGGTTGCTGTTTGCCGACTGAGGCAGCACCGCCAGACTACGCTTTGTTTACGGGAATCGCTAGTCCTTGAGCCGTCACCCCGAGAGCAGATGCCAATGGGGCTAGGCTCTTGAGTTCTAGACAAAGACTGACCTCTGCCAACTCAGGATGATCGAGACAGTACTGCTGCCAAAAGGCTTTTAGCGCACCGACATGGGAAAGCGCGATCGCTAACTGTTCCCAAGAGGGGGTTTTAGGAAAGCGAATTCCTAACTGGGCGGCAGCGCGGCGGCAACCTTGATAGGAGCCATAGCGCTGCTTCAAATCCGCCACCGTCAGACGCGACACGGGCAGCGGAGTCATGGCGGTTTCTAGGGTTCCGATCGCCACTTCCGATAGCTCGGCTAGCTGAGCGGCCGCCGCTGCTAACTGAGCCTCAGCATGAATCCGTTGCTGTTCAAAAGTTTGAGCATTAGCCAAGGTTTGGCGCAGGCGTTTGGCAAGGCTCACGGATATTTCTCCGAAAGTTCTCAATTATGTTGTAGCGGTCTGTTCCAGTGAGGATGCAGCAACCTAAAGTCTGGAAAGTTTGCTGGGTGCAGCAGAGAAGTTCCCCAAGCTTTGGCGGGATCCTTGGCCCGATCGCCAACAAGGATGTGAGTTGGAATCAGTAAGATTTTTGCCGCTGACTGATAGCAGCCCAAAACGGCAGACTTGATTGCCGGAGCAACTAGGGGCGATCGCAACCACAGGCAAACCCCACAATTCAGGCATCCAAACCGCTATTCCGCACTGGCGATCGCAGATTGTTCAACCCCAACCAACCAACCTGCCCAGCTCCGTAGCCGCAACTGCAGATCGAGAACTGCTGCTTGCGGCCGTTGCAACAACAGGTTTTGTGCCAGTTCAGGCGGTGATTGCCATTCGGCATCTGCACAACCTTCTTGCTGTTGTTCTGCCTGAGCGATCGCGGCAGCCAGATCAGGCGACAGAAAATGGAATTGGGCGCGATCGAAGGAATAGATAAAGCGCACGTGGGGGCAGTGCGATTGATCGGTGTGGACAGGCAAGCCACAGAAAGGGCAGTGCAAGGCGGGCAAAGAGTCAGTCATTTTTTGAGCCGGGATGAATATGGCCTGAGTATGGGCAGTAGACAGCCGTTCTAGAATCGAGTTGATGCGAATATCGATTTCTGTGATTCATCATTCGCATGGCAAACCTTGGCATGTGAGTCCGGCTCTGCCAGGGTTAAGACGTCCAACCTACCCATGCTGATTGTGCTGAGTGCCCCCGACTTACCTTGGAACCATCTCTTGATTGGCCCACCCGCCAGTGGCAAAACCACGTTTGCCAGAGCATTGCAACAGGAACTAGGGGCAGCGGTCATCATCTCTACTGATGGCATTCGTGAACGACTGTATGGAGATGCAGCCGTTCAAGGACCTTGGGCTGAAATAGAAGCAGAACTTCAGCGCCAAATTCAGGAAGCGGTGCTCGCTCAGAAAGCAATTATCTACGACGCGACCAACGTCAAACGCGCTTGGCGCATGGGCTTCTTGCAGAAATTACAAGTTCATGGTTTGAGCTGGATTGGCTGGGAGCTGAAGACTGACTTAAAGACCTGCAAAGCTTGGAATCAACAGCGATCGCGGCAAGTGCCTGAAGCTGTGATCGAGAACTTTCATGCCTATCAGCGACAGCTCAAACCAATGCAGGGCGAGGGCTTTGTGGGGATTGCCAGCATTGATCCGGTCAAAAACCCCAATCTATCCAACACCATTCAAGAACAACTTAAGAAGTGTCGACGCAGTGCGGTTAACCACGAAAATCGCTACGGAAAAATCGAACGACATCGTTACTCTCGCTTGCGTGATTTTGACAGACTACTGCACTTGATTGCACTGTTAAGCTGCTATCCTGGCATCGGCAGTCTGCAAGAGCAACAGCCTGAATTATTGCAACAACTATTAAAGACGCAAGAGCAACCTAACTTTCAAGATTCTATTGCAGAAATTGCAGCCATTTTAGGGGCTCAGCATGGTGAAATCTATTGCGATTCAGAAGCGATCGCAGCAGATCTAGACTGGTTAGAATCTGAGGGTTTTCTGGGCAGTGATGTCAGCTTTCATGAATTAACACAGCCCTCTTTCATTGACTCTGGCGAACCCCTATTTTTTCATCACTACAGCGATTGGGATACCTTTAAGCGACTGTTCAAAACAATCCGCTATATCATCCAGAACCCACTGACCCAAGAGGAACATCACCTTCAAGACAAGTTGCTCAATCCCCAGCGGAGACGGATAGACATCTTGGCCGATCAATTAATTGGCGCTCGTATTTTAGTTAGTTCTACGGAGCAAGGCATGCTCCGCAAAGACATTGAATGGGTTTTACACCCCTATCGAATCTTCCCGGAGGCTACCATGCGCAGAGGCTACTACTTAGGAACTGGAATTCTCAACCGTGATGACCTTCTGCAAATCTACCAGTTGGTCGATAAACAAGTTCTGAGTTTAGATAACCCCATCGAAACTCGTGCGGTCAATCGTCTTCGTCAAGGCTTGGAGTGGGCTCGCTTTGACCTCAAGAATCTCTACCCAGTGCGATCGATTGCTGGCGGTAATATCGTTAACTCGGACCTGCTAAGCAATCAATCCTTAGCCACTGCGGACGAGAGCCAGAAACTAGAGCAAGCAATCCGCTCTGGCCAAGCAATTCGTGTGGGACGCTTTAAAGGCGCTGGACAATATCAAGAACAACCCGACTCGGAAAAGATTATTTGGCCTTTGCAAATAGTCTTCCACAATATTGCCTGGTATCTCGGCTATGAACTGGCTGAAGGGGACCAGAAAGGACTGTATTGCTACGAACGGCTCGATCGCCTGTATCAGAGCGGTCCTGTTGGCAAGCCCCGCAGTCACGCCGAGCAAAAGCGATCGCTCGATTCCCTTGAACTGCTGCGCAGCCAAAGCTATGGGTTGTATCTCGGCGGGGCCGTTGCACCCCAACAAGCCCTCCTGCAAATTAAGACCTTGGCCGCCCGGCTCAAGCTGATGCAGGTACTCGAATTACGCTTTAGCGAGCGCTTATTTCGCTTCGTCAGTGAAGGCACACAGCGCTTTCCCGATGGACAAGTCAAAATGACGCTGCCGCCCGATCGGCATCTCCTCACCGCACTGCCGGGCCTCAAGAAAATCTACAGCCTGCCCAAAGCAGCCGATCCGACCCATCCCTATCAAATGAAAGTCTGGCTCCCTGCTTGGTCGATTCAAGAGGTCACCCTCAAAAACTGGATTATGGGCATGGGGGGTGAAGTTAAGGTCCTCGGCCCGACAGAGCTGTGCGATCGCATCATCGAAAATCATCGGGCAGCCGCTGCTCTCTACGCCGATGCTAGTACGAGTAAGGGTTGAGTCTCACGCAAGGATGTGCCTTTCATCCTGCCAATGCGAGTGGGCTGAACCAGCGCTGGCTCGAGCGACTTTATCTCTTCTAGTAGCTTGGTCGCTAAGGGCTTTGCTAGGCGATCGCTCCTGATACCTCTACTAGAGTGAATGGAGTTTTCACTCGGCCAGATAGGACTCTTTTTTCAGTTGCCAGCGATCGGTTTACCCTCATATCGCTTTCAAGAGGAAAAGCCTTCCCAGTTTGCTTCAAAGAAAATGCAGTTTATTTCAGAAATCTGAAATTCCCCCAAAAAGTAGCAAAAGTTACGTATATCACCAGTCTGCCTAGCCAGAGTTGTGAGATCTCCGAACCTTCACACTCTCTAGGATTCCTCAGGCAATGTTCGACAAACGATGGCGAACTCTGGGTTTGACTGCAGCACTGGCTGGCATTTCTGCATTTCTGCTGGCCCATCCAACTCTGGCAGCAACTGCACCTCAGCTAACGCTGGAGCAGCTCAATAGCAACGTCACTGCCGCCAAGACTGGAACTGACACGCTACTCCTCCTAATCGGCTCAGCCCTCGTCCTTTTGATGACACCGGGGCTAGCCTTTTTCTATGGCGGTTTTGGCAGAGCCCAGAACGTCCTAAATATCATGATGATGAGCTTCTTGATGATGGGGCTCGTCGGCATGACTTGGGTGATTTATGGCTACAGTCTCGCTTTCGACACCAGTTTAGGGAGTCCCTTTATCGGCGGTTTTAGTAACCTGTTTTTCAATGGTGTCGGTGGCAAGTTTGGCATTGATCCTGTCTGGGCCGGCGATGAGTTGATGATCTCCGGTATGTCTGCCTCCAGCTTTGCGCTGTTTCAAGGCATGTTCGCAATCATTACGCCCGCTCTGATTTCTGGAGCGCTGGTAGAGCGGGTCAATTTTAAGGCTTGGTTCTGGTTCGGCTTGCTCTGGTCCACGCTTGTCTACATCCCTATGGCGCACATGGTCTGGGGAAGCAATGGCTTTATCTATGGCCAGATTGGCGCCCTCGACTTTGCCGGCAGCACCGTTGTCCATATTGCCTCTGGGGTGGGTGCCCTAGTGTCCGTGGCAATGATCGGCCCGCGTCGCGTCTTCCCGAATCGTCTGTCGCCGCCGCACAATGTGCCCTTTATTTTGTTGGGGGCAGGTCTGCTTTGGTTCGGCTGGTTTGGATTTAACGGCGCGAGCTACTTCGCTGCCCAAGGCGCCGGTTTTGCCTTCCTCACCACCAATACGGCAGCAGCAACAGCCATGCTGACTTGGCTATTACTCGAGCAGATTGACCTCGGGAAGCCCACCGCCGTAGGCGCCGCAACCGGCGCGGTGGCTGGTCTAGTCGGAATCACACCGTCTGCTGGGTTCATTCCTGTTTGGGCGGCACTTCCCATCGGTGCCTTGACAGCCCTAGTCTGCTTTCTGTTCGTCGCCAAAGTTAAGAGCCGGATCCGACTGGATGATTCCCTAGATGCTTTTGGGGTACACGGCGTTGGCGGAACCGTCGGCGCTATTCTCACGGGCATTTTTGCCCAGAAGGATTTCCTCGTTGAGAAAGCTTTCCCAACCCAGTTCAAGGTGATCTCCCAGGGTCCTTTGGCCATGACTTGGGCACAGATCCAAGCCGTGTTGATTACCTATCTCTTTGTTGGCATCGCTACCTTCGTGATCTGGACGATCCTGAAATCGGTCATGCGTGTCCGCGCCACGGAGGAACAGGAGTTGGAAGGGCTGGACTTTGCCCTACACGGCGAAGATGCCTACAGCAAAGAGCGCTAGGCGCTGACGCTTGCAAGCAACTGTGAGCTAATTTCAGGCAAAGTCTGGTTGCTAAGCTGGGCTCCGCTTTCGTCTGGTGCGGTGAATTAGACCTTAATCGAGCTTCAGTAGCTAGCAGACTGGTTAGAACGATTCAGGTGGAGGCTACGGACTCCAGCTCAACTCTGGCTGCTCTGAGTGAGTCGCTCTGATCGCAGCTTTCGTTGCCTCAATTCGGTGGTGGCGGGGGTGCCGTTGGTGGGGTCTTCGTCGCAGGCTGAGTAGGGGGAGTGGCAGGCATACTCGCGGGGCTGAGCTGACGAATTTGATCTCGATACTGCGCAGGCGCGATCGCGATCGCCTCTTGAAAAATTGGCGTTGCTTTCTGCAGATCGCCCTGCTGTTTGAGTAAGAGTGCTTTCGCCAGCAAGGGACGGAAGTCACGACCGTTGTTCTGGGCACTGCGATCGTAGAGGGCAATCGCATCATCAATCTGACCCTGATTGGCATAGACCTGAGCCAGCATGAGGTCTATGCTTACTTGGTCAGCAGGGGTGATTTTGTCGGTCTGGCGGGCTTTCTGCAACAGATCGACTGCTGCTGTCGGCTGCTTTTGGGTCAGGAGCAGCTGCGTGAAACCGCGCAGGGCTTCCAAGTTTGTGGGTGCCGTTTCCAAAATCTGGCGATAGGTTTGGGCGGCAGCTTCGCGATCGCCCAGCTGTGCCTGGGTTTGGGCCAGCAGGACTCGATAGGCAGGCTGCTGGGGTTGCAGTCGAGCCAAACGCTGCAAGGGCGCGATCGCAGCTTGTAACTGTTGCTGTTGCAGGTAGACCCCAATCAGCGATCGCAGGGCCGATAGATTGTCAGGATCCCGTTGCAACACTGTCTGGAAGGCCGTGGCTTGGGCTGCCGCCAACTCGCGATCGCGGGCCGAACTTCCCCCAGGCAATCGCACCAGGGGCAATAGCAGGGGCAAGGCTGCAGCCACCACCAATGCCACCAAGGAAACGCCGAGCAGGGAATCGACCCACCGCTGGCGCTGCGGTGGGCGGGGCTGATTGAAGTTGGAAACCACAGGCTGTCCCCTAGCAGATGGCAATCGCAAACCGACCGTCAGGAAGCAAACGGGCCCTGACGACCCAGCAGTGACTTGAGAAGCCATTTTGACATCCTCCCCGACCCGAACGCATGGATGGCTCAAACAACCTCAACAGCAGTTTTTTGGGGGGTCATTTGCTGTTTCCTGCCGAGCAGCCGGGAATGCCAGCCCCAAGCGCTATCCTTAGTGCCAGTGCCAATCTTGGCCATTGCTCCTCCTCCGCCGTCACCCATGCGCCCCGCTCCGATTCCCCCGGCTAGTGAACCGCTCCAATACCGAGCTATTGGCTTGGTACGCGGACGATATCAGCCCGATCCTGAGGTATTCACGAAAGGGACCCTGATTGCCAATGATGGGGTCAGCCTTGATGCTGTGCTCTTGGGACGAGTGCTGAGCTTGGTCAAAAAGCACATCGATCTCAGTCAAGAGCACCTCTGGGTGGTCTACCCCCGTACCCGCGATCGCGAAGGGGGGCTGCACATGCAGATCGTCGGTCTCTGGGAGCCAGAGATGCTGACCAAGCGATCGCAACTGACCCCGGGCATTCGGCCACCCAGCCCGCCCAAGCTCCAAGTCTCGGAGAACTTTTTCTCGATTCGGGGTGAAGTTGTCTTTACGCGGCCCGACTTGCAGCGGATTGTCGTCCGCATTAGCCAGCAGGCTAAAACTGAACCGGGTGAGCGACCCGCCGGATTCAAGCTCGTGCTTAAAGGCAACCTCGACCTGCGAGCGCTCCATCACTTCTGGGACTTTCAAGTCGAACGGCAGGGTGAAGTCTTGGTGGTTCGCCAAGCAGAAGCAGTGGCGGCGTTGCCGGGCCGTCGCCCCAAACCGAAGCCCCAACTACGAGGTCAGGGTCAAAGCAGCGAACACCGTTCCGCAAGTTATGCGGCGCAAGCCGGTGAAGTTCGCCCCCAACGCAGTCCACTGCCGCGCCGGGTCGATCAACGCGATCGCCCACGGCCCCAGCCCTCAGGGCAAAAAGCCCCTCGTCCGATTAAGTCAGTGCGTTTGCCGTCTGCGGATGCCGGGTCGCCAGAGGAAGCGTGAACTGAAAACAACTCCCGCGATCGCGCCCTTCTGACTCAGCCCAGATATGCCCACCCAGTCGCTCGACAATCTGGCGACAAATCGCGAGCCCCAGGCCACTGCCGCCCTGGCTGCGCCGTAGCGCGCCATCTTCTTGGTAGAAGCGATCGAAAACTGCTTCGAGGCGATCGGGTTCGATTCCTCGGCCATCGTCGGTAATCGCCACACGCAAGGCACGATCGCCTTCTACGACCGCCGTAATCGAAACGTGGCCTTGGGCGCTGGTGAACTTACAGGCGTTGTCCAGCAGCTTAATCAGCACTTCCACCAGCCAGTCGCCATCCACCCGCACCAGCGGCAAGCTGGCGGGCAGCTTTTGTTCGATGCTGGGCAGTGAGTCGCGCTGATGCCGCGATCGCAGTCCACTCATCGCCATGGCGACGCATTCATCCAGCGCCAGCGATTCTGGATGCCAGTCAATCCGGCCACTTTCCAAACGCGAGAGGGTCAGAAAATCTTGCACCAACAAGCGCAGCCGCTCCGCATCATCCAAAGCCGTCTGCAACATCACTTGGCGCAGATCCGCACTCATATCCGGCTCAGTGGCCAAACTTTCGAGGCAGACTTGCACAGTCGAGAGGGGGGTTCGCAGCTCGTGACCAATAATCGCCGTCAGATTGCTGCGGGTGCGTTCCAGATTTTCCAGCTGCCGGAAGGTCTGGGCTTGAATCAGTGCCACCCCAATCTGAGTCGCGATCGCTTCTGCCAGTTCTTGATCCGCGAGATCCCAAGGCTCGGCAGTCGCTTCGCGATGGAGTTCAATCATCCCGATCAGTTCTTGGCGATACTGCACCGGAATTAGCAGCCAGTGGGCGATGTCCCACTGCTGTCGCATCGCTTGGATGTAAGGCAGGGTCGCTTCAGGATCATCGACGGTCAGACGAATCGCTTTGCGATCAGTGGCGACTTGCTGGAAGAGTGGATTCTCTTGCAGGGGCCAGAGGCGATCGCCTAGGGAAGCGGTCTCGGTTTGGCGATACTCATGCTCCACCAGAATCTGTTCCGTTTCCGGCGTGCAGGCATAGATCAGACAGCGATTGGCAGCCAGCGACAGCCCAAGTTCTCGTGCGGCAATTTCGAGAACCGCTTCAGGATTGAGCGATTGGCGCACCGCACTACTGATCGTGTTGATCAGTTGTTCTTTGCGAGTTTGTCGGGCCTGGGCGCGATAGGCCTTGAGGAGTTTGTATTGTCCGGCTTGTAGATAGTTGAGCAGGCGCTCAGCAAAAGGCGTTTCGACGCTGGGAGCACTGGCTTCGGCAGGAGGAAGCGCCGCGATCGCCGACTCTGTCTTGGCTTGTAAATCGGGTCGAAATTCAGCAATGCGATCGAGCAGAAGCTCGGCTGCAACCGTGACGACGCGGCGATCGGTGGTCCAAATGCCCTCAAAGGGGCGTGCCGTATCCATGGCCGGCTCTAAGGGACCTTGGCGATCGAGTTTTTCCATGCAGATCAGGCAGCCGGTGGTGCGAGGGCCAATCACCACCAGATTCCATTCCAAGGCCAGCGGATCGGAGGGTGGAAACGCCACGGCGGGATAGGTATCCGCATCGGCAAAGCGGGATTCTGCGGCGGCCAGCACAAACTGAGCACTGGTCACGTGGGCCAGCCGCTCGTAGCGATGGGCTTCTTGGCGATAGAAGCGCTCGCGCTGGAAACTGGCGATTAATAATGGCTTCTCATCCGTGGCAAAGACCAAATCCTCCAGGGCATGCGACAGGGCTGTCAGCGAAGCCTTGAAGTAGATTTGCGGACGCGGCAAATCCACAAAAGATTGCTGCCGCAAAATTTCGAGCAACTGAGCAAGAGTGGAATCAGCCATTGCAGGGGTCGAAGTCTGTTGCCTTTGGCCGCGTGGTTCCCTCAGTCTACGATTGCATCCGCGTTAGGCTGCCTGCGGTTCCTTGGCAATTTTTCATGAGTTGGGAAATTTGGTCTCGTCTAAACGGAACGGTCTACAACGGCTTAGCCGTCGCGATCGGGGGCTGTTTGGGCGTTTGGCTACGCGATCGCCTACCCGATCGCTATCGACAGCGCCTCACCCAAGGGGTGGGGCTGATTACCGTGATTGTGGGCTTGCAGATGACTCAGCAACTCCAGTCCGTGCGCGGTCCCCTCGACAGCATTGTGGTGGCGCTGTTGGCATTGACCCTGGGCGGACTGCTCGGCGAGTTCTACCAGCTCGAAAGCCGCATTCAACGCTGGAGCGATCGCCTGCTGCGGCAAGGTCAAGTCGGTGCCGAGGGGTTCGTAGCGGCGAGCCTGCTGTTTTGCGTCGGCCCCATGACGCTAATCGGCAGTCTGGAGAATGGTCTGAACGGCGATCCGCGCTTGCTCCTGATCAAAGGCACGATGGATGGCCTCAGTGCGATCGCCTTGGCCGGGAGCTACGGCCGCAGTATTCTGTTCTCGATCGGCACGATCGCCATTAGTCAGGGCGGGATGTCCCTGACAGCAGCCCTGTTGAGCCAAGGCATTCCTGATCCCAGCCAGTTGCCAGCCTTGCTGCTGTTCACTGGCACGGGCGGACTGTTGATTCTGGCGATCGCGGCGAACTTACTCGGCGTGGCCCGACTACCCACGATCACCTTTTTGCCAGCGCTGATTCTGGCGCCGGCAATCGATTGGGTAGCGCGATCGCTGGTCAGTCTGCTGGCTTGAGGGGGATCAAGTCGGTAAAGTCGCCACAAAAGTCGCGATTGCTTCAGCCGTCGCTCTGGGTTGTTCTTTATGCGGAACGTGGCCGCAGTCATCAATCCAGACCAGCTCACTCTGCGGTAACAGGCGCTGAAAAACAGCAGCATCTTTGGTGCCGAGGATCTGATCTTGGCGACCCCAGACCAGTTGCGTGGGTTGCCGAAGTTCAGGGAGGCGCGATCGCATCGAGCCATAGCCGCCACTGCGAGTAAAACGTCGTAGCCCCTCGCGCCAGCCCGGTTGCTGGAGATGGAGCGCCGCACAGGTTTCAGCATCCGGCGTCACCCAACGCTGCGGATCGTGATAGGCCCGTTCACTGATGCGACGACGCACATCCGGTCGTCCCAGAAAGTCCACCGCCCAGCCATCTAAGGGCGATGGCAAAAAGCGACCAATCCACGGCCCCGGTGCAATACCGGCGCTATCGATCAAGATCAAACCGGCCACCGCCTCGGGATAGTTCAGGGCGAAATCGATCGCGATCGCCCCACCCATCGAAGCCCCAACCAGCACGATTGGTTTCTGATACCAAGCCTGCCAGCAGCCCCAGAGATGCTGCCGAATGGTATCTGGACTAATTTCTATCCCTTCAGGCCGTTCCGTGAATCCAAAACCCAGACAGTCCAGCGCTCGGACTGAATGCTGTTCTGCGAGCTGCGGCAAGAGGCGGCGGAATTCAAACACGGAGCTGTCGAAGCCATGCAGACAGAGCAGCGGGCGATCGCCCTGTCCCAACTGCACAAAGCTAGTTTCGATCGGGGCTTCGCGCAAATCTGTAGCGACCGCTTGCCACTGAATTGCGGCAGCTAGGTTCTTGGAGGTGTCTTCCGTTAGGTTGGCAACGGTTGAACCGAGGCGGGTTTCAGGCGCGATCGCAGTCATTCAGCCACCACACTGTTGCTGCGGGCGATCGGGGTAGTCGTGGAAACCATCGCCGCCAAAAGCTGATCAGGATCCACCGCAAAAGGCAGGTGGTGAATGTCCGACTCGGGCGCACAGGCCAGAATTGCCGCTTGCTGCAAATCCGCTAAGCTGACGGACGCTAAGCCCATGTCAGACCATTGGCGCGGCAGCCCCAGATCGGCATAGAAGCTCAGCAGTTGTTGCCGTGCGGTTGCTGCCAGCGGGTTGGTGCCTTGCAGTTCTTCTAAACGCAACTGCACCAAAATACCGAAGGCAACCTTCTCGCCGTGCAGCCAATCATGACAAGCGGGCAGATGGGTCAAGCCATTGTGGACAGCATGGGCAGCCACCGTGCGGCATTGCGCCCCACCTAACCCCCCAATCACGCCTGCAAGTAAAACGGTGGCTTCCACCACTTCGTACCATTGCTCACCGCCAGGTTCCGCGATCGCGGCAGCCGATTTCTGGAAGAGCAGATCACGCAGGACACGAGCTTGCTGAACCGCCGCAACGACCAAAGTTTCTTGGCGATGACCACTGCTGACGGAAGCTTCGTACCACTTGGCGATCGCATCCCCAATTCCCGCCGCTAGGGTGCGGGGGGGCGCTTGGGCAATCAGTTCAAAGTCGAGAATCAGCAACTCAGGACAGCGATCGAGACCGACATCGTAGAGCCAAGCCCCGGCATCGGTATAGACATTCGCCAATGCTGTCCAAGCCGCACAGGTCGCCGCACTCGTCGGCACGGTGATCACCGGCAGCGACAGTTGATGCCCCAGCAGTTTGGCCGTATCGAGCGCCTTACCGCCGCCCACACCTAGAATGCAATCAGCTTGATGCTCGGTTGCTGCTTGCTGGAGCCGTGCCAAAACCGCTTCACTACAGTCCGGCAAGCTGCTGCCCCAACCTAGGGTCAGGGATTGTTCTGAAGCGATCGCCGTCAAACTGTCTTGGACGAGTGCTCTGGCGCGATCGCCACCCACCACAAGGGGACGCTGACCAACGCGGGCGATCGCAGATCCTGCCTCTGAGAGTGCGCCCCAGCCTCGTAACACTTGAGCAGGGGCAAGCAAAATTGGCGATCGCTGGGCAGTGACAGACAAGGCAGGCGTCTCGTACTAGACCTAAGTCCTGATCCTAGCGAGGAAAGCCAATGATCTGGCCTTGGTTCCAGAAGCTCTCAAAGCTTGGGCTGCCGCTGGAGCTGCTCCAGAATGACCGCCACACCACGCTCCACTGAGCGTCCATCTAGGCGATCGCTAAATGCTGCAATACAGCGATCGCGATCTTGATCAGTCTGCAGTTGAGGCGTTGCCAGGGCAGTCTGGATTGCCGTTGTTAAAGACGTGGTTTCACTACCTGCAATCCACTGAAAGTTCGGAAATGCTTGCAAATGCAGATAACGACTAGCAGGGCCATTTGGAAAGAGATCAAAGGCAATCGTGGCTTTCCCGAGCATGTCTGCTTCCTCCAGCACCGTGGACGCGCGACTGATCACCAAATCGGCCTGCTGCAACAGCCTGTAGGTATCGGGCTGATCCTGAGACCAGAGTAGAGTCGTCCGCTGCTGTAACGCTGGGAATTCAGTCAGTACTTCTGCGTAGAGATCCGGTTGCTGAGGGTCGCGGGGATGGCGTTTGATCATCACCCGTCCGTTGATGCTTTCTAAGGCTGAAAACAAACAGCGCAAATAGTCGCGGTAGCACTGCTGGGAGTTGGGGCGATCGTCGTACTCCCGTTGCAGCGTCGTAGCCACGAGAATCAGCGGCTGATCAAAATCAGGCTGAGTTGGTTTAGGAATCGTGAAGAGGCGATCGTGGAGCGGATTGCCAACGACTTTGAGCTGCAAAGGTTGCCAATGATAGCGATCGCGCAACACCTGCTCGGCATAGTGCCCCCAAATCAGCAGGGTTTCGGAGGCAGACGAGGCTAAACTTGCCAAACTCTCGGCATCGGTGCCACCGTGCTGACTGCAGATCGTCGTGACCCCTTGCTGACGCAGCCAACGTGCCACGCGAATTCCCAAGCGATGCGCCTCGGGGAAGAGCTGATGATCCAGACAAAAGAGCCCCACGCTCTGCTGGGGGTTAGCACGGAGATAGCGTAGTGGCCATAGCGATCGCGATAGGTGGCAACCAGAGCCCACTAGCGATCGCAATTCATGGGCTTTGACTTCCCGTTCCGTTGGCAGCAGGAGCCAGAGATCAAACGGGCGATCGCCGGCGGTCGTCATCTGAATCTGACGCAACCTCTCTAAGTAAGGCACCAAGACCCGCAGACAAGCTCGCGAGTAAATCAGCGCCGCAATCTGCGGACGAGAACGCTGAGCTAACCGCTGGGGAAGTCGCTCAACTAAGGAGAGAACGACGGTTTTTTCCCGAAAAAATCCTGGGCAATCGCCTTGCCCTGTTGCTTGAGTCGATGCAGGCGATCGCGACTTGCATCCCGCAATTCCTGACCAACCGCACTGCTACTGCGCCAAACGCGATTGAGCCAACGCCCACGCCGTCCCGACCAATCGGGCAGCAGCGCAATCCGGCGACAGACACCGCCTTCACGCAGAGCAGCCGTAATCGTGGTGCGATCGAGGGCTCCGCTAGCGATCGCCTCCAGGTAGAGTTTTTCCCAGAGATCTGCCGCTGGATGATGGGCAAAGCGCCAGGGCTGGGTTTCCAGATCGGTGAAGTGCAGCAGCTTCGTATCCGGCTGCACCACATCCAAGTGATTCCAACCGGATTCCAAATCCTGAACTTTCAGGCCAAAGCGATCGCAGAACTGCGGCCCCAAGAACATCAAATCGGTGTAGGAGTAGTCACCGACCGACAGCCCTGCCAAAATCGCCTGCGGATCCCAGTGGCGCAGTTGGGCGCAATCCAACAGCATCACACTGGTCAGGTAGCTGGCGTGGTTTTGTTGCCGTAGCGGAGCCAAATGGCGGCGATCGTAACGACGACGGCTGACCGCAGCAGTTACCGGCACGGCAGCAACGGCAGCATTCCCTAAATCGCGATCGAACAATTCCGCCAAATCCGTGAACAGAATTTGATCCGAGTCGCAGTAAATTGCCCGCCCTTCATAGCCACAGAAATGGGGAATGGCGTAGCGTGCTGTAGAGAAGCGGGTGGCACCGCCCAGGCGATCGCGAATTGCTTCGGGCAACGGCAGCTCTGAGCCATCAGGACGGCGCACCGTACCGCGATCGCCCAACAGGCTCCAGACTTCCAAGGGTCGCTGCGTCAGCCGCTGAATCGAGTAGACCAGCACCCGTTCTTCCACTTGGTTGCGGGCACTGCTGCCAATGAAGAGGCGGATCGGAGACAGGTTCATGACGGATCCTCTCAAAACGCGATCGCGAATCGAAGCCGAGACTAAGCCACGGGCGTATGGCGCAAACTCAATCGCCCCTGACTGCGCAGGATTTGGTCACAGATTTCTCGCACGGCACCGCGTCCACCCGATCGAAACGTGACATAGCGGGCGACTTTGCGGGCGCTGCGATGGGCATTACGGACGCTGCAACCTAAACCGACTTGGCTCAACACCTTGCAGTCGTTGAGGTCATCCCCAACATAGGCAACTTGCTGTAAATCAATTTCTAATTCTTGGCAGAGTTGCTGCAGCTTGCTGAGTTTGTCTTGGACGTGGAAATAAGCATGGCGAATGCCCAGCTTTTCCGCCCGCCGTTGCACAGTCGGTGAAGGGCTAGCTGAAAGAATCGCCACCTCAATGCCATTGTCGAGCAGTTGGCGTAGCCCCATGCCGTCGTGGACATTGAAACGCTTCAGCTCTTGGCCTTCCTCGGTGTAGTAGAGGCCGCCGTCGGTTAGCACGCCATCCACATCGGTCACTAAGAGCCGGATTGAGGCAAACCGCGATCGCCAGCGCCAGCGTTGCAGCCAGATCATGCCGATGCTCCGATCGGTTCTGCCACAGCTTCCCGCACCCGCAGAATATGGCGCAGAGTCGCTTCCAGATCTGCCAACCGAATCATATTCGGGCCATCGCTCAGGGCTTGATCGGGGTTTTCGTGGATTTCCATGAACAGGGCATCGATGCCGACTGCTGCTGCTGCCCGCGCCAAGACTGGCACAAACTCCCGCTGACCCGAGGAGCGATCGCCGGCTCCGCCTGGAATTTGGACGCTGTGAGTTGCATCGAAAACGACGGGACAGCCTAGCTCGCGCATCAACGGTAGCGATCGGAAGTCCACCACCAAGGCGTTGTAGCCAAAGCAACTACCGCGCTCCGTCAGCAACAGATTTTCAGCCCCGCCCTGCCTCAGCTTGTTGACGACATTCTTCATATCCCAAGGGGCGAGAAACTGTGCCTTTTTGACGTTGACGGTGCGCCCTGTCGCCGCTGCCGCTAACAGGAGATCGGTCTGGCGACAGAGAAAGGCCGGAATCTGAAGAATATCGACGACTTCCGCCACAGTCGCCGCTTGCTGGCTTTCGTGAATGTCCGTCAGAACCGGCAGACCTAGCTCTGTTTTGACCCGCTCCAGAATCCGCAGGCCTTCTTCGAGGCCATAGCCTCGGAAGGAGCCGATCGAGGTGCGATTGGCTTTGTCAAAAGAGGACTTGAAGACAAACTGGACTCCGAGGCGATCGCAAACTTTTGCGATACTCTCCGCCATCTTGAGGCTGAAGTCTTCGCCTTCAATCACACAAGGCCCCCCAAACAGAGTCAGCGGACAGCCATCCCCAATGCTGAAGCGATCGCCGACTTTGGCCCGAATTAGCGTTGACTGGCCCATGCGTTTGCCCTCTCCAGATCGTCTGCTGTGTTGACTTCAATGACCTTATCGGCACAGGGCACCACCCGGATCCGATAGCCCTGTTCTAGCACCCGCAACTGCTCCAAACTTTCGCAGCGTTCCAGTGGGGTCGGCGGGAGTTGACGATATTGCGCCAGAAAATCGCGCCGGAAAGCGTAGAGGCCAAAGTGATGATAGACCGGCAGGTCATGCACCACGGTTCGAGGATAGGGAATCGCCGATCGCGAGAAATAAAGGGCATTGCCGCGTTGATCGCAGACCACTTTGACTGTGTTGGGATCATCAGCATCCTGCGCTGGATCGTAGGGGCCGCCCACCGTCGTCATCTCCGGCAGTTCCCCCGCCCGGTAGGGCGAAACGAGGGCTTGCAGCAATCCCGGCGTCACAAACGGCTGATCGCCTTGGACGTTGGCGATCACTTTGCAGTCAGGGAAGTGCAAGCTGGCTTCCGCAACGCGATCGGTGCCTGAAGCCAGATCCGCACTGGTCAGAATCGCTTCAGCACCAAAAGCCGCTGCTGCTTCTACAACTCGAGGATCTTCCGTGGCGATCGCCACCTGATCAAAGACATTGCTGGCGATCGTGGCTTCGTAGACCCACTGCAGCATCGGTCGACCGGCGATCGGCAGCAGTACCTTGCCGGGTAGCCGCTCTGAGGCGTAGCGAGCGGGAATCACTGCCAGAATTCGAACCATGGACTGTGCTGCTCCTAGATCCCACTGCGGATCAAATCATGAATCCGCACCAGTCCGAGACAGCGCTGGGCCGCATCGACGACGGGAAGCACCGAAATTTGAGACGGACGGTTTTCCATCAAATGCAGCGCATCATAGGCCAGTAGGTCACCTTCAACGGCAATTGGCTGAGGCGTCATGAACTCTGCCGCTGTAATTTGATCGAGCTTGGCCGGGCTCGTCTGTTCCAAGAGTCGCCGCAGGTCACCATCCGTGATCAAGCCCAACAAACGGCCATCGGCTTCCACGATCGGTACGGCCCCCAAGCCCCCGCGACTGATTGCCGTCACCACCTCCACAAAACGAGCTTCCGGCGGCAGCAACGGCAGCTCTTCCCCTTGATGCATCACATCCACCACTTTTAGGGTCAACCGCTTACCCAAGCGTCCTGCCGGATGATTAAAGGCAAACTGCTCAGACGTGACCGATCGATAGTCCATCACTTGGGCAGCCAAGGCATCTCCGATCGCCAACGCCACCGTTGTGCTAGCCGTCGGGGCCAAATTCAAAGGGCAGGCCTCGCGATCGACCGAGGCATCCAAAACAGCGGCAGCAACCCGCGCCAGTGTAGACCGCATATTGCCAACGATCGCAATGATCGGCACCTGACGCCGTTGCAGATGGGGCAGCATCGCCAGCAGTTCGTCAGTTTCGCCACTATTGCTGAGCATGACGACCACATCTTGCTCAGTGACGATGCCGAGGTCACCATGCAGGGCGTCGCAGGGATGAAGGAAGGCAGAGAGGGTGCCAATGCTGAGCAGCGTGGCCGTAATTTTGCGGGCGATAATACCCGACTTCCCAACCCCGCTGAGCACTACTTTGCCGGAACAATTGGCAATCAATTGCGTCGCATTCGCGAAAGCTTCAGCATCCGCCCGCTCAGCAGCTCGCTGGATCGCCTCTGCTTCTAAATCCAAAATTTGTCGAAACAGGAGAGGAGCCATAGCTATACTTTGGCAGCCGCGATGTGGCTCTGCATTAAAGCACAGGCTCTACCCCCCTCGGGGCCAAGCTTGGGTCAGACCAGCCCAGTGGCCCAACGCCCCTGCATTGTTTTTAACTGTGCGGCAGTCCCACTGAGGAGCGCTAGCGAATGATGCCATCTCCAGCCGGCTCGTTCAGGGTCTCTGTCATTCCCCTCTGGCTTGCCAGTACTCTGCTGCCACTCTGGCCCGAAGCCAGTCTCGCCAGTCTGGGGCTGTGGCTGATCTGGCAGACGTTGAGCAACCGCGATCGCCGCTTTCCGTGGCAACCCGTCGCGATCGCCACTCTGCTCTGCAGCCCCGCCATCGTCCGGGCTTTAACTCGGGACTGGTCAGTCGGTCAAAGTGAGATGCTCTGGCTGACGGGGGTGATCGTTAGTGGTTGGCTCAGCCTTTCCGATCAACAGCGATCGCAAGTGACGCTGAGCTTGGGTCTAGCCCCGCTGCTCAGCCTGCCGACTCTGATCTGGTCGGACTCACTGAATCCCATGATGCTGACCGTGACTTGGGCGGCGACTGGGCTGTGGGCGATCGCAATTCTCTTCAACTTCACCGATCAACCCCAGAGACTCTCTCCGGCTTGGCGCTGGCCCCTCGGTATCGCAGCCGCGATCGGTCTGGGCGGAAGTTGGTGGCTGGGTTCTTTTACCCTGCGTCTCGGCTGGGGGGTAGGGCTACTGATTGTGGTGCTGCTGCAGCGCTGGGGAATAACTCTCTGGCGAACCTGGACGCGATCGCCCCTAGGACGTTTGGGGGTGATTAGCACTGGCATTGGTCTCGGACTACTCTGGCCGTTTCCGACAGCTGTTTTGGCACCGGATCCTGCTGGGTTACTCTGGCGCTGCGCCCAGGACCAAATTCAACACAACCTGCTGCGTTGGCTGGTAGGGCGGGGTGTGCAATCTGTCACCACCACTTGCAGCACCTTGACGGGCGAGACAGCTGACAACATGAGCGGCCTGTTACAACTCTGGGCAGAGTTGGGGCTACTCGGCCTAGCGGCAGTCCTCACCCTGGGATTTGTGGCAGGCGATCGCTATCGCCAATTGCTCGCCAGTAGTGATTTACCGCGATCGCAGCTCGGGGGCGGTGCTGCACTCCTTGGCTTCTGGGTCGTGATGCTGCTATTTCAGACCGACTGGCTCAACAGCGGGTTAACACCTCTACTGCTGGGTCTAAGCTTGGCCATTCCCTGGACGCGATCGCTACCACTTCGCCTCCCTACAACGGTCGATTGGCTCTTGCTAGTTGCACTTGCACTCCAAGTCAATAGTGCATTTTGGGCCGTTCCTTTAGCAGGTAGCTGGCTGGTGATTTGCGTGATTGAGCAGCTTCAGCAGCGAGATTGGCGCGGTTTGGGTTGTTGGGCGACGATCGCCTTGATCTTCTTGCCGCCGGCTTTCTGGGCTAAGCCGACTCTCGATCCCTCAGTAACCTGGTCAGCCTACGTCCTACTGGGCTTTGGTTTAATTGGTTCCACGGGTCTCGGGCACGATCGCAGCCTACGGCTTCTGCGCTGGATCGGTCTTCTCCCCTTGATCTGGCTACTGCTGAATTTGCAGGCGATCAACTGGACGATTCGCATCAGCATGGGCGATCTCTACATCAACCAAGTCGGCATTTTGACTGTGATCGCTACCGTGCCAGCGTTGCTGCTAACTTGGCGAGATCGCACTTGGCGAGGTCTTTACCTACTCTCTAGCTTGGCCGGTGGCGTCATTATCCTCGGAACCGCCTCGCGCATTTGCTTGGGAGCGTTCGTTCTGGCGATTGGTATGACAGGCGTCCTCAACTGGCAAGGCCGATCGCGGCGATCGTTGATTTGGCTGCTGCCGGGCTTTGGCCTCCTATTGCTAGGTGTCATCGCACTTCGACCTGACCTCGTCGGCCGTTACCTCGAGTTCTATGACCCCGCTCGGATCGCGATTGCTCGCTGCTATGTCAGTCAAGCTTGGATGAACGGACCCGTCAGTTTCTGGGTGGGCCAAGGCTATGGTCAAGCTGCCGCCATTTGTCAGCCGCCGCTCACCCTCAATCGGGTCTCACACGCTCATAACTTTGTGCTGCAGCTCCTAGCTGATAACGGCATCCTAGTTCTGGCGATCGTGTTGGTCGGGCTGACAGCCACTGTGATCCGACTCTGGCAACAGATCCAACAATCAGCCGATGCCGACCAGCAATTACTGAGGCAATGGCTCTTAGTTAGCCTCGTGACCGGCCTCGTACTCCACCTGTTTGAGGGCAGTTTCTTCAAGCTCCCCCTCCTCCAGCTGTTAATTGGCCTCCTGCTGGGCTTACCGTGGCTGGGGCACTTGATGCCCAGCCGATCTCCCCAAACCAAGGGGCTACCCACCTCTAGTTCTCCGCTCGCCTGAAGCCATGACTGTGCGATCGCGCTTTCTGCAGAAAACTTGGCAACGCTACCGAGAACCGATCGTGATGATCACAATCGCCCTAGGTTTTCTCGGTTGTATGGGGCTTCGGATTCAATGGGACTTTGCTGAACATCAGGCCCGTCTACAAGCTCTGCAGGCCCAGGGGGCACTGCCACTCGCGACCCCTGACTCTCAGACCACGCCGAATCGGACGGTTGAGGCCGCTATCCGCTATGCGATCGACCAAAACTTGATTCCCAATGGTGATAACGACTGCCTGACCGGAGAGTATCGCTATCAATTGGCACGCTATGGCCTTCGCGTTGATTGTCGCGGGGAGTCTGAGCCCGAGTGGCAGGGCTACGGCATTATTCCACCCCCACCTGAGGCTGCGATGCGGCAACCTCTGCCAGCGGCACAATCGGGCTTGCTGTCAGCTCCAGCAGCACAGTAGCTTGGGCGATAACCCTCGCTGGGGATATCCCCATGGCCGATCCCATTCGCATCTTCATTGGTTCCGGAGAAGCCAGCCGCATTGAGCGGCAAGTGGCGATCGATTCGCTACAACGGATGACCGATCGCCCGTTGGCAATTACGGCGTTTAACGGCACCCACAACGCCCTAGAGGTTTTAGGAGAGCCACCCCGTCCCGCCCCCATGTCACTGCGGGTCAAGTACTGGAATGCGACGGAGTTTAGCCTCTACCGTTTTTTGATTCCAGAACTCTGCGGCTACCAAGGCCGCGCCATCTACATCGACTCCGATGTGGTTTGCCTACACGATATTGGCGAACTGTTTGACACTGATCTGGAAGGGGCAGACTTCCTCGCCAAAGCCGAAGCCTATCCCGATCGCGCTGGTGCTCTCTGGGGTTTGAGTGTCGTCCTGTTTGATTGCGATCGCTGCCGATTTCCCCTCGAACAGTTCATTGATGAACTGGAAGCCGGTGTTTACGACTATCGCGATCTGCCCTGCATGGGACCGCGCTTTTTGAACAAACGCCCCTATCAGATCGGGGCACTGGATCCACGCTGGAATAGCTTTGACTTTGCCGATCGCGAAACTCGACTGATCCATTACACCGACCTCAAGCGTCAGCCTTGGAAACGACCCGGTCATCCCTACGGCGACCTCTGGTTCAAGGCCATGCAGCAGGCACTCGACTCCGGCATCCTCACAGACACAGAAATTAGCCAAGCGATTAAGCGCTTCAACGTCCGCGACGATATCCGAGAAGGCAACCGACCGCGCTGGCTGACTCGGCAGCGTTTGCGGTCCTGGCTGCGCCAAGTTAAGCAGCAACTGCGTCCGGTCAAGGTCTGATGCGGCGACTCATCGACTGTCCTGGCAGTGCCCAACTGGTTGCGGCGATCGCCGCGCTCCGCAGTCAAGGACTCCAAGCCGATCGCTACTGCTTTTCGGGATGGGCACCGCGCGATCGTTTTGCGGCTTTCTCTGCCGAAGTTGCCCGCATGGCAACCCAGCTCCAGCCGGGTTTGACGGGATCAGCAATCGCTCCCGAGCGGTTTACCAGTTGGCTGGGGCGCTCCCTATCAGCTCTAGAACAACAACAACTCCGACAAGAGATTGGACTCGAGACCGTCGATGAACTGTGGCTGGCCACCGGCTGGCGTCCGAAAGAACAACTTCTGCGACAGCTTTATCCAACAGCACGCTGCCTGTGCTACGGCGATGGGCTGGGGGTCTACGTGGCTGCCGACTCTGTGCTGCAGCAGCGGCGGGGCTGGCGATCGCGGCTGCGATCTTGGTGGTCACCAGCTACCAAACCACTTCCAGCCGATGGTGGTCATTTCATCTTTTCAGGGGATCGCCAACCTCCCTTCCCCAGCCAGCCAGTCCCTTTGTCTGACCTTGAGGACTACCTACATACCCTTGCCAACGCCTTACCCACACAAGCGATCGCCAGTTTGAGACAACTGACGGCTCAGCGAGAGTGGGGCGTATTGCTGACAGCCAACCTCTCAGAGCAAGCTGACGGCGCCTACATCAGCCTTACGGCTGAGATTGAAGCCTATCGCCAGTTTTTGGCTGACCAGTCACTCCCGTCGGCCCTGCTACTCAAACCCCATCCCCGAGACAGTGCCACCAAACTCCAGCAGCTGACAACCGCGATCGCTGACCTTGGGGTTGAACCCCTAGTGCTTCAGGATTCGCAACTCGCCTTTTGGCCAATCGAAGTGATTCTGCTGAGCCTATTGCCCGATCTACAAGGACTGCCCGTCTTTACCGTCAGTTCTGCTGCAGTACCCCTTCAAGCCCTCGGGGCCGACGTACAACTGGGGTTTGGTGCGGCGATCGTGCGGCGGCAATTTACCCGCAAAGGGCAACGCTTACGCCGCCACGAAGAACAGCAGTTACAACGCTGGTTACAGGTGGGCAATGGGGCTAGCAATCCAAGGTTGTAGCGCGCTCCCAAGGGGTAATTTCAGCACAAAAACTGCGCCATTCCTGATGCTTAAGCTTGAGGTATGCACTTGTGAACGCAGCTCCCAAACCTTCGGTGAGAACAGTGCTTTCTTGTAGCGATCGCAGGGCATCCAGCAAATGCTCGGGCAAGGTCGGAACTGTGCCGGGTGGTAAGGGCTGAGCATAGTTGTCATTGTCGTAGCGGGGGCCTGGATCGCGTTTGTTCTGAATACCATCTAAGCCGGCAGCGATCGCGGCAGCAGGCAACAGGTAAGGGTTAGCAGCCCCATCGGCGAGTCGCAACTCAAAGCGACCGGCATCGGGAATACGGATCAGGTGGGTGCGGTTGTTGCCACTGTAGCTAATACCGTTCGGAGACCAAGTCGCACCCGAGGTCGTCGCCGGTGCATTAATCCGCTTATAGGAGTTGATGGTTGGGTTGGTGAGGGCGCAGAGGGATGCCGCCGAATGCAGCAATCCACCAATAAACTGATAGCCCAGGGTCGAGAGGGGAGCAGTCGCAACCGGATCGACAAAAGTATTGGTTGTGCCCTCCCGATTCCAGAGTGAAAGGTGCATGTGGCAACCATTGCCGGTCAAATCCGCGAAGGGCTTGGGCATAAAGGTAGCCCTTAATCCTTGCCGTTCCGCGAGAGTTTTGACCATGTACTTGAAGAAAGCCTGGCGATCGGCAGTGACTAGCGCATCCGCATAGGTCCAGTTCATTTCAAACTGACCGTCGGCATCTTCATGATCACTTTGATACGGCCCCCAGCCCAGTTCCTCCATCGCTTCACTGATCTGGGTAATCAGGTCGTAGCGCCGCATCAGGGACTGCTGGTCGTAGCAAGGTTTCGCCTGGCGATCGCGCGGATCAGCGATCGCATCTCCGGTTTCATCCAGAAGGAAGAACTCACACTCCACCCCTGTTTTGGGGCGATAGCCGAGGGACTCAGCCACCGAGAGAACCCGCTTTAGTACCCAGCGCGGCGCTTGCTCCAGCGGTTGATCGTTGAGGTAGAGATCTGCTGGCATCCAAGCGACTTCCGGTTGCCAAGGCAGTTGGAACAGACTGTCGCGATCGGGAATGGCTAAAACGTCCGCATCCGCTGGGCTGAGATCAAGCCAAGCTGCAAAACCGGCAAAGCCCGCACCACTAGTGGCCATGAGGTCGATGCTGCTGGCTGGCACCAGCTTGGCTCGCTGTACGCCAAATAGATCGGTGAAGGCAATCAGAAAGTAACGAATGCCCCGATCGCGCGCCAAGGCTGCCAAAGAATCCATGTCTCGTTCCACACCCACAAAGTCCCGGCTATCCTAGGCAGTCCAGACTCAGGATTTTGTTCGAGACGGACGAGATCCCACAAAAAATGGACCTCAACCCACTGCGATCACGGCAAGTTGAGGTCTTCGATCAACACAGCGTCAGCGCTTTTTAGACGGTCGCAACCGCTCGCCCCGCCATTTGCAAGGTAGCCCCGAGACCGGCGAGCAAGTCCTCTTCGTTGAGCTTGCCGTCCTTGTTCAGGTCGAGTGCATCAAAGACAGCATCGCTGCCCAGCCATTCCTCACGGGTGATAAAGCCATCGCCATCAAGGTCGCAGACGCTGAAAACTTCGTGGGCAGCGTGGTGGAAAACGGCTTTGCCTTCCAGCACGGCTAGTCGTTGCTTAAGCAAGCCTTCGAGGGTATCGATCGCCTTGCAAAAACCACGAATGCCTTCGTCTAGCTTTTCATTGGCCATGCGATCGGCTTGGTGGAGTTCAGCAAAGCGATCGCGATCGAGGTGAATTTGCTCCAGCTCAAGGCTTTCAGCGATCGCGGGATCGAGCTTGCGCTCCAGTAGCGCTTCGGTCTGGCGTAACTCTTCCAGTAGCCCCGGCGAGATCGTCAGGAGGTCGCAGCCCGCCAGTTCAATGATCTCGCTGATGTTACGGAAGCTAGCGCCCATCACTTCCGTCGCATAGCCGAATTTTTTGTAGTAGTTGTAAATCTGGGTGACGGACTGGACGCCCGGATCTTCTGCCCCTGGGAAAGCGTCGCGTCCGGATTCCTTCTTGTACCAATCGAGGATGCGACCAACAAAAGGCGAGATGAGGGTGACGCCGGCCTCAGCGCAGGCCACAGCTTGGTGGAAGCCAAACAGCAGGGTCAGGTTGCAATGAATGCCTTCTTTTTCCAGGACTTCAGCAGCCCGGATGCCTTCCCAAGTTGAGGCAATTTTAATCAGCACGCGATCGCGGCGGATGCCTGCCCGCTCGTACAGCCCAATCAGCTTACGGGCTTTAGCGATCGTGGCTTCGGTGTCGTAGGAGAGCCGAGCATCAACTTCTGTGGAAACGCGCCCTGGCACAATTTCGAGAATGCGCAAGCCAAAAGCGACAAACAGTTCATCGATGGCTTCAGCCACGATCGCTTCTACAGGGGCTTCTGCGCCTAGCTCAGTCCGAACTTGGCGGAGCGTGTCATCAATAATGCTTTGATACTGCGGCATTTGCGCCGCGGCTGTGATCAGAGAAGGGTTGGTGGTGGCATCGCGAGGGGTGAACGTCGCGATCGACTGAATGCCGCCGGTGTCTGCGACAACCACCGTCATTCCGCGGAGTTGTTCGAGTAAATTCGCTGCCATAACTGCCTCAATAAGCCTTGATTTGCGGCCCTTTCAGCTTAACCAGCCCAATTCGATTCGTCGGGCGATCCCCTCAGAACTTCAGACTTCCTTTCGAATGTTTAGAGAGAATTACAACCGTCTCATCTGGGATCGGTCGCTGCAGGACATTTCTAGGCAGGATCCTAGGGTGGGAGCAACCGGTCATTTCACGATCGCCGCCCCGTAGGATTAGCGATCGCAGGCATTGACTCCGCAGACCGTCATGATTGGCTATCTCCAAGGTTCTCTGGCTGGCGTTCGCAAGCAGAGCGGCCGACTCTTGCTCTTATTAGATGTGCAGGGAGTTGGCTACGAAGTGCAAACACCAGCGCGATCGCTGGTAGAGCTGCCTGCCGCTGGTCAATCCCTACAAGTGTTCACCCATCTTCAGGTCCGAGAAGATCAGTGGCTGCTGTTTGGTTTCTTGCAAATGGCAGAGCGCGATCTGTTTCGGCAGCTGATCAGCGTCAGCGGGATTGGCCCCCAGTTGGGGCTAGCGCTGCTCGACAGTTTAAGTCTGGCGGAATTAGTGCAGGCGATCGTGGCGGGCAATACGCGTCTGCTGAGCCGGACTCCCGGCGTTGGTGCGAAGACCGCAGAACGACTCGCCTTGGAGTTGCGTAGCAAATTAGCGGAGTGGCGCGAAGAGGCGGGCCTGCTCCCCAGTGCGACGGCAGCCCCGATCGCAGCAGTACAGGAGGATGTGGAAATGACCCTGCTGGCGCTGGGATACAACAATCGCGAAATCCTGCAAGCCTTGACCGCGATCGCCCAAGAAAATCTTGTCCAGTCGGGGCAGCCCGCCGAAGATTGGATTCGTGAAGCGATCGCATGGCTTAGCCGTTGATCGGCCATGCTACTATCAGAGTTTGCTGAAGCGCGACTGAGTTCCATGTCCCTGACCCAAGCCCGTAAGCAGGAAATTTTTGAGGCCTACCAGATCCACCCCACCGACACTGGCTCGGCGGATGTGCAAGTGGCCGTGTTGAGCGAGCGGATTAGCCGCCTGAGCCAACACCTGCAGCAAAACAAAAAAGACTTTGCCTCCCGCACAGGTCTGCTGCGGTTGATCGGTCAGCGGAAACGCCTGCTGGCTTACATCCTCAAGCAAGACCGCGATCGCTACAAAGCCCTGATCGAGCGCCTCGGTATCCGCGGCTAAGGCCGATGAGCAAACCAACGCCTGACCGGTTGCCGTTTGAGCCCAAGCGGCGCAAAGCGAAGCCAGCCAAAGCGGCGGCGGCTCCAGCCCCTGTCGCCACTCAAGCGTCAGAGCCTAAGCAGTCATCGAAGGTTTCGCGATCGCAACCCAAGCTAGAGGAAACGCGCATTCCTGACGCTGTTAGCCAGCGAATGCTGCGCCGCATATTAGCCTTCTCCGGGGTGCCAACGGGCTTGGGCGTCGCCGTGTTCTTCCTGAGCTACTGGCTCGTTAGCCGCGAAATTATCCCCTTGCCAACGTCTGCGGTGGTCCTTGCTTCCATGGGCTGCTTCGGCCTAGGAGTGCTGGGCTTGACCTACGGTTTGCTCTCAGCCTCGTGGGATGAGCAACAAGACGGTAGCCTGTTGGGCTGGGATGAGTTTCGTTTGAATGGTGGTCGGATGATCACCGCTTGGCGTGAGTCGAGAGCTGCTCGCCAGCAAGCCAAATCCGATTCCTGACCCAGGGATACAGCGAATCGTTAGCTTGGCTACAGGACCACGAACGCGAATTATTTGAGATCTGCGTTGAAGCCAATCCAAGTCGGGTTGGCTTTTTGCTTGGGGAACAATAGCCCCATCGTGGCTGACAGAAAACCATGAAGTTTTTCCTTTTGTCGATCGCCCTCACCGGTCTGGTCTCTACTGCGATCGCGGCAGATCCTCCGCCATCCAATACCACTCCCAATGCTGCGACCAACAGCGATGCGGAAATTGTCGAAGATGCTAACCGGCGCTTTGTTACAGGTAATGACAACTTCTGCACCCTCAACACCGTTGAGCGCTCCGAAATTCAACAGGCCTACGTCAATCTGGGTCAAACCGTGCCGGCCGTTCTGCAAGCGAATTGCGGCGGGGGCGGGCGCTTCTAACTCGGTATTCCGATCGCACCCGTGATGTGTATCGAGGCTCAGGCGAGAGCGATCGCTGGGTCTTGATTAGGGCAGGCTATTTCTGCGGCAATTGCGCCTCGTAGAGCTGCCGTAATAGCCGCAATTCTGCCAAAATCTCCGTCAGCAATTCCTGGGTTTGAGTTTGGGGTGCGTTGAGGACTTCGACCGTGACTTGGCGAATTTTGAGGACATCGCGGGCAAAGCGCGCGACTTCGTTGGGGTGAAAGAGCAGGGGATCGCGATGGTCAGTCCGCAACTCTGGATTCAGTTTGCGAGGGTCGTAGGGTGGGTTGAGCTGCTGGCGATCACTGTTGATGTAGCGGTAAACCGAGGCACGCGATCGATTGATCGCTTTTTGCACTGCTTCAATTTCTAGGAGGCCATCCGGGGTCGAGCCAAAGGAGCTATTCACAATCTCGCAGCAGTCTCACTTGAGACAGACTATCACGGCAGGCCGTGCCGACACATGCTTGGCTTCGCAAGATTACGGACCGTAGCAAGCGATCGCCCTGGGAAAGCAGCAGTCGCAAAATCCGTGCTGATTCAGCCTACACTGCAGTGCTGTGGCAAGGAATTAACTGATGAGCGATCGCTCAACCCTGCAGTGGGGCCAACGGACCTACCTGATGGGGGTGATCAACGTGACGCCCGATAGCTTTAGCGATGGTGGCCAGTTCTTAGATCCCGCAATCGCCGTTGCCCAAGGTCAAGCGCTCTGGCAAGCCGGAGCGGACATTCTCGACATCGGTGGTCAGTCAACTCGCCCGGGAGCCGAAACCGTGCCCTTGGCGGTTGAGCTAGCGCGGGTGATCCCTGTTGTGCGATCGCTGCGGGCAGAGCTGGGATCAAAGCCGATCCTCTCGGTCGATACAACGCGGGTAGAGGTCGCGGCTGCAGCCCTCGCAGCAGGTGCAGACTGGATCAATGACATTTCCGGGGGGACTTTCGAGCCTGAAATTCTCTCACTGGCAGCCGAACGGCAGGCACCGATCGTGTTGATGCATCTGCGCGGCACACCACAAACCATGCAGCAACTGACCGACTACGACGATGTCGTCACAGCCGTACAAACCAGCTTGGTAGAACGGCGTGAGGCAGCGATCGCGGCGGGGGTGCAACCGGAGCGGATTATTCTCGATCCGGGGATCGGCTTTGCCAAAACGGCTGAACAAAACTTGGAACTCCTGCGACGTCAGCGAGAATTGACCACGCTCGGCTGCCCGCTGTTGGTAGGTGTCTCCCGCAAGAGCTTTATTGGCAAAATCCTTAATCAGCCCGATCCCCAGCAACGCGTCTGGGGGACGGCAGCGGCTTGTAGCGCAGCGATCGCCCAAGGAGCCGATATTTTACGAGTTCACGATGTGGCGGCGATGGTCGATGTGGCTCGAGTGGCCGATGCCATCTGGCGATCGCCCTAAATCTGGATCAGGAACCACCCTGATCCCCGCGAGCACAGCGGGACTCCCAAGCCCTGATAAAATCGGAACTGCAATTGGCCTTTAGCGTGCAGTACTCGCGTGCCAGATGTTGGCATTATCTACAACGACAGCAAACCGAGAGCCTGCACGATCGCTGAAGAATTGCAGCAGCAACTCCAAGATCGCGGCTGGGGTGTCCGTTTAGCAACAAGCCAGTCCGGCTTGCTGGGCTATTCCAATCCCGACACCGTCATCTGCCATACCCCCGTCGAGAGTTTAGTGCCACGCGGCTTTGATGCGAGTCTCCGCTGGGCGATCGTCTTGGGAGGTGATGGAACAGTCCTCGCAGCAGCTCGGCAACTAGCTCCGATTGGCGTACCCATGCTGACTGTCAATACGGGACATTTAGGATTTTTAGCTGAGGCTTATCTCGACAGCTTACCCGCTGCGATTGAGCAGCTTTGCAAAGGCGAATACAGCATCGAAGAGCGCACGATGATGGAAGTCAAAGTGTTGCGCCGTGAGTTGATTCGGTGGGAAGCACTGTCATTGAATGAAATGGCACTACACCGTGAGCCACTGACAAGTATGTGTCATTTTGAGGTGGCGATCGGCAAACATGTTCCGGTTGATATTGCGGCGGATGGGGTAATTGTTTCTACGCCCACGGGCTCAACTGCTTACTCTCTCAGCTCTGGTGGTCCTGTTGTGACCCCGGATGTTCCCGTCTTTCAATTGGTGCCGATTTGTCCGCATTCCCTCGCCTCACGCGCCTTGGTTTTTGCGAATCGGGAACCCATGACCATTTTTCCAGCAACACCGGAACGCTTGATGATGGTGGTCGATGGCAATGCCGGTTGCTATGTTTGGCCAGAAGACCGGGTGTTAATCCAGCGATCGCGCTACCCTGCGCAGTTTATTCGTTTGCAGCCAAATGAATTCTTTCGAGTTTTGCGAGAAAAGTTGGGTTGGGGACTTCCCCATGTTGCCAAGCCTAGCGCACCCGATCAAAGCTAGGGGCACACTCATTTACTGAGACTGCTACTGAGTGAGGAAGAACTATGATCGCGCCAGCCTCGCCACACATTTTATTGATCGAGTCAGATTCCAGCTTGGCTCAACAAATGGCAGGCGACTTACTCCAGGCCGGTTATGGAACCTCTCTCGCCAATGTTCAGCAGGATTTATTTGCACAAATCGATCTTCAGAAGCCTGATTTAGTCATCGTCGATCGCATGGCGGGCGGCCAATCAGGTCTGCAATTCTGCCGACAGCTGCGCGATCGCGGCTTAACCATTCCGATTCTGTTATTGATGGGTCGTGATACCGTTGAAGACCGCGTTGCCTGTCTCGAAGCAGGGGCTGATGATTATTTACTAAAGCCTTACCGCAGCGATGAGTTTTTACGGCGACTCCAGCTCTATTTACAACGAGAACCTGCTGCTCAAGAACATCTGCAATTCAGCAACTTAACCCTCGACCTTTCCACGCGGCGTGCTGCTCGTAATGGTCGTCAAATCGACCTAACCATGAAGGAATTTGATCTTCTGCGTTTTTTGATGGAGCATCCGCGCGAAGTGCTGACGCGAGAGCAAATTCTTGAGAATGTCTGGGGTTATGACTTTATGGGCGAGTCGAATGTAATTGAGGTCTACATTCGCTACTTGCGCCTCAAGATTGAGATCGAAGGCGAAAAACGGCTTGTGCAAACGGTGCGCGGCGTCGGTTATGTCCTACGCGAAAGCTAAGTTTTAGCGATCGACCTCTCATTAGGCTGAATAGCACTCCGCAGTGACGCAAAACATGAACTTCTATTTAAGAAGTCGCTGACCTAGGAGCAAAGCCCCATAAGCTGTAGAAGCTTGCGGCTCTCTTTGGGCATGGTCTGCATGGCTTCAAAATCGACTGCGCTGCCACAATCTGTCATCGATCGCGCTACAGAATTGGCCGATCGCTACGGGATTGATCGACAGGTTTTCCTAGAATTTGCCCAGTTTTCGCGATCGCAAAAGGTCTCTTCTCGCGGGAAGAGTAGCACTGGGAAACAGCCACCAGTCACTAAAGTCAAACCCTTGAGCCTAGCCCAGTTGAAAGCAGGCGTTTGCCAAGCATTTAACTGTTCAACTGTTACCCAACTCAAAAAATCAGAAGGCTTTCAAGTTGCGATCGAAGGTCGAGACTACGACTTAAGGCTCAAGCAGCCTTGGCTCGAACTCTATCGCGCATGGGTAGCAGTACCACCTGATGAACGAAATGAAGTGGGACCCAACTGCATCAATGGCATTGATGTCCTCAAAAACTTTCGACCTTGGATTGTCTTTGGCTTAGATCCTAAAAAAGCAACTGTGGAAGATATCAAAAGCGCTTTTCGACAACTAGCTAAAGAGCATCACCCAGATGCTGGGGGTAATCCAGAAGTTTTTTCAAAACTTCAGCAAATGCGCGATTCCTTGTTGTTTGGGAGATAAGTTATGGCTCAATACACTTTGCTAACAGATGACGAGACTGCAGTTGCACTAAAGATCAGCAAATCAAAACTCTATAAGGTTTGTCAAAAGTTTGATGCGAATCTAGATGATGAATGGGAGCTTAACGAAGGCGAGCATTTTGAATGGATTACTCGTGGAAAAATTCGACATTTCTATGAGCAAGGTGCTGTTGCGATAGCCAAATACCTAGAAGTCACAGAAGGCAACGGCATCCTCAACCGCCTAATTGAATTTTTTACTCATCGTCAGCAACGTATCCGAAGAGCTTTAGTTCTGCGCAAAATTGCCCAAGAAACAAGATCAGGGTCAACAGCAGTAGTGTCAGACACCTTATTTTTTCATCGTAGAAGTGCTATTTCTATTCTTGGAACCAATGGCAAAGGGATTAATGGTGCAATGGACAGAATTAAAAAAGGTGGAGGGGGTTATGAAGGCGCTGAAATCTTAATAGCAAATAAAGATATAGCATATATTGAATCCGATGAATACTTTAGTAATACTGGTATTCTAAAGCTATCTAAAGACATGAAAAAATCAAATAAAAACAAGTCAAGACAATCTTGGCTAGAGGCTGTTGGTGACACTATTATTGATGGTGTTGACTATCAGTACAAACTATTGATGTCACAGGAACAAGCAATTACGCAGGCTATCTTAAATGCAAAGCGTTTAGCTCGTAATCGCTGTCAAGTCACTGGAGAGGTATGCGGAGAGGGATCTCAATTTGATTTGCATGGCCATCATATTTTCTGCAAGTCTAGCCGGAGTGACTTAGCTACTAAAATAGACAATATTCTGGTTGTTAAAGAGGAAATTCATAATAGCTATCATCGCTGGCATACGCTGCGATATCAGAGTCAGCCTTGTACACCTGAAAGTTTTATTGAGTATTTGCAAGACGTTCATTCTTACTTGATCGATAAGCCTAAATCTCAAAAGCGATATCTGGCTTTAATTGAACGACTAGAACAACTTCAAAGAGATTGTGGTTAGTAATGTAACCTGAACATCCATCCTGCAAAGATAAAATAAGTAGTTTTTCTCTCAAAGCCATTAATTAAGCATCAAATTTATTCACTAATTTATCGAAGTTTTGACGCACAATTGGGATAGTTCTGGTTTGTGACTCTGACTGTGACCGTTTCTCTCTTGTCTTCCCCTCTGCATTCAGTGTGCACTTCAGCGGGAGCTCGGTTCACGGGGTTTGCAGGCTGGGAGTTACCCCTGCAGTTTCAAGGGCTCATGCAAGAGCATCTCGCTGTTCGTGAGCGAGCAGGGCTATTTGATATTTCCCACATGGGCAAGTTTCAGTTGCGCGGCTCCGGCCTTCGGGCGGCTTTGCAACGTCTGCTGCCCAGTGATTTGACGACTCTGTTGCCGGGGCAGGCTCAATACTCAGTGCTTTTGAATGAAGCAGGAGGCTGCCTTGATGACCTGATTGTCTACTGGCAGGGAATTGTCGATGGTGTCGAACAGGCGTTTTTGATTGTCAACGCTGCGACGACTGACAGCGATCGCCTCTGGCTGACAGAGCATTTACCGCCCGCAATCGCCCTCCTAGATCTCAGTCAAGACTTGGCGTTAGTTGCGATTCAAGGTCCCCAAGCGATCGCTTTCCTTCAGCCTCTTGTCAGTTGCGATCTGGCAGAACTGCCGCGCTTTAGCCACACGGTGACTTCGATCGCTGGTCAACCGGCCTTTGTTGCCCGCACCGGCTACACGGGCGAAGATGGCTGCGAGGTGATGCTGCCGCCCGCAGCCGCGATCACTCTCTGGCAACAGCTGACCGCCGCTGGGGTTGTGCCCTGTGGACTGGGGGCTCGCGATACGCTGCGGCTGGAAGCCGCTATGCCGCTCTACGGTCATGAGCTGGACACTGACACCAATCCTCTCGAAGCTGGATTGGGCTGGGTAGTTCATCTCGACCGGAATCCTGACTTCCTCGGGCGCGATCGCCTTGTGCAAGCGAAAACCAACGGTCTCGAACGTCGCTTGGTCGGCCTCGAGCTGCCTGGCCGGAATATTGCCCGACATGGCTATCCTGTTGCGATCGCTGATACCACGGTCGGAATTGTTACCAGTGGCAGTTGGTCGCCCACCCTCAGCAAAGCGATCGCCCTTGCCTACGTCCCTCCCGCCTTGGCCAATCTTGGGCAGGAACTCTGGGTCGAAATTCGGGGCAAACAGGTGCCCGCCACAGTCGTCAAGCGCCCCTTCTACCGTGGCAGCCAGTTCCGTTAATCTCAGCCCGCGATCACAGCCAGTATCGGTCTTTCCATCTAACAGAAAAGGAGCCCAAGTCACTTGAGCTCCATACACTTGCCTTAGTTCAGAGATTGAAGTAAAGAACGTCGATTACAGCGCCTAGACTGCAGCGAAGAACTCTTTCGACTTAACAGGGTCGGGGTTCATCGTCGCTGCACCCGGTTGCCAATTGGCGGGGCAAACTTCATCGGGGTGACTTTGGACGTACTGAATGGCTTGCAGCACCCGCAGGGTTTCATCAACGCTGCGGCCAAACGCCAGGTTGTTGATGGTGGCGTGCTGGATCACACCTTCTTTGTCGATGATGAACAGACCGCGCAGGGCAATGCCTTCAGCCGGATCAAGCACGTTGTAGGCAGTGCTGATTTCTTTCTTGAGGTCAGCAACCAGCGGGTAAGCCAAGTCACCCAAACCACCTTCTTTACGGCTGGTTTGAATCCAAGCCAAGTGGCTGAATTGGCTATCGACCGAGACACCCAAGATTTCGGTGTTCAGGGCTGAAAAGTCTGCATAGCGATCGCTAAAAGCAGTAATTTCGGTCGGGCAAACAAAGGTGAAGTCGAGGGGATAGAAGAACAGAACGACGTATTTGCCCCGGTAATTGGATAGCTTGATCGTCTGGAATTCCTGATCAACGACTGCAGTCGCTTCAAAATCGGGGGCCAATTGGCCGACGCGCAGGGCTCCTTCGGTCATGAGTCTCACGGCTCCGGGTAAATATCAACGGGCACTCGCATCGCTGAGTACCTCTGTAAACATTTATATCATACTCATAACGACTGTGAGTAAGTGATCTCGTTGTCTTGACTTTGGGGATCCGGCTGGATCTGGCGATCGCGACAAAAAGCATCGATCGCTCCAAAGAGTTGGCGGATGTGTTCGGGCGTCGTAAACGGGTTGACCAGCACCGCCTTCAGCCAGAGGCGATCGCGGAATCTTGGCAGTGACAAGAAGAAGTACCGATCGAGGAGAAATTGCTGCAGCTCCGCAGTCAGGCGATCGCTCGCCAAACGGAAACAGAGGATATTCAAATCGGGCGGGGTCGCCACTTGAATCTGGGGGCGTTGGCGCAATTCTGCAACAAAGCAGCGGCACAGTCGTAGGCCATGTTCCACCAGCGCAGCACAACCGCGATCGCCGAAGTGTTGGAGCGTCAACCAGAGCTTGAGAATGTCTGCCGGTCGAGTGCCTTGGACAGAGACTTCACCAAGGTTGATCAGGTCGTCAGCTTCACCCATATAGGGCGCAGCAATGCGGAAGTGCTCGGTCAGTAACGACCAGTCGCGCAGCAGTAACGAAGCGCTCGTTTTAGCAACACAGAGCCACTTCTGCGGATTGAAGGTAACGGAATTAGCCTGCTCAATGCCCTGGAGCTTATGGGCATAGCGCGGCGAAAAGATCACAGCTCCGCCATAGGAGGCATCAACGTGGAACCACAGCCCTTCAGTACGGGCGATCGCGCTCAGTTCTGGGAGTGGATCAATGCTGCCAGTGACGGTGGTGCCTGCAGTTGCGACCAAACAAAATGGACGCTGACCTTGGCGGCGGGCCGAGGCGATCGCTTCTGTGAGGGCGGCAACTTGCATCCGACCTCGGCGATCGGTTGCGATTGGAATCACGGCTTGGCTCCCTAGCCCCAGCAGCATCGCCGCTTTCTGAATCGAAGTATGGGCAGCTTCAGAGGCAAACAGAATTGGTCTCTGAGTTAGTCCGGCCAGGCCAGTTTCCTGTACCTGCAAGGCCCAATTGCGTGCCAGGGCGATCGCTTGAAGATTGGCGAGACTGCCGCCGCTCAGCAGCAATCCTCCAGCCTCGTCCCCCAGCCCAAACCGTTGCGCTAACTCTCGCAGGACAGCCGTTTCCAAGCGCGAGAAGCTGGGCGACATCTCGACGCTGAGCAAATTGTTGTTGAGAAGTGCTGCGATCGCATCACCAATGACTGACGCAGTGCTCGCCACCGGATCCATGTGGCCGAGATAGCCCGGATTGGCTGGATTCATCGCTTGCGCCAGCAGCGGCTCCAGTTGCTGCAGTAGGTCCGGCAAGGGCACAGACTGCGCCGGAATTCCGACGTGTCGCTCGCTTCCTTGCCAAGTGGGGACGGGCGATCGCTGATCCGCCTGGCTACCGAGATTGAGTAACTGCTCAAGCGCCAACTGAGCTACAGCCGCGATCGCCTCGCGGTTACTCCCATCCGGGCGCAAAAAAGCCGTTTCCGGCAAAGGCGCAGAAGAATTCAAGCGTCGGCTCTCAAGTCGCGGAAAACTTCGCAGGCGTTGGGCAAGCTGCCAAAAAAGAAGCGTCGGCAGAGAATCAGATCGGCCACCGCTGCAAAGACAGCTTCATGATCTCACATTCGGCCTAGCCCGAGTGGGAGTGACAGCCAGCAATCAGTCAGTCTGCTCAAGCAAAAAGCCTGTCCAAGACAATGCTTAGACAGGCTTTTGTGCGACGGGTTTGGAGGGATTCGAACCCCCGACCCTTTGATCCGTAGTCAAATGCTCTAATCCACTGAGCTACAAACCCGCGTCGATTTACTAATCTAGTAGGAGTTACGGCTTTTGTCAAATGCCTCGACAAATTTGCTGCGATCGCTAGCGGTTAGGGCGGGTACGATCGACGACGCGCAGGCGCTCACTGACAACCGTCAGGCCATCCCGACGGACGACCAAAGCTGAAATCCAAAAGTTGCCAGGACGCTGCGGAGCCCGTGCTTGTTTGTAGACGCCGCCAGCCGTCAACGCTTGCAGCCGGAAAGCTGTGGGTTTGAGTAAGCGCTGCAGATCCACTGGGTCATCGGTCACACCGCCGACCAACAGATCATCGTTGAGCGCCCCATCAACGTAGGCATCAAACGAGAAGTTTTCGCCCGTCAGCACGGTGGCTGGAGCATTGACCGTCAGTTCCGGTGGTTTACTGCCACTGGTCAGACGGCTGCGTTCACTCAAAATTTCTTCGCGCTGGAGGCGTCCATTTTGCAGCAGCCAGCGACTCTTAATTTCTGAGGCTAACTTGAAGGTGCGATCGCCCTGTTTCCGCTGGCCTTCAATCTTGGTCAGGGTTTCCACCTGGAGACCGTTGCTGCTGGGCTGACTATTCAGGACTTGAACCGTGTAGCGAGCCCCCGGAAACTGCTTCCAAAAGCGCTGCATCGCAGAGTCATAACCCATGCGATCGAGACCATCCGGTGGCTGGAAGCTGGGAGAGTAGAGATTGGCGATCGCTTTGGGATCTTGACGAGTCGCCGCATCCGCCAAGCTTTGGAAAACTGCTGTTGCAGCGGCTGGAGTTTGAGCCCGCCCCAGCGTCGGAGTTGCCCCAATCAGAAGGGTTGCGAAGAGCGCCAAGGAAAACGGACGAAAGGAGCGCAGCATGGAAACCCCAGTCATAAGAAGGGCAGTAGGCATGACGGTATTCTAGTCGCTGATTCTGTGTCGTCAGGTCCCCGTGTGTCTGTTGCTCAACCGCGCCTCCTCTTTGCTGCTAGCGGCACCGGTGGCCATGTCTTTCCGGCTCTAGCGGTTGCTGAAGCACTGCCTGAAGCGAAGATCGATTGGCTGGGCGTGCCCGATCGCCTCGAGACGCAATTGGTGGGCGATCGCTATCCACTCCATACAATCCGCGTCGGCGGCTTTCAGGGATCTTGGCTTCTGCGACCGTTGACAGCGCTGCGCTTGATTGGCGCAATTTTTAAGGTGCGACGCCTGTTGAAGCGACAGCAAATCGAAGCAGTCTTCACGACGGGCGGCTATATTGCGGGTCCTGCGATCGCGGCCGCTTGGAGTCTGGGAATTCCCGTCGTTCTGCATGAATCAAACGCACTGCCGGGCAAAACAACACGCTTACTTAGCCGGTTTTGTCGACGTGTTGCCCTTGGCTTTGCCGAGGCTGGCGAGTATCTACCGGGTCGGCCGCTGCAAGTAGTCGGCACCCCGTTGCGATCGCAGTTTTATCAGCCCAGCCAGCATGGTCTGCCAATTCCTGAGAATGTGCCAGTCTTGCTAGTGATGGGTGGCAGCCAAGGCGCAGTCGCCATCAATCGGTTAGTGCGAGCTGCTGCTCCTGCTTGGTTGGCAGCAGGCCTGTGGATCGTGCATCTGACCGGCCAGCAAGATCCCGATCGCGGCCAGCTCCAACATCCGCAGTACATCGAGCTGTCGTTTGTCGACAACGTTGCGCCGCTTTTGAATCGAGCCGACTTTTCGATCAGTCGCGCCGGTGCTGGCAGTTTGGCGGAATTGGCAGCGGCCGGATTGCCTAGCTTGCTGATTCCCTATCCCTTTGCCGCAGAAGATCACCAGACCTTTAACGCCCGCATTTTTGCCAAGGCTGGGGCCGCGATCCTAGCCCCGCAATCAGAACTGACGGTAGAGCAGCTTCAGCAGCAGATCTTGGATTTGTTACGGGCGCGACTGGGCGCTGCGATCGCCAATCCCTTGCCGAAGATGGCGGCTGCCGCAGGCAAACTCCACGTCGCTGACAGCGCTGAACAGGTTGCCAATCTGCTGCGATCGCTTCTGTAAAACCACAAAAAACTCCCCAGAGCGAACTCTGAGGAGCGATCGCGAGCGGAGGAAAACCTCCGCCCGTCTTAAAACTGGGGAACTTAGTAGTCGAAGTCGCCCATGCCGCCGCCAGCACCAGCCGGGGCTTTTTCTTTCGGTTCCGGTTTGTCGACCACAATGCACTCGGTCGTCAGCACCATGGCTGCGATCGAAGCTGCGTTTTGCAGGGCACTACGAGTCACTTTGGCCGGGTCAACGATGCCAGCCGTGAACATATTCACGAACTGGTTGTTGGAGGCGTCGTAGCCTTCGTCGAAGGGCAGTTCTTTGACGCGCTCGGAGATCACAGCACCGTTGAGGCCAGCGTTTTCAGCAATCCGCTTCAGCGGAGCCGTCAAGGCACGAGCCACGATTTGAGCGCCGGTCAGCTCTTCACCGCTGAGGTTAGCGGTTGCCCACTCTTCCAGCTGAGGAGCGAGGTGCGCCAAGGTGGTGCCGCCACCAGGGACGATGCCTTCTTCAACCGCCGCTTTGGTGGCGTTGATCGCATCTTCCAGACGCAGTTTGCGGTCTTTCATTTCAGTTTCGGTTGCCGCGCCAACTTTGACGACTGCAACGCCACCGGAGAGCTTAGCCAAGCGCTCTTGCAGCTTCTCTTTGTCGTAGGACGACTCAGTTTCTTCGATTTGGCGACGGATTTGGTCAACGCGGGCCTTCACAGCCGCTTCGTTGCCTTCAGCCACGATCGTGGTGTTGTCTTTGGTGATCGTGATCCGGCGGGCTTTACCCAGCTGATCAAGCTTGGTGGTATCCAGCTTCAGACCTGCGTCTTCAGTGATCAGTTGACCACCAGTCAGGACAGCAATGTCTTCCAGCATGGCTTTGCGGCGATCGCCGAAACCAGGCGCTTTGACTGCAGCAACGTTGAGCACGCCACGCAGACGGTTGACGACCAAGGTGGCGAGGGCTTCTTTCTCGATGTCCTCGGCGATGATCACCAGCGGACGGCCAGCGCGAGCCACTTGCTCCAGCACGGGCACCAAGTCTTGAACCAAACCGATTTTCTTGTCGGTGATCAAGATGAAGGGCTCGTCAAAGACGGCTTCCATCCGCTCGGTGTCGGTGGCAAAGTAGGGCGAGATGTAGCCCTTGTCGAAACGCATCCCTTCGGTGACCTCCAGTTCGGTGGTCATCGATTTGCCTTCTTCCAGCGAGATGACGCCTTCTTTGCCGACTTTGTCCATAGCATCGGCGATCATTTGGCCGACTTCAAAGTCGTTGCCAGCCGAGATTGCACCGACTTGGGCGATCGACTTGGAGTCTTCGACCGGACGAGCGTGGGACTTGATTTGCTCAACCAAGAAGTTGGTGGCTTTGTCGATCCCGCGCTTCAGCAAAATGGCGTTAGCGCCAGCAGCCACGTTACGCAGACCTTCTTTGACCACAGCGTGCGCCAAGACGGTTGCGGTGGTGGTGCCGTCACCGGCTGCGTCGTTGGTTTTGGAAGCGGCTTGACGAATCAGCGCCACACCGGTGTTTTCGATGTGGTCTTCCAGTTCGATTTCTTTGGCGATCGTCACACCGTCATTGATGATTTGCGGTGCGCCGAACTTTTTCTCAAGAACAACGTTGCGACCTTTGGGGCCGAGGGTGACTGCAACGGCTTCCGCCAGAATGTCGATGCCTTTTTCAAGGGCGCGACGGGCGTTTTCGTTGTAAATGATCCGTTTAGCCATGGTGATCTCTTAAGGAATGTCCTGAAGGGCAGTGAAAGGAAGAAAGCCTAGGCAACAACGGCCAAGATGTCTTTCTCGGACAGCAACACGTAGTCGTCGTTGCCGAGTTTGATGTCAGTACCGGCGTACTTGGAGTAGAGAACTTTGTCGCCGATTTTGACTTCAGGCGCTTGGCGGCTGCCGTCGTCGTTGCGTTTGCCAGGGCCAACTGCCACGATTTCGCCGACTTGGGGCTTCTCTTTAGCGTTATCGGGCAGGATGATGCCGCCAGCAGTTTTTTCTTCGGCTTCAGCGACTTTCACAAAAACGCGATCGCCCAGGGGCGTCACGGTCGAAACACTCAGAGATACAGCTGCCATAGTTTTGAGTAAACGTCGTCACGGGGAGAGGGCAACCGGGATGATCCGCATGGATTAGCACTCCCAGTACCTGAGTGCTAATGTACGGGCCGCCTTCTCGGAGGGCAACGCGACCTCAGTACGGGTTCCCGAACTCGGCGATCGCAGGAATGGGAATCTTGCTGCGGGAAGGTGCAGCCTTCGGTGATACGCTGGACTGTGGCAAAATCGCCCTCCTGACAGTTGTCGCGCTCGCGAAGCACTCATCTGGAAACGCGCAAGCATGGTCACCACTACTGAGAAGACAAATATTGGCTACATCCGGCAGGTCATCGGCCCTGTCGTCGACGTAGAGTTCCCTGCGGGCAAATTGCCGCAGATCTACAACGCGCTTGTCATCAAGGGCAAAAACGAAGCCGGTCAAGACCTGTCGGTGACCTGTGAAGTGCAACAGCTTCTGGGCGATCGCAAGGTTCGTGCCGTTTCGATGAGCACGACTGACGGGTTGGTTCGTGGTTTGGAAGTCATCGACACTGGCGCTCCGATCAGCGTGCCGGTCGGTGAAGCCACCCTCGGCCGTATCTTCAACGTCCTCGGCGAACCGGTGGACGAACTGGGCCCGGTCAACGCTGCGACAACCTCGCCGATTCACCGCGATGCTCCGAAACTGACGGACTTGGAGACCAAGCCCAAAGTTTTTGAAACCGGCATTAAGGTCATCGACTTGCTGGCTCCCTATCGTCAGGGCGGCAAAATCGGCCTGTTCGGCGGTGCCGGTGTTGGCAAAACCGTCTTGATCCAAGAGCTGATCAACAACATTGCGAAAGAACACGGCGGTGTGTCGGTGTTCGGCGGCGTGGGTGAACGCACCCGCGAAGGCAATGACCTCTACCAAGAGTTCAAAGAGTCGGGCGTTATCGACGAGAAAAATATCGCCAACTCGAAAGTGGCCTTGGTCTATGGTCAGATGAACGAGCCGCCCGGGGCACGGATGCGTGTCGGTCTGTCGGCGTTGACCATGGCGGAGCACTTCCGCGACGTCAACAAGCAAGACGTGTTGCTGTTCATCGACAACATCTTCCGCTTCGTGCAAGCCGGTTCGGAAGTGTCGGCACTACTAGGGCGGATGCCTTCTGCGGTGGGCTATCAACCGACCTTGGGCACCGACGTTGGTCAGCTGCAAGAGCGGATCACCTCAACCCTTGAAGGTTCCATCACCTCGATCCAAGCGGTCTACGTTCCTGCGGACGACTTGACTGACCCGGCACCAGCTACCACCTTTGCCCACTTGGACGCAACCACTGTGTTGTCTCGGGGTCTGGCTTCGAAAGGGATCTATCCGGCGGTTGACCCGTTGGATTCGACCTCGACGATGCTGCAACCCTCGATCGTGGGTGAAGAGCACTACCGGACGGCGCGTGCGGTGCAGTCGACCCTGCAACGCTACAAAGAGCTGCAAGACATCATCGCGATCTTGGGCTTGGATGAGCTGTCGGAAGAAGACCGTCAGACCGTGGCACGGGCTCGTAAGATCGAGAAGTTCCTGTCGCAACCCTTCTTCGTGGCTGAAGTGTTTACCGGTTCGCCTGGTAAGTACGTGAAGCTGGAAGACACGATCAGTGGCTTCAACCGCATCCTCAACGGCGAGTTGGATGACCTGCCGGAGCAAGCCTTCTACTTGGTGGGCGATATCCAAGAAGCCATCGAAAAAGGCGCCAAGCTGAAAGCTGAATCCTAGGTTTGGCTGACTTTGGTGGGGTTGCGATCGCAGCCCCGCCTCCTGTTTTTGTCCCTAAATCTCCGCGACCATGAGCCTGACTGTCCGCGTCATTGCTCCCGACCGAACGGTTTGGGACGCGCCTGCCCAAGAAGTCATTCTGCCTAGCACCACCGGTCAACTCGGTATCTTGCCGGGTCACGCCCCTTTGCTCTCTGCCTTGGACACCGGTGTGTTGCGGGTGCGAGCTGACAAAGAGTGGCTGGCGATCGCTGTTTTAGGCGGCTTCGCTGAAGTTGAAAACAACGAAGTTACGGTGTTGGTCAACGCTGCTGAACGGGGCGACAAGATCGACCTCGAAGAAGCCCGTGCCGCCTTTAGTCAGGCTGATGAACGCTTGAAAGGCGTCAAAGAAGACGATCGCCAAGGCAAGTTCCAAGCAACGCAAGCCTACCGTCGGGCACGGGCACGCTTGCAGGCTGCGGGTGGTCTAGTCAGCGTTTGATCCTGAATGCCTTCTTAAGTTTGCAGAGGCTGCGATCGCTGGGCTCCTAAGCTAGGCGAGCAATACCTCCTTACTGCGTCTAAAACCGCTGGTTCCCAGAGAGCTAGCGGTTTTCCTTATGGAGCGATCGCAGTCTGGAACAACAGTCATTTAGCAATCAGCAAGCCAGTTGGGAAGATTCGGCTTGGTATGGATTGGTTTGGGGTCAAAAGCCTCTGTCCGTGGGGGTGATTGCGCACCCCCACACCCACGCACTGGGGGACTCGACTCCCCCAGCCCCCCGCAACAAGATTTCGGGTAGGACTCATCGGTGGAGAAGCGATCGCAGCGGGTAAAACTAGCTGGTGTTGACCTCTGGTGAGGGGGAAGTCAGGGCCGGAAACGTTCTGGAGGATTCAGACAGAAACTGAATGGTTGAGCGATCGCCGGAACCAGTAGCGCAGCAATAGCGAATTACTAACAACGGCGAGGGAACTGACAGCCATACAAGCCCCGGCGATCGCGGGGGTCAGTGCTAGACCGTAGGCCGGCAAGAAGGCACCCGCTGCCAAAGGCAACATCACCACGTTGTAGCCCAGCGCCCAAGTTAGGTTTTGGCGAATCGTCCGCAGTCCCATTTGGCTCAAATTCCAAGCCACCAGAACGCTATCAAGGCGATCGCGGCTGAGCAGTAAGCCCGCACTGTCTTGGGCAATGTCGCTGCCGGCGGCCAGACTGATCCCGACTGCGGCAGTCGCAAGGGCGGGTGCGTCATTAATGCCATCACCGATCATGGCCACAGCATCGCCTTGTGATTGGAGAGCAGCAATCGCCGCCGCTTTATCTTCGGGCAGCACTTCTGCAACTACAGTCTCCGATTCAAGTCCAAGCTGCTGAGCGAGGGCCACGGCTGTTGTTTGGCGATCGCCACTAAGGATTTGCACGGTTGCCCCCCGCGATCGCAGGGCTTGGACAACTTCTGCCGCTTCGGGGCGCGGTTGATCTTGCAGCCAGAAGCAGGCCAGGAGTTGCTGATCATCAGCCAGCCAGATTGATGTTGCAGCAGCAGAACCAGTCGGTAACTTGGCTGTAGCGACTTGTACCCAAGTGGGATTGCCCAGACGCAGTGATCGCCCGTCACAAGTCCCGCTGACGCCCAAACCCGGCACTTGCTGGCGATCGCTGGCTGCGATCGGTGCCAGATTCGCTGCCTGAGCTGCTGTTTGTAGGGCGGTCGCCAGAGGATGTCGACTATCAGCTTCTAAGGCAGCGGCCCATTGCAGGAGGCGATCGGGATCCACATCCGCTAGGGGTTGAATCTCGATCAGCTCAAATTGACCTTGGGTCAGGGTTCCAGTTTTATCGAAGACAAAGTGCTTAATTCGCGCCAACTGTTCTAGCACATCACCACCGCGCACCAAGATGCCCTGTTCAGCGGCAAGTCCTGTTGCGACGAGGATGGCCGTCGGCGTGGCTAAACCTAGGGCACAAGGACAAGCTACGACCAACACACTAATCGCCAAGGTCAGCGCCAGCAGCAGCGGTGAATGACTGTGGGGGTGCGCCATTTCCATGCCGTGATGGGGCGCGTGGATTAGCAGACCCGGTAAAGGCTGCTGCAGAACCTGCGGCCACCAGCGGCTGCCCAGCGTTGCCCAAAAGCCAAAGGTCAGCGCCGCGATCGCACAAACGCCGTAGACGAAGCGACCCGCGATCGCATCCGCAAACCGCTGGACTGGGGCTTTCCGTTGCTGTGCCTCCGCCACACACCGCACGATTGCCGCCAGTCGAGTTTGACTACCAGTTTGTTCGGCCCGAATCACCAAGCGGTGGCTGAGGTTCAGCGTCCCTGCGCAGACGCGATCGCCCACCTGACAAGGTTGCGGTAGTGGTTCTCCCGTCAGCATCGCTGTATCCAAAGTGCTCTGGCCTGCAACGATGCAACCATCCACCGGAATGCGAACGCCGGGCAGCACCTGGACGTAGTCACCCGCCCGCAATTGGGCGACCGGCCAAATCTGAGCCGGTGCTTCGAGGAGATCTTGGGGAGCGATCGAGCTGGGTGCTGTCAGCAACTGCGTCGTTTCTGGTTGCAAAGCCAAAAGGTTTTGCAAAGCAGCCTGACTGCGGAAACGTGCCTGCTCCTCCAAGGTTCGCCCCAGCAAAATGAAGCCCAGCAACATCACGGGCTCATCAAGAAAACAGACCCAGCCTAGCTGCGGCCAGAGCAACGCCACCAAACTTGCCAGATAAGCACTACCGGTGCCCAGCAGCACCAAGCTATTCATATTCGGTGCGCCACAGCGCAAGCCCTGCCAGCCCGCTTGCAAAATGCTGCGTCCCGGCCCTAGCAAGGCCCAAATCGCCAGCAACGCGTGAAACCACAGCTGATCGGTGCCCGGCAAGGGATGGTCGAGCCAGTGCCCCAGGTGCCCCCAACTGGAAACAATCAGGAGAAAAGCCGCGATCGCCAGTTGTAAGCGCTGCTGTTGCAGGGGTGGGATCTCAGCGATCGGCAGCGTCAGCGGATTGTCGTCCTGCCGCAACTGCGCCCGAAAGCCCAAGCCGGTGATTTCCGTTGTTAGGACAGTTGGGTCCTCAATCAGTGCCGCATCGTAATCAACTTTGGCAAGGCGCGTAATTAAATTGACGCTGACCGCTTCCACACCTGCGGTCTGTTGCAAGCGGCGTTCCACTGCTGCGACACAGCCTGCACATTTCATCCCTTCCACTTCCACCAGAATTGATGTGGATGAAGGATCAGCGGAATGGACGATCGCAGCAGGCATGCACAGGGTACTGGAATCTTTCCCCTATCCTAGGGAGCCAGCGGAGAGGCGTCTATCTACGATCGCTCAGCAGCATCCCGCCTGAGTCCAGATCTCCCCGCAAGCGTTAAGCGATCGCGCAGTTACTTCCCCCTGCGAAGATGCTGAAGGTGGTACCCAGTAGGGCAGTCGGATGAATGTGAATACCGCCAGAACCTCCGCTGTGATCGTCCATCCTGTGCCGCCTGCCTATGCCGATTGCTATCTGGTGTGGCAACAGTCAATCACTACTGCTGCCGCCCAATTTGATGGCTACCAAGGCACGGACATCTATCCGCCCGAGAACGATCGCGACCCCAACTGGATTGCTGTTCTTCACTTCCAGACTCCGGCAGATCTCCAAGGCTGGCTCGATTCACCGCAGCGGGCCGAAATCTTAGCCCAGCTCCCACCAGAACTGGCTGGCTATTCCAAGACCGTCTTGCCTCAAGGCTTTGCTCCCTGGTTTAGCCAGCTTCTCCATAAGCCCCCGAGCTGGAAGATGGCACTGACCGTGTTGCTAGCGCTCTATCCCACCGTGCTGCTGCTCAACTTGCTGATCACACCGCATCTGCAAGGGCTCGGCAGAGCTGGGGCAGTTTTGGTCGGTAATGCGATTGGCGTCGCACTCATGCAGTGGGGGATTATGCCGCGGCTGACACGACTCCTCAAACCCTGGTTATCCGCCGACAGCGATCGCCGCTTCTCAGTCTTGGGTGGGGCTGCGATCGTTAGCATCCTGCTGCTGTTGGCACATCTTTTTCAGCGCTGGTTCTTTTAAGGCAATCGGGGCCATCCAGACTATCACTGAGGAATGACTATGCTGATGCACAATCCTCCGCATCCTGGAGAGATTATCAAAGAGCTATGTCTTGAACCGTTGGGCATCTCGATCACTGAAGCAGCTGCAGCGCTCGGTGTCAGTCGGAAAACGCTGAGTGCCATTTTGAATGGTCATGCAGGAATTAGCCCTGAAATGGCAATTCGACTCGACTCTCCATTACCTTTGACACCTCGGCAGAGAGCTGGATGAATCAGCAATCTCAGTATGAGCTTGGGCAGGCAGAGCAACGCAGAGACGAGTTGCAAGTGAAAAAGCTGGTCGAAGCTTAAGTACCACTATCTGATCGCGGGTTCTTTTAGGGCGATCGCACGAGCTGTTCGACAATGCAGACTGATGCCCTTGTCCTGATTCCCCACCATGAGCGACACGGCCAAAGATCAAGAACATCCCCTCTGGCGATCGGATCGCACCACGGTCGATAGCCTGCTGGTGGGTGAAGCGACGGACTTCAACCTTTGCGAGCTGGCTCGCCTCAAAATTCGCTATCAAGGCTTTCCCGGTGCGCGGGATATCCAGCGAGATTTGGAGAAGGCCCTGCAGCGCTGGCAGTTGGATGAAGCTAGCCTGTTTGAACGCACCCGAGAAATCCATCAACGTGGCGGCATATATCAAGGCCGTAACAAGGATCAGGATGATTGGAGTTGAAGACTACACTGAGTAAGTCTTCGATGACCCAGGCACCATGCCGAGAACACAGCGCAACGACAACTTCATCGACAAGTCTTTTACGGTGATGGCAGACCTGATTCTCAAGGTGTTGCCGACCAACAAGAAGTCTAAGGAAGCGTTTGCCTACTATCGCGATGGTATGTCGGCGCAGGCCGATGGCGAATACGCCGAAGCGCTGGAGAACTATCAAGAGGCGCTGACGCTGGAAGAAGATCCGATCGATCGCAGCTTCATCCTCTACAACATTGCACTGGTACACACCAGCAACGGTGATCACCAAACGGCGCTGGATCATTACCTGCAGGCCTTGGATCTGAATCCGAAAATGCCGCAGGCACTCAACAATATTGCGGTGATTCACCACTTCCTCGGTCAGCGATCGGAGGAAGCAGGCAACGATGATGAAGCCGAACGCCACTACGATCAAGCGGCAGAATATTGGACCCAAGCGATTCGCCTCGCGCCCAACAACTACATCGAGGCTCAGAACTGGCTGAAAACAACTGGCCGTTCTAAAGTTGACGTTTACTTCTAGCTGTCTGCCCCATGTCGATTACGCTCGAACAGGTTCACAAAGTTGCTCACTTGGCACGCTTGGCATTGACGCCAGAAGAAGAACAACCGTTCACGACGCAGCTCAATAGCATCTTGGAATATGTTGAGCAACTGAGTGAACTCCCCACCGAAGATGTGCAACCCACCACTCGTGCGATCGAGGTGGTCAACGTCACGCGGCCTGATGACGTGAAACCGGCTGAGAACCGCGAAGAATTGCTGAGCATTGCGCCGGATCAAGAAGGCGACTTCTTCCGCGTACCGCAGATTTTGCAGGAATAGTCGATCGATCGCGGCACTTTCACCCCCAAACAGCCCCTGTTAATCGCGCGATCGCAGGGGTTTTGTTTTGCATCGACCGGCGATCGCAAAGCTAGAGCGCAATCCGGAGTGGCAGAATAGCAGGCCGAAGTGCTTAGGATCGCTGTAGTAAAGGATCTGCATCTGTGGCCAACGTCGAAATTTACACTTGGAGCGCTTGCCCCTTCTGTGTTCGGGCGAAAGCGCTGCTCACTCGCAAGGGTGTGGCGTTTCAGGAATACGTGATTGACGGAGACGAAGCAGCACGAGCAGTCATGGCTCAGCGTGCGAACGGTCGCCGGAGTGTGCCGCAAATTTTCATTGATGACCAGCACATCGGTGGTTGCGACGACCTGCATGCCCTCGATCGCCAAGGTGGTCTTGATCCGCTATTGGGTCTTAGCGCGTGAAACTCGCATTTTTAATCGACCCGATCGCGGCACTCGATCCAACCCACGATAGTACGGTTGCGTTGATGGAAGCCGCTCAACTGCGCGGCCACGAGATCTGGATCGGTGAAATCTCCGATCTGTCGGTGCATGTGGGCGAACCGCTGGGATTGCTGCGGCCGCTCAAAATTGAGCCGGTGCAGTGGCTGGGCGATCGCTGGCAGGTAGCCAACCCTTGGTTCACGGCGGGGGAAGCGAAACGGCGATCACTGCATGATTTTGCTGCCGTGTTCATGCGCAAGGATCCGCCAGTCACCACAGCCTATCTCTACGCCACCTATCTGCTGGATTTGGTCGACCCGAAAAAGACCCGTGTGGTCAATTCGCCGGAAGGACTGCGCCACGCCAACGAGAAGATGTACGCGCTGCAGTTCCAATCGGTGGTACCGCGCACCTTGGTCAGTAGCAACAAAGCCGAGATTCGTGCTTTCTTGGATGAGCTGCGGGCAGCCGTACTCAAGCCACTCGGCGGTAAAGCAGGCGAGGGGATTCTCTTCCTCGATCCGGGCGATCGCAACTTCAATTCCCTCGTGGAAATCAGCACTCAGCAAGGGCAACTGCCGGTGATGGTGCAGCAGTACCTGCCAGAAGCGAAGGACGGCGACAAGCGGATCATTCTGGTCAACGGCGAACCGTTGGGAGCCGTCAACCGGGTGCCGACCGGACGGGAGTTTCGCGGCAACATGGCCGTGGGCGGACGGGTCGAAGCCGTGCCCATCACCGATCGCGATCGCGAGATCTGTGCGGCGGTAGCTCCGCGTCTGCGCCAAGATGGCCTGTTTTTCGTCGGCATTGACGTGATCGGCGGCTATCTAACCGAGGTCAATGTCACTAGCCCGACCGGGATTCGCGAAATCGATCGCCTCAACGGCGTCTCGATTGGTGACCAGACGATCGCGGCGCTCGAAGCCCTGGTTAACCAAGGCTAGGGCTAGGCCGCACTGAACCCTCAAGGACGGCAGCTACCACGTGATGGTTGTCGTCCTGCCGCAGGACTTGCAGCGTTTCACGGGCTTGGTGCTGGTCGAAACAGTGCAGCGCTCGCGCCAGATGAGCCCGTAGCTGCCAATGTTCCGATCGCGCCAACGGCAGCAGTTTGTCGAGGGCAAAGGTCTGCATCGGGCTGCCTGCAAAGGTTGCCAGTAGATCGATCGCCGCTTCCCGGACGCTGAGGTCAGTATCCGCGATCGCCAAAACCGCGCTATCAAACAGGATCTGCGGCTGATTGAGCGCCTGCAACGCCGCCAAAATACTCAAGCGCACCAGCCAATGCTGATCCTCCCGAAACGATCGCATCAGGTCTGGTAGCGCAGTCTCGCCAAACGCCGCGATCGCATTAGCCGACTCAGCCCGCACATTGGCGTCGGCGTCATCGTGCAGCAGTCCTTGCAAAAGGGCAAAACTCTCAGGCGTGCGCTTGTGGCCCAAGGTCATAGCCGCCAGCGATCGCACCACAAATTCAGGGTCTTGGCTGCAGCCTCGCAACAGCGGCACCGCCACAGCCGGTGCGTACGCTCGCAGCGCTGTCATCGCCCGAATCCGCTCTTGGACGTCACTGCTCCGCAGCTTTGCTTCGATTTGTCCTAAGTCCATGCTGGGCGCAGCTAAGCCTTTCGTCCTTTACGCTACCGCAGGGGGTGACACTTGCTGGTGCGGCAGACAACTTAGCGATCGCAGATGCCATGAGATGTAGCAGGCAAATTAGGACGTTTTACTTGAGCTGATTAGCATCAAAGCCATGGTCAACACTGACTCGTTTTACCCGTAGCGATCGCAATTCAGCCGATCAGTCTCACCCAAAGTCTTCTTGCAGAGGGACTGAGGGACACCAATCTCCCAGTGCAGCTGTGTGCGATCACCCCCACGGACAGCGGTGGTTGACGCTCAACTAATCTATGACTGAATCGTCCTAACTGACCCGTAGGCTGTTACAAGCCGCAGCAGGGATTTACCGTCTTGAAGCCAGCCACACCGCCGCCCTTCCGGCGATCACGCTGCCCTGGCTTGGCAATACCCTCCACAAGTCTTAAGGGAATGCAGTGGTTCGCCCCAATCCCAGTCCAGCTTTGAAGAATGGAGACAGTATGGGGTGTGAGCGATGACCGAAACTCGCCACTGGGCCGAGAGATTACTGCATCCGCATCATTTTGTTGTTGGGCTGACGATTTTAACGCTGGGCCTCGCTTGGACGGGCAACACGGTTGTCAGCAACCTGCGCCGCGGTAGCGATCGCCTCACGGTGACTGGCGCGAGTACGCAGCGCGTCACGTCTGATCGCGTGACTTGGCGAATTACCGTCAACCGACAAGCGGCGACCTTGGCCGCAGCCTACGAAGCCCTCCAGCCCGATCTCGATCGCACAGTTCGCTTTTTGGAAGCCAATGGCGTTCAAGCCACAGAAATTCAGCGCGGTGTGATCAACTCCTTCCCGATTTACCAAACCCTGCCCAACGGCACCAACACCAACGAAGTGGCAGCCTATCGGGCCAGCCAAGTGCTGACCATTGAGAGCAAGGAAGTAGTCCGTATTCAAGGCTTGTCACAGGAAATTGGGCAACTCTTAACCGAGGGTGTCAATCTCGAAATTGCCCCACCGGCCTACACCTTCAGCAAGCTGCCAGAGTACCGGGTTGAACTACTTGCGCAGGCAACGGAAGATGCCCGAAAGCGGGCAGCAGCGATCGCTCAACAAGGGGGGAGCCAGCTTGCTGCGATCGCCAGTGCCGAAACGGGGGTCTTTCAAATTACGGCCCCAAATTCCACCGATGTAGGGGATGGCGGCAGCTACGACACCAGCACGATTGAAAAAGACATGACTGCAGTAATTTCAGTTAGCTTCCGCTTGAATTAAAGCTTTAAAGACTGCCTGATCAATCTTTTTCAACTAGTGATGAGAATTGCGAGCGGGTGCCGATCGCACAATCCAGTAGCTAATGGCTAGAGCAAGCACTGCAAAGCCGAGTCCAAAAAGTTCGCCCGTAGAAATTTTGTTGACGTCGAGAATGATTAATTTACGAGCGATCGCAATCAAAGAGGTCGCAACAACTAGTTCAACTTGGATGACATTGCGCCGGAGATAAGCGGTGATATTCTCGAGGATTTCGAGGGCAATTAAGACACTCAAAAACATCCCAAAAACTTCGAATAGAGCGGACTTGAGGAAGAAAGGATCAAAGACAAATAAATTTTTGACCAAGAAGATACCGAGGTCAATCGTCGAGACAATGATCACAACAATCATTGCCAGCGACAATACCTTGGCAATGAACTTTTCGAGACTACTAACGAGCGTCAGAAAACTGTCTGAGTCACTCCAGAGTTGTCCGAGTCTCGCAAGGCGACGATATCGGGGCGCCATAAATCGCTTGCAGGAGTAACATTGCTGCCCATAATAAGCTGCAACGCTGTCTGCGCTCTATTCGTATATGTCTATACCGAACGGTGGCTCCCATCAATCACTAGAGGCTCTACTCGCGGCCTACGATTTCCGTCTGCGTCATGAACCGCGCAATTGCACTCTCTGGAATAATCGCGGCATTCTCTTGGAGCGCCTCAACCGCTGGACAGAAGCACTGGCTAGCTACAACTGTGCGTTAGAAATTACACCTCAGCGTCAGGAAGCCCTCAATAATCGGGCGATCGTCCTAGAGCATTTGGGGCGGCTACCGGAAGCAGTCGAGTCCTACGAACAAGCCCTCGCCATCGATCGCCAGCAACCCGAAGTCTGGAACAACCGTGGCATTGTCCTGCGTAAGCTGGGCCGACTAGAGGATGCGATCGCCAGTTATCAGCAAGCGATCGCCCTTGCCGCCCACTATGCCCAAGCGTGGGCCAACTGTGGCTTTGCTCTGTGGCAACAGGGGCGCTACCGGGAGGCAGTACGTCACTACGAACAGTCTGTGGCGATCGACCCTGATCAGAGCAGTGCTTGGCGGCAGCTAGGGCAGATTTACCTGAGTGTCGATCAACCCGATCAGGCCTTGCGCTGTTTGGATCAAGCGATCGCCCTCCAACCGCAGCAGGCGACGGCTTGGACTTGGCGCGGTCATGCCCTCTACAACCTCGGGCAGTATGCAGCTGCACTGACCTCCTACGAAAACGCAGAACTTCTGGGCGATCGCCCCCTCCTGCTGTCAATCCAACGGGGTCATACGCTGGCGCAGCTCGAACGCTACGAAGAGGCGCTGGCCAGCTACGCCGCAATTCTGCCGCAATTAACAGGCGAAGCTGCCGCAGAGGTGGCCTACTACCAAGGACTCGTTTGGGCTTACCTCCAGGACTGGACCGCAGCATTGGCTGCTTTTGATCAGGCGATCGCAGGCAATCCAGACTTGGCCGAGGCTTGGTACAATCGCGCCGCCCTCCACGCCCGACTCGATCAACCGGTCGCAGCGATCGCGGATCTCCAACAGGCGATCGCGCTAGATCCAGACACCTATCGTTCTCTAGCTGCTGAGGATCCGGATTATCAAACGCTTCACGCACATCCTGACTGGATCCAACTCCAAAGGGCTTAGCTGCCTCGGACGAGCTGCCATTGCTGCTTGAGGGGCTGTTCGATCACTCGCGGATAGATCAACCAAGCTTGGCTAGGTGGCTCCAACAGGGCACGAATCAGGGGCGATCGCTGACTAATTTCCAATAATCCTTGATCGGTGGCGAGGCGAATCCCACTTTGGTAGAGGGTGTAGCCACGACTTTGGGTCTGGCAAAGGCCGGTATAGCCAGTCGGATCCTGTCCTTGGTTACGAATCAATTGTTGACTGTGCTCTAGTAAGGTCTGCTGCTGCTCAGCAGGGAGGTTACGGAGATTGAGGGCTTTAAGCAGATCGCGATCGCGGTAGCGGCGGCAGAGATCGGCCAAGAGGGGATCAGCACTGTCCTGCCAACGCTGCAGATGGTAGAGGCAGACAATGTCGTCGACCGCTAGGTATTCCTCCAAGCTCAGATCCGTGACGGGTTGCTCAAACCAAGGCTGGAGCAGCGGATCCACAAACAGCGATCGCGGTTGTTCCTGCCAGAGCTGACGGGCCCGCTCAAAAATTCGCACTAACATCCAGCCAGCCACAATGTTTTTGGGATGGTTGTAGACCTGGCTATACATGAACGATCGCACCACCAAGTAGTGCTCGATCGCCGCCAATCCCTTCTCCGCCACAGCTAACTCGCCGCTCTCAGAGTCGAAGCGCAGTGCTGACAAAATGCGATCGAGATCCAGACGCCCGTAACTTGCCCCCGTGAAATAGCTATCGCGCAGCAGATAGTCCAAGCGATCGCAATCGAGCTGGCTGGTGATCAGGCGGCTGATCAGCAAGGGCTGATATTGCTTGCGATAGACCGCAAGAACTTGCTCCGGCAGCGCCGGATCGTAATCGGCTAGCACCCGCCGAATCGGAGAGTCCTCAGTGATTAGCCGGGCTGTCCACTGCTCATGTTGGCAGTGGAAAATCTCCTCGCCGGTGTGGCTAAAGGCCGTATGGCCTAAGTCATGTAGCAGTGCCGCACAGAGCAACGCCGGTCGATGCACTGCCAATTCGGGCCAATCAGCTGCGATCGGGGCAAAGGCACGGCGAGCAACCTGCATCACCCCGAGGGAATGGGTGAAGCGAGAGGCTTCAGCTCCATGAAAGGTCAAACTGGCGGGACCAAGCTGGCAGGTCCGCCGTAGCCGCTGAAAGGGTGGCGTATCGATCAAGCGGATCAGCGTTGCTTCCAGCGGGTCTTCAAATTGCAGGGCGATCGCCCCGTGGAGTGGATCGTGGTAGATGCGCTGGCGGCGACTAGGCACGATGCCTCACTTGCTCTGTCAGCGCCGTTACCGCTGCCTGATATTGGCGAACGGCAGCGGAAGCAATCGCCTCCGCAAACAGCGGTTCAGACTGTTCAACTGCGAGATCGGGCTGAATGCCCTGCTTATTGATGTCGTTGTGGTTGGGCGTTTCGTATTCGGCGACAGTGACCGCCAAACCCGCCCCATCCGACAGTTCGAACAGCGACTGAATCAAACCTTTGCCAAAGGTGCGATCGCCCACCAAAATGGCGCGTTCATTGTCTTGTAGTGCGCCGGCTAGAATTTCGCTGGCGCTAGCAGTGCCGCGATTGACGAGGAGTGCCAAGGGTTTATCCGTCAGCGCTTGGCCATTTGCCGCAAAGCTATCCAGCACCCCCTGACGATTGACGGTGTAGACGATCGCGCCTTCGTTCAGCCATTCCCGCGCAATCTCGATGCCAGCGGTCAGCAGTCCGCCTGAGTTATTGCGCAAATCAAGGACGAAGGCTTCGGCTCCCTGCTGATCGAGTTGGGCGATCGCATGAGCCACTTCTACCGAGGCATTGGCATTAAATTGGCTGAGGCGAATGTAGCCAATCGGTGGATGATCGCCATCGCGATCCAGCTGCGATCGCACGGGGTTGAGACTGATGCGATCGCGAACTAGTTCAAAATCCAAGGTTTGTTGATCGCGCAGGACTTGGAGCGCCACCGTCGTCCCGCGAGGTCCGCGCATCCGAGCCGCCGCTTCATCCAGATCTCGACCGGAAATCGCCACCCCATCCACCGTCAGGATGCGATCGCCCGACAGCAGACCCGCCAGGGCTGCCGGCGAACCTTCGATCGGGGCAATCACCACCACATCGCCACTTTCGGCCTCAAAGCCAATCTGCAAACCGACGCCCGATAGCTCACCGGCCGTCGAGACTTGGAGGTTGCGATATTGATCTGGCCGTAGCAACCGCGTAAATGGGTCATCTAGTTTGGCTAGCAAACCTTCGATCGCGGTGTAGGTCTGATCCCGATTGTCCAGCGGCTTTTTCAGAATCTTCTCGCGCAACTGGAACCAGTTGCTGTGGTTAAAGCTGGGATCGACGTAGGACTGGTTGACAATGCGCCAGGCCTCATTGAACAGTTTCTGCTCTTCCGTCAGGGCCAACGCCGGCGTCGCTGTCGCAAACCAGAACAACAGCGTGAGCCAAAGGAGCGATCGCTTCAGAAATGGCTGGATCATTAACAGAAATTTACAAACCTTTCAGGATGTTAAGCATTAGAGCATTCTGCTGAGCTGGAGGGGCGTACCCTAGCAGAACCGAGTTCAGACGGCTGTTGGCAGGCTGTTCCAACAGCTCAAACCTAGCCGGAGCCGCGCTGTTTTGCCACGGATCCGCTCAGCTGACTGTGTTACATTTTTTCGTAAGCATCACTAGGAACTTGCGGATTCATGTCGAAGGTCTACGACTGGTTCGAGGAGCGTCTAGAGATCCAAGCGATCGCTGAAGACGTTTCCAGCAAGTACGTTCCTCCCCACGTCAACATCTTCTATTGTCTGGGCGGGATTACGTTAACTTGTTTTCTCATTCAGTTTGCCACCGGCTTTGCAATGACGTTTTATTACAAGCCGACGGTTGCTGAAGCATATAGCTCCGTGCAATTCATCATGAACCAAGTCAACTTCGGTTGGCTGATCCGCTCCATCCACCGCTGGTCTGCCAGCATGATGGTGCTGATGATGATTCTGCACGTTTTCCGTGTTTATCTGACTGGTGGTTTCAAACGCCCTCGCGAATTGACCTGGGTCACTGGCGTCGTCATGGCAGTGATCACCGTGACCTTCGGGGTGACCGGCTACTCGCTGCCTTGGGACCAAGTCGGCTACTGGGCCGTCAAAATTGTCTCGGGTGTTCCCGAAGCGATTCCGGTGGTTGGGTCTGCCATGGTTGAACTACTGCGGGGCGGCCAAAGCGTCGGTCAGGCAACTCTGACCCGCTTCTACAGCCTCCACACCTTTGTCTTGCCTTGGCTGATTGCAGTGTTTATGCTGCTTCACTTCCTGATGATCCGGAAGCAAGGCATCTCTGGTCCCCTCTAAGGGCAAACAAGCTTGGGTTTGGCGCTGGTTAAAACGGTCAGCGCCTTTCTCCTCTCTACTGACTCGAACGAGACCTTCCCAAGGAGAGCACGCATCATGTCCATCTTGAAGAAGCCGGATCTTAGCGATCCGATTCTGCGCCAAAAGCTGGCCAAAGGTATGGGCCATAACTACTATGGCGAGCCCGCTTGGCCCAACGATTTGCTCTACATGTTCCCAGTGGTGATTCTGGGAACGATCGCCTGCCTGACCGGCTTGGCAGTTCTGGATCCAGCTTTGGTGGGTGAACCGGCTGATCCCTTCGCGACCCCGCTGGAAATTCTGCCGGAGTGGTACCTCTACCCCGTCTTCCAGATCCTGCGGATCGTCCCGAATAAGCTGCTGGGCATCGTCCTGCAGTCCATGATTCCTTTGGGCTTGATTGCAATTCCGTTCATCGAAAGCGTCAACAAGTTCCAAAATCCTTTCCGTCGCCCGATCGCAACGGCTGTCTTCCTGTTTGGTACGGTCTTTACCCTCTACCTCGGAATTGGTGCAGCGTTACCGATCGATAAGTCGCTGACCCTCGGCTTGTTCTAAGCACCGAGAGTTAATGCTCATTCACTGACAGTAAAAGGGGGTCTGCAAGCAGACCCCTTTTTTGTGGTGCTGCAACTCAGGCAGTTAACACTGGCAAAGCGGCTTGCAACTTAGGCGTGGGTGCGTTGCCGGAGTGCTACCGCAATTACCGCTAGGCTTTCCTCGTAGAGAGCATCTCGTCCCCAGCGCTGCATCTGCATGGCCAGTAGCGATTCTGAAGTTTCGTTAGAGGGTGGAGCGACCTGCTCCGTGCGGCAGGATTGAGCACCACCACCTGCCTCCATTCGCATACAACCCGTTGTCTCCGAACAGAGAATCGTGCAGCAGTCGGCATCAGGATTTTCGGACGTCAGGCGCAGGGCAATCAGATCACCCAAGACTAAACCCGGATCGCCGACAGGAATCCCCGCCAACTCGACCTTGACCATGCGATCATCCTCGGTCCGGAACTCAATTTGGCGGAGATCGTATTCACCGCCTTCACAGCGGTAACTCACCGGTTGCCAACCCAAGCGACTGGCAATCCAACCCATGTACATCAAGGCTTGGGCGGGATTACCTTTTTCGTAGTCGATCACCAGTTGATCGACTTCCAGCAACCCATCACGACGCTCTGGCGGATCAAAGGCCGCAGCAGTAAGTTCTTGCCAAGCCGCAAGGCGGTGCCAGTTGAGATCGGCGATGTAGGTTTCTTGGTCAATTAGATCTTGGAAGCGGAGAAATTCAGCTTCGGGATCGCTGAAGTAGGACGAGTCGAAAATCATGCAGTTGCAAGAATTGGCTAACTGCTGAAAGAGCAACTGCTCGGGATTCGGTGTCGCTTTCCACCAGACATATCGGGGTAAGCCTGGCAGCAATAGCTCGCTGACAAACGTACCGATCGCTTCCATCTCTGCCTGCGAGCCCCGCAGGGTGACAGCTTCGCAGCAGATCAGTGAAGCCTGCTTGGCTGAAGTGATCGGACAGTAGGCCGAAACCTCAGCACTAATTGGGCGATCACCCTCGAGGGTGGGGCAGAGGCTGACGATCCGACAGGGGTTCTGCGTCGCAATCACATTGCTGAGCACCGCACCGCGCAGATCCTGATTGGTCAAGCTTGGCGAGTGCTTCAGGGCTTGGTAGGCCTGCCGGAGGGCTTTGAAGGTGGCGCTGTCAGGTCGCCCCGTCGAGGGGAGCCCGAATTGTGTCTGGGCTTGGGCGATCGCGGCGCGAGTCATCGGACCATGCAATCCATCAAGGTGCCCATGGTACAGACCCAGAGCCGCCAGAATCTGTTGGAACTCCTCGGGTTCATAGACCACGATGCTGAAGGTGGCCGCCCGCGAGACCAAGGCACCCGCTCCGCTGTGCTGCTGGTTAGCCCAGAGCTGACTGAGGGATTCTTCAATTTCAGCCAGCGCGATTGGCGTTGGTTTTTGGAGCGAAAGGAGGGGAGTAGCGGTCGTCATCAAACATCTCCAGAAGAATTGAGCTGGGTTGCAGGGATCCTAGAGACGACGCCAACGGCGACCATCACGGTTGATCAACTGCTCCGCCTCTGCCGGCTCCCAAGTGCCAGCTTCGTAAAAAGAAATGCCAGCGGCTTGGCGCGGGTCATCCCAAGATTCGAGTAACGGCGTCACAACCCGCCAAGACGCTTCAACCTCATCAGCGCGGGTGAACAGCGTCTGATCGCCGAGCATGCAGTCCACCAGCAGGCGGCTATAGGCCTCTTGGGTGGGGGAGCCAAAAGCCGTGTCGTAGCGGAAGTCCATATCCACCGATCGCGTCCGTTGCGAGGAACCCGGTGTTTTCACTTCAAAGCGCAAGGACACGCCTTCATTGGGCTGAATCCGCAGCACTAAGACGTTGGGACTATTCACTTTTTGGGTGGCTGACTGGAACATCAAGTGCGGCACGGTTTTGAACTGAATGGCAATCTCCGTCACCTTTTTGGGCATCCGTTTACCCGTCCGTAGATAGAACGGCACTCCCTGCCAGCGCCAGTTGTCGACCAGCAATTTCATGGCGACATAGGTGGGCGTAAACGACTGGGGATCCGCTCCCTCCTCATCCCGATAGGCGGGCACAGAGCGGCCATTCATCCAGCCCGCTTTGTACTGCCCCCGCACCGCAGACAAACTGAGATCGTCGATATCCGCCAGCCGTGTGGCTTGCACCACCTTGACCTTTTCGTTACGGATACCGTCAGCACCTAGAGAGTTTGGCGGCTCCATCGCCGTCAGGCTGAAGAGCTGCATCAAGTGGTTTTGCACCATATCCCGCAGAGCACCAGCAGTTTCGTAGTAGCCAGCTCGCCCTTCCAACCCCACAGTTTCAGCCACCGTGATTTGGACATGGTCAATGTATTGCCGGTTCCAGAGCGGCTCAAAAATGGCATTGGCAAACCGGAAAACTAAGAGGTTTTGAACTGTTTCTTTGCCGAGGTAATGGTCAATCCGATAGATCTGGCTTTCGCGGCAAACGTTCTGCAAGATGGCATTCAGCACCTGAGCGGAGCTGAGATCGCGGCCAAAAGGTTTTTCGACGACCAGCCGCGTTTTAGCTGGATCGGCAAGCATTCCGGCTGCCCCGAGTTGTTTTGCAGCTTCACCAAAGAAACGGGGTGCGACCGAGAGGTAAAAAGTGCGATTGCCCCGCGTGCCGCGCAGCTCATCCAGATTCGCAAGGCGATCGCGAAGGGTTTGATAAAACTGGGGGTCATCAATGTTGCCCGGCGCAAAGAAGAGGCCTTGTGCAAAGGTGTTCCAAACTTCCTCTGCTTGAATGCCGCCGCCAAACTGTTCAACCCCTTGGCGAAGGTGCTCTCGGAAATAGTCATCGCTCCAGTCGCGCCGAGCCACCCCCACGATCGTCAGTTCTGGCGGCAAACGCCGTTCGAGGTGCATCTCGTAGATGGCAGGCACCAGTTTGCGCTGGGTTAAGTCGCCGGTGGCCCCAAAGATGACGAGGATTTGCGGTTCAGGGACTTTGTCTTGGCGGAGTCCAATGCGAAGCGGGTTCTCAAGCAGTTTGGGAGTCATCAGGATCGAGTTGAGGGAAGGACGAGAAGAGCAAAGTCAGCGGTGGTTAGGGCACCGACTCAGCCAAGCAGGCTTCGACAAAGTCCACATCTGCGGCGCTACCGATAATTAGCGGGCACCGCTCGTGCAGGGCTTGGGGTTGGCGCAAGAGGATAGGCTTCTGGCCGTCACTGGCCTTGCCGCCTGCTTGTTCAGCCAGAAAGGCCATCGGTGCTGCTTCGTAGAGCAGTCGCAGCTTGCCAGTGGGATTCTTGACGGTTTCGGGATAGAGAAACACACCACCCTGCATCAAAATGCGATGGAAGTCAGCTACCAACGCTCCGCTATAGCGGCCGCTGTAGCCTTCGCGGCGATGCATTTCCCGGATGTACTGGCGATAGCCCTCGGGCCACTGCCAAAAGTTCCCTTCATTGACGCTGTAGATCTGACCCGAGTTCGGGAGCTGGATGTCGGACTGCGCGAGGACAAACTCACCTAAGCTGGGGTCCAGTACAAAAACATGGACGCCCTGACCCATGCTGTAGACCAGCAAGGTGCTGGCCCCATAGAGGACATAGCCCGCAGCAATTTGGCGATCGCCTGGCTGCAGAAGATCCTTGGCTTCATGGGACTCGTCGTAGAACTCTTGACGCCGCACCGCAAAAATGGAACCGACGTTGAGATCGACATCGACGTTGGCCGAGCCATCTAAAGGGTCGTAGAGCAGCGTATAGCGACCGATCGGGCAATTTTCAGGAATGTAGTAGGGCTTCTCCATTTCCTCGGAAGCCAGCCGACAGACCAAGCCACTCTGCCGAAAAACTGAGATGAAAACTTGGTTAGCGTAGACGTCCATCCGTTTGACGGCTTCGCCCTGGACGTTGATTTCCCCCGTGAAACCGAGGGCATCATCCACCAGCCCCGCGTGGCTGAGGCGACGGGCGATTAGCTTAGCGGCAAGGCCAATGCGCTGCATCAACGCCGCAAGGTCTTGAGCTTCGGGGCTAAAGCTTTGCAACTGTTCGAGAACATGGCGCGACAGGGTGGTGCAATCCCGATCGAGATCTCTGGTGTGGGTCTCGGAAGTGGTGGATTGAGCCATGAAGACATCCCCGCGAAGGCTGCGCGAATTTCCCCTTCAGCGTAGAAAGATCCCCGAGAATCGACAGCCTTCTTCAGATAAACTCAAGGGCCGTGATCGATAATGCTGCGGAGCTTTGGGGTTTGAGGACTAGCTCAGCCAGAGAAATCCGATCGTCCTAGGCTCGACAGAATGCGATCGCACCCCAGGCCCAGACTGCTTTGAAACGGCTCGCAGGCACAGCCAAAGGATGCGATCGCACAGAGCCCCAATCGGGATGACTACATCAGGGCTGGGGAGAGCTGCTGGTTCAGCCAGACTTCTGCTTGACGCGAGGTTTCTAATTCAGTCCGTCCACTGACAACCGCCAGCAGGCGATCGCCTTGAAAAATATGGCCAAGGTAGCTTGGCTGTTGACCTTTTTGATGATGAATGCGAACACGAACGGAGGTCATATACCCCTCCTGTACAAGTGAGGTGAAGGCTTGGGGGAAAGCTAAGCAAGCATGAGCATTTAGTTCAGAGATTAGCGATCGCTCTGTCAGGGATCTCAAATCTCACCAACTGATTTAACGAATGGCGGGAACATTCAGCAAAACAAAGGCTGGGCCAATCTTTTCGCAGGCTGACGTTGACGCTCTGGCCCTCGGCGATCGCCCCTCTCAATTGGGGCTGGCAGGCAATTGAGCGGCGCTGACAGCGGAGTCCCCACAGCCTGGAATCGTGCCCTCATTTAATAGCTGCAACCGCTGAGCCAAACGCGCCCATTGGAAACTACGCGGGTCCATGCGTGACCCACTTCTATCCACAGCTGCATGGGTGGTAATGCGATCGCCGGGGATTGTATAAGTTGTCATCCACTGCTGGGCAAGCAGGGCCAACGAGTCGTACTGTCGAGCCGTGTAACCACTGTGTCGCCGGCGATTATCACGGCCATCGGCTGGCGATTCAAGGCTGACATGGAGCGAGAAATTGTTGACCGAGCCCGGCAGTTTGGGATTAAATCGCACAGCTTCGCCCCGAAAACTGGAAGAGCCGGCACCAAAGGCTCGCTTCTCTGGAGGCACCGTGTAAACAATCGTTCCATTGCGGCGAATCAGCGCATGATAGCTAGCCTGATCCTCATCGCGAGGATGGGGGGTCTGGAAGAAGTTAATGGCAGAGTCAGCGGAAGCCACGGTTTCATGCAAGACGATCAAACTGATCCGGTTATCGACGGGCTGGCCATTGCGATCGACCGCGGCACGATCGCCGAAGTTGGTGGGATGAGCCCAAGCCGAGCGTACATCGGGCTTGAAATTGGCCATGCTGTAAGCCTCGCGTCCGATCGCCGGTTGCATCGCCTGACAGACGGGGCCGAGCGAGTCAGCATTGGCAGGACGGGACGGCAGGATGTTACGGGGCACCGACGGGGTTTTAAACGGGTTGGGTCCCGTAGGTACTGATGAATCGGGCAGTTGAGCCAAAATGGCCGCTAGTTCTGCTTCGCTGGCATCAGCACTGGGCATGGCTGAGCAAGCCGACAAGGCCAACAGCAGGCAGCAGGCGATCAAGCCCCGCCCAAGCCCTCGCCATCGCTCAGCCAATAGTCGCGGAAGATCGAGCAAACCCGGCATAACCACTACGGCTAATCCTAAAAAAGAAGCGTGACTGGCCTAGGGATTCTGCCCCAACGCCCAGCGATCGCACGGGCAACAGAACCCGAGATCGGGTTGATTATCGCTGTTCTGCTGGGATTTGCCGAGTTCTGAGACCAACATTCCTCCGTACCTGGCGATCGCCGTCAGACTTTTAGCGATCGCTCAATCCACTCCCAGAACTGTCCTATCGTGATCTCGCAGACCGACAGCCTTCTGCATCCTCGGGATAGGATTGGCCCACTGTCTCCCCTGCGATCGCTTCCTCTACTGGCCTATGACTGCTGCGCCGTCTCGTTCCTTGGAGGCTGCTCCTCTGCCGGCACCCGATCGATGGCGCTGGCTGCGCAATCCGTTTGCGATCGCCATTTTGCTTTCGGTGGGCGCCCATGCGGTCTTCTTCACGCTCTTCCCTTACCTGTCTGACCCTGCTCCTGCGAAGCCCAAGCGCGAGCCGGTACAAACTCGCGCTCTGACAGTAGCAGAGTTTGCGCGGCTACCAGAATCGCTGCGTGGCGCGGCTGCCAGTCCTTCGATCCCCAGTCGCCCGGTCGCCCCTTTTAGTGGCCTGCCGGATCTGTCAGCCCTGATGTCGCCGATGGTGCTGCCGCCGCCGCCCTCTCCCCTGGTTCTCCCAGAACTCAACCTACCAACCCCCACTGAGCCACCGACCCAGTTGCCGCCCCCGCCCGTCGCTGACGAGACGCCACCGCCCGCGCCACCAGTGAGCAATACCCCTGCTCCAACACCAGCGGAATCGACGCCCCAGTCGGCTCCAGCCGATACGCCGGCAGTTGATGAGAAACTCTACGCCTTCAACCCAGAAGGTACAGACGCCAGCTTGGGTTTTGGCAAGCTCGGGGAGTTTGTCGCAGCGCTGCAAACGAACTATCCCGATCTCAAGATCCCCAACCAGGCGATCGCGATTAAGCTGCCGCTGCCTGAGAGCGATCGCTGCTTTGAGCAAGTAAAACCGGCCCAGTTTGCCGTCCTAGTCGGAGCCAATGGGAAAGCCCTAGAGCCCCCACAAACCTTGGTCAGTAGTGGCTACGCAATCCTCAATCAGCAGGCGATCGCTGCCCTTGAAAAGCAGCCCTATCCTCTAACGGGTCGGACTGAACTGAAGCTCGTCAACCTTGAATTTGTGCCACCGGAGTCCTCAAGTTGTTCCGTTCCACCACCTGCAGCCGGCTGAGGGGACCGTTCTCCGCCACAATAGGTAGCCAGCATGGAAGGCGGTGATGCGTCTGGACCCGACATTTCAGTCTCAGTTAATGCAGGAGCGCGATCGCTTGATTAGCCTCTTGCACTGCTTCCGCCAAGCCAAAGTGATGGTGGTCGGCGATCTGACGCTGGATGAATTTCTGACCGGTCGGGTTGAGCGGTTATCGCGCGAAGCACCCGTCGCGATTTTGCGGCATGAGGAAACGCGGCGCATTCCTGGGGGAGGAGCCAACGCAATCTATAACTGTGCCAGCCTCGGCGCTCAAGTACTGGCGGTTGGCCTGGTCGGAGATGATGAGCAGGGTCGTGCCCTGCGATCGATTTTTGAGGCCGTCCAGATCAATACCCAAGGCATTCTGGTCGAAGAAGAACGCCCCACGGTCACGAAGACGCGGATTTCAGGCCATGCTCGTCAATCCGTGACGCAGCAGATTGTGCGGCTCGATCGCAAGTCGGATGAGCCACCATCGCAACACCACCAACAAGCTCTGGCCCACTACATTGCTGAGCAAATTGATCGCGTCGATGCAGTCGTTGGCTCTGACTATGGCGATGGCGTTCTCTCGGATCCTGTGATTCGTGCGATCGCAGCAGCTCCACGTCTGGTCATTGATGCGCAAGTGGATCTCGATCGCTTTCGGGGGGCAACCCTATTTACGCCCAACCTGCCGGAAGCAGAGTTAGCAGTCGGTTATGCGATCGCGAATGCGGCGGATCTCCAACGGGCTGGGCAAGATCTACTCCAGAAAACCGGCGCAAAAGCCGTCTTGATCACCCGCGGCGAAGAGGGCATGAGCTTGTTTGAAGCGGACGGCGAACAGCACCACATTCCAGCTTTTAACCGCACCGACGTGTTTGATGTGACTGGCGCGGGCGATACAGTCGTTGCTGCCCTAACGCTGGCTTTGGTATCCGGTGCGAATTTCTGGGAGGCAGCAGTGCTTGGCAATTTGGCCGCCAGCCTTGTGGTGCGGGTGTTTGGCACTGCAACGACCACTGTGGAAGCAATGGAGGCCGCTCTCTTGCAACTTACCGAGCCCGGAGTGGGATGACTAGAATGAAGGTTTGCATGTAAGTAAGTTGTTATGCCGCTGCCGATTGTCGCCATTCTTGGCCGACCGAATGTTGGGAAATCTACGTTAGTCAATCGTTTGGCCGGCAGCCGCGAAGCGATCGTCCACGATGAACCTGGTGTCACCCGCGATCGCACATACCAAGAAGCGTTTTGGTGCGATCGCGATTTTACGGTGGTTGATACCGGCGGTCTTGTCTTTGATGATGACACCGAATTTTTGCCCCTGATCCGCGAACAAGCTGAGTTAGCACTAGCAGAAGCGGCTCTCGCCGTTTTAGTCGTCGATGGCCAGGCCGGTTTAACAGCGGCGGATAACGAAATTGCTGACTGGCTGCGCCATCAAAATCGCCCGATCGTGGTGGCAGTGAACAAATGCGAATCGCCGGATAAAGGCGCGGCCCAAGCGGCGGAATTTTGGAGCTTAGGCTTTGGTGAGCCGCTACCAATTTCCAGCATCCACGGCAGCGGCACGGGCGAACTGCTCGATCGCGTTTTGGAACTATTGCCCCCGGCGGATGAAGCAGCTGGGGACGAAACCGAAATCGGAGTCGCGATCGTCGGTCGTCCCAATGTCGGTAAATCCAGTCTGCTCAACTCCTTTTTGGGCGAACAGCGGGCGATCGTCAGCCCGATCGCGGGCACCACTCGCGATGCGATCGACACGGTGATTGAGCGCAATGATCAGCGCTATCGCCTCGTTGACACGGCAGGGATTCGCCGCAAACGTGGGGTCGATTATGGCCCCGAATTCTTTGGCATCAACCGCTCCTTTAAAGCGATTCGTCGCGCCGATGTCTGCCTGCTGGTGATCGATGTGCTGGACGGCGTCACCGATCAGGATCAAAAACTGGCAGGTCGGATCGAAGAAGATGGCCGTGCTTGCGTGATCGTCGTCAACAAGTGGGATGCCCACGAAAAAGACTCCAGCACCATCTACGAGGTGGAACGGCAACTGCGCGATCGCCTCTACTTCCTCGACTGGGCCCCAATGATTTTCGTCAGTGCGCTGACCGGTCAGCGGGTTGAGAAGATTCTCGATCAAGTCAACACCGTGGTGGAGCAGCACCGTCGCCGCGTCGGCACTTCCGTAATCAATGAAGTCTTGGGTGATGCGATCGCTTGGCGAACACCACCTACCACACGTCAAGGTCGTCAGGGTCGAATTTACTACGGCACCCAAGTCACCACCCAGCCGCCTAGCTTCACCCTGTTTGTCAACGATCCCAAGCTGTTTGGCGAATCCTATCGCCGCTACATTGAGCGCCAGTTCCGGGAAAGCCTCGGCTTCAGCGGCACCCCAATTCGCCTCTTCTGGCGGGGCAAAAAATCGCGGGAACTAGAGCGCGGCGCCAATCGAGCGACTCGCGTTTAAACTGCTGCAATGGATTTACTGCGATCGCTGCCGTTGGGGTTATATCTCGAGCAGCCGGTGACTTGGCTGCATCGCCTCGATCCCCGAGTGAAGTTGGGTTGGCTGATGCTGTTCTTGCTCAGCCCAATTTTGGCGAGTCCTCTCTGGCGGATTGGCTTGGTAGTGGCACTGTTGCTGCTGACTTTCAGCGCTCGTATTCCTCTGCGCGTTTGGCGGCAGCAAATGGGCTGGCTCTTGATACTGGCGGGTCTGCTATTTGCCCTGACAGCCGTGCTGCCTGATGGCCAGCTCCTGACTCAGCAGTCCTATCGACCTGAATCCGGTCTGACGCTACCGCCAGCGAGTGATTACCGCTTCGACCTCTGGAGCTGGGGCAATCTACGGGTCACGCAGCGATCACTCAGCCTTGCAATCCGCACCAGCACCCTGATTTTCACGCTGCTCTACGGCACCACGCTCTACCTACTGACAACGACACCGGAAGAGATCACTGCTGCGATCGAGGATTATCTAGCTCCGCTGCGACGCTGGAGTCTCCCCATCACTGAAATTTCGCTGGCGCTGACCCTCGGGCTTCGCTTCTTGCCATTGGTGCTCGAAGAGATCCAAAGTCTCTATCGATCGGTCACGACTCGCGCAATCGATTGGAAGCAATTGGGGTGGCGGCGCGGATTACAGATCTGGCTTTTGGTCGCTGAGCGGGTTTTGCAAAATCTCTTGCTACGGGCGGAGCAAATTGCGGCCAGCATGCAGGTGCGCGGATTCACAACTCCGAGTCGCCACCGTGTTCCTTGGCACGATCTGCAACTGCAGCGCCGCGATCGCTGGGCCATTACGATCGGAGTGGCAGCTCTCGGGGTGCGCTGTCTCTGGGGGCAAGGCAGCTTCTAGCGCGATCGCCTCTACAATCATCAGCAAAATAATTAGGACTTTTTCCTGACCTGAGCAGCCTCCGAGCCGGGTTAAAACCGGCGAGTTTTACCCACTGCGATCGCGGCTGCAGGAATCAATTTTTCTGAAAACTATCGTCATGGAGGGGCTACCCTGCCTCTCTTTGCCAGAAATTGGGAGATCTCATTGGATCTTCATCATCCTCAGTCAATGGCAATTTTTCTGGCAAGACTCACACCAGCATCCAGCCAGAGCGACTGCGATCGCAACGCAAAAAAACGAGCCCCCAAATGAGGACTCGCTGCATCTTGTAAGGAACGAGGTGGAATTAATCAGATCGGACTTAGTGCACCGACCAAACGCCAGCGGCGATTTTGACCAGAGGTTGCACGTAGGGGGTCGAAGCCAGGTAGAAGGCGAAGAAAGCGCCGCCCAAGCCACCGAGGATGAAACCGCTGGTGAACTCGCTCCAGCCCTCTTTGGTGAACAGTTCTTGGGGCGGATTCGGAGTGGTCACGGTGCTTTCAGCCGCTGAAGGGCCCGATCCGGCATTGCCGTAGAGCGACAGGCACACCGTCAAAATCACCACCAAGCCAACAGTTGCCAACAGGCCAGCAGAACCTGCCGTTTCGGTATTGCGCAGAGGGCCCAAAATGCTGAGCGGCCCGTAGAGCAAGAAGCCATGAGCCATACCGATTTCCAGACCGCGGCGGTTGAGCTAAGGCCGCGACGATAGATCGGCAGCGCGTTGATAAAGGTGCGGGTAAACGGGGAAGAGTTGGTCGGCGTCGCTAGGTCGCCAATCTCAGGCGTGCCACCATTTGCAATCACGTCTTGGGCCATTGCAGAACTCCGAATAGGACAATAGTGCAGTGATAGCCAGAGCCTCTAGGCTTCCGACTCAATGTAAGTGAAGAGCAAGCTCATGAGGACTGCAGGTAAACCCAAACCCACGAGCGGCACAAAAATGGTCGGCAAGAAGGCAGCAGCAAAGTCACCAGACATTGCAATCTCCTGTAGAGAACCAATCAGGCAGAAAGAGCCGCAAGTATTGTAGAAGTGCTGCTGCTACGCGATCGCAGCCACTTGGACTGCCGTTATAAAAGTTCATTGAATCCCCCCGATTGAGGGCTGATCTTGTTGCAAAAATTTATGCCTTGTCTACAGGATCAGGACTGTTTTGCATCTCGTTGAGTCGCTGGAATTGGGCTCAGCAAACCGCCTTGTAGAACCCAGTTTGTGCGATCGCCGGGGCATGCCATAGCACCAGCGGAGACCCCCTAAGCACTACAGTCTTTTGTCCGCAATCGACCAAGTCGCATAATTGGGTCAGATCCTTAGATGTCAGAGAAGAGGCTGCGCTGATGAGTGCGATCGCAGGTGTTGTTGTTGGGCTAGTCGTTGGTGCTGGCGGAGCTACGGCAATTCTCTGGCCTCGGCTCCAGCAAGCTGAACAGAGCAAGCAACGCCTCACGCAAGATCTGCAACGCCAAGATCAGCGACTCACTGATGAACTGAACGATCAAGGCCGGCGTCATCACGCTGCGGTCAGCTCCCTAGAAGCACAAATCAGTAGCCTACAAGCCACGCTCGCCACCGCTCACTCGAATCTTGGCAGCCTTGAAGCCCAAAAGCGGGAGCTGGAAGCTCAGATCAGCAGCCTGCAGACTAGCTTGGCCACAGTGGAGAGCGATCGCCAAGCGGAACTCGCCCGCCATAGCGCCACCGCTCACAGCCTTGAGACGCAGATCAGCCAACAGCGCGAGCAAATTCTTGCCCTGCAGCAATGCACCCACAATCTTGAGCAACGCTTGACACAAGCACTGCAGCCGGAAGTGCCAGTCCAGCACCAGTCGGCTGAGATTGAGCCCCCCGGAACCGCCGCGATTGCGGAGCCCCCTGCCGCCGTTGCACTTCCCCTGGACTTGGGAAGCACCATCTTACCCAGCACGACTGGCGTCGCTCTGGAGGACATCCTCCAACAAGCCCGCGATCGCGATGAACAAACCCGCGCTAATACGGCTCTTGCGCTCGGAACGATCGCCAGCAGCAGTTCGCCTCAACAGACTGCACCCATTCTGCGGGTCCTAACTGAATTGGGGCGGGATCCCAGTGCAGCCGTTCGTCTCGCGGTTGTTGAATCCCTGAGTGACTGGCGATCGCCCAAGGTTCTGCCCCTGCTGCGCCAAGCTCTCCGGGATACCGATCCGGCTGTGGTCAAAGCGGCTAATGCCGGACTCACGCCTTTCCGTGGTGCCCTGCGCAAAGCAAAAGCCACGAAAAAGAAACGTGCGATCGCAACGGTCTGCCCGCTAGAGGCTATGGCAACCACCGCTGGATTTCTCAAGCCAGAGATCCAGCGGCTAGATCATCTTCTCTGCGATCGCTTCCAGCAAAAAGGGTCCTGAATCAGCGATCCAGGACCCTTTCAATTCATTACAGCGAGCGCGCTGACTAATTGCTGCCGGTGAAGACGAGTTCTGGGAAGCGTGCCTGAGCTTGAGCCAACGGCTTGCCTTTCCCTTCTTCTTGCCAGTAGTTGATCACTTCGGTTGCTTGGTTGAGCAGTTCAACCCGTTCTGCTTCCGTGATCCAGCTCTTGCTTTCGAGCTCGGTTTTCAGCTGTTCCCAAGCATCATGGCGCGGCCAAAAATAGTAGGCCGTCAACGGGCTGGTTGCTTTACCAACGACTTGATCAACTGCGATCGCAACGTTTTCGTTCAGCCAAAGAATTTTGATCGTAAACCTGGACAATCCGACCTCCCAGCCATGCTTGGCTGACGTACCTATCACCTTAGAGCTTGCACCGGATCAATCCTGATCAGGGTGCAGCATTGACTCAGAGTTTTCCGAGTCGGGTCCTACTAGAGCCAGTTCAGCAGCAACGGAGTGAACTCAGTTCTGCCTGAAGCGAGGCGACAGCAGGGATTGACAACTACCCGTTGCCCATGGGCCAGGGAATGGATCGCCAGGCAAGGATCGGGAATCCTTGTTGTTCACCGTTGGCAGCGATGGGGTATTGCTGAGCAGACGTGCTGACCGGCAATAAACCCGAGACTGAACTCACAAGGTGACTGGGCATTCCCCAGATCGGCTCACTTTGACACCTAAGAGCCAATGGGCCGTCTTTTATCCTATCAAAAAGAGCGCGGCTGTCCAGGTCAGTGACAAGAGTCCACCACGCGATCGCGCACCATAGAGAAACGGATGGAGAGCAGTACTGTGACACAGCCTTGGGCGATCGCGGTGTTTGATATTGACGGCGTCGTGCGCGATGTCAGCCGTTCCTATCGGCGGGCGTTGGCCGACACGGTCGAGCATTTCACGGATGGAGGGTACCGCCCTACTCCAGCGGATATCGATCGCCTCAAGGGCGAAGGCAGTTGGAACAACGACTGGAAAGCCTCCGAGGAATTGATCTATCGCTACTACGAAAGTCAGGGACGCGATCGCAACACCCTCGCCTTGGACTACGAGACGATCGTCGCCTTTTTTCAAGTGCGCTACCGAGGCAAGCAGCCAGATAGGCCAGCCGCATGGGATGGCTACATCTGCGATGAACCCTTGCTGATGTCTGCTGATTATCTGCAGTCCTTGAGTCGCGCTGGAATTGCTTGGGGCTTTTTCAGTGGAGCAACCCCCGCTTCCGCCCGCTTTGTACTGGAACAACGCCTGGGCATTACACCCACCGTGCTGATTGCCATGGGCGATGCACCGGATAAACCCAACCCGACCGGCTTGATCACAGCCGCCCAGCAGCTCGCAACCAATCCCCACCTGCCTGCCATCTACGCCGGCGACACGGTCGCTGATATTTTGACGGTGCGGCGTGCCCGCTACGAAGCAAGCGATCGCCCTTGGTATGCCGTCGGTGTTTTGCCCCCGCATCTAGAGACTGCCAGCGATCGCGATCGCTATGCCCAACAGCTGACAGAAGCGGGCGCAGACTGCGTTATCGAGGGTGTGGAAGCCCTGACCAGCGATCACATTCAAGCACTGCTAGCCTAAGCCGCCTCGTCCGAGATCTGGCCGTTGTGACGGGCAAACAAAATGTCAAGGGTCCGCAGATAGGTGTGCAGGCCCGCATCTTGAATCGGCAGCAGATGAGCCTCCTGCCCTGACTCGTTGTAGTGGGCATGCCAGTAGCCCGGCGGAGTCACAAACACGGAGTAAGGTCGCCAATCGACCCGCACCGGATTGCGAATTTGCCCACGCTCATCTAGCTGGGTTCCCACCAGGGTGTAGCAACCGGGCTGACAATCCAGAATCAAGTCCAGCGCCACGGATTGATGGCGGTGGGGGGCTTGCACCACATCGGGTGGCAGCAACCCAAACATTGCCCAAATTGTGTGGGTGATCGTTCGCGTCTGGGGAAAGTTTTGGTTGGCCAGCAACACACTGAGGCGATTCGCCTTTCTGGATTGGGGATCGGCTGCGATCGCCGCCAGAGTTGCCTCAAGATCTTGACGGCGGTAGAGGGTGGGTTGGAAGCGGGCGCGATCGGGCTTGACACCGAGGTAGCGCAGGAGCGGCGCATCATGCACCCAGTAAAAGGCACTGTCTGTCTGGGCGTAGTGGGTGGCGATCGCATCGGCGGGCAACGCTAAGCAGCAGCCTTCCGTCCAAGCAATTTCCTGATCGGCAACGCGGGTCACGCCTTGTCCGCGCAACACATAAAAGATCTGGCTGGTGGCGATCGCGGTGGTTTCAATCGCCTGATTCGGCAAGATATGGACGAAGTTCGCCAGCAGGGAGGGCGAGGTTGCTGGCCCTTCGCAACCCAAGGCTTCGCTAAGGTCGAGCGGAATGATTGCCGTCTCTGGAGTTTGGTGCAGCTCTGCACCCCAGTCTTGATAGGGAACCCGCGCAATCAGGCGCTGCCCCAGGGGATTGGCCGCTTCACGGTAGTCGTAGAGCAGGGCCTCGGCGGTCACATCGGTCAAGTTAGAAGCAAACACCATACCAACGCAGGCCAGCAGCGATGGCACGATTGTAACGAGCGCACCACTCAGATCTGTTATCTGAGACACGGGATCGCGATTGCAATCGCTCATTGCTTGGATTCGCTGTCTTAACGTCACCCCTTCGAGCTGCTGTCTGTGAACGAGCCTTCTCCCTCCGATTGGCATCTAGATGCCTACGACTACGAGCTACCACCGGACCGGATTGCCCAGAGTGCCGTGGAGCCTCGGGACCATGCCCGCCTATCGGTCTTTCCCGATCGCGAGCAACTATGGCATCGGCATTTTTACGATCTGCCGCAACTTCTGCGCCCGGGAGACTTGTTGATCGTCAATGACACGCGGGTTATCCCTGCTCGACTCTACGGCCAAAAAATCGAGACCGGCGTGCCCGTTGAAGTGCTGCTAGTCGAGGAACACGGACCCGGCTATTGGCTCACCCTCGTCAAGCCGGGCAAACGTCTCAAACCCGGATCAGCGATCGCCTTTGGGCCGAATCCTGAGGATCCTCTCCTGGTTGCTGACGTGGAAGCGAGCGATCCGGCCACGGGCGGGCGTTGGTTACGTTTTCGGGGCGAAGCCGAAGCATTTTGGTCTCAGCTGGCAACCCTCGGGGAAATGCCACTACCGCCCTATATCCACACCACCGCCAGCGATCCTGAACGCTATCAAACGGTCTACAGTCGCGAACTCGGAGCAGTAGCCGCACCGACTGCAGGCCTCCACTTTACGCCTGAGTTGCTGACAACCTTGGCAGACATGGGGATCGCCACGGCTCCCGTGACCCTGCACGTCGGTATTGGGACCTTTCGCTCAGTCGATGTGGAGGACATTCGTCAGCACGAGATGCATAGCGAGCGGATGATGGTTCCAGCCGCTACGGTTGAGAAAATTCAGGCGACCAAAGCGGCCGGTGGCCGGGTGATCGCAGTTGGTACCACCAGCGTGCGAGCGATTGAAGGAGCCGCTGCTTCGGGTGAACTCAAACCAGGGAGCGATCGCGTCAACTTGTTCATTTATCCGGGCTATCGCTGGCAGATCATCGACGGCTTGATCACGAACTTCCACCTGCCACGTTCGAGCCTGATGATGTTGGTTAGTGCCTTGATCGGGCGTGATCGTCTCTTGTCAGCCTACGCAACGGCGATCGCTGAACAGTATCGCTTCTATTCTTTTGGCGATGCCATGCTGATTCTGCCCGACGCTAAGCTGCCCTGAAGCTGTCAGCTGTCGCATTTAACTGGGGCAAGCTGGATATAGATTGCTTTTATCCGGCTTTCGGGTTCTTCTGCATGACTGATACCTCGCGCCTGCCACTCCCACCGCCTCCCCCTCCCTTTGGTGCAGGTGGACTGTCTGCGATGCCCGTCACCCAGGTCAGCGCTTCCCCGGCAACCCCAGCAGCCGTGCCCCAACGATCGGCCAATCAGCCAACCCTTGCCGAAATTGTGCGGCAGGCCTACGAGCACGATTACTCGGATGTCCACCTTGGCGTGGGGGAAGTGCCGCGTTTTCGCGATCGCGGTGAAATTGTGCAAACAACCTATCCAGTCACCGACACAGCTACCTTTAACGCCTGGCTGCGCGAGGTTTTGACCGAAGCGCAAGTGCGTGAATTTGAGCAGGGATTGGACTTCGACGGCGCAACTCAGTACGACTTTGCGCGGGTACGGATCAACATCTTTGGGTCGCTGCGAGGTCCCTCGATGGTGATGCGGTTAATTCCGCTGCGCATTCTCAGCCTCGATGAGCTGAGCCTACCGCCGGTTTTCCGCGACATCTGCTACTACCCCAAAGGACTGGTACTGGTCACCGGCCCCACAGGGTCAGGCAAGTCGACCACGCTGGCCGCCATGATTGATTTCATCAATCAGGAAATGGCGAAGAATATCATCACCATCGAAGACCCGATTGAATTTGTTCACCAAAGTCAGCGATCGCTCATTAAGCAGCGGGAAGTCGGCGTTCATACCCGTCAATTTGAAGCAGCACTACGGGCCTCTTTGCGTGAGGATCCTGACATTATCTTGGTGGGTGAGCTGCGCGATCGCGAAACGATCAATACCGCTCTCAAAGCTGCACAAACCGGCCACCTCGTGATGGCTACTCTGCACACTAACAGCGCTGTCAAAACAATTGAGCGGGTACTCAATATGTTTGAACCCGCTGAACAACCGCCTGTTCGAGTTGCCTTGGCCGAGTCGCTCGTGTCTGTGATTGCGCAAGGTCTCTGCCGCACGATTCACGGCAAGCGGACTGCCTATCACGAAATTTTGATTAACACTGACGCGATCAAGGACTACATTATTCGCGGCGAACTTGAGGAAGTTGAGCAACTAATTCCTAAATGTACCTTTGACGGCATGTGCACCAGCAATCAGTCCCTATTCCGTCTCTTTAACGAAGGCAAAATTAGTGAGGAGACTGCACTGGCGCAATCTGGCAAGCCCAATGAAATGTCTCAGATGCTGCGAGGTCGGGTTTAGGCTGGCTGGGGCCTAAGCTTCGACCAGCAAACCCAGCGGTTCAAGGGCTTCCCAGCCCAAGCCTCGGCGCAGGACCAAGGGCCAGTCATCGGTCAAGTCGAGAACAGTTGACACTTGGTAATCAGGATCGGCACCGAGAATCCGCATCTCCTGGCGTTCGACCTCGATGGTGATGTCGACGAGGCGATCGACCTCCCCAAACAGTTCAGCGGGGGCGATCGGGCAATGGGGGCCTTGTTCGTAAGCTAAGGGAGCTTTGCGATCGCTGGGCTGTAGATGTGCCGAGGTCGAGATGATTGGGCCTTCCAGCGCCTGCAAGAGGGCTTGGCAGATGGGGTTGTTGGGAATGCGAATACCGGCGGTCCGCCGTTTGGGATTCATGACCACGCGCGGCACCTCGGGCGTCGCGGGCAGCAAAAAGGTGTAGGGCCCTGGCACCAGTTCGCGCATCAAGCGAAAAGCGCGATCGCTAATGCAGCCGTATTGGGCGGCTACGGAGAGAGACGGACAGATAAAGGTCAGCGGCTTGTCATTGTCAATTTCCTTGATCCGGCGCACCCGTTGCACCGCTGCACGGTCTTTGACATCACAACCAATCGCGTAGACTGAATCGGTTGGATACAGAATGACAGCCCCCTGACGCAGGGCTTCAGCGATTGCGGCGATCTGCTGAGGTTGTGGGCTGTCTGGATGAATGCGGTAGTGCTTCGCCATGGTCCCTTCCCTCGTATGACTCAAATCGCTTACTTTGACTGCCCAACTGGCATTGCTGGCAACATGTGTTTGGGTGCCCTTGTGGATGCAGGCGTTCCCCTCAGCTACCTCGAGCAGCAGTTGCAGCGACTGTCGTTGAGCGAACCCTACCAGCTTGTGGCAACGCCAGTGCTACGGCAGGGGATGGCCGCAACCTACGTCGAGGTTCAGATCGAGGCAGCTCCACATGCCCATCGCCATCTTTCTCATATTGTCGCTCTGATTGAAGCTGCTGGTTTGCCCGATCGCGTCCGCGACTGGAGTATTGCGGTTTTTCAACAGTTGGCGATCGCAGAAGCAGCAGTTCATGGCGTCACGCCTGAGCAAGTGCACTTCCACGAAGTGGGTGCCACCGACGCCATTGTTGATATTGTCGGGACCTGCTTGGGGTTGGATTACCTGGGCATTGAAGCCGTCTATTGTTCGGCACTGCCCACGGGGGGTGGCACCGTCAAAGCAGCCCACGGACAGCTTTCTGTGCCTGTTCCGGCCGTGCTGAGGCTCTGGCAGCTACGCCAGGTGCCGGTTTATAGCAATGGCATTGAGCGCGAGTTAGTCACGCCGACAGGGGCCGCGATCGCGGTCACCTTGGCAAAATCCTTTGGGCCACCCCCCTCTCTCCAGCTCCAAAAGACAGGCTGGGGGGCGGGTAGCCACGATCTGCCGATCCCTAACTTGCTCAAGCTTTGGATTGGGACCGCTAGCGATCTGGTCATGACGCCCCAAAGTCCAGAAGGCAGTCTAGAAACGGTTCAAGTGATCGAAACCCAAATTGATGATTGCAGCCCACAGGTGTTGGCTTACGTCAGTGAGCAGTTGCTCGCTCAGGGAGCACTGGAGGTTTTTAGCCAGGCGATCACAATGAAGAAGGGACGGCTTGGGACGCTGCTGACGATCATTTGTCAGCCCGATCAGCAGGCAGCCTGCGAAACCATCCTCTTCCGAGAGACCACCACCATTGGCCTGCGGTTCCGTAGAGAACAGCGTCGGGTCTTGCCGCGTCGCCGCGATCGCGTGCAAACACCGTGGGGAGAGGTGCGGGTGAAGGTCGCTGGTGATCCGCAATCGCCCCTCACCGTTCAGCCTGAGTATGAAGATTGTCGAGCGATCGCCCAAGCACAACAGATCGCACTGCACCACATTCAGACGGTTGCTCAGCAACAATGGCAACAAGAAAACGCCTGACAGAACTGTCAGGCGCAGATTGTCGGAGAGTGAGAAAAGGGTTGATCAAGTTGAGACTAGAGCACTGCCTCACTTCGCACGACTACCGCCTTCTCTGAGTTGCCTTCGGGTCGAGGTTGAATCACACCGTAACCGCCGTGATTACGCTCATAGATCACGTTGATTTCTCCCGTCGCCGCATTGCGGAACATATAGAAGTCGTGATCAACTAGTTGTAGCTGTGCCAAGGCATCTTCGACGGTCATGGCTGGCATAGCGAAGTATTTCGTTCGCACAATGTCCTGAGGAAGTTCGGGCTGCCGGCCGTTGAGCAAATCGGTGACGAGGGCACCATCCGAGAGCTGATCAGCAGTTTCTGCAGTTGAGAGCTGACCTTTGCGATCGCGGAGTTCCTCCTTATATTTCTTCAGTTGGCGAGTAATTTTATCTGAAACTAAATCGATACTGGCGTAAAGATTTTCATTGCACTCTTCCGCTCGAATGACCGTGCCATTCGCATAAATGGTGACCTCAGCCGTTTGACGCGGATTCGATTTAGCATGTTTAGCAACAGATAAATGAACATCAATCTCAGTCAAGAAGCTCTGGTAGTGGCTAACAGCTTTGTCCAGCTTTTGCTGCACATAATCATGAATTGCAGCAGTGACATCGATGTTGGTTCCCTGGACGACTAGCTTCATAAATCGCCTCCCAGACAAGTTTTCTACCCCCACCCTATCACTCTGTAACTGATAGGAAAGAGTGCGTTAAGAACCTTTGTGTCTGTTGACAATTATTGATGCAGGCAAGAGCGATCGCCTCTTCTCAGTATCAAAATCATTGATTAGACTAGGAAAGGCGAACAAAACAATTGCTTGCTCAAACTCCGCCTCAGACCTTCCGCTCGTGTCCGCTCGTGCTGCTTGGCTGGTGCAAGCCGGCTGTTTAGACTACGCCCAAGTTTGGGCTTGGCAACGCCAACTTCAGGACAATCGCCGCAATAACCCCGATCGCCCCGATGTGTTGCTACTGCTCGAGCATCCGGCTGTTTACACCTTGGGGCGGGGTTCGAGCTTAGCCCATCTCAAGTTTGATCCGCAGCATCCCCCAGCGCCGGTCTATCGCATTGAACGCGGGGGTGAAGTCACCCACCATGCGCCAGGGCAGCTGGTTGGATATCCAATCCTGAACTTGCGCCACCATCGCTGCGATCTGCATTGGTATCTACGCCAGCTCGAAGCAGTCCTGATCTTGGTTCTGGCCAACTATGGCCTGACTGGCGAACGGATTGAAGGACTGACTGGCGTGTGGGTTGAGGGGAAAAAGCTAGCCGCGATCGGGATTCAAGTCAGTCGTTGGATCAGCCTGCATGGCTTTGCCCTCAATGTCTGCCCTGATCTAGCTGGCTTTGAAGCGATCGTGCCCTGTGGCATCAGTGATCGCGCTGTCGGCAGTCTGGTTGAGTTTTGTCCAGACGTGCGCCTAGAGGTCGTGCGATCGCAGGTAGCAGGCGCTTTTGCCCAGACCTTTGAACTAGATCTTCAGCCCTGCTCCTTAGAACAACTCCAAGCTGAAGAAAATCTGACTGCGATCGCAGGTGATCCCTAAAAAACACCTATCCAACAAAAACTGTTGACCTGAAAGATTCCAGTATCAGCAGTTCGTTAGCGGCCGAGCAGCCGAGAGTCAGATTTGGGAGTTGCTCTAGCCTGCAATGCGAATCAGTTCAACATCAAAGATCAGCGTGGCATTGGGGGGAATGACGCCACCAGCACCGCGCTCACCGTAGGCCAAAGTCGGCGGAATCGTCAGCTTGCGGCGACCGCCCACTTTCATGGTGGCAATGCCTTCATCCCAGCCTTTGATCACTTGGCCAACACCTAGCTTGAACTGGAAAGGCCGGTTGCGATCGCGAGAGCTGTCGAACTGGGTGCCATCCTCGAGGGTGCCTGTGTAGTGAACCACCACGGTTTGACCCGGTTGGGGCGTAGCTCCGGTGCCGACTTCCAAATCCACATACTGCAGGCCAGAAGCTGTCGTCACAATAGTTTCCGATTGAGTGGTCTGGGAAATGATCGGGGTTGGCGGAACAGCCGCAACCGGAGGAGATGCCTCGACAGCACTGGGTGCAGCGATCGCAGCGGGTGTTGTCGGTCCAAACACCTGAGCCGCGACAAAGACGATCAGGCAGAGCAGCATGGCTGCAAAACTGATCAGAATGTCACGCACGGATTTACCCTCCCACAGTGTTGCTGGCCCGTTTGCCAAGCCACTCTTCAATTTAGCGCCATCCGCGATCCTCTAAAGCTCGCAACTGACGTTCGAGGCGATCAATCCGGCCTCGCAATTCATCCACTTCAGATTGACGAGCTAGCCCCAGCTCGTTAATCCAATCGCGCCACTGTCGTTGCCAGCGCTGGTCGAGTTCTTCGCCCTCAGACTTGAGTTGCTGCTGCAGTTCATCAATCAGCGCTTTGGCCTGATCCGGATCCAGTCGTCCGGTGCGCACCCACTCGTCACTGACCCCCCGCAAGCGATCGGCCACACGAGCTGTCGTGCCAATGCCGAAGATTAGCAGATGTTGCAGCAAGTTATTTCGGTCCATGGGCCTCGGGCAGACGCAACGTTTCTCCTACGCTAGCGACTACAGCACGGGTTCAGACAGTGTGGAAACCCGTCGAGTAGACCTCCCGTTCTAGAGCAGGCCCTTCAAGACAAGGTGGCGTTGGTCATCAAAATCTAACCAGCCCTCCCGCCGGAATTGGCCAATCAGACGAGTCACGGTGACGCGAGTTGTGCCCAGGGCGTTGGCCAAGTGTTGATGGGTCAGCCGACAGTTGAGGCGCAGTAGTTGATCTTCGGGCTGACCAAATTCGCGGCCCAGCAGTTGCAAGAAGTTGCGCAAACGGTCTTCAACGCGGCGTTGACCAATCGGACTCAGCAGCATTTCGGTCTGGCGATGGCGCTGCGCCAACATCAAGAAGAGATCTTGTGCAAGCAGAGGCGTTTGCTCAATTTCAACCAGTTTGAGACGAATCAAGTCCAGATCCGTCAGTGCCTGAACTTCGTAGGGCATCACCCAAGAGAGGGCAGAGCCAAAAGGCATCGAAGGACCCGCCAGTCCTAACAACGCCTCATCGCCACTTTCATAGCTTGTGGTGATCAAGGCAATACCGCGACAAACGACCCAAATTGAATCTTGGGGCAGCGGAACAGTTTGACCTGCGGTGAAATGCAGCATCGGCCGATCGCGGTAGATTTGTTCCAGAACCTGACGCAGCTGACCAGAGGCAAGGGTGGGGCGTGTCCAGACTGGAGTCATGATGTTTTCCCGCATACCGACAGAAGACTTGCCGTCACTCTAAGGTGATAGGAACGACAGGAGCATCAAGATAAGATTGTTCGTACTTTAAGGTTTGGTTAATTCCTTTTCTATTCCGATCGCTCTGCCTCAGTTAGCTGAGCCTCCATCCTTTTTCTCAGTCCGATTACCAATTGGGATTTTAGAGACGACAGCGTTGGCGCTGACGTTCCCCTTGGGGATCCATCCAAGCTAAAGAGAAATGACTAACGCGATCGATGCGATCGCCGAAGGTTGACCGGAGCGCGGCCATGCGCTGTTCGAGGGGTAGATGGGCATTAAAGTTGGCGCCCCAAGTGCCTGCGATCGCGGGTTGAACGATTGAGTTAGGTTTCGCCTCCAAAACCCGCTGCACTTCTGCCATCACGCAGTCGTGGCGATCGCCGCAGAGGGCATAACTCATCGGGTGATATTCCATGCTGTTGGGGAATCGGTCCCAAGGCTGCATGCGGGAGTCCCAACCCTGCTGCCCTACCCGCGCATTGCCAAAGGGGAAGAAGACGGCCCCGGAAGGCAGACCTGCCTGCGCAACCGTGCCCACAGCCTCATCGACAAATTCCACCACACCGCGCCAGGCATGATAGACGGCCAATGACCAGAGTGGATTTACGTCCTGTCGTAGGTTGAGTTCCTTGAGGCGATCGCCCAACAACAGCACCAGTTGGTTGCGATCGCTTGGACTGAGGCGTCCCGTATCGAGATATTCCGTGAGCAACGCCTGACCTGCCGGCGTGTTGAGCTGATTGATCCAAGCCTGACGGGCAGCAGTCGTATGAATCAGGAGATCAGCCACTTTTGTCATCACCGATGCAGCCCCTGTGCCTCGAGGGTAGCGAACGTAGTCGAACAGCACCCCATCCGGGCGACGGCTCAGAACGGATCGCAGTAAGGTTTGGTAGTCTTGCCGGGCGACGGGATTAAAGGGGTCGACAAAGACCTGCGCACCTCCTGACACAATTTCGAGACTGCTCTCGCTGCGGCCATTGCGAGCTAGGGTGTCTTGGCGATCGCTGCGCTGGCTGTAGCTGTAACCGTAGTTGAGGGTGAACAGCCAGGCATAGACTGACATGCCCCGCTCCCGCCCTTTGCGGATGGCTTCTGCTAGAAGATCGACACGTTCTAATCCCGGTTCTGCCACCACAGACGGCCAAACTGTGGGGTTGTCGGCAGCGGGCAGCAGCACCCGGCCATCATAGAAAGTTTCGATGAAAACTTCGTTGTAACCCAATGCTTGCAGGCCATCGAACAGGGAGTCTAAGCCGCCCGGCCGCAGGTCGCAGCTGTATAGTCTGACCCAGATCGCCATTTTGCGGGGCCAGACCTGTTGCCGACAGTTGCGCAGTTCCATCGCTAGCTCGCGCACGAGTTGTCGATACTGCTGGTCGGCCACCGTGTCGCCTTGGAGCGATCGCGCTAGTAGGTTCGCTTGGGGCACGGAGTAGAGCGCCAAATCGCAGTTGTAGCCTGTGCTAGGTGCCGGTGCAATCTGGGCATTGACGGCAGGGCTCTGCAGAGGCAGACAGGCGATCGCTGCGATGCCACTCAACCACCGTCGAAGCGAAGCAGGCATGGGTCCACTCTTAGGCATTAGCGACGTGGGAATGGAGTATGGCAGAATCCTGAGGTCTTGTCTGCTCTTTTCGCCTGCGATCGAGGCGCAGCAATGAAGTCTTACTTGGCCGCAGCTGTGCAGATGACCAGTCTGCCGGATCTCGAAAAGAATCTCACTCAAGCGGAAGAATGGATCGACCTAGCCGTGCGGCGGGGTGCTGAGCTTGTTGGTCTGCCTGAGAACTTTTCATTTTTAGGGGAAGAGGCCCAAAAGGTTCAGCAAGCCCCTGAGATTGCTGAACGCACCGAAAAGTTCCTGAAAACGATGGCCCAGCGCTATCAAATTACGTTGTTGGGCGGGGGCTTCCCGGTTCCAGCCGAGCACAATCACGTCACCAACACACTACTTCTCGTTGGGCCTGATGGTCAGACCCTAGCCCAGTACAACAAGGTTCACCTGTTCGATGTCGACCTCCCGGATGGCAACACCTATCAGGAGTCGGCAACGGTTCTCGCTGGTCGTGAGTATCCGCCCGTCTATGACTCGGAACGTTTTGGGCGCTTGGGATTTTCGATTTGCTATGACGTCCGCTTCCCGGAACTTTATCGCCATCTAGCCAATCAGTCGGCAGAAGTGATTTTTGTGCCAGCGGCATTCACTGCCTTTACCGGCAAAGATCACTGGCAGGTACTGCTGCAGGCCCGAGCGATTGAGAATACGGCATATATCATTGCGCCGGCACAAACGGGTGTTCATTACGGACGCCGTCAAACCCATGGCCACGCCATGATTGTCGATCCGTGGGGGATTGTTTTGGCCAATGCAGGGCGCGAGCCTGGCCTCGCGATCGCTGAAATCTCGCCTCGGCGGCTGGCTACCGTGCGCCAGCAGATGCCCTGTCTCCAACACCGCGTCCTTTCAACTACAGTCCCGAGTGCATAATCTCGGCTGTATCCGTACAAGGAGTGTAAAGACACTTGATGCTTCAATTCTTGAGTTCAGCGCTGGGATGGCCTCCCATCTTGGCCGAGACGATTGAGATTATTGAGAGTCCTGAAGCCTCGACCCTGATTTTGGTCTCTGTGCTTCTAGGACTGGTCGTGGTCTACCTCGCCAGCAAACTGGGTGGGGAACTCTGCGTGCGTGTCAATCTCCCCCCCGTGCTGGGTGAGCTACTGGGAGGCGTCCTGGTCGGCACCTCTGTTCTGCGACTTCTCGTGTTCCCCTCGAGTGGAGCCGGAGCCGAGGATGTCGTTCTCCTCAACTTCCTGCAGCAGATCAGCGGCGCCCCTGACAACTGGATGCCGACGATTTTTGCGACGCAGTCAGAAGTGATCTCGGTGCTGTCTGAGATTGGCGTCATTATCCTCTTATTCGAAATTGGCCTCGAATCTAACCTCGATGAACTGCTCAAGGTTGGCACGAAGGCAGCGATCGTGGCCGTTGTGGGCGTCGCAGCACCCTTTGCCGCCGGCACGTTGGGCCTGATTTACCTGTTCCACATTGCGACGATTCCGGCTGTCTTTGCCGGGGCTGCCCTCACCGCCACTAGCATTGGCATTACAGCCAAGGTGCTGTCTGAGCTAGGCCGACTCAATTCACCAGAAGGTCAAATCATCATTGGCGCCGCCATCATCGATGACATCCTCGGCATCATCGTCTTGGCGGTCGTGAGCAGCTTGGCGAAAACCGGCGAAATTCGCCCCAGCAACATTGTGATTTTGATCGTCAGCTCGACGGCCTTTTTGGTGGGTGCCATTTTTATCGGCCGCTGGCTGAATCCGTTCTTCGTCAACCTGGTCAGCAGCATGCAGACTCGGGGTGAAGTGCTGGTGGTCGCCTTGGTCGCTGCCATCCTAGCGGGCTTGATTGCTCAGTTTGTGCGTCTGGAAGCCATTTTGGGGGCGTTTGCTGTCGGCTTAATTTTGGCTGAAACCGAGAAGGGCGAAGAACTGAAGGAGCAGGTGAAACCCCTGGCTGACGTTCTCGTGCCGATCTTTTTTGTGGTGGTTGGTGCCAAAACCGATCTGAGCGTTCTCAACCCAGCCGATCCAGTCAATCGGGCCGGGCTGATTATTGCCGGCTTCTTGCTAGTTGTAGCCGTGCTGGGCAAAGTGATCACCGGCTTCCGCTTGGTGGGTAGTTCGACCCCGCTCAACCGTCTGGCGATAGGCGTAGGGATGATTCCGCGCGGTGAGGTCGGCCTCGTTTTTGCAGGGGTGGGCGCGAGCAGCGGTATTCTGTCCGAATCGCTGAACGCAGGCGTGATTGTCATGGTGATCATGACCACGTTCCTGGCTCCCCCGCTGTTGCGGTTAGCCTTCCGAGGAGAACCCACGACTGCTGTGGAACCTGGCTCTTAGTGGCAGCGTCGGGCAGGCAGCAGAGTGAGCTTGGCTGAGGAGAACAGGCATGCGATCGCGAACTTGGGCTATTGGTCTAGGCAGCCTGTTACTCACGACAGTTTTAGCGTTGCCGGCCCGAGCCAATCAACTGCTGTTTTGGCGCTTGGATGCGAGTCAGAATCGCCTAGAGTTCAAGACTCAAGGGGCGATCGCTCCCCAAGCGCAACTGATCTTTAATCCCCAGCGGATCGTGATCGACCTGCCGGGCGCCACCTTACCTGCCAATCGATCGCCGATTCAGGGGGGTGCCGGTATCCGGGAAATTCGGGTGGGTCAGCCCGAAGCCGGCATTACTCGCCTCGTGATTGAAATTGCCCCAGGCTATACAGTCGATCCCAGTCAGCTACGGGTCGAAGGCCCCGATGCCACCACTTGGCAGATTCGGCTGCAGCCAGCACTCCGCTTTGCAGGTGGGGGCATTGTGCCACCGCGATCGCCGGTGACGCCCCCGCCCTCTCGACAGCCCCAGCTACCCCCACCGCGATCGCCTCAGGTGGGCCGCCAGATTGTCGTAATTGACCCAGGTCATGGCGGTCCCGATCCAGGTGCGATCGGGATCAACGGCCTGCAAGAAGCGGAGCTGGTTCTCGACATTTCCCAGCAAGTCGCCGCGATTCTCCGCAACAGCGGTCTCGATGTCCGCATGACTCGCACCGCGGACATCGACCTTGATCTCGAGCCACGGGTACAAATTGCAGAGCAGGCCCGTGCCGATATTTTTGTCAGCATCCATGCCAATGCCCTCAGTCTCGATCGCCCCGAAGTCAATGGACTCGAGACCTACTACTACGCTTCCCAAGCGGGAGAACGACTGGCTCGCACTATCCATCAGTCAATTCTGTCCAGCGTATCGATTCGCGATCGCGGTGTGCGTCAGGCACGGTTTTACGTGATTCGGCGTACCACCATGCCTGCCGTTCTGGTGGAAACCGGCTTCGTGACGGGCAGTGAGGACAGCCGCAACCTAGCCAACCCCAATCACCGGCGCAAAATGGCAGAAGCGATCGCCCGCGGTATCCTACAGTACGTCCGTCAAAACTGAGGCCGTTGCTCCATGCCGCCGGGGGCTATTTTTTTGCATTCTTCAACTGCTGCCCCGATCGGTGTGTTTGACAGCGGTGTTGGGGGACTCACCGTCCTGCGCGAGCTGCAGCGTCAGCTCCCCCACGAAAGTTTTCTCTACTTTGGCGACACGGCACGGCTGCCCTACGGCACGCGATCGCCGGCGGAGATTCGCCAGTTCGTGCGCGAGATCTTGGACTGGATGCAGGCCGAGGGTTGCAAGTTAGTCGTTATGGCCTGCAACACCAGCTCGGCCCTAGCCCTCGAAGCGCTGCGTGGAGACTACACCATGCCGCTCATTGGCCTCATTCAGCCTGCTGCGCGGGTTGCCGTCCAACGGGGCCAGCGGATTGGCGTGATTGCCACGGCTGCCACTGCCCAAAGTCGTGCCTATCGCCAGGCTCTACGCGAGGCCAACCCCAACGTTCAAGTCTGGGAAATTGGCTGCCCTGAGTTCGTCCCTTTGGTAGAGCAGCAACGGATTCATGATCCCCAGACGCTGCAGGTGGCAGCTCAATACCTTGCTCCATTGATCGAGGCGCAGGTGGATACGTTGATCTATGGTTGTACCCACTACCCGCATTTAGCGCCGGTGATTCAACAGCTGCTGCCCAGCAGCACGCACCTACTGGATCCGGCAGAAGCCGTGACCCGATCGGTGCAAATGGAGCTGGAAGTCTTAGGACTCAGTCACACCTCTAAGGCCAGTACGGTGCGATTTTGTGTCAGCCACGATCCTCAGCATTTCAGTCTGGCGATCGAGCGGTGGCTAGGGTTTCAAGCTCCTGTCGACCTGATTCAACTACCGACGCGATCGCTTCCTTCTGCCCACTTTGCTTCGGAAGCGGAAGGCGTAGCTTAGAATAAGAGCCAGATTGTAAAAAATCGTAACGACGACGCCGCCCATGACTTCGGTGACCTCGCTCTTTGCCCCCGTCGAGGCGGATCTGCAACTGCTGACTGACACGCTCAAGCAGTTGATCGGGGCGAGACATCCTATTCTCTACGCCGCCGCTGACCATCTCTTCGGAGCCGGTGGCAAGCGACTTCGTCCTGCGGTCGTGTTGCTGCTCTCGCGAGCCACGATGCCCGGCCAAGAAATTACGCCACGCCATCGGCGCTTGGCCGAGATCACCGAGATGATCCACACGGCCAGTTTGGTCCACGATGACGTGGTCGATGAATCCTCCCTACGCCGCGGCATTCCCACAGTTCACAGCAGCTTTAGTAATCGCGTTGCAGTCCTCGCCGGTGACTTCCTGTTCGCCCAAGCTTCTTGGCATTTGGCGCATCTCGACAGTCTGACGGTCGTCAAGCTCCTGTCTCAAGTGATCATGGATTTGGCTGAAGGCGAGATTCTGCAAGGGCTGAATCGCTTTGATAGCAGCCTCTCCATTGAGGTCTACCTCGACAAGAGCTACTACAAAACTGCCTCTCTCCTCGCCAACAGTGCTCGAGCGGCGAGCGTTCTGAGTGGTTCCTCAGAAACCGTCTGCGACGCGCTCTATGACTACGGCCGATCGCTCGGTCTCGCCTTCCAAATCGTCGATGACATCTTAGATTTCACCGGCTCAGAAGAAGTGCTTGGCAAACCTGCTGGTTCGGACTTGGCCAGCGGTAACCTGACGGCTCCAGCCCTCTACGCGATCGAAGAGCATCCGGCCTTAGTGCCTTTGATTGAACGAGAGTTTTCGCAGGCTCAGGATTTTGAACAGGCGATCGCTTTGGTCCACAACAGTCAGGGTCTAGCCCGGACTCGCGCCTTGGCCGCAGAACATGCCCAGAAGGCCGTTCAAGCCTTGGATGTGCTGCCCGCTTCCGACTGCAAGGAAACCTTGATCAGCCTGACCAGCTATGTCCTCAGCCGCCTCTCTTAGTGCCCCGTGCCTTCGCCTAGGCAAACAATCCAGAACTCTGGTTGGTAAAGGCCTGAATTCGTGTAATTAGTCCGGTTTTCGTCAATTCCCGCCCTGTATTGTCGTCAGACCGATAAGCAACGACGGAATCAAGGTCCTCGACGAGCAGGCTGAGGATCAGCTCGATCGCCCCGATTGCGGTTACCGTTTCGGTTGCGGATTGGCAGCGATCGCTGGCCATTTGACGCCGACTAAACACCTCCAGCACCCGCTTGCTTTCGTCCTCCCGGCGGTAGGTCGTCACCACCCAGTCGCCCGCTGTACTGGTAGGGACGTAAAAGTGATATTGCCCCAGGGCCTCAGCCGTAGCCAGCAATAGAGGAGCCAAGGCACTGAGGCGAAGCTGCAACTCCGGATCGGTTTGCTGCTCAATCAGCTGCGTGAGCTGCTGTTGGTAGTCCATCGAGCGTTAGTCCTCCACGCTGCAGAATTTCGGCGATCGCCTGCCACTGGTCAGCAAAAGCGCGATCGCTCAACACTGGCTCTGAATCTTGCCGCGACAAGGGTTCTGCCAACGTAATCCAAGAGCGACAGCCACGGTAGGACGCTTGCCAAGCCAGCGATCGCGATTCTGGCACGCGATAGGTTCGTAGCACCAAAAGCCACAGCGGTTGTTCTGGTTTCCAGTGCCGCCGCTGCTCGAGGAACGCCGTCGTCCAGACCGTGCTAGCACTCAAGTCAGTCAGAGGGAAGTGAGCGGGTAGAGGAATTGCTTGGCTGATTTCTGCCCAGACCGACAGTTCTAATTGCTCCGGTACTTCATGAGCGATCGCTTCTGCGGGAACTCGCAATGCTTCGGGTTGCTGATGCTCAATGCTGGGCAATAACCAAACAGCTGTCGTGGCAGGCCAAAATTGACCTTGAGGTTCCTGAATGCCACCCTTACGCAGGAGCAGAATCGAGTCTCCGTTGGCGAGGGCTGCGATCGCGGCAGGCCATTCTTTCAAAGCGCGATCGAGAGGCGGAAACACCATAGTCAGAAGCGCCTCATGACGGGGCTCGCTTCAGCCTAGCGAATCCCCTAGGGAGCAGACCGAATGTCAAAATGGGAGTTCATTCCTTCCTCTGCTCCTCCCCCTGGTTCCGCATGGTCACTGACCTTCAGAAAGAGATTCAAGAAGCCGTTCAGCAGCGCCGCAACTTTGCGATTATTTCGCACCCTGATGCAGGCAAAACCACGCTGACCGAAAAATTGTTGCTGTACGGGGGAGCCATTCAGGAAGCCGGCGCTGTCAAAGCAAAACGGAGTCAGCGAGCCGCAACCTCGGACTGGATGGAGCTGGAGAAACAGCGGGGAATTTCGATCACCTCAACCGTGCTGCAGTTCAACTACCACGACTGCACGATCAACCTGCTCGACACGCCCGGTCACCAAGACTTTAGCGAAGACACCTATCGCACCCTTGCTGCTGCTGATAACGCAGTGATGCTTGAGGACGCAGCCAAGGGCTTGGAGCCGCAGACGCGCAAGCTGTTTGAAGTCTGCCGGATGCGCAACATCCCGATCTTCACCTTCTTCAACAAGATGGATCGGCCGGGGCGGGAGCCGTTGGAACTGCTGGATGAAATCGAGCAAGAGTTGGGTCTGCAGACCTATGCAGTCAACTGGCCAATTGGCTCCGGCGATCGCTTCCGAGGGGTTTTCGATCGCCGCAAGCAACAAGTCCACCTGTTCGAGCGCAGCGTTCATGGCAAGCGTCAGGCGAAAGACACCACCTTGGAGTGGGGCGATCCACAGCTCGCGGACTTGATCGAGCCAGATCTGTTGCAGCAGCTGCAGGATGAACTGGAGCTCTTGGAAGGAGTCGGCACCGAGTTTGACCTTGAGGCGATTCACGCCGGTCAACTGACGCCGGTATTCTGGGGCAGCGCCATGACCAACTTTGGCGTGGAACTCTTTCTTGAAGCTTTCTTGGACTACGCCCTCAAGCCAGGGGCACGCCGCAGCAGCGTCGGCGACATGGCGCCGGACTATCCCGAGTTCAGTGGCTTTGTCTTCAAGCTGCAGGCCAACATGGATCCGCGCCACCGCGATCGCATTGCCTTTGTGCGGGTTTGTACCGGCAAGTTTGAGAAGGACATGACCGTGCAACATGCCCGCAGTGGTCGTACCTTACGCCTGTCGCGGCCACAAAAACTGTTCGGTCAGGATCGGGAAGTTCTCGATGATGCATATCCCGGCGATATGATCGGCCTCAATAACCCCGGAATGTTTGCGATCGGCGACACGATCTACACCGGCAAACGGCTGGAGTACGACGGCATCCCTTGCTTCTCACCCGAGATTTTTGCCTATCTGCGCAACCCCAACCCCTCGAAGTTCAAGCCCTTCCGTAAAGGCGTTTCGGAGCTGCGGGAAGAAGGCGCCGTGCAGATTATGTATTCGGCCGATAGTGCCAAGCGTGACTCGATTCTGGCGGCCGTTGGTCAACTGCAACTCGAAGTCGTGCAATACCGCTTGGAGAATGAGTACGGCGTTGAAACCCTCCTAGAGCCCCTGCCCTTCAGCGTGGCTCGCTGGGTGGAAGGCGGCTGGGATGTTCTCGAGAAGGTTGGGCGACTGTTCAACACGACAACGGTGAAAGACACCTGGGGTCGTCCGGTCCTGCTCTTTAAGAACGAGTGGAATCTGCGACAGATCGAGGCTGATCACCCAGAACTGCAACTGCGATCAGTTGCCCCCGTCGCTGCAGGCCAAAAGCCAATTGAAGTCTAGGGACTGCCTAAAGGATGAGGGGATCACCGCTGATCCCCAGCACTCACGGCGCGATCGCTAGTGGAGGAATGACGATTCCCTAACCATCGTGCTACTCAGCAGCCGATTCTTGAGCCCGACGTTGTCGCTCAAGTTCCATAGGATTGGGAATCGTGCGTAGCCAGCGCCAAACGCCAGTCGGGCGACGCACAGGGGTTGCGTGGCTGAGTTCGGTGATCGTGTGGATAAACTCTTCGCTGGTGAAGGTATACCCCGATCGCTGAGCAACTAGCAAGAAGTCACTGACATCGCTGACAGCAGCAAACTTATCGCGAAGTTCTTTGGAAATCGCAGCGTCTTCCAAAAACCGTAGGACTTGCTCAGACGACATACCCACTGAATGCTCTTAGCATTGACGTAACTAACACTCTCCGCAGCAGCTATCTCGCCATCGAGAGTGCGCTACTGTCTTAGCTCGCCCTCCGAGGCGGGATCAGCCCTCACTTCAGGATCAGTTTTCCAATTAACTTGCAATAGGCTAAAGCCAGAGAGAGCACCCACACTCTTCAGCTCTAAGCTCCAGTCGGGCACGTCAGAAGTCTGGAGCAGCGATCGCACTGACAGGCGAGTCTCATAGAGGCTCAGCAAGCCAAAGTTCTGGCGATCGCTGGATTGCAACACCCACTCTTCCATTTGGGACCCAGCTTGCTGCCCCATGCGATTGCAAAGTTGCTGTAGACGTTGCAGATTGAGGGGCTCTAAGCGGGCACAAATCTCTTGCTGAACAAGCTTCTGACTCGTTGCCGCCGCAAATTGCCCGTACTGACTAGACGAGGGATTGGTCAAGGCCAAGGCGATCGCACCCAGAGCTACGGAGCTCCCAGCCAACCACCAAGCACATCGCCAGCAGGAACACTGGGATGAAACGACTGGGGCCGATGGCGGTTTTAGGAGCTTGCCGCGCATTATTCCTCACGGTAAAGTGCTAGAATCATCAATCGATGGCGAGCGTAGCCAAGTGGTTAAGGCAGCGGATTGTGGTTCCGCCATTCGGGGGTTCGAGTCCCCTCGTTCGCCCTAAGCGTAGATCAAAACTTCTCTTTCGGGAGAATTGTGAAGCGACTTTGTCGTATCTCCTAAAAGCAACCGACATTCCTATCAGGTGTTCTCGATCACAGTGAAACCCAGAGATTGAAAACTTATCTCTCTGGCTGATCCGTCTGGAACAGTGATGGGATCTGCGATCGCAGCACACAAAATCTACAACCCATGTGCAGTCTACGGATCAGACGATTTCTGACTGCTAGAATCCATCAGAATCGGTGTAAGCAACTGGAAGTCCGCAGTTGGCTTGGCTACAGTGATGGCACCGCTCCTGTTGTGCAACCTAAAGAGTGAGTCATGGCTGTACCCAGAACCCATCGTCTCCAGCGTTTGACGGGCTGGGGGGTCGCCAGCGTCGTGCTGATGGGCGTTGCCAGCTGCCAAGGTCGGCAACCCGCAGCCTTTCAAGGGCCACCAGCGCTACCGGTCGACGTCACCAAGGCCACCGTCGAGACAGTCAATGACCTGACCGAGTACTTGGGGGCTCTAGAAGCGACGGAGCAAACTATCCTGCGTCCTCAAATTCAGGGCCGAATTGTCAGTGTGGCTGTGCAGCCTGGACAAATTGTGTCGGTCGGTCAGCCGATGTTTGTGCTGGACTCGGAGCAAGTTGAAGCAGATGTGGCAGCTGCCAATGCAGAGGTCGCTCGTCAAGAAGCCCAACTTCGAGATGCCAAGATTACTTTTGAGCGGCAAAAGTTTCTGGCGGATCAAGGGGTCGTTCCCCTACAGAACCTAGATAACGCTCGACGAGAGCTCCAGACAGCTCAAGCGCAGCTTAAAGCAGCGCAACAGAATGCAGTCGCCAAATCGGTTAATGTCCAGTACAAAACTGTGCGGGCCCCGATCAATGGGTTGGTCGGCGATATCCGGCTCAAAATCGGTGACTTTGTCGACACTGGGGCAGAGCTGACAACGATCACCCGCAACAATCAGCTGTTCATTAATATTCCAGTTCCAACGGTTCGCATTCCACAGCTTCGCAAGGGTCAACCAGTCAAGCTTTTAGACCCATTTTCCAAGAATATTCTGGCAACTGGAGCTGTCGACTTTGTCTCCCCGGTTGTGCAGCAAAACTTACAAACGGTCTTAGTGAAAGTTGTTGTTCCCAATGCTGATGGCTTAATCCGTAACGGTCAAATCGTTCAATCCGAGATTGTTTGGGACCGCAAGGAGGCTGTTTTGGTGCCGACTCAAGCAGTCACTCCCTTAGCCGGTGCCAACTTTGTCTATGTTGTAGAGCCTAAGCCCAACAGCCCTGATCAATTTCAGGTTCGACAACAAAAGGTTGAGCTGGGTTCCATTTTCAATAATCGCTATCAAATTCGCTCAGGACTAAAGCCGGGCGAAACTGTCGCTACGACCAACCTGCTCAGCCTGACAGATAAGGCAACTGTTAAACCTCAAACGCCCAACGCTTCTCGCTAACACTGCCCTAGGACACGATCATGTTGCTTTCGATCGCAAATATCTTTATCAAGCGGCCAGTGTTAACAACGGTCTGCTCGATTCTGATTACTCTGGGCGGCCTTGTTTGCTTACCCATTTTGCCTATTGAGCAACTCCCAGATATTGCCCCACCCCAAATCCAAGTCTCAGCAACCTATGTTGGGGCCGATGCTGAAACAGTTGAAAACACTGTCACTTCAATCCTTGAGAACCAAATCAACGGGGTTGAGGGGATGGAATACATCACCTCAACGAGTGCGATCGGTCAAAGCTCCATCCAAGTCTATTTTGATCCGACGCGATCGCCTGACCTCGCTCAGGTCGACGTTAATAACTTAGTCAGTGTTGCGATCCCACAACTGCCCCAAGCAGTACAACAGCAGGGGATTGCAGTCACGCAGTCATCCCCTTCAATTCTCCAGTTCTATACGTTTTCTTCGCCTACAGGCGAATTTGATGCCCAGTTTATTAGTAACTATCTCAGTCTCTATGTTCAGCCAGCACTCGCCCGTGTAAAAGGGGTTGGTCAAGCAAACCTGTTTGGTAACTTAGAGTACTCTATGCGACTCTGGCTCGACCCAAATCGCTTGGCGAGCTATGGCTTGACCGCAGAAGATGTCGCCAGTGCTTTACAGAGCCAAAACCAAATCATTCCGGTTGGGCAAGTTGGCGGTCCGCCAGTCAATAGCGATCAGGCTTACACATTCATTTTGCGACTGCAGGGGCAAGGGCAACTCTCTACGGTTGAGCAATTCAATAACGTCGTTTTAAAAACCGGTGAGGACGGCACTCTCGTTCGAGTCAAGGATGTCGGTCGAGCCGAGGAAGGTGCCCAAAGCTATTCCGTGACTCTGGCTGCAGATGGTCGCCCGGGCGTCGGTCTCGGTATTTATCAGCTGCCAGGCAGTAACGCTATTGATGTCGCCAACGGCATTCGTGAGCAGCTTGCCATTCTAGAGCAGCAGTTCCCACCAGGCTTGGAAGGGAAGCTAGTCTTCGACGTCACTGACTTCGTTAACGCTTCACTGTCGGAAGTGCTGATCACCCTGGTTCAGGCGATCGCACTGGTTATTCTCGTCATCTTTATCTTTTTGCAAGACTGGCGCACCACGCTCATTCCAGCGATCGCAATTCCTGTCTCGCTGGTTGGTACCTTGGCTTTTATTCAAGCCTTTGGGTTTTCGATCAACTTGCTGACCCTCTTTGGCTTGGTGTTGGCCACGGGCTTGGTGGTGGACGACGCGATCGTGGTGGTTGAAGCAATCACAGAAAAAATAGAAGAGGGCAAAACACCGTTGCAGGCCTCCATTGAGGCCATGGATATCCTCTTTGGTGCCGTCATTGCCACGTCAGTCGTTCTGTTTGCTGTCTTCATTCCTGTGGCTTTTTTCCCGGGGGCAACTGGACGGATCTATCAGCAGTTCGCACTGACGCTCACGTTTACGATCCTGATTTCAACCTTCAACGCCCTGACCTTCTCGCCCGCGATGAGCGCTTTGCTGCTCCGGCCGGCCAAACAGCAGCAGGGTTGGTTGGGTAAGTTTTTCAACCTATTCAATGCAGGCTTTGATCGGGTGCGAATCGGTTACTCCAAAGCCTTGGCTATTATCGATCGCCTCAAATTTCTGGTCATCGGCCTATTCGCCGCTGGTCTGGCCCTGACGGGATGGTTGTTTACGACAACCCCCACCGGCTTTGTTCCCACAGAAGACCAGGGTTACTTCCTCGGTTTGATCATTGGCCCCGAAGGAGCCCCCCTTAACTACACCCAGAAAGTCGGCCAAAAAATTCAAAGCATTCTGGAGACTGAGCCTTCTGTCACCTCAACGGCTGTGATCAGCGGCTTTAGCTTCATTGGACAGGGCAATAACCTCGGAATCTATTTCGCATCGCTCAAGCCCTGGGATGAGCGCAAGGCTGCCGATCAATCTGCAGAAGCGATCGTGGGTCGAATCAACCAAAAGTTATTTGAAGGGATTTCTGAAGCTCAAGTTCGGACTCTGTTGCCACCTGCAATTCCCGGCTTTGCAGCCTACGGCGGGGTGCAGTTCCTCATCACAGACCAAACGGGCGGCGCGCTCTCTGTCAGCCAGTTTTTAGAGTCTGTCAACAAAATCATTGGACTCGCTCGCGAGAATCCGATCACCCGCCAAACCTTTACACCCTTCACGGCCAACTCGCCCCAGATCGAAATTGACGTCGATCGCGACAGACTGGCAGCCCTCAACATCGACTTCGGTGAAGCGCTCCAGACCTTGGGCAGCTACATGGGCGGTCAGTATGTCAACCAGATCACCCAGTTCGGCCGCTCCTATCAGGTCTATATCCAAGCGGATAACGGCTTCCGAGCAACACCTCAAGCCCTGACTCAGATTTATGTGAAGTCGCGAGATGGAGCCACAGTTCCCCTCTCTGAATTTCTGACGATTCGGCAGCAGGTTGGGCCACTGTACATCACTCACTACAACCTTTTCCGTTCGATCGAAGTCGATAGCTTTGCGGCTCCCGGCACCAGTACCGGTCAGGTCATTGAAGGTCTGAAAGATGCCTTCCAGAAAGCAAACTTCCAGCGGTTTGGAAACGGCCTGGTTGGTCTGGCCCGCGAAGAAGTCTCTGCAGGAACGTTGGCACCCCTGATCTTTGGCCTTGGGGTGGTGGTCGTCTTCCTCGTCTTGGCGGCGCTCTACGAGAGCTACGTCGACCCACTGATCATTCTGCTGACCGTTCCCTTGGCAATCTTGGGCGCCCTCGTCTTCCTCAACCTGCGGGGCATCCCCTTGGACGTCTATGCTCAGGTCGGCTTGGTGATGCTGATTGGCTTGGCTTCTAAGAACGCGATTTTGATTGTTGACTACGCCAATGAGGCGGTTGCCAAGGGTATGGGCTATACCGAAGCGGCGCTGGAAGCGGCGAAGCTACGGTTCCGCCCGATTGTAATGACAGCTATTTCCAGCTTGATTGGCTTCTTTCCCTTGGTCATTGCCCAGGGGGCAGGCGCCGCTAGTCGTTGGTCGCTGGGGACCGTCGTCTTTGGTGGGCTCTTGGTTGCAACAGTTCTCAGCTTGCTGATCGTGCCGGCGAACTATGTGATTCTGAAGTCGATCACCCGACGTTTCTTTAGCAAGAAGCGGCATGACCCGGAGACTGGTCAGCCTGAATTGACCTCTTAGTAGCAATTGGGAGTGAGCTGATGCGCTGGAGTTCGGTCCTTTACTCTGGAATGCTCTGCGGCATCTGTGGCTACATCTTCGGGAAGACGCTGTCTTCCGTAGAATTTGAGGTCTATGCTTCCAGCGCCTATCGTCAGCTTGTATCCTACATGCCCTACTTCTGGGGCCTGTTGGGAGCGGGTTCAGGCATGCTGATCGAAATGATTCGCCAAGCCAAAGAAGGACGCTGACGACTGAGGCCTAGGCATCCAGATCCGATCGCAGGAAGCGGCAGATTCCCCGTTCTGAGCTGCTGACGAAAGCCTGTAATTCTGTCACCAGTGGTGAATGAAAGTCCGCCGAGAGGCGAGCGATCGCTTCTGAAAAGGACAGCCGCTCACGGTAGAGGATGCTAAAGGCTCGCTTCAGTTCAAGGCGATCGCGATCGGAGACACCCGCCCGCCGTAAACCAACCACATTCAGGCCCATAACAATGTTGCTGGTGGAGCTGCGGGTCATACAGAAGGGCGGCAGGTCTTTCTGGACAGCTGAGCCGCCACTCATCATCGCCAAACGCCCGACGCGAGTGAATTGATGAACAAGACAGTTGCCGCTAATAAAGGCGCGATCGCCGACTTGGGCATAGCCTGCAATCAATGCCCCGTTCGCCAAAATCACGTTATTGCCTAGGCTGGCATTGTGGGCAACATGGCTGTTGGCCATCAGCAGGCAATCATTGCCAATCGTGGTGACACTACCCTCTTTCGTACCGCGGTGAACTGTGACCCCTTCTCGAAAGACATTGCGATCGCCGATCACCACATGACTTTCCGCTCCCTGAAAGGATAAATCCTGCGGCCAATCGCCCAGAACAGCACCACTGTGAACTCGGCAGTCAGTCCCGAGCTGCAGGTTGCCCATTACCACCGAGTGGGGACCCAGCCAACAGCGATCGCCCACTTCGACAGGGCCCTGCACCACCGCATAGGGACCAATTTCAACGTCCTGACCCAGCTTGGCTTGGGGATCAATAACTGCGGTGGGATGAATGCCCATCAATCAGATTGGGGTTGATGTTGCAGCGTCATTGTACGGGTCAGGAGTCACGAGCCTCCAGGATTGTCGTCAACAAGTTTGCGGCACCAAACCGCACCACATCTGTACAGGGCAAGCCAGTTTCTTGGCTGATCTGGTCGGCAGCGTCTGCAACAGTCTCATCACTAGCCTGACCCCCATTGAGCGCGATCGCCGCAACCTTGGGTCTGCCGAAGATACCAGATGCGGCCGCCAGCGATTCGTAGAGCTGAATCACTTCAGTTAGAGGCGGAATTATGAACTCGGGAAAGTGGCGATTGTGGGTCTGTCCCAGCCGATGCACCAGCACCAGATGAGTTGGCTGACTGCCACGCAGTAAGGGCAGCGTTGCCGTTGAACCCGGATGGAGCAGTGAGCCTTGGCCTTCTATCCAGACATAATCCACCTGTTCTGCTGCTGTCAGGACTGCTTGCTCGACCGCGCCAGAGGCAAAATCGACACGCACCGCATCCAGTGGCACGCCTTGGCCGCTGATCAAAATGCCCGCTTGTCCGGTGCCAACAAAAGCCGATCGCAGTCCTTTTGCTTGAGCCGCGCGATCGAGTTCGAGCGTGGCGGACATCTTACCGACGCTCATATCAGTCCCAACCGTCAGAATGCGCTGAGCGGTTAGCGATCGCGCTCTTCCGCCACCGATCGCCAGCCCTGCTGGTTCTTGGCGAATGTCCCAAATCCATTGCTGGGGCTGCAGTTGTGCTTGATAGCGCAGCAGTAGTGGCGTATGTAGTCCATTGGCGATCGATAGACCGGCTTGTACGGCCTGATCAATTTCTGCCAGCCAGGCCTCTGGAAGCTTGCCACCGGATGGGGCAATCCCGATCGCGAGGACATCAATTTCCGTCGCTGCGATCGCCTCTGCCACAGATCCATAGATCGGCAGCGATCGCGCAATACCCGTCAGTTGTTGGAAATCCTGTCCCGCCGTCTCGTGATCAATCACCGCTGCGATCGCGCCCTGACGGTAGCGCAGCAGGGTCAGCCCCGTTTTACCACTGTCCCCCAGAATGCCGCCATGTAGCAGCACTGCTAGTCGATGCTCGGGTTGCAGCATGGTTACTCTTGCCGAAGGACACCCAGACCGGGGCGATCGCTAGGGACTAACCGCCCCGCTGCGATTGTGGCACCGTTGAACGGATCGTCCAGTAAATTCAGGTGACTGTCGAGGTCGAGGTAATCGACCAGCGGCCCCAACTGCGCCGCCGCACTATTGAGCAAACTGCTGTCGGAATAGCAGCCCAGCATCAACTGCAGGCCATGTGCGCGCGCTGTATGAATGGCTCGCAGCGCTTCTGTGAGGCCGCCAGTTTTCAACAATTTGAGATTGATCCCATCAACGCGATCGCTCAAGGCCGCCACATCCTGACTCGTCCAAGCACTTTCATCGACGAAGACCGGCAGTGGTAGATCGCGCAGCTGTAGCAGATCCGCTTCCTGACCCTTTGCGAGCGGTTGCTCCAAGTAAATAACACCGGACTCAACTAACCAATCCGCCAGCGATCGCGTGGTTGCCACATCCCAGCCGCCATTAGCATCGACACTAAAAGGTGTGGTCGGCGCCACTTCTTTCAGAGCATTGAGCAGGACGCGATCGGCTTCAACGCCTTCGGGACTACCCAGCTTAACCTTGATTAGCGCTGGCTCGAATAGTTCTCGCCAAGCGGCAAGACGTTCCTGTCCTGCTTGCGGTGAACTAATACCGATCGTGACGGACGTGACCGGACAGCGATCGCGAGCGAGTCCCCACAGTTTCCAGAGTGGCTGCCCCAGCGCTTTACCGCGCCAATCCCATATCGCTAAATCGAGAGCAGCTCTAGCGGCGGAAGGCAGCGATCGCGTCAGATCCTCAAACTGCTGATGATTCCAGGGATCGAGATGCACCAGAGCCGGAGCGATCGTAGTCAGCGCTTCACTGAGCAATTCCGTGGTCTGTGACTGCTGACCAGTCGAAAAGGGCGAGGCTTCACCCCAGCCTTCAAGGCCATCCTGCTGGAGGCGCACCCAGAGATTGGTCGTCGCCTGCGTACTGCCACGACTAATTCGCAGCGCAAAGCGTTTGTGAACAGTGAACGGCTCAAACGAAAGTTGCACGCGATCGCCCGACTGCGCGGGGTCGAAAGGTGACCTTTAGAATAAAGGTTTGTTTCCTGCGGCCGTCACTGCCATGTCCACGCCTCGGCGCTACCACATCACCACCTTCGGCTGCCAAATGAACAAAGCCGACTCGGAGCGGATGGCTGGCATCCTCGAGGATTTGGGCTACATCTGGAGCGAGGAGGCCAACGACGCGGACCTGGTGCTCTACAACACCTGCACGATTCGCGACAACGCCGAGCAAAAGGTCTACTCCTACCTCGGTCGCCAGGCCGAACGCAAACGCCAGCAGCCGGATCTAACGCTGATTGTGGCGGGCTGTGTGGCGCAGCAAGAGGGCGAGTCGCTACTGCGGCGGGTGCCAGAACTGGACTTGGTGATGGGGCCGCAACATGCCAATCGCCTCGCCGATTTGCTAGCTCAGGTGGAAGCGGGCAGTCAAGTCGTCGCCACGGAAGAAGTGGAAATTGCTGAAGATATTACCCAGCCGCGCCGCGATAGCACCATCACCGCTTGGGTGAACGTCATCTACGGCTGCAACGAACGCTGCACCTACTGCGTGGTGCCCAACGTTCGCGGTCGCGAGCAATCGCGGGAACCGGCGGCGATCCGCGCTGAAATTGAGCAGCTAGCCGCGCAGGGCTACCGCGAAATTACGCTGCTCGGTCAAAACATTGATGCCTACGGCCGTGATCTGCCGGGCAGTACTCCCGAAGGTCGCCACCTGCACACCCTGACGGACTTGCTCTACACCATCCACGATGTGCCGGGGATCGAGCGGATTCGCTTTGCTACTAGCCACCCGCGCTATTTCACGGAGCGACTGATTCGCGCCTGTGCCGAGTTACCGAAAGTCTGCGAATACTTCCACATTCCCTTCCAGTCAGGCGACAACGACGTGCTGAAGGCGATGGCACGGGGCTATACCGTTGAGCGCTACCTGCGGATCGTGGAGCAGATCCGCGACATCATCCCCGATGCGGCGATCAGTGCGGATGCGATCGTGGCCTTCCCAGGTGAAACAGAAGAACAATTTGAGAACACGCTGAAACTGGTTGAGCAGGTTGGTTTTGATCTGGTCAACACGGCGGCTTATTCGCCCCGTCCTGGCACGCCAGCAGCCAATGCGCCCAATCAACTGTCGGAAGAGGTCAAACAGGATCGCCTGCAACGCCTCAATCACTTAGTGGCGCAAATGGCTGCCGATCGCTCGCAGCGCTATTTGGGTCGCACCGAAGAAGTGCTGATCGAGGCGACCAATCCCCGCAATCCTCAGCAGGTGATGGGTCGGACGCGCACCAATCGCCTTGTCTTCTGCGATGGCACGATCGCGCAACTCGAAGGGCAACTGGTGCCGGTACGGATCACGGAAACCCGCGCCTTTAGCCTGACTGGACAGATTCTCAGCCCCGTGGCGGCTGGGTGCTAAAGTAACGCTGCGATCAGGGAGGACGCCCAGCGTGGCAGCACAAAAGGTCGGGTTATTGTTTGGCGGGCGATCAGGCGAACATGAAGTCTCGATCCGCTCGGCGGCGGCGATCGCCTCTGCTCTGGCTGATCCCAGCAATCGCGATCGCTACCAAGTCCTGCCCTTCTACATCGACAAAGAAGGCGGCTGGCACAGTGGTGAAACCGCAGCCCAAGTCTTAGCCAACCAAAAGCCACTCTTCGTTGAGGAACCGAGCGATCGCTGGCAATTTCCAGCAGACTGCCGCGACGTCGAAGTCTGGTTCCCGATCCTGCACGGCCCCAACGGTGAAGATGGCACGATTCAAGGGCTGCTGACCCTGATGCAGCGTCCCTTTGTCGGATCTGGCGTTCTCGGGTCAGCCTTGGGCATGGACAAGATCGCTATGAAACAGGCTTTTGCCCAAGCGAGTTTGCCGCAAGTCGCCTACGTTGCCGTCAATCGCAGTCAAGTCTTCTCGGATCCCTGCCGCTACACAAGTTTGCTGGAGCAGATTGAAACGGAGCTGGGCTATCCCTGTTTTGTGAAGCCCGCCAACCTGGGATCGTCGGTTGGGATCGCCAAAGTCCGCGATCGCGCTGAACTGGAAGCCGCCCTCGATCAAGCTGCTGCCCTCGATCGCCGTTTAATTATCGAAGCTGCGATCGACAATCCTCGCGAAGTCGAATGCGCTGTGCTCGGCAACGACTATCCCCAAGCCTCAATTCTGGGCGAAATCACCTACGACAGCGATTTCTACGACTACGAAACCAAGTACACCGATGGCAAGGCGCAACTGTTGATCCCCGCGCAACTTTCGGCGGAATTGCAGCAGAAACTGCAAGAACTCGCGATCGCCGCCTTCCAAGCCGTCGATGCATCTGGCCTCAGTCGCTTGGATTTTTTCTTGGATAGCCAAGGTCAAATTTTCATCAACGAAATCAACACTCTGCCGGGCTTCACAGCTTTGAGTATGTATCCCCAGCTCTGGGCAGCGAGTGGCGTGGCCTTCCCCGATCTTGTCCATCGGCTGATTCAACTGGCTCTGGAGCGCTAGGCCATGCTGCATGGGTTGCTCTGGTTGCCGCTGCTAGTGCTGTTCACCGGCTTGGCTTGGGCCGGTTGGAATGAATATCAGAAGCTGGAGTCCTACAAAGTTTGGGCTGCCGACTTTGAAACCGCCAAGTATGATGTGCGTGCTGTTCTAGGAGTTCGTGGTTCCGATTTGGTCTGGGGTAAACCCAGCCGACAAGGGCCCGTCTTTCTGGAAACGATCGATTTGGGAACGCTGCAACGGATTCAGGTGCAACAGCAAAATCAGTTGTTGTCTGATCCTGAGGCATCGGTCAATGGCTCGGCGGATCTCTTGCTGGAACTGCGCGATCGCCAAATTGCCATTCCCTTTACCGAGGCGAGTCTCGCACTGAAGTGGCGTCAATTTCTGAATCAACGTCTGGGCCTCAGCGCCTAACCGTCCTTTGTCCGTAGTGTGGTGATGGCCGACTTGCCCGAAGTTGCTTCTCCGGCTTCGTTAGCCGCTCGCCGTCGCCAAAAGCGTTGGGAAAGACGGCGACAACGGCTGCAGCGCTTCTGGCGTTTTGTGGGGGTGACAGCGATCGCCGCAGGTTTGGTCTGGGTGCTGGCCCGTCCGCTCTGGATCATCCAAGATCCACGGCGCATTCAAATCCAAGGCCAGCAAACCCTCAACCGCGATCGCCTCTTGGCCACCCTCAATCTGCAGATGCCCCTCAATCTGCTCCAGCTGCAGCCCCAACGCTTAGAACAACAATTACTGAAAGCCGCCCCTCTGCAAGCGGTTCAAATTCAGCGCCGTCTCCTGCCAGCCAGCCTAATCATCACCGTCCAAGAAATTACCGCTACTGCCCAGGCTTCGCGGGTGGTCGTCGAACCCAATCAGCCGCCACAGGAGCGCTGGGGCATTCTCGATCGCCAAGGCGTTTGGCATCCGCTCAGCGCCTACGAACGGCTGGGGGCAACCCTGCCCACCACCACCCTCAAAGTGCGTGGCTACCGCGAACCCTATCAACGGCTGTGGCCTGGGCTCTATTCTCTGTTGCGCACCAGCCCGGTTGGCATCCAAGGGCTCGATTGGCGCGATCCTGCCAACATCATTTTGGAAACCGAGCTTGGGCCGGTTTACTGTGGCCCCTACAATCCCGAGTTACTTCCCCAGCAAATTGCCATGCTCGATCGCCTGCGACAACTTCCAGATAAAACCAGTCGCTCTGCGATCGCCTACATCGATCTGCGCCAACCTTCAACACCCCGCGTGCAAATGAAGCCTTCAGCCCCACCGCGATCGCTCCAAACCAACCCTCGCTAAGACAATCGAGTTTTTAGTTCCGCAATTAGTATTTTTGGATGAGCCGCAATCGCTCAAATTTTGCGACTTGGAACGGCATTTTGCGATCGCTAACCATTGGTTGTAGTTGCCTTTCCCGACAGAGTGCGTCAATAATTCTCTTGTTTTTAGTTTGCTGCCCTAAACTAGCGTTCAACCGAGCTTGTCCAAGCCCATGGTTGGCTGCTACTACTCACCCCCATGACCGACCCTATGCCGATCAACAATTCCTATGGCTTCAACCGTGACGGCTCTCTGTCGGGGTTCGATGCACTAGGGCAGCCAGAAGAACTAATCATCCCCAGCAGCGTTGCCCGCATCAAGGTAATTGGCGTTGGCGGTGGCGGCAGCAACGGGGTCAACCGCATGATTAGCAGCGATGTCAGCGGGGTTGAATTTTGGGCCCTCAACACTGATGCTCAAGCTTTGCTCCACTCTGCAGCCCCCAAGCGGATGCAGTTGGGACAGAAACTAACGCGAGGGCTAGGCGCAGGTGGCAACCCTGCGATCGGCATGAAAGCCGCTGAAGAATCGCGGGAAGAACTAATCGCCGCCTTGGAAGGGGCTGACCTCGTCTTTATCACGGCGGGGATGGGCGGTGGAACCGGCACTGGAGCTGCCCCGATCGTGGCAGAAGTCGCCAAAGAAGTGGGTGCGCTGACGGTTGGGATTGTCACCAAACCCTTCACCTTCGAAGGGCGTCGCCGAATGAAGCAGGCGGAAGAAGGAACAGCCGCACTGCAAAGCTCAGTCGACACTTTGATCACTATTCCTAATGACCGCCTACTCCACGCCATATCTGAGCAGACGCCGATTCAAGAAGCTTTCCGGGTCGCCGACGATATTCTCCGGCAGGGTGTGCAAGGGATTTCTGACATCATCACGATCCCAGGTCTGGTCAACGTCGACTTTGCCGACGTTCGCGCCGTCATGGCCGATGCTGGATCAGCCCTGATGGGCATCGGTAGCGGCTCTGGCAAGTCCCGCGCTCGGGAAGCCGCTCATGCAGCCATTAGCTCACCGCTGCTGGAGTCTTCGATCGAAGGGGCGCGCGGCGTTGTCTTCAACATCACAGGCGGCCGCGATATGACCCTGCATGAGGTCAACGCAGCAGCGGATGCGATTTACGAAGTCGTCGATCCTGAAGCCAATATCATTTTCGGCGCCGTGATTGACGATCGATTGGAAGGAGAGCTGCGGATCACCGTGATCGCCACGGGCTTCAGCACCGATCGCCCCAACCTCAACACGATTTCCACCAGCACGTCCCAGCCGACCAGCCAACCCAGCGTGAGTCCCAACCCAGCTAGTGCCCCACCGGCGAGCGGCGGCGGCCTCGACATTCCGGCCTTCCTACAACGGAAAATTCAAAACCGACCCTAGTGGCTGTTCCGATCGCCCTGACCATTGCCGGATCTGATAGCGGCGGTGGAGCTGGCATTCAAGCCGATCTACGGACTTTTGCCTTCCATCAAGTGCACGGCACCTGTGCGATTACCTGTGTGACGGCCCAGAACACGCTAGGCGTGACTCGAGTCGATGCGATCGCACCGGCAGGTGTGGCGGCGCAGCTCGATGCGGTGCTTTCTGATTTGCCGCCCCAAGCCTTGAAAACCGGCATGCTGCTCAATGCCGAAATTATGGAAGTGGTTGCTGGGACAATCGCACCACTCTTCATTCCTCGGATCATCGATCCCGTCATGGTGTCGCGCACGGGTGCAGTGCTGATCGATCAGGCTGCGATCGCTGTCCTCCGCGATCACCTCTTGCCGCTGGCAACCGTCTTGACCCCTAATCGCTACGAAGCTCAGCTACTAGCCGGGATGGACATCCAAGACGCTGCTGATCTCGATCGCGCCGCACGGATCATCCGAGACCTTGGACCGCAAGCCGTGCTGATCAAAGGTGGAGCAGCGACCGGCGACTGGCACGGCGTCGATTGGTGGTGGGATGGCCAACGATCCCACATCCTAAAGACGGAAGCGATCGCCACACCCCATACCCACGGCAGTGGCTGCACTTTAGCCGCCGCGATCGCCGCCAATGCTGCGCTGGGGCTTGAGATTCTAGCAGCTGCCCAAGCCGCAAAACACTACGTCACCAAAGCACTCCGCCACAGCCTCGCGATCGGTCAAGGACAAGGCCCGCTTGGGCATTTTTATCCTTTGTTCTGATTGAGGCGGTTCAATTCTTCTCGCAGTTGACTGACTTGCTGACGCAGACTTTCCAGATCGTCAGCAGCAGAAGCTGGATTGTTAGATGGCGCACTGTCGGCAGGCGTTGAGGCCGCGCTCGAACTGGCCTCGGGTTCGACTTCCTCAACCGTGATCTGAATGGGCTGAGGGATAGGCGGGGGCGATCCAGCGGGACCATTGACAGAGCCTTGCGCTTGTCTCACCAAGTCTTCAACCGCATGCTTGGCTTCTTCCGTGGTCATTTCACCCCGAGCGACCAAGTCATCGACTAATTTTTGGACGCGATCGCTCAGATCCGAGAGATTTTCGCTTTTCGCCAACTCGGGCACATAGGAAGCCAGCCCGATGCCAAGGTAGACCGCTTTTTGGAGAAGATCAGTAACAGTGCTCATGCCAGCAGCTCTGGGGCGTCTTGCTTCAGCATAGCCTTGCCACTTGGAGTGTTGAGGGCAGTGAGGCCGCTCTGGGAAGTGACTCGGGCCACATTCGCCGCGATCGCGCAGACTCATGCGCAAAAAAAGTGACCCGGAGTCTACGCCTGTCAAAAGCATCCCGTACTGCTGCTACCTTCCGGTCCTGACAGGATTTGGGCGTTCTGACCACATAGGTCCGAGTCGATCTCAGCATAGCATTGCTCCCCTATCGAGCGATCGCGCCGGTCTGATAGCGTGAGGAAGCGCGTCTCAGTTGCGACCATGCCGATCACGCCTCGTCACCTGCGTCAGTGGAAGCAACAGGGTCGCCCGATTGTGGCGCTGACCGCTTGGGATTTTGCGATCGCCAGCATTTTGGATGAGGCAGGCATCGATCTGGTTCTTGTTGGCGATTCCTTGGCAATGGTTGCCCTCGGGCATCCCACGACGCTGCCCCTAAGCCTAGAAGACATGATTCACCATGTGCAGGCCGTGCAGCGTGGTTGCCGCAATGCCCTGATCGTCAGCGACTTGCCGTTTTTGTCCTACCAAACCAGCCCAGAAGACGCGATTCTCGCAGCAGGACAACTGCTGAAGGTGACGGAGGCTCAAGCCGTCAAATTAGAGGGGGGCTATCCGCGCCTCTTAGAAACGGTGCAACGACTGGTGGAAGTCGGCATTCCGGTGATGGGGCATGTGGGGCTGACTCCGCAATCCGTGCGCCAGCTCGGCTATCGCCAGCAGGGACAAACGCCCGAAGCGCAGCAGCAGATTTTGGATCAGGCTCTCGCGCTGGAGGCTGCTGGCGCGTTCGCGATCGTCTTGGAACACATTCCCGATCGCCTTGCAGCCATGATCACGGCGAAACTCTCGATTCCAACGATCGGGATTGGGGCTGGCCCTAATTGTGATGGGCAAATTTTGGTGACCGCCGATCTGCTAGGACTGACCCCTAGCCAGCCGCCCTTTGCGCCGGCTTATCTCAACCTGCGGCAAGCGATCGGATCTGCCGTGCAGCGTTACGCCCGAGAAGTGCGCGATCGCCAGTTCCTCCAGTCTCAGCCAGCTGAACAGGAACCACTCTCCTAGACAGTCGCGATCGCCTCGAGTCGTTCAAACAAACTGGCTAAGACCTGATTCGAGAAGAGCATGCCCTCCGGCTGGGTCAAGCTGAGGCGATCGCCCTGCCATTGCAACCAGCCCGCCTGTTGGTAGCGCTGAATCACAGGTTGCAGCGATCGCAGGATTTCTGCCCCAAACGGCTGCTCTAATGCGGTCCAATCCAACCCTTCCGCCAGCCGCAGCCCCAACATCAGCGTTTCCGCTAAGGCATCAGCCGGATCAGAGGTAACCGGTGCACAAGCTGCCGCGATCGCACCCGGCGTCTCGAGCCAGATAAAGTAATCAGCTCGGCGGCGCGGACGGCCAAACCGCTGGCCTTGCAGGGCACTCGTCGCACCGACCCCAAAGCCATAGAAGGACTGATCCTGCCAGTAGACGCGATTGTGGCGACACTGAAATCCCGATCGCGCATAGTTCGAGATTTCATAGTGCTCAAAGCCCGCCGCTTCCAAGGTCCTATGCGCCAGTCGATACATGACAGCGGTTTGCTCATCGGCTGGCAAGGGGCGATCGCCCGGTTGATAGCGCTTGCCAAACACCGTCTCTGGTTCTAGCACCAGATCGTAGGCCGAGAGGTGAGTCGGTTCTAGGGCGATCGCGGCTTCTAATGAAGCCTGCCAATCCGCCAGCGTCTGTTCCGGTAGACCCGAGATCAAATCCAGACTGAGATTCTCGAAACCAGCAGCCCGCAAATCCGCCACAGCGCGATCGATATCGGCCCGCCGATGGGTACGACCACACCGTTCCAACAGGCCATCTTGAAACGCCTGAGCGCCAATACTGACGCGGTTAAAGCCTAGCTGTCGCGTTGCGATCGCTTGCGATCGGTCAAAGCTAGCGGGATCCATTTCGATTGAAATTTCAGCCGTCGCTGCAATCCCAAAACGGCGATCGAGGGTCTGCAGAATGCGATCGAGCTGATTGGGACTCAGCAGGGAGGGCGTTCCCCCACCGAAAAAGACCGTTTGCAGTGCTGGCCCAAGCACAGGCGTCGCAGCAATTTCTTGGCAGATCGCGTCCACATACTGGCGGATCATGCCGGACTGATCCCCGCGCAGGCGATCGCCCACGACGCTAATCGGGAAGTCACAGTAAAAGCAGCGACGACGACAAAAGGGGATGTGTAGGTAAGCAGCAATCGGCAAATTGATCATGTGCTGTTGCCAGCAGGCCCATACTGATGGGTGGATATAATGGGGCTCCCTGCCCCGAGGCTGGCGCGATCCCGTGCAGCCACAGAGTTTGCGCCGCTTCGGTTCGCGACTATGTTAGACGCTTTGATTATTCTGCTTTTTTTGATCACCGGCGCGGTAACCGGTTTCCTGGGAGTTGATCTGCTGCCGGAACGTGCTCTGCAACAGGTAACGGATCTGGAGGGGCTGCGCTTTGTGGTCGCCGGATTCACTGCTTTGTTTGGTGGTTTGTTCGGCCTCTTGGCACAAGCCGCAGTTCGACGGCTGCAGTTGCAAGCACGGCAAATGCCCACGGATCAGTTGATTAGCCGAGCGGTGGGGCTCATTCTTGGGTTGGTGATCGCCAACCTGATCCTGACGCCCATTTTCTTGCTCCCCATTCCGACGGAGTTTGTCTTTCTCAAACCCTTGGCTGCAGTAATCGGCAGTATCGCTTTCGGCATGTCGGGAATCACCTTGGCCGATACCCACGGGCGCACCCTGATTCGGCTGGTCAATCCCGGCTCCGTTGAGTCGGCGCTGCTAGCCGAAGGAACGCTCAAGCCTGCAATCAGCAAGGTGATCGATACCAGCTGCATCATCGATGGCCGGATTGAAGCCCTGATCGAGACTGGCTTTTTGGAAGGGCGGCTGATTGTGCCGCAGTTTGTCTTGCAAGAACTGCAGCAACTCGCAGATGCCAGTAATGACCAAAAGCGATCGTGGGGACGGCGGGGTTTGGACGTCCTGAACCGGCTACGCGAAACCTATGCGCCCCGCATCTCAATCAACAGTGCTGACTACGATGACATCGGTACGGTAGATGCCAAGCTCGTCCGTTTAGCCCAGGATTTGCAAGCACCGCTGTTAACGGTGGACTACAACCTCAATCGGGTTGCCAGCATTCAAGAGGTCACGGTCCTGAATATCAATGACCTCGCGAAAACGCTACGCCCCACCTATCTACCGGGCGATCGCTTCGACCTACGGATCCTCAAGGAAGGCAAAGAAGCCGCTCAAGGCGTGGGCTATCTCGAAGACGGCACGATGGTTGTTGTCGAAGGAGGCCGCCCCTTCATCGGCAGTGAAATTGCGGTGATGGTGACCGGTGCCTTGCAAACTTCTGCCGGTCGTCTGATCTTTGCTAAGCCTGTTTCGCTGATGCCCGCCTAGATCCTTCAACTCACTCCCTTGCGTAACGGAGCGTGAGCGAAAGCTAAAAAAACGGCACAATCTGGTGGCTTCAGCGATCGCGGTGCCCACGATAGGGGCAGATACCGCTTTCTGCGGAGAAAAATGGCCTCCTCTCCTGTCTACGCCACCTTAGACGGCAATGAAGCGGTGGCAAGGGTTGCCTATCGCCTCAGCGAAGTTATCGCCATCTATCCGATTACGCCCGCTTCACCCATGGGCGAATGGGCTGATGCTTGGGCAGCCACTCACCGACCGAATCTTTGGGGCGACGTGCCCAGCATTGTCGAAATGCAGAGTGAGGCTGGAGCAGCCGGAGCGGTGCATGGAGCGCTGCAAGTCGGGGCACTGACGACGACTTTCACGGCGTCCCAGGGCTTGCTGTTGATGATCCCCAATCTCTACAAGATTGCGGGCGAACTGACGCCGATGGCGTTACATATTGCGGCGCGATCGCTGGCGGCGCAGGGGCTTTCGATCTTTGGCGACCACAGCGATGTGATGGCGGTGCGGGGGACAGGCTGTGCGTTGCTCTGTTCAGCCTCCGTGCAAGAGGCGCAAGATTTTGCCGCGATCGCCCTGCGGGCCAGTCTGCAAAGCCGGATTCCTTTCCTGCACTTTTTCGACGGATTCCGCACCTCCCACGAAATCCAGAAGATTGCGCTGCTACCAGATGAGGTGCTGCAGCAATACATTCCCGCTGAGGCGATTCGTGAGCATCGTCACCGTGCTCTCAGCCCTGACCATCCGGTGATTCGCGGCACCGCTCAGAATCCCGATGTCTATTTCCAAGCCCGCGAGACGGTCAATCGCTACTACAACGCAGCTCCTGCCCTCGTCCAAGCGGCGATGGATGAGTTCGCGCAGCTGACGGGTCGCGCTTACGAACTGGTGGACTACGTTGGTGCTCCCGATGCGGAGCGGGCGATCGTGGTGATGGGTTCCGGCGCAGAAGTCGCTGAGCAGACCGTCCTTGCACTGCAAGCCCAAGGCGAAAAAGTCGGGGTGCTGAAGCTGCGGCTCTATCGACCATTCCCAGCAGCGGAATTGCGGCAGGCTTTACCCGCAACAGTCAAGGCGATCGCCGTCCTCGATCGCTGCAAGGAACCTGGCGCCAGTGGCGAACCGCTCTATCTGGATGTCGTCGAAGCGCTGTCACGGCTGGAACAACCGCCCCGCGTTATCGGCGGTCGCTATGGCCTCTCATCGAAAGAATTTACGCCAGCGATGACCAAGGCAATCTTTGATCACCTCAGCCAAACGCGATTGCAGCATCCCTTCACGATCGGGATTGAGGACGATGTGACCCATCTCTCGCTGCCGTGGGATCCCAGTTGGTCGATCGAAGCCGCCGACACAGTGCGGGCGATTTTCTACGGTCTCGGCTCGGATGGCACCGTCGGGGCGAATAAAAACTCGATCAAGATCATTGGCGAGGACACCGACAACTGGGCGCAGGGCTACTTCGTCTACGACTCGAAGAAATCCGGTTCGGTCACGGTCTCGCACCTGCGCTTTGGACCTCGCGCGATCGCAGCACCCTACCTGATTAGGCAGGCCAACTTTGTCGCCTGCCACCAATGGCAATTCCTGCACAGCTTCGACCTAATCGACAGCGCCGCTCCCCATGCCACGCTGCTGATCAACAGCCCCTACAGCCCCGAGGAGACCTGGCAGCAACTCCCAGAAAAAGTGCAGCAGGGCATCCTCGACAAGCAACTGCAGCCTTGGGTGATCAACGCGGATGCTTTAGCGGCGGAGCAAGGACTGGGTCGCCACATCAACACGGTGATGCAGGTTGCCTTCTTTGCGTTGTCGGGTGTGTTGCCCCAAGACACTGCGATCGCAGCCTACCGCCGCGCTGTCCAGAAAACCTACGGTAAGAAAGGGCAAGCCGTTGTTGATGCCAATCTCGCGATCATTGAGCCGACCTTAGCGGCCCTCAAGCCCTTACCGATCGGCATACCCGTTGCCGTGGGTGTAACGGAGACTCCCGCGATCGCATCCGCTCCGCCCTTTGTCCGCGATGTGCTGGGCGCGATGCTGGCTCGCAAAGGTGATCAACTGCCGGTTAGTGCGCTGCCGGTCGATGGCACCTATCCCAGCGGCACCAGCTGCTACGAAAAACGCAATATCAGCGACACCGTGCCGGTTTGGGAGCCCGACCTCTGTGTGCAGTGCGGCAAATGCCTGCTGGTCTGCCCGCACGGTGTGATTCGCGCCAAAGTCTACGAATCCGAGGTACTGGAGGCAGCACCGGAGACGTTCAAGCACGCTCCCGCTCGGGATGCCACTTGGAGCGATCGCCCCTTCACGATTCAGGTTTCGACCGAAGATTGCACTGGCTGCCAGCTCTGCGTGGAAGTCTGCCCCGCTCGCGATCGCCAGCAACCGCGCCGCAAAGCCCTGAATATGGCGGCGCAGGCGCCGTTGCGCGAGGCTGAGCGGCACAACTGGGACTTTTTCTTGAGCCTGCCGGAAGTTGATCGCAGCGCCTTGAATTTGCACAAAATTGGCCAGCAGCAGTTGCAGCAACCGCTGTTTGAATTTTCGGGCGCCTGCGCGGGCTGCGGCGAAACGCCCTACCTGAAGCTGATGACGCAACTGTTTGGCGATCGCCTGTTGGTCGCTAACGCCACGGGTTGCTCCTCAATTTACAGCGGCAATTTGCCAACGACGCCTTGGACGCACAACGCCGAGGGGCGCGGCCCCGCTTGGTCGAATTCGCTGTTTGAAGACAACGCCGAGTTTGGGCTGGGTTTCCGTGTCGCGCTTGATCAACAGGAAGCCATGGCGCAGCAGTTGCTCAGCCATCTGGCGGCGATCGCGGGCAGTCCTCTCTCGCCAGAACTGGTGCAGCAGACACTCAATGCTGATCAAAGCAGTGAAGCCGGTATTTTCGAGCAGCGCGATCGCGTTCAACAGCTCAAACAGCAAGTGCAAGACTGGCTCAGTCAGGAACCGGACGCATCCGTGAGCGATCGCCTCAATCGCTGGCTGGATCTGGCGGACACATTGGTGCGCAAGAGTGTCTGGCTGGTGGGTGGCGATGGCTGGGCCTACGACATCGGCTTTGGCGGACTCGATCACGTCCTCGCCAGCGGCCGCAACGTCAATATCCTCGTGCTGGATACGGAGGTTTACTCCAACACCGGCGGCCAAATGTCGAAGTCAACGCCACGGGCGGCGGTCGCTAAATTTGCGGCAGGTGGCAAACCCAGCGCCAAGAAAGACCTCGGCTTAATCGCGATGACCTACGGCTCGGCTTATGTGGCCAGCGTGGCACTCGGGGCACGGGACGAGCACACGATTCGCACCTTCATCGAAGCCGAGTCCTATCCGGGGCCGTCGCTGATCATTGCCTACTCCCATTGCATCGCCCACGGCATCGACATGACCAAAGGCTTGGATGCGCAGAAACGAGCCGTCGATTCCGGTCGCTGGTTGCTCTATCGCTACGATCCGCGCCGCCGCGATCGCGGTGATAACACACTGCAACTCGATTCGCGATCGCCCCATCTACCGCTGTCGCAAGCGCTCTATTCCGAAAATCGCTTCCAGATGCTGCGTCTCAGTCAGCCAGAAGCCGCGCAACAACTACTCGACCAAGCACAGGCCGATGTGGATCAGCGCTGGCAGTTCTATCAAGCACTGGCGAAACCAACCCCGAAACCCACGGCAGGAGGGCCTCAGTAATGGACCTGAGCATGGATTACCTGGGGCTGAAGTTGCGATCGCCCTTGGTGGTTGGGGCTGCTGCTCCCCTGAGTGAGCGGACGGAACAACTCCCCGCCTTAGAAGCAGCGGGAGCGAGTGCGATCGTGCTCCATTCCCTATTTGAGGAGCAGGTAGAAGCCGAGCATCAGGCCGTTTGGCAGCAGTTGGAAGTCGGCAGTCATCACTATGCAGAATCCCTGACCTATGCGCCGGAGCCCGCTTGGTTCCCGATCGGGCCGGTGCATTATCTCCGGCAGATTGAGAAGGCTAAAGCTCAAGTTCAAATCCCGATCATCGCCAGTTTGAATGGCACCAGTGATAACGGCTGGGTTGATTACGCCCGCCGAATTGAAGGTGCTGGCGCGGATGCACTGGAGCTGAACTTGTACGCGCTGCCGGTCGATCCGAATCAGAGCGGAGCGGAAGTCGAAGCCCAATATCTGCGGGTGGTTGAGCAAGTGCGGGCGGCGACGCAGTTACCGCTGGCGGTTAAGCTCAGCCCTTTTTTCAGCAGTCCCGGCCACATGATCCGGCAGTTTGCCCAAGCGGGGGCTCAGGCGATCGTGCTGTTTAACCGCTTTTATCAGCCGGATATCGACATTGAGAGTTTGGACGTCGTGCCGCGCCTGATCTTGAGTAACCCACAGGATCAACGGCTGCCGCTGCATTGGATTGCGCTGCTCTACGGACAGGTGCCGGTGGATTTTGCGGCGACGGGTGGCATTCAACGCGCTGATGATGTGATCCGCATGGTGATGGCGGGAGCAGCCACCACGCAAATTGTGGGGGCACTGTTACGCCATGGCCCCGACGTCTTGCAGCGGATTGAAGCAGACTTAAAAACGTGGCTGGCGGAGCATGATTGCCCCGCGTTGTCGCTGCTGCAAGGTTGCATGAGTCAGCAGTCCTGTCCGGCGCCCGATCGCTTTGAACGGGTGCAGTATCTGCGATCGCTGCAGAGTGGCACTTGGGCGGTGCCGGAAGTCTTCCCGGGGGGTTGAGGTGCGCTACGTCCAGGAGTTTCGGCAGGCGGCAGCCGTGCAAGCGTGGGTAGAAGCGATCGCGCAACGGGTAACGCGACCTTGGACGCTGATGGAAGTTTGCGGCGGCCAGACCCACAGCATCGTTCGCTATGGCCTCGATACTTTGCTGCCCGAGGGGGTGACGCTGCTGCATGGCCCCGGTTGTCCGGTCTGTGTGACGCCCGGCTCGGTGATTGATCAGGCAATCGCGATCGCCCAAGATCCGCAAGTCATAATCTGTAGCTTCGGCGATATGGTACGGGTTCCCGGCGAACGCCAGCAGAGTTTACAGCAAGCCCGTGCCGCTGGTGCTCAGGTGCAGATTGTCTATAGTCCACTGGATGCTGTTGCGATCGCAGCTAAAAACCCCGATCGCCAAGTGGTTTTTCTCGCGGTCGGCTTTGAAACAACAGCTCCCGCAACTGCTCTCGCGATCGCCCAAGCCCAGCAACAACAGCTCACCAACTTTTCGGTGTTGCTGTCTCATGTCCGCGTGGCTCCGGCGATGACACAGTTACTCGCTGATCCAGATTGCCGGATTCAAGGCTTTCTGGCGGCGGGTCATGTTTGTACAGTCGCTGGTTTAGCGGAATATCCGGCGATCGCTAATCGCTATCATGTCCCGATCGCGATTACTGGCTTTGAACCAGTCGATATTTTGCAGGGCATTTACGCCTGTCTGGATCAACTAGAATCCGGCCGCTCTGAAGTCGTGAATTGCTACGGTCGCGCTGTTCAAGAAGCTGGAAATTTAGCCGCTCAGCAGTGGGTAGAACGGGTGTTTGCGATCGCCGATCAAGACTGGCGCAGCCTGGGCACAATTCCCGAGGGAGGGCTGGAATTCCAGCCTGAATTTAAGTCGTTTGATGCCCATTGTCGTTTTGCAATCACTGGCGCGATCGCGCTCACATCAGTCAATGACTGCATCAGCGGTTTGGTTCTTCAAGGCCAGAAACAACCCTGTGACTGTCCGGCTTTTGGTCGCACTTGTACTCCAGAAAAACCTCTAGGTGCGCCAATGGTTTCCAGCGAGGGAGCTTGCGCTGCATACTATCGCTATCGCCGCACTCAAGTCATGAATTGATTTAAGTCTTCGGCGCTTTGTAGGGGCCTTGTGGGCGAGGCTGACGATCGATAAAAGTGGCTAAATCCCAGGCTTCCTGATCTGTCAAGTTTCCCCCAAACTGATAGGGCATATTCGACTTCAGGAATTTTGCCAAAGTCTCCGGCTGTGCTAACCCAGCCAAGCGATTAAAGGATTGATCACCCCACAGCGCAGGTCGATAGTAGGTGTTACTTCCATAGCGGCCTGCACCATTCAACTCATGACAAAACGCACACTTCTGCTGAAAAATTTCTTGACCCTGCTTTGGATTTCCAGCGAGCTTCTGAATATCTGGATAAGCTGTTTTAGGCAGCGTAATTTTAGACTGAGCAGCTTGCTGATCTAGCCACTGCATATATGTAATCAGAGCTTGAGCTTCTGGATTATATTTCTCCAACGGTAGCGGCAAGCCGTTGAGGCTATGCTCAAAGCAGGAATTAATTCTCTTCTGCAAATCATCTGTTTCTGGATATTGATACTTTTTGATCATCCCAAACCAAGAGGAGGCCGTAGGATTTGCCCCAACATTGAGATGGCAGCTAGCACAGTGAAGTTTCGCCTGAGGAACATACTGGGGCAGTGTTTCATAGGTTTTATTCGCAATTAGATAGCCTCGCAAAATGCTATTCCAGTTCTCCCGATCCCATTTTGTGTTGGGAGACTTAGGAGGAGCAATAATTTGAGGGTTTTTGAGGACTGGCCGTGCTTCAGCAAAGGTAAAACTAAAATCTGCAGATCGATATTGCTGCGTATTAGTCGTTCGAGCGATCGCATGGCAACCCATGCAAGAGGAACTTTTCTGGATATAGCTCTCCATCGTTGTGTTTGCCAAAATAGGCGGCAATACCTTAAAGACGGTTGGAGGGCTAGAGGGTTGCGGTGAAGGGACAGGCCATTGCGTATTAATCAACTGATAGTGCCGCCAAACTGAATCACCTAGACCCTTTTGCATGGCTCGGTTCAGGGCAGCAATGTTATCGATCGCGACTGATTTTTGACTGCAGTCAGGGTCAACCGCAGGGATAGGAGTTTCACGAGTAATTTGATTGGGTACTTGTGGCTGCGTTTGCTGATTTTTGAGGCAGTTGGGGCAATCAGGGTTAAAGAAGGAAGGATGCAAACCCTCCACGTTATCGATCTGTTCATAGGTACTCCAAATCCACTGGGGAGCACTGGCCGTCTTCGTCATGAGATGAAAGCCTACCAAACCCATGAGCTTTTCTTGGTAGCGATCACCCTCGATATCTTTCACGTAGGCTGGCACTGTATAGAAGCGATCGCGCTCTTTCGGCAAGACTTCTCGCCAAGCTGCTTTGAGAAGAATCGATCCTACCGGAGCAGAGAGATTAGGGAAGTTCGCCTGCTGTTCTGCCTGATAGAGTTTGTTGTCAACAACATAATCAAATAGAGTCTTGTTCATACGAATCTCGTAGCGAACAAGATTTCCTCTTTGATCCGTTAAAGTTCCAGGCAAAGCACCATCAGCTTTAGTTGGTTGGAATTGATCACTCAACACCTCGTCAACCTTACTAGTCCTAAAGAGAACCTTTGTTGCTCCAGATGGGGCCACTTCATCAGGCAGAGCTGGCCCGCGATTCCAGGCTTGAGGGAGTGCGCTATTGGGCAGGTAGACTTCGCTGGCTTCTTTCCAAGTCTCCCAAACGCGAGGGCCAGCCTTCGCAAGGATTGCTGCAATATCCGGTTGACCGCGATCGCCTACCTTTGCAGGCCAATTTAGAGCAATAAACTCTTGCCAAGCAAAGAGATCCACAGCTCGCTGAACAACATTAAAGTTTTTCTGTAACAAGCCTCCTTCGACGTCTTCTGGCAGTTGCCACGTGACTTTAGGATCTTGCAGTTTGACTGAACAAACTGGAGCAAGGCTGAGCGTTTTTAGTTCACGGGATCGAGCAGGGGATGATAGCGATAAAACCTGCCAAAAGGCCAAAACCAGAGCAATAACAGCTAGACGAACGGCCCATTTTTGTTTTGACATTTTGATCTTTGGGTTCAATGCTTCATTCAACCTGCTCAATCACTTAGCTACGAGGAATCAGAATCTCACTTTCTTTAGGCAGCTTATCTAACAACTGCGGAGAAAGCTGAAAGACATCATCCAGCACAGTATTGGGATTACTCATAATCCAGTCGTTGAGATCAATACTTTGATAGTCGCCATCATTAAAGACAATGAGAACATCTAGCGGTTGATCAGAGCTATTGCGCAGCGCGTGCCCATAGCCTTTAGGAACGTAGCCGACATCACCCTTCTGTAGACGGCTCATACTCGCTTTTCCTTCAGAGGCAAAAACGGCTAGATCCATCGATCCATTGAGGACGTATTGCCATTCATCGGCATTCGGATGCCAGTGCAATTGGCGCATTGCACCGGGCTCTAATCGCAATAGAGCTCCTGCCATGTTGAAGCTCGCAGGAAACTCTTTAGCACTTGCCAGCTTGAGTGTATTACCAGCCTGACTTGTGCGTGGCTTTTCAGCCAAAAGATTATGGGTATAAGGGAGAACGATCCTAGAAACTTTAGGGTTTCTAGATTGTGTTTTATCCAGTGGCTTAACCTCTGGGTTATAGCGAGAGATATAAACTTGTTTTTTGGGAAGTTTTTCAACTTCATCTTGACTCCAGCCAAAGTTTTGCTGAACCCAAGAAATCGGTGTGTGGGAGAGCCAGTCTGTGATGCTGAAAGTCGCTCCTTCTGAGAAAGTGCCGTCGTTAAAAACCAACAGAAACTTGGCAGTACCAGGGCCTATTCCCTCGATACTATGACCCCAGCCGCGGGGAAAATACCAGAGCCCCCCTTGATCAACATCGGCGATCTGAACTTGTCCGTCTGGATTTGTCAGTGTGACTCGTGTTCGTCCTTCAATGACGTAGGCCCACTCTGCAGCATTGGCATGCCAATGTAATTCTCGGATCGCTCCAGGCTTCAGAGTCATGTAGACCCCAGCCATTCCTTTGCTAACAGGAAAGTTATAGGTTCCCACTTGTTTAGTCACGCCACCGTCGTAGTCCACAAGTGGCGTCTTGCTGAATGGGTAGCTAAAGGCAGGGAGGTCTTTTCCCCAGACAACATTGGAAAGCGATCGCCAAGTTTGTGTTTGTGCCAATGAGGGCAAACAGAAACTACCTATCAGGACAAAACAGGTGATGACGCCTAACAAACCCAGAAAAAACTTAGACTTTTTTTGCATCGTCAGTAAGTGAGTTCAGTCAAGCGGGTTTACAGGAAAGTTCTGCCGACCTGCCTTAAGCAGAAAGTAACTGAGGAATTTTGGAACTCCAATTCTTTTTGCAAATTTTCACTGCCATAAAAAATTTGTTCGATTTACGCTGATCAAGCCTTGCAGCCGCTACCGAGCAATTTCAGACGATTTTGAACACTTAAATTTTTACTTTTGCCAACAGTTCTCAATCCACTGATGAAGCCAATCAGCTGGCTTGTCTCAATATCTCGTCGGCCCTACTGCATTACCGATCGCAGTTCTTCGTAGGCCAACTGAATTTGTTGGAAGCGATCGGGATCACCTCCCAGATCCGGGTGATTTGCTTTGGCTAGGCGGCGATAGGAGGCTTTTAGTTCTTGCAGGGTAGTCGGCCAAGGCAAGCCTAGAACCGTGGCTGCCGCTGGAATCTCAGCGTTGGATGAGGGCTGCTTAGCAGCTTGGCGATCGCGAGGAGGTTGATACTGCTGTTGGGTTTGCTGCGATCGCGATCGCCGTTGCTGCGCCCCAAACTGCATCGCCTGCTCGACAAACTGGTGGATGCTGTGGGGCGGATTGTTCAGCGCCGTACCCGCACTGAGGCCGTAGCGAAGGAGTGCCCAAGCCCGAAACCAATCGGTCTTTTGGCGCAAATCAAGCCGTACTGCATACTCATCGGCCAAGCAAGCTGCTAGCTCCTCGGGTGTATGCACCATCGAAAACTTTTGCTGAGCCAGCCCCAAAATGAACTGCCGAATCAGCGTCCAAGGCAGCGGCACTAACTTTTCAATGTCTCGCTCTAGCTCGTCCCATCCCTCTTCTTGACATTGATAGCTTTCGAGTCGGCGCTGCAGTCGCTTTAGTTGCTGCGGATCAAGCGACTGATAGAGCGTCTGCGCCAGATCGTCGACTGAGACTGCCCGCAACAGCGATCGCAAATCGCGACCGCGCTCCTGTTCTTGGCGGAGGCGGTCAAATTCCTGCCGCAATTCGGCCAGCAGGGCTTCGACTCGGCTGGGATCGGTCACTCGCTTCACGGCAGGACGGCGGGGCAGAACCAAAGGTGGCGAGCCAAGCTCAGCATCCTCAACAATGGAGAGGCTCGTCTTCAGTCTCTCCTTCACTATGCCCGCTCCGGTCGCCAATGGCAGTCAATGGCAGTTTTGGATCGATCGCGGCGGCACCTTCACTGACATTGTGGCCCAGCATCCTGATGGCAGGTTAACGGCGCACAAACTGCTGTCTGAGAACCCCGATCGCTACGAGGATGCCGTGCTGCAAGGCATTCGGGATTGTTTGGGATTGCAGGCTGAAGATCCACTTCCCATCGAGGCGATCGCCGCAGTCAAGATGGGCACGACCGTCGCCACCAATGCGCTGCTGGAACGGAAGGGCGATCGCACCGTGCTGCTGATCACCCAGGGTTTTGGCGATGCGCTGCGAATTGGCTACCAGAATCGGCCCAACATTTTTGCGCGGATCATCCAGCAACCGGAGCCACTCTACGATCGCGTGATTGAAGTGTCGGAGCGGGTCAGTGCCAGCGGTGAGATTCTGCAACCGTTGACGGAGCTGGAGATCATCCGTCAGCAACTCCAACAGGCAAAAGACCAAGGCTGCACCGCCTGCGCGATCGCCTTGATGCATGGCTACCGCTATCCCCAGCACGAACAACAACTGGCTGCGATCGCGACAGAATTGGGGTTTACACAAATTTCCGTCTCGCACCAAGTCAGCCCCCTGCAGCGGTTGATTGCGCGGGGTGATACGACTGTAGCCGATGCCTATCTTTCGCCGGTGCTGCGTCGCTATGTCGGTCGCATTGGTCAGGCGCTATGTCCAAATGGGCAAGGGCCACAACTGCTATTCATGCAGTCGAACGGTGGGCTAGCCACAGCTTCTGCCTTCAGTGGCAAAGACAGCATTCTCTCAGGGCCAGCGGGCGGTATGGTCGGCGCGATCGCGGTCAGTCAGCGAGCTGGTTGCGATCGCCTGATCAGCTTTGACATGGGCGGCACCTCCACGGATGTGGCCCACTACGCGGGTGAACTGGAGCGGGTTTATCAGACTGAAATTGCCGGCGTCCGTCTTCAGGTGCCGCTACTGGATATTCACACCGTGGCGGCGGGCGGCGGCTCGATTTTGCGTTTTCAAGATGGTCGCTTGCAGGTGGGGCCAGAGTCAGCAGGGGCGCATCCCGGTCCGAAGGGCTACGGACAGGGTGGGCCGTTAACCATCACTGATGCCAACATCCAAGTCGGAAAACTACAGCCGCAATTTTTCCCAGCCGTTTTTGGTGCAACTGGCGATCGCTCCTTGGATGCAGAAGCTGTCAATCTGGCGTTTCAGGAGTTGGCCACCACGATCGCCCAGCAGACAGGCCGCTCCTACCAGCCTGAACAGTTGGCTGAGCAGTTTCTGGCGATCGCTCTCGACAACATGGCCAACGCCATCAAAAAAGTGTCGTGGCAGCGCGGGCGCGATCTTAGCGATTACTGGCTCTGCTGCTTTGGGGCAGCCGGAGGTCAGCACGCTTGCCGCTTGGCGGAATTGTTGGGACTGCGGCGGATTCTGATCCATCCCTTTGCGGGCGTCCTCTCCGCCTACGGCATGGGCTTGGCCGATCGCCGAGCCTTGCAGCAGGTGAGCATCGAGCAAATTTTGAGTGAGGAAACCTTAGCCACCCTGGAGAATCAGGCGATCGCCCTCAGTCAACGCGCTCTGGAGCAACTCAAGGCAGATGGCGATGCGGATCTGACGGAAGTGACTCTGCTGCGATCGCTGCAGTTGCGCTATCAGGGCACGGATTCGGCGCTACTGGTGTCTTGGGCGGAGGATGCCGCAGCAATTACCGCTCTGTTTGAGCAGGCCTATCAGCAACGCTACGGCTTTGTGCAACCCGATCGCCCTTTGGTGATTGCCGCCCTGCAAGGAGAAGCGATCGGACGAATGCCAGCGGCGGCATTACCCGAGTCTCAGCCGACGCGATCGGGACTACCGCCGATCAAAGCCACGGTGCCCATGTTCAGCGGCGATCGCTGGCACGACACGCCAGTGTATGACCGGCAGACGTTGCAAACGGGCGATCGCATTCTGGGGCCAGCGCTGATTCTGGAGCCAACCGGCACCAACGTGATCGAACACGGATGGGCTGCCAGCCTCAATTCCTTTGGTGATCTGCTATTGGAGGCGGTGGAACTGCCGCAGCGCGATTGGTCAGCCGCCGCAACCGCTCCTGTCGATCCAGCACTGCTGGAGATTTTCAACAATCTGTTTCAGGCGATCGCCGAGCAAATGGGTGTGACCCTACAAAGCACCGCTAGCTCCGTCAACATCAAGGAACGCCTCGACTTTTCCTGCGCACTTTTCAACGCAGCAGGCGAACTGATTGCCAATGCGCCCCACATTCCGGTGCATCTCGGCTCGATGGGCGATAGCGTCCGCAGTTTGATCGATCGCGTCGGCACTGATCTTCAGCCTGGCGATGTCTATGCCCTCAATAATCCCTACGCGGGCGGCACTCACCTACCGGATATCACGGTGATTACGCCGGTTTTTCTAGCGGGTCAGACTAAGCCCCAGTTTTTTGTCGCCAGTCGCGGGCACCATGCCGATATCGGTGGTTTGACGCCGGGATCAATGCCGGCACAGAGTCAATCGATCGATCAGGAAGGCATTTTGTTCGATGGCTTGCTGTTAGTGCGGCAAGGGCAATTTCGCGAAACGACCATTCGCGATCGCCTCAGCCAGTCGCCCTATCCGGCGCGGAATCCTGACCAGAATTTGGCGGATCTTCAGGCGCAAATTGCTGCCAATGCCACGGGTCAACAACTCCTAATCCAAGCCGTTGAGCAGTTCACGCTGCCTACTGTTTTGGCCTATATGCAGCATGTGCAAGACAACGCTGAGCAAGCGGTGCGTCAAGCCATCCGTCAACTGGCGGCGGAACATCCGGGTCAAGCGACCTGTGTTTGCCCCCTCGATGATGGTTGCCAGATTCAAGTCACCGTGACGCTCGATCGCGATCGCGGCGAAGCCCAACTCGATCTCACGGGCACCTCACCTCAGCAACCGAATAATTTCAATGCCCCAGCAGCGATCGCCCGTGCCGTCGTGCTCTACGTTTTTCGCTGTCTTGTCGATCATCCGATTCCGCTTAATGCCGGTTGTCTGCGACCCCTGACGATTCAGATCCCCGATCGCAGTCTGCTCAATCCGCAAGCTCCGGCTGCCGTGGTTGCCGGTAATGTTGAAACCTCGCAGGCGATCGCGGATGCGCTGTGGGGCGCGTTGGGGGTGCTGGCTGCTAGCCAAGGCACGATGAATAACTTCAGTTTTGGCAGCGATCGCTATCAGTATTACGAGACGATCGCGGGCGGTGCGGGGGCAGGCAAAGAAGGGGCAGGTGCGTCGGTAGTACAAACCCACATGACCAACTCTCGCCTCACCGATCCCGAGGTGCTGGAGTCGCGTTTTCCAGTGCTGCTGGAGGAGTTTTCGATTCGGCGCGGTAGTGGTGGCGCGGGTCACTATGCCGGTGGCGATGGCGCAACTCGTCGTCTGCAGTTCTTGGAGCCGATGACTGCCACGATTCTCAGCAGTCGTCGCCAAGTCGCGCCTTTTGGTTTAGCGGGGGGAGGCGCTGGCCAAACGGGTGAAAATCGCTTGATTCGGGCTGATGGCAGCCAAGAAATTCTGCCAAGCACCGTGGAAGTAACCCTCTCAGCGGGCGATCGCCTTGAAATCCTTACGCCCGGTGGTGGCGGCTACGGCACTGGTTGATCCTGATTGACCTTCAAGGTGTTGGTGTCAAGATTGGTTTGCAATCCTGAGTCGGCGGGCATTCAGCCATGTCTTTTAAGACAGTTCTCGTGGCCGGAGCCAGTCGTGGCATTGGTCTTGCTGTTGCAGAACATTTTATTAACCAGTGCGATCGCCTTGTGGCGGTGTCGCGGACAGCGGCTCCAGTTGGGGGAATGGATTCAAGCGGATTTATCGGAGTTGGCCGGAGTTGAAACGGTAGCTCGAGCGATCGGGGAGGATTGCCTCGATGCACTGCTGTACATGGGCGGAACTTGGGAAACCCATGCTTTTACACCGCAATATGACTTTGAAAGCTGTTCGGATGAGGATATTGCGCGGGTAATTGCGGTCAATCTTGTTGCGCCGATTCGCTTGGTGAAAGTCTTACTGCCTGCACTGCGGCGATCGCATAATCCCAAAATCGTTTTTATGGGCGCTCTCTCGGGTCGAGATAATTTTCCTGCAAGAGAGGTTGCTAACAGTGCGTCGAAGTTTGGGCTGCGGGGAGTTGTTCACGCCTTACGGGAAGAATTGCGATCGCAGCAGATTGGGGTCACGGTGATTAATCCGGGAAATGTGGGTACCCCAGAAGTGTTAGCGGATCTCGCAGCAGCTAATCTGACAGGTGGTGAGGCGATTCCCCTGAGTGATCTTCTAGCGATTCTTGACTGTGTTCTTTCTTTAGCGCGAGCAACCCGTATCTAAGAAATTGATATACCAACTTTCTTCTTAAGAGGAGCTTCACAAAAAAGAGTCTAGAATGCTAAAATTTGAAAACTGTCTTTTCTATAACTGGCTACAAATATGAGGCTGCCAAGCAGACTAAGGCATAACCTGATAGCAAGATTATTTAAGCTGTAAAAATTGTTGAAAAAACCACTAACTTAGTCAAGCTTTCAAGATGAGTGACAAAACTAAAGAATTAAGGAATAAATACAATTCCAAAAATCGCCACAAGAACTTTGGGCCTTGCCTTAGAAAGGTACATATTGAGGGCTTTCGAGGAGTTCAGTCGGCTGATCTTGAACTTGAATTCCCCATAACTGCTATTTCTGGGCTTAATGGATCGGGGAAGAGTACTGTTGGTCAACTAGCAATTTGTGCATATAAGAAGCCAGATAAATCTATGACCTACAAAAGGCTTTATATTAAGGATTTTTTTCCAGTTTCTCCAGCTGATCCAAAACCAATATCTGACAGTGCAAAAGTAGTTTATTTCTACGAGACTGACGATTACCAAAAGCCTAAGGAAGTTACAGTATCCCGAGTAAAATCATCTTGGTCGGGCTATAAAAGACAGCCTGAAAGGTATTGTTACTATATCGGATTTACCGTTTATTTGCCAAAAGTAGAACGTAGAGATTTAAGTGTTTATGCAGGCGTCAATCTTCAATTTACTGAAAAACGAGATATTGAAGCAGAAGTTGTAAAAAAAATGGCCAGAATCATAGGTCATAAATATGAAAATGTAGCATTCCAAGGAGTATCCCACAACGGTAAAGAGTCAGAAGTAGGTATAGCTTACAGACTTGGATATTCTTACTCAGAAAATAATATGGGTTTGGGCGAAGGACGTATTCTATATACTATAGATAAGCTTGAGAGTTCGCCAGAGCAAAGTCTTTTTATCCTTGAAGAGCCAGAAACCTCACTTCATGAAAGCGCTCAGCATGAATTTGCAAAGTATCTTCTGGACGTATGTAATAGGCGACATCATCAAATAATACTTTCAACTCATTCTAGTGTGATTGTTAATGCTCTACCTCCTGAGTCGAGAAAATTGATGATCAGAGATGAGGGTGGCGTTGATATTAGAAACAAGATTTCCTCAGGTCAATTACGATCTATCTTGTCTTCTGGTCACGTGCGATCACTGGATATATGTGTCGAAGATAATTTTGCAAAGGTTTTATTGATAGAAGTTATACGCATGAAACGAAAAGCTCTGCTCAAAATAGTAGAAATTCATGCTATTGGAAGCACAGATGCAGTTCGCGAAGCTGTACGTATTCTTAAAAAAACAGGAAAGAAAGCAATTGCTGTTAGAGATGCAGATATTGGGCCTTCAGAGAAAGAAGGCTTATATTCCTTTCCAGGTAATAAGCCTCCGGAAAAAGAGGTTTTTGAGCATTCTGCGGTTAAGGCCTTTTTTAAGTCAAAGTATGATTTAGATGTTGAATGGTTTTTTCAATATAAGAACGTTTCTGATCATCATTACTATGCTAAGTGTATTGCTTCTGAAATTGCTTCAGATGAGAGTGTAATTCAGACTTCAGCGATTGAAGAGTATCTTAAACATGTCAATAACAATTTTGATTATTTGATTGATGCTATTGAAAAGGAATTAGACAATCACAATTAAATTGCTTCGAGACTATTGTATATATCTGTCAATCCTGAAGAGGAAAAAGTATCATAAAATAGTTGCGATTTAGCTATTTTTAAAAGCATGGCTACTAGTGGTAGTCCTTTTGTTGATGACTTTACAAGCAGCTGCCGCAACACCGTACGATCGAGAACTGAAGCCCGTTGTTGGAAATCACTGTGTCAGTTCGCGTTCGCATTGCTCCTAGCCCCACCGGCAACCTCCACATTGGCACGGCCCGCACTGCCGTCTTCAACTGGTTGTTTGCGCGGCGGCATCAGGGCCAGTTCATCCTGCGCATCGAAGATACAGACCTCGAGCGATCGCGATCGGAATACACCGACAACATCCTGACCGGCCTCCAGTGGCTGGGCTTGAACTGGGACGAAGGCCCGTTCTACCAAACCCAGCGGCTCGACCTCTACAAAGCCGCCGTGCAGCAATTGCTCGACAGTGGCAAAGCCTATCGCTGCTACTGCACCGAAGCCGAACTGGAAGCCCTGCGCGAGTCGCAACGCGCCCGCAATGAAGCCCCGCGCTACGACAACCGCCACCGCGACCTGACGCCGGAGCAAGAAGCCGCATTTCAAGCCGAAGGCCGCGAGGCGGTGATTCGCTTCCGCATTGATGACGATCGCGAAATCGCTTGGACAGACTTAGTGCGCGATCGCGTCGTCTGGAAAGGCAGTGACCTCGGGGGCGACATGGTGATTGCCCGCCGCAGTCCCGCTGGCACGATCGGTCAGCCGCTCTACAACCTCGCGGTCGTGGTCGATGACATCGACATGACGATCAGCCACGTCATTCGCGGCGAAGACCACATCGCTAACACCGCCAAGCAAATCCTGCTCTACGAAGCGCTGGGTGCTGCGGTGCCCGAGTTTGCGCACACGCCACTGATCCTCAACAAGGAAGGCCGCAAACTCTCGAAGCGTGATGGCGTCACCTCCATCTCCGACTTCCAAAACTTGGGCTATCTGCCCGAGGCGATCGCCAACTACATGACCCTGTTGGGCTGGTCGCCCGTGGAAGGCATGGATGAGCGCTTTAGTCTGGCGGAGGCAGCGACCGTCTTTGACTTCGATCGCGTCAACAAAGCCGGTGCCAAATTCGACTGGGACAAACTCAACTGGCTCAACAGTCAGGTGATCAAGGAGAAATCCGCGAGTGAGTTGGTGGCACTGCTGCAACCGTTCTGGAGCAAGGCCGGGGTCGATACAGCAGCCTATCCTGCGGCTTGGCTGGAAGAATTGGCGACTCTCTTGGGTCCCAGCCTCGTGACCTTGACGGATATCGTCGGCCAAAGCCAGCTCTTCTTCAGTCAGGGGATCGAACTGCAAGAAGATGCGATCGCCCAACTGGGTCAAGCAGGCAGTAAAGCAGTGCTCCAGCAAATCCTTGAGGCACTCCCCAGCGAAGCCCTGACCCTCGAAGTTGCGAAAGGGCTGATCGATCAAGCGGTCAAAGCCGCCGGTGTCAAAAAAGGCATCGGTATGCGATCGCTGCGGGCAGCCCTGATGGGTTCGATGCAGGGGCCCGATCTGCTTACGAGCTGGGTGTTGCTGCATCAGGCGGGGCAAGCTCAACCGCGTCTTCAGGCTGCGATCGCGGCGGCTCAGGGCTAGACGACCAATCGGCAGGCCAGTCCTGCCACTCAATCTCGTCCAGCGCTAACTGGCGATCGCGACTCAATCCCCAAAAGCGATCGCCGGTTTCCGCCACGGCGGGTAAAAGGGCGAGTTCCCAGCCTTCCCCCCGTTGGTGCAGCAAGGGCAAAATCCGATCAGCTTCCAGCGCCTGTTGCCACTGCTGCACGGCTTGGCGATCGCTCAGCTCAATTTGGAATAGTTCACAGCGCTGCTCCTGTAACCGTTGCTGCCAAAGGTCAGCACTGATCTGGGTGCTGTAGAGATGGGCGCGATCGTCGAGTGGGCAGAGATCCACCACGGTCAGCCCTGTCTGCTCCGCAGGAGTGGACTGATCGCGACCGAGTAGCAGCGTGATGCTCTCGCTCTCCCAGTCAGGTTCCTCTGGGACGGTAGCGATCGCTTGGTGAGGCTGCTTGTTTTGCTCCAACAAGATGGCGAGCAGTCGTAGCTCGAGGTCATCGCCAACCAGAACAATTTGCTCGGGTCGATCCAAAACACCGAGCTTTTTCGCCACGGTCTTGGCTGAAAGTCCTTGCAAGAAGACCGTCATCAAAATCGTTAAAAAGACCTGCGCCTTAATCGCTGCGCCACCGGCTAAGCCGCGATCGGTCAGTAGAATCGCAAACAGCGAGGCCACCGAAGCGGAAATAATCCCACGCGGCGCAATCCAGCTCAGAAACGCCTTTTGCGCCCAATTCAGATCGCTGCCCCAAGTGCAGAGGCCAATGCTGAGCGGGCGCACCAGCAACATCAGCGCCAACACAGTCAAAGGGCCGCCCCACCCCAAGGCAAATAGACTCGCGATCGAGAGATCCGCTGCCAGCAAGACAAACAGAATCGAGATCGCTAGGGTCGTTAGCTGTCCCTTGAAGGTCTTAATCGCCTCCAAGTCGGGAATCGCCACAGCCCGCAGCAACAAACCCGCAATCACCACCGCCAGCAATCCCGCCTCACTGACAACGGCTTGAGCTGCCCCAAAGATCGCCCAGAGTGCGGCTAAGACGACGAGGGTTCGTAATTCCTCGGAGAGAAAACGGACTTGGCGGAGGAACAGTGCCAGCAGTCCGCCACCCACACTGCCCGCGATCGCCCCAACGACGAGCCGCAGGATCAGTCCTTCCAGCACCAACCCCACATCCTGACTGCCGCTCAGGACAAAGTTGAGAACCACCACAGCCACGATCGCGCCGATCGGATCGATCAGGACGCCTTCGCCTTCTAGCAGGGTCGAGACCTTGGGGTCTGCTTGCACTTGCCGCAGCAGCGGTGTCGTCACCGTCGGGCCAGTCACAACGACGATCGCGCCGTAGAGGAAGGCCAGCGGCCAAGGAAACTCACTGAAGCGATGAGCTGCGATCGCACCGCCCAGAATCGTGATACCCGCGCCCAGCGTGATCAGATTGCGCAGGCTACCCGATACCTGTAGGAGGTTGCGCAGATCAAGGCTAAGTCCACCTTCAAACAGGATCAGCGCCACACTGAGGCTGACTAGGGTCTCTAGCCCTTCCCCCAACTGCTCAGGCTGCACCCAGTTCAAGCCATCGGGGCCGAGCAGCAAGCCAGTCAGCAACAGGAAGACAATTCCCGGCAACTTCGCCCAACTGGCCAAGACCTGCGCGGCAATACCCGCAGCCACGGTCACAATCAGCAGGAGGGTGGTGTCGAGTCCAGAATCCATGCAAACAGGGCAGACAGTGCTAACAGCCTAGCCCTGACGCGATCTCCTCAGCCTTAGAAGCGCTCAACGCTGGAGTTAAAGATCGGCTCTACCCGCATCGCCATGATGCTGCTGGGGCGCGCCACCATGTACTCGCCTTGGATGTTCTTGATCGGGATATTGATCAGTTCCTTGGACTCATGCTTCGGCAGAAAGTCGTTGCTATACCAGCGCTGAAACTCTTGCAGATTGTGGAAACGGATTTCTTCGCGGTGACCGCCTTCAAAGAGCAGGTGGATAGCGTACTCGTTCGGCGTTCTCGGCATACTTGGCGCTCTGAGAAAGTCTGCGTCAATAAAAGTATGGCCTGTGACGGGGCTTTGACAGGGGCTGCAGGCTGGAATTTACTGCGATCGCGGCTTGGCTCAGCAGCAGCTCGCTGTTAAAAGAGGTGCTGCCCTAGGGACAACACCTCGGTTTCTTATCGGTTAGGGCATTTATCTTGCATTGCCCCATTTCAATCGTGATCAACGATCTCAAACTTTTTGTCTATGGGAAACCTTTCTAAGATTTACTTAACATCCCGCGAGTCGGCAGAGGGCTGGGATGGAGTTTGGCCCCGAGTACCCGTGAAATCTGCACCTCAAGGTTGCGCCACCAATGACTCCGGGGCAGCGATGAGGGCAAGACCATCGGCTCCACCAGTACGGTAAACACCCCGAGGCGGTTGCCCGCCAAAACGTCGGTGAACAGGCGATCGCCCACGACGCCAACGCGTTCGAGATCCAGTCCCATTTCTTCTGCCGCCTGACGAATCTTGCGGCGAGAGGGCTTGCGAGCGGCCAGAAAGTAAGGCAAGTCCAAAGCGGCAGCGATCGCGCCAATCCGCGACTGACTCAGGTTGTTGCTGACTAACCAGAGCGAGAAGGACTGCTTCATTTCCGCAATCCAGTGCCGCAGCTCCTCAGAGATCTCGCGGCTCATCGTCGGTACCAGCGTTTCATCGACATCCAAGATCAACCCCTGCAGACCTGCGGCCAGCAGCGGCTCAGCCTGCAACTGCAAAATCGAACCGGGCACGACCAAGTCGGGCTGAAGGAGATGATCTCGGGTCATGGGTTAAGCCATCCGCTCATCGAGTTCGGCGGTTAGGCGTTCCTCGATCGCCTCAAACTCTTCCGGCGTCAGCAGCTTCGCTTCGCCATCAACTAGCCGTGCCACGACGTAGATCGGCTCAAGGGGCACGAAGAAGGAATACTCCTGCTCCTCGTGGTAGAAGCTGACTAAATGGATGAATTCTTCTTCCACTTCCTCGTCTTCTTCGAAGTCTGACTCTTCGTCTTCATCTTCGAGATCGGGAAGTTCACCTTCGACGGTGAGGGTGACTGCAGAGTTAATCAGCGTCAGGTTCTGCTCTTGCAAAACAGCGCTGGCCGTTGGCCAAACCGCCTCAACTTCTGATTCGTCTTCTACCAAACGAGGTGGCTCGTCCTCATCTTCGCCATCCCAAGCGAACAGGGAAACCGGCGTGTCAACTGGCATGAGCAAGGCGTACTCTTGCCCATCGATCGGCACGAGATGCTCTAGATCGCAGAGCAGCGTTCGGCCAGCGTCATCCTGAACTAAGAGCGTGGGGACGTCTTCCATGGGACTCAGTGTTGAGTGGAACCGAAGCGGCGGGGCTCCCGCTGCTCGTCCAACCATTGTTGCAGAATCAGCGCAGCTGCCTTGCGATCGATCGCGCCTTTATCACGAGAGGGCGATCGCCCTACAGCCTTGATCATCTCTTCGGCTTCAAAGGAGGTCAGCCGCTCATCGACGTACGTAATCGGCAGTTGCAGCGCCTTACTCAAACGGGTGGCAAAGCGTTGCGTCTGCTTGGCTTGCGAACCGAGGCTGCCATCCATCGAGTAGGGCAAACCAATCACCAGCAGTTCCACCTGCCGTTCTTTGGCGATCGCACTGATCGCGGCGACATCACTGGCAAAATCGCGCCGGACGATCGTGGTCAGTCCTTGCACAGTAATCCCGAGGCGATCGCAACCCGCCACCCCAATGCGGCGGCGACCCACATCGAGGCCCAAGGCAGCGTAGTAAGGCATCGGTTTTTACAGGACGGGCGGTAGATCCCAACCCGTGCTCAGCAGCGGTTCTGCATTGCGAGTCCGAATCGGAACGGGAGCGGTGCTGCCAATCCGACCGGGGGCAGGAGCACGTCCTGGCTGTAAGCCATTGAAGACATCGGCTAGCTGCAGGCCTTCTAGCGAGACGAAGCGCGTTTCCCGCAGCTTGTGCCAAACCGATCGCGCCATCAGTAAGCGTTGGCCTTGATGTTCCGCACCAATTTGTTTGAGGTATTCCTCCCGCTCCGGCTGGTAGTCCGCCGAGGAGAGGTGCAAGTCAGCAGCCGGACAGGAGGCCAACAGGCGGGCCATGTGGGCAATCAACTCGGGATAGAGCCAGGTGTAGGCCGGATGCACCGTCAAACGAGCCACGTGATTCTGGCTGCTGTCTTCGGCAATCTGCAGATGGAAATAGGCGATCGCGGCTTTGCGCTGCGGTTCAAACACATAGCCACTGCAACGATGGTGGCCATTCAGCCACTGCCAAAAGCCAATACTCCAGCGGCGCAGCAAACTAATCCGGAAGTCATCGACGTGGCGATCGAAGGTTTGCCGCAACAGCGGTGGCATCGATACCGTGTCGAGCTGGTAGAGCAGCCCCGCATCGACATTGCTGACGGGCAACAGATTGGGGAGATCCGGCTCACGCTGCGCCAAGGTTGCTAACTGCGCAGGCGACAAGCTCCAGTGGTTGAGCTGAGCGAGGGGCTGAAATCCGGTTTGGCGATAGAGAGCAATCAGCGATTGATCGCTGCTGTCAACCTCACCCACCCAAGTGCGGGCTTCCCACACCGTTTCGAGGCAGTGACGCAGTAGGCGAATGCCTACATCTTGGGCCAGAGTGAGCGACTGGCCCTCGCTGAGGCTTGGGAGGAGTGCCAAGACGCGATCGATCCGCCAAGTGCTGCGGCTGTGGTTAAACGGACTGATTTGAATCGCGCCGCAGGGTTTTTGGCCCGATTCCGCAACGGCGATCGCCGCCAGATGACGGGCCGGATTGGGGAAGGTGCTGAGAAGCTTGAGCCGCGGGAACCAGCGCTGCAGCGTATCCCAACTGATGCCACCACTGCAATCGCTCTGCCAGTAGGGTTCTAGCCAGGTTAGATCACGGTATTGGAGCGGCCGAATTTGCACTGATTCAGCGTTGTTGATCAGAGTTGACATCAGTGGTTTGACAGCGCGGCGTGACCTTGATCTTAGCTTGCGGATCCGGGGCGATCGCTAGCGAGGCCGCACCAACACAATCGGCGTTTGCTCATCGGCATTGCCAGCCGGATTGTCGCGCAAAGCGGATTCCAGAACAGCGGTTGGTAACCCAGCACTCGCCGCCAAAATCTTCACCGCTTTCAGGTCATTGACATCGACGATCGCTGTTTTCAGGCCAGTTTCTCGTTCAATTCGATCGACAACCGCTTGCGGATCTTGTGGTCCCAGCACCACAAATTGATCGTAGGGCGGCAAGCTGCCAGTCACATCATCAATCAGCCGCGCTTGTTCACCGGCAAGGATGTAGAAGCCGCCACGTTTGCCAACCAACCGCAGCAAGACGCCACCGAGGAACGCCCCGAACACCCGCCACGGTCCGACCGCATCGACCAGCGTTTGCAGTCCCACTGCCGTCGCCAAGCTGGATGTCGGTTGGAAGTAGTAGCAGACGTGGCGCGCCACCCAGCCGGGTTTGATATCGCGGGGATGACGGAAGCGCTCCTGCATAATCGCCAGCGGTGTTTCGCCGATCGCCAGCAGGTCGCCGGGCTGACTGTAGGGCAAGACGTAGCGTTTGACGACCTCAACTGGATCGTCCTGCGGCGTCAGCAGATGGGTTTTAATCGGCAGACGATCAGTTTGGGAGAGCGATCGCCAAGTTGGCGCGGTATCGAGTTCCAGTTCTTTCAGCGCCAAGACGATGTGTTTACGGCGCGGAATTCGCCCCTGGGGGCCATAGGTGACGTAGCGCAGTTGCAGCCAAGCCGATTCCAAGGCTGCGATCGCGTCTTCTGGCCCTTCAATGTCTAGTTCGACACGAATTGTGGTGCGTTTTTTGACGATGTAGGCAAACCAGTAGTCATTGGCACGGGCTGCCGCATCTTCGTGCTCCGGCACAACCCGCGTTTGCCAACGAATCCCTTCCAGACTTTGCTTGGACAGTAACTTCGCTTTGGCAACCAGCTCCGGCACCATAATTTCCAGCTTGCGAGTGCGGTTGATCAGCTCAATCCGGCCGGTCAACTGCAAGCGACCCGGACTGCGATCGGTCTGCCACTGACCGTTGGTGACTTCGAGTTTGTTGCCCTCACGCCGTTGGTACTGCACTTCGAGGCCAACCCCGATCGCGGCGATCGCGATTCCGACTCCAATCAGTCCTTCCAGCAGTGGCACGGCACCCTCTTGAACTTGCTGCGATGTCAAGGTCAATCTACGGCAGTTCGGGACGGGAAACCAACAAAAAAACTGGGGCTTTAACCCAAAGCCCCAGAAGATGACGAATTGCAGGACTCAACGTGGATGGCGCTATCGCTCGCAAGCTTCAGCAGCAACCGGCGCTGCGGCGAGGTGGCCCAGATCGACCTTGACGACTTTGTGCAACTCTTCGTCGCGTTTCGGTAGCGTCAGCACCAAGATGCCGTTTTGATAATCGGCTTGTGCTTCGGTGTTTTTGACCTGAGCGGGCAATGGAATCACCCGTTCAAAGGCGCCATAGCGGAACTCAGTGCGCAGCACACCTTCAGCTTCGCTCCGGTCTTCGCTGCGGCGTTCGCCTTTGAGAACAACGGCTTCAGCAGTGACTTGCAGGTCGAGATCCTTCGGATCAATCCCTGGCAACTCAACCCGAAGTTCGATCGCTGCATCCGTTTCCTTGACCTCAACCGCTGGTGCAAAACTCAACTCTTTCAGTTCTGCTTCGGTCCAAGGCCACGGCTGTAAGAAGCGGCTCATCTGCCGTTGGAGGGTGCCCAATTCACGATCAAATTCGTAGAGCGGACTGAATCGAACGAGTGCCATTTTGAGGTCTCCCTAACGGACTGCTCTCGACACACTCACTCTAGGGAGGCGATCGCTTGAGCATGGTTCGGTTTTAGGAACGAGATGAGGGGGGATTTCGCACCGAACGACCGTACCCAAACAACCGAAGCCGCTAGGCTGAACAAGGGTCTTTTTGCTAGTCAAATCATGAGTCAGGGGCAACAGAGCGATCGCCGTTTTCCAGCGGAATGGGAAGCGCAGGACGGTGTTTTGATTGCTTGGCCCCATGCGGACAGTGATTGGCGATCGCTGTTGGATCAGGTCGATCGCGTCTACCGTGACCTAGCGGAAGCAGTGACGCGCTTTGAGCAGTTGCTGATCGTGACGCCAGAGCCCGATCGCGTGGCAGAACAACTGGCGCAGACCACTGCGAATTGCGATCGCATTCAGATTGTTGAACTGCCCACCAATGACACTTGGAGCCGCGATTTTGGGCCGCTGACGGTGGAAACCCCAGCAGGGCTGCGACTGCTGGATTGGGGCTTCAATGGCTGGGGCCTAAAGTTTGCCGCCAACCACGACAACCAAGTGACACGGCGACTTTGGCAGCAAGGAATTTTTGGCACCACGCCGCTGGAAACTGTGCCGCTGATTTTTGAAGGGGGCAGTATCGAAAGTGATGGACGCGGCACCCTACTCACCACGAGTCAGTGTTTGCTGGAAGCGAATCGTAATCCGGGCTTGAGCCGCGAGGCGATCGCGCAGATCATCCAGCGACAACTGGGGGGCGATCGCCTGCTCTGGTTGGAGCATGGCCATTTGGAAGGCGATGACACGGACGCCCACATCGACACGCTGGTGCGGATCGCACCGAATGACACGCTGATTTACGTTGCCTGCGACGATCCCAGTGACAGTCATGCGGCAGAACTAACAGCCCTTGAAGCAGAACTCAAAGCCTTGCGCGCGGCGGACGGACAGCCCTACCACTTGATTCCCTTGCCTTGGCCGCAACCCTGCTTCGATGCGGATGGTCAGCGCTTGCCGACAACCTACGCCAATTACTTAGTCATCAATGGCGCAGTCTTAGTACCGACTTACAACGATCCGGCAGATGAGGCGGCGATCGCGGCAATCGCCGCTGCTTTCCCCGATCGCCTCGCGATCGGCATCAACTGTCGGCCACTCCTGGAGCAACATGGCTCACTGCATTGCATCACGATGCAACTGCCTGCTGGACTTCTCAGTCGCTAACGGCTTCAGCGCAAGCTTTATAACGGATTGCTGCTCGACCCGAGTGAGAGCGCGATCGCTTGATAGAGTGAGGGCGCATTTCAGCTGGATTTGTCTATGGATCGCCTGCGCGATGTCTTCAATGTCGCTCTCTTTGTTGTCTTGCTAGGCTTTGTCAGCTTCAGTGGCTATCGCCTGATCAGTGCGCTGCTCCTCAAAGCCCACGTTCTTTCCTAGCGATCGCTGCAGCTCTTTCTAGGACTAGAGGCAGAGCAGCCGAGTGACCGGTCTAAGATCGCTTCTAAATGACCTGAGCAGAGGAAAAAACGATGGCTGATCCACTCACTTCAGCAGTTAGCGATCGCATCTGTCGCCACATGAATGAAGACCATGCGGATGCGGTCTTGGTTTATGCCAAAGTCTATGGCGGCGCAACGGAAGCGACGGCGGCGACTCTGACGGGCATTACGCCAGCAGCCATGGTTTTGGATGTGGTGGAAGCCACGGGATCGCGATCGCTGCAAGTTAGCTTCGACCACGAGCTACAGGACTCCGAAGACGCGCACCAGACCTTGATTGCAATGCTGCGATCGGCGCGAGCCAGTAAAGCTTAGGTCCTGTTGCCCATCGGCGAATTTAGGGCATCCTCCCCGCAAGTCTGTAGGGGAGGCGATGTTTACTCCACTTCAACAATTTTGCGATCGCCTCTTGTTGCGATCGGCTTGTCGGCTCTGTCAGCGTCCTGCCACTGAAATCCTTTGTTTGGATTGCGGACGACAGTTGCAAGCCTGTGCCCAACCGCGTCAGTGGCAAAGCTACGGCGTCACCGTCTGGGCTTGGGGCGATTATGCGGGCTTGCTGCGGCGAGCATTGCAACAGGTCAAGTTCGATCGCGATCGCGAATTAGCGCAAGCCCTCGGTCAATGTCTAGCGGATAGCTTGATCGATTGGCCGCGATCGCCACAATTACAACTTGTACCGATTCCGATCGCCCGCGATCGCTACCAGCAGCGGGGCTTCAACCAGGGGGAGGTGATTGCCTCGGCGGTAGCCGCTGCTCAAGGCTGGCCCTGCAACCGGCGATCGTTGCGGCGTCTGCAAGCAACTCAAGCGCTGCACGGTCTCAGTGCAGAGGCCCGACGCCAGGAAGTAGCCGGCGTTTTTGACTGGCAAGCCAGCCGTCAGTCGGGCGAGATCTGGCTGGTTGACGATATTCTGACCACTGGCGCGACCTTGCGCGAAGCAACCCAGACGATTCGAGCCAATGGCGATCGCGTCCGAGGGTGGTTGCTCCTCTCACAAACTCCTGCGCTGGAGGGCTTGAACGCGGACAAGGGCTCTGCTACGATACTGAAGCTGAAAAAACAGCGACATCCCTGCCGGGATAGCTCAGTTGGTAGAGCAGAGGACTGAAAATCCTCGTGTCACCGGTTCAAGTCCGGTTCCTGGCACTTTTAAAAATTTCATAAACGTTTAGCCTCTAACTCTGGGTATCTCGTCTGCGCATCGCGTTGGCGCTCAAACTGCCAGTCGGGCAAGATCCCAAGCACCAGTTCTGCTGTGGTGAAGATACGGCAACCGTCCAGCAGATGACCGCCCCAGACCTAGCCCGTGGCATCCGCGATCGCGAGATGAAGGTGCAGTCCATCCAGACAGAAGGTGCCGCTCAGACTCAGAATTTCGTGAGGCTCTTGTCGCTGGAATTGGCGATCGCCGCCGGCCAGTCGCAGGCAAACCGCATCCAGACTGCCGACCGCACTAAGCAAGCAAGCCGCACTGGGTTGGTGTTCCTGTGTCCAATCCCACAGGGCTTGTTTGAGATCCTGACCCGGTCGCAAACGCAAAACGGCAATCTCCATTGCCTGACTTCTTGGGAACCGCCGTCATACTAGGAGATTGAGGATACGGAAAGCGACATGGCGTTCGAGGTAGCCGTCTTTGGGGGCGGCGTCATTGGCTTGGCGATCGCGCTAGAACTGCGATCGCGAGGCGCGATGGTGCAGGTCTACAGTCAAAACACTCAGGCGGCGGCAGGTCGTGTGGCAGCAGGGATGTTGGCGCCCCAGTCGGAAGGCATCGAAGTCGGGCCCATGCTGGATCTGGGGCTGCGCAGCCGATCGCTCTACGCCCGCTGGACCCAGCAACTCGAACAACTCAGCGGTCAAGACAGTGGCTACTGGCCCTGCGGCATTTTGGTGCCCCTGAGTGAGGCCAAAAATCGCGATCGCTATCCTCATCCAGCAGAATCTCCGGGGCAATGGCTCTCGGCAGCGGACTTACGAGACTTTCAGCCCGCACTATGCTCTGACCTAATCGGTGGCTGGTGGTTTTCCCAAGAAGGGCAAGTTGATAGTCGCCGTGCCCTGTATCCAGCGCTGCGAGCCGCCGCGATCGCCAGTGGCGTCACGATCCATGAAAGCGTGGCGCTGCGGGAGTTATCTGTAACAGGCGATCGCCTGCAATCCGCGATGACCGATCGCGGGCCAGTTCAAGCTGACGCCTACGTTCTGGCAACCGGCGCTTGGTCCGGCGACTGGCTACAACTGCCGGTCTATCCCGTTAAAGGCCAAATGTTCTCGCTGCAAGCTGACCCGCGTTTGCTGAACCACGTTTTGTTTGGTGAGCGGGTGTATATTGTGCCGCGCCGAGATGGTCTGATTGTGGTCGGTGCCACCATGGAAGCGACGGCGGGATTCAGGACTGGCAACACCGCTGGCCCCTTACAGAGCTTGATGGCCGAGGCGATCGCCCTCGTTCCGGCTCTGGCGGACTGTCCACTGGTTGAAACTTGGTGGGGATACCGTCCCGCGACACCAGATGAATGGCCGATCCTGGGGCAAGGCCCCGCTGAGAACTTATTCTTGGCGACCGGCCACTACCGCAACGGTATGCTGCTCGCCCCAATTACCGCTCAGCTACTCGCTGACCAAATTCTCGACCACTGCACGGATCAACTGCTTCATGCCTTCCGTTACGACCGCTTCTCCAGCCATGACTCCAGCACCCATCAACCCTTACCCGCTCTTGCAGGCTTGTCAGCGTCAACGGGTCAGTGATGGGGCGATCGCGCCAGTCCTTGCTGGCACTGAAAGCAGCGATCGCCTGCTGGTCTTGATTTGGCCGCAGTTGGGCGACTTCGACAGCTTGGAATATGCCCAGTGGTTGCAGCGAGAACAGGATCAGATCCAGCAACTTGGGCTGACGATTCGCGCAGTCGGCATTGGCGATCGTGACTCAGGCCAGCGCTTCTGCGAGTTCACCGGCTTTCCCGCCGATCAGCTCTTTGTTGATCCCACAGCTAGCTTGCATCAAGAACTAGAGCTCTATCCGGGACTACAACTGTCAATTCCTGGCTTTTCCCCCGCTGCCAAGGCTTGGCTGAATCTGCTGTTGATGTGTGCTGGCATTGGTAGCCCCGGCACGTTGGCGGAAGTGCTTCGGGGCTATCGCGGCGATCGCAGTGCACCCCAACTCATTGCCGCCGAAGAAACGGTACAGGCTGCACCGCTACCACCCATCAAAGGCAACTTTTTTAACCTTGCGGGCGGCTCTGGCTTCCAGCGACCGATGGAATTGGCAACGCTACGCCTCCGCAACATGGCGGAATCCCTCGGTCATTGGCGTACTTACGTCCCTGATACCAGCTACATGACCCAACGCGGCGGTACTTTCCTGTTCGATCGCGATCGCCAGTTAATTTACGAGCATCGCGATCACGGCATCCTTGGCTTTTCTGCCACCATGAATCGGCCGCTTAGTTTTTTGGACAACCTGCCAACCCCATCCACAGCGTCAGTGCCCTAGAAAATGACAAAAAACCCCTCAGGCCATTGCGTTAAGCAACCTGAGGGGCTGTGGGAATTGATGAGAGCAGCTATTCGCCGATGTAGGCATCCGCCCCAATTTCGACGAGCAATTCCGGCGAGATCAATTGGCTCACTTCCACGATCGCCATGGCGGGACGAATTTCCCCAAACACCTCGCCATGGGCTTTCCCGATTTCTTCCCAGCGTGAAATATCCGTGACGTAGAGCCGCGTCCGCACTACATCAGAGAGTTGGGCACCCGCCTCTGTCAGTGCTTGTGCGATCGTCTTTAGCGCTGCTTTGGTTTGCTCGTAGGGATCACCCAGACCAACAACGCCGTCCGGGGTGCTGGCCGTAGTGCCAGAGACATGGACGTAGGGTCCGACCTTGACGGCGCGGGAATAGCCCAGCACAGGCTCCCAGGCGGAACCGGAGGAAATATTTTGGCGGGTCATGATTTTACTCAAATTGATTTTTGACAAGGAGGATTGACTCCTTGCCTGTTGTCTCTCTTACCGGCAGCCGATCGCCTAGCTCGCGCTGCTGTCGCCGTTGGTGTGGAGCAAAGCACGCTTCGGCCCATGGATGGGGTCTTCGACGATGATCGTCTGGTCACGGCTAGCGCCCAAGGAGACGATCGCGATCGGGACTTCCATCAATTCCGCCAGGAACTTCAGATAATCCAGGGCAGCTTTGGGCAGGTCTTCCAAGTTACGGCAGTGAGACGTCGATTGCTTCCAACCCGGCACCGTTTTGTAGATCGGCTGGCAGTTGGCAAAACTACGGGCACTACTGGGGAAATGGTCGCAGCGCTCGCCATCGATGTCGTAAGCAACACAGACCTGAATTTCATCCAGATCATCCAAGACATCGAGCTTGGTGATCGCCAGACAGTCAATACCGTTAATCCGCACCGCGTAACGACCGATCACCGCATCAAACCAGCCGCAGCGGCGTCGACGACCGGTGGTCGTCCCAAATTCAGCCCCGCGCTGACAGAGCAATTCGCCGATGTCGCCGTGGAGTTCTGTCGGGAAAGGGCCTTCCCCAACGCGGGTCGTGTAGGCTTTCGCCACCCCAATCACACGGTCAATAATCGTGGGGCCAACGCCCGCGCCAATACAAGCACCTCCCGCCACGGGATTGGAGGAGGTGACGTAGGGATAGGTGCCGTGGTCGAGGTCGAGCAGGGTACCTTGCGCGCCTTCAAACAGAATGTTTTTGCGCTTGCGCCACGCTTCATCGATCGTCAACGAGCTGTCGACGACGTGAGGGCGCAGCCGCTCTGCATAGCCCGAATATTCTTCGATAACGCTCTCAGCATCGAGCGGCGGTAGGCCGTAGAGCTTGTCGAGAATGACGTTTTTCTGGGCGATCGTCCAAGTAAGCTGTTCCCGCAAGCCTTCGGGATCCATCAGGTCCAGAATGCGAATGCCGGTTCGCTCCGATTTGTCGGCATAGGTAGGCCCAATGCCCCGGCCGGTGGTGCCGATCTTATGACTGCCCCGTTGTTGCTCCGATGCTTGATCGATCAAGCGATGGTAGGGCATCGTCACATGGGCGGTTTGGGAAATCAGCAGGTGATCGGTGGAGATCCCTAGCTGCTCCAGCATCTCGACCTCGCCCAGAAGGACCTTGGGGTCAATGACGGTGCCCGAACCAATGATGCATTGGGTGTCGGGGTAAAGAATGCCTGAGGGGATCAGATGCAGCTTCAGGGTTTGCTCGCCCACCACCACGGTATGACCCGCGTTGACGCCCCCCTGATAGCGGACAACGACATCTGCTGACCGGCTGAGCAGGTCAGTGATTTTGCCTTTGCCCTCGTCGCCCCACTGGGCCCCGATTACGACTACGTTCGCCAAGGTCTTTCGACTGCGCTCGAAATTTGCACAAAAGGGGATTATCCGACGCCGCTTTGGCGCCTGTCAAACCGTCCTGATCAATGCGACGTATCGAAAATGACGCTCCAATCAGGCTGCGTTAGGCTTGAATGACTCACAAAGCTTAACAATTGGGCGCGTGCCGCCCCTGGGATGGGAGCAGGATTATGGCGCTTTTTGCCGATTTGCATCGCCACTTGGGCGGCGCAGTTGTGCCTCGCATTCTCTGGCGCTTTTTGCAGCGATCGCAGTCCGAAATTATCGATCGCTTTGCCCACTACGGCGATTTCGAGCAGTTCTACACCGCCCCCAAGGCCTCGTTGGCGGAATATCTCGAAATTCACAAGTTGGTGGAGTCAACTCAAACGACTGGCACGCTGCCCTACTTCATCCAACGGTTGGTGCGGGGTGCCTACACCTTCGAGAACTTGGCTTATCTGGAACTGCGCTACACCCCCTATCTGCGGACTCCAGCAACACTGTCCCAAACTGAGCGTTTGGACTTGATGCCCGCAGTGGTGCAATGTGTTGCCGCCGCCAGCCAAGTGCCGGGCTATCCCTTGCTGATGCCCCAAATCCTCTGCCTACACACCCATTTGCCCTACGAAGTCAATCGGGCAATGGTGCAACTGGCCGCGGACTGTGTGCCGACAGTTTGTGCGATCGATGTAGCAGGGGGCGATCGCGCCTACGCAGAGCGGCTACCAGAGTTCATTGAGCTCTTCAACTGGGCGCGGGAACTGGGCCTGAAGACGACAGGCCACCTATTTGAAACCCGCGATGGCTGCTATCCCGACCTATTGCCGTACTTGATGCGGATTGGCCACGGCATCCAAATTCCGCTGCACTATCCCGAATTGTTGCCAGAGCTAGCGGCACGGGGGCAATGCCTAGAAGTCTGCCCTACCACCTATATTCAAACCGGTACTCTGACGGAGATCGCAGCACTGAGGACAGTCTTCGATCGCTGCTTTGAAGCAGGCGTTGATATCGTCATCTGTACCGACAATGCCGGTCTTCACAATGTGCGGCTGCCGGCAGAATATGAAGCCCTACTGACTGCTGATGTCATTGACTTTCAGCAACTACAAGCCTGCCAAACGGCATCTTTCCGTCATGCCTTTGCTTGGCCCCACGCCCAACCACCCAGTCAGGTTTTACAAGATTGGCTCCGCCAGCCTTCAGCCCCTGCGATCGCCTAAGAACCTTCAGCTTGAGCCCAAGAGATGCAGGAATTTAAATCTGCGATTGGTTTAGCGCCTGTTGATCCTCAGTCTTGTTCGGTACGAGCAGGAGTCTTTGTAAAGGACGAGATGATCTACTGTGCCTACAAAGGAGCGCGAGATCTCTTGTTCTTTACGACTCGGCGCATTCTACTGATCGACAAGCAAGGCATCACTGGCAAGAAACAGGAATATCTCTCAATTCCTATCTCTCGCATTCAAGCATTTTCCTATGAAACTGCTGGCACAATCGATCTGGATTCCGAAATTAAGATCTTTATTTCAGTTCTCGGTGCCTTAAAAATCAGAATCATTCGGCCCACCAGCAACATGGATCCAGCAATTACGGCCCTCAATATGATGCTCTTGAGCTAAAGGTATGTTTCAGGAAGCTATTCTTGATCGGAGACACCCGCATTTGATCTTTCTACGGGTGATGAAGTAACTGGTAGTTGACCTAAATAATCTGCCAGTCGATTTGCCAAGACTGGAAAGTCAGAAGGCAACATCAAGACGGTAGTTGTGTTATTTTCTGTACCAATTTCTGCCAGCATTTGTAAGCGACGAAGTTCCAGCGCAGCAGGACTAGAACTAATCATTCGAGACGCCGCAGTCAACTTCTCAGATGCTTCTAGTTCTGCCTCAGCTTTAATCCGTCGAGCCCGTTTTTCACGAACTGCTTCTGCTTCCTTAGCCATCGCTCGCTGCATACTCAGCGGGATTTCGACATCCTTCATCTCAACCCGCTCGATCACAATCCCCCAAGGTTCGGTGACTTCATCTACAATTTGTTGAACATTGAAATTGATACGATCGCGGTTCTGCAGAACATCATCTAGCAGATTTTGACCAATCACATTCCGCAAAGTTGTGAGAGCAATCTGATAAACAGCATCTCGATAACTTTCAACCGAGTTAATGGCTTTGACAGGGTCAATCATCCGGTAGTAAAGCACCGCATTTACTCGAATCGTGACGCTGTCTGCAGTGACAGTTTCTTGAGGCTCAATATTAACTGTTCGCAGTCTTAAATCAACTTGTACTTTTTGTTCAATTCCGGGAAAGATCCAGTATAGTCCCGGCCCTCTCAATCGTCGGACTCGACCAAGCCGATAAATGATACCGCGTTGATATTCTCGATCGATTTTCAAGCCTGCCAATAAGAAATAGAGGACCAGTACAATCAGAACAAGAGAGTAGCCCATGGCAGTCACTCAAAAGAGTTAATCAAATTATGCTGGCTCTTGAGTTTCTTGGTCAGTTTTTCTCAGTTTCGCATCACAAAGATTGACTAAAATTGGCTGTGATAGCCCTTGTTTCAGTTGAGATAGTCTCAAGATAGGGGAGCCAGAGGCTCTTGCCCCTGGTCTTGGACGATTGTCAGCTAAATTCAGCGTTCTAACTAGATTAGAGACTGCAATGCCATCACTACCAACCTTGAATTTGGGCAGTGACTTCGTCTGGTTATCGCTGAACAGCAAAGTTGACTGACTTATTTCGTTGTAAAAGCCTGCTGCGATCGCTCCTCTGTGGCGATCGCAGCAGCGATTAGGCGATCGGCTTGCGGGCCACCCAGATTTTGCTCATAAAGTGGTTGCTGGTTTGGATATCGACAAACCCCGCTTGGCCAAGGCGATCGCAGAGATCATCTTCCATGTAATGACGGTAGTAGGGCTCGTGGAACATCTGATAGAAGCCATCCATCAGAGGGCGGAATTCCGGTGAGTCGATCGCCTGAATCGAATCATTGAGGACAACGGTGCCGCCCGCTTCAAGCACGCGGAAGCATTCATTGATCACGTTTTGCCGAGCTTGCGGCGGCAATTCATGGAAGAGGAAAACAGAAGTCACGCCTTGGAAGAAGCCATCTTGATAGGGCAGTTCTTCCGCGTTAGCCTGCAGCAGTTGCGGTAGTTCTCCCGGCCGTTCTGAGAGGAGTTGGTTGGCTTTACGGAGATAGGCGGGCGATAGGTCGGTGCCGTAGAGGTTGGCGCTGGGCAGTGCCGATCGCAAATGGCGCAGGGTCCGACCCGTGCCGCAAGCCACATCCAGCACACGTAGATCTTTTTCAGGGCGAGCCAAGGCTTGCAGTCCCTGCTTGAGGGGGCGCAGAATTCGCCGCCGCATCGGATCGGCGGTGCCGTTAAAGAGAATCTCGACCTGCAGATCGTAGAGCTCTGCCGATTCCTCGGTCAGGTAGCCGCCCGTCTGGTGATGAAAGTTTTGGACGTAGTAGCTGGGATAGCGATCGGTTTCGACGGTTTCATCAAAGTCTTGATAGCGCTTCTCGCGGGCGCGCTGCCAAGTTGATGGCATATCCAGCCAGAGGCGGGGATATTGCTGCACGATGTCCTGCCACGGCGTATCGAACAGCTGCGACAGCGGATAGACGCCGGCCTCAGCATCTGCATAGTCTTCGTCGAGCAACACTTGCATCGACGCCTGCAGTTGGCTCATCAGAGCTGGCGAGATACCTTCTCGCTCACCATTCGTGGGTGCGAGCAACCGCATCAGTTGCGTGCTGAGGTTCTTGTGAGTCAGCCCCAGCAGGCTTTTGCTCTGCTGAAAGGTCTGGTAGGCAAACTTAGTGATGGGATCCGCCATGACTGCTGGAGCGATCAGAAACGCAACATTTCTTCATTTTGACACTCCTTATTTGCGATCGCAGGCAGCTCTGGCCAGTCCTCCGACAGGATCCCATTTGGGGTCCCAGCAACCAGCCAGTCAAAGCGATCGCTGCCAGCTAGGCTAACGGCGCTAAGACTCAACCTTGGGGCGCGATCGCACCCCGAGGCTGTGACTGGCAAATTTAGGCTTCGGCCTCTTCCGAGCTCGCTTCGGGGCGTAGCAGTGGGAAGGCAATCACGTCACGGATGCTGGGGCTATCGGTCAGCAACATCACGAGGCGATCGATGCCAATTCCGAGGCCACCGGTCGGTGGCATGCCATGCTCCAGCGCCAGCAAGAAGTCTTCGTCGACGTCGTTCGCTTCGACATTGCCTGCTGCTTTGTCTGCCGCTTGCGCTTCCAACCGTTGTCGCTGATCCACCGGATCGGTTAACTCCGAGAAGCTGTTAGCAGTTTCTCGGCCGACAATAAATAGCTCAAAGCGTTCCACTAACCCTGGTTTGCTGCGGTGCGGCTTCGCCAGCGGCGAAATCTCCACCGGATAGTCGATCACAAACGTCGGCTGAATCAGCGTTGCTTCCACTTTTTCTTCGAAGCAGTGGTTGAGCAGTTTGCCGAGGTTGGGGCAGTCCTCAGGCACCGGAATACCTGCTGCTTTCACGGCTGCAATTCCTGCTTCTAGGTCTTTCAGGGACTCGAAGTCGATCCCCGTCGCTGCCAACACCAGTTCCGCCATCGTTGCCCGTTTCCACGGTGGCGCCAGATCGATCGTCTGACCTTGGTAGGGCACTTGCAGCGACCCCACCACCTGCTCAGCAACTTGGGCAATCAAGGTTTCCGTTAGCCGCATCATGTCTTCGTAGTCGGCATAGGCCTGATAGACCTCGATCGAGGTGAACTCAGGGTTGTGGCGGGTTGAAATGCCCTCGTTGCGGAAAATGCGCCCTAGTTCAAACACTTTCTCGAAGCCGCCGACAATTAGGCGCTTGAGGTGCAACTCGGTTGCAATTCGCAGATAAAGGTCGAGTTCTAAGGTGTTGTGGTAAGTGATGAAAGGCCGAGCTTCTGCACCGCCTGCCTCCGCTTGCAGCACTGGCGTTTCGATTTCGATGAAGCCCTGATCTTCGAGGTGGCGACGAATGGCAGCGGTGATTTTGGCGCGACGCCGAAACGTCTCCCGTACTTCTGGGTTGACGATCAGGTCCACGTAGCGCTGGCGGTAGCGCTTCTCCACATCCGTCAGTCCATGCCATTTATCCGGCAGGGGTTGCAGGGACTTAGTGAGAATGGCGTACTGATCCACTGCGATCGAGAGTTCGCCTTTCTCCGTGCGGCGCACACTACCTTTGACACCAAGAATGTCGCCCACATCTGTCAGGGCTTTGAGGTGACTGAAAGCTTCGGCATCGATCGCGGCCATCGATTCACTGAGCCGCTGCTTCTCGAGGTAGAGCTGAATTTGGCCGCTTTCATCCTGCAGCGTGAAGAAGGCCAGCTTCCCGAAGACGCGCCGCGCCATAATTCGGCCCGCGATCGCGACCTCAACCGCCACTTCCTCCCCGGCTGGCAAGTCAGCATAGAGCGCTTGGAGCTGCGCGGCACTATGGCTACAGTCCCAACGGTAGGCGTAGGGCTCAAATCCCAGCTCTCGCAATTGCAGGGCTTTTTCGAGGCGGGTGGCGCGCAAATCAGACATGGAGGACGAAACCGGCGATCGGACAGCAGTACTGTTCCATCATCCGTGATTTGCTAACCGGCGATCGCCCTAGGCTCCAGCCGCTTCCGGTAAATCTTTGAGGCGCTGGGAGGTATAGCCTGTTCCGCGGACTGTGATGATCAGCTCAGGATTGCGGGGGTCGGCTTCGAGCTTTGATCGCAGACGGGCGACATAGACATCGACGACTCGCAGGTCGGCATTGCGCCGCGGCGGATAGCCCCAGAGTTCTTCCAAGATTTCGGCGCGCGGTACGACCCGACCGGGCTGCCGGAACAATAGTTCCAGCAGGCTGAATTCGGTGTAAGTCAGGGGAACCCGCTCGCCCCGCTGAAAGACTTGGCGGCGGTTGGTATCGATTTCTACATCACTGATGCGCAACACCCCTGGGGAGGAAGGGGCGGATAGCGCATTGGGAGAGTCATCCAGCCGGCGCAGAATTGTGGCGATCCGCGCTTCCAGTTCCTTGGGAGAGAAGGGCTTGGGCAGATAGTCGTCAGCACCCAAGTCGAGCCCTGTAATGCGATCGGCGATATCCCCCAGGGCAGAGAGCATGATGATTGGTACATCGGAGAGCTTCCGCAACTCACGGCAAACGCCGTAGCCATCGAGTTTGGGTAGCATCACATCCAACACGATCAAATCGGGCGCTTCTTGCTCAAACATCGCCAAGGCTTCATGGCCATCGCTGGCGACCACCACCTGATAGCCAGCCATCGAGAGGCGCATAGTCAAAATGCGACGGACCGCAGCTTCGTCGTCTACGACTAAAATTTTTTCCTTGAGGCTCGGAGCTTCGACAGCTTTAAGCGATCGCATGGCAATGCCGGTTTATGACAAAAAGTTTATTTATGTGATCAACTGTAACAAGCTCTGCGGCGATCGCTTGCAATCCAAGCCCCGTCAGCAAGGTAGAAGCAGCAGACTAGCGGCTTTGATTCCAGGCAGCAGCAGCATCGGCGACGGCTTGTTCCACAGTTTTGCGCTGTAGCATCGCAGCTTGGAGATTCTCATAAATCAGCCGTTGCAGCTCTTTCATCTCGGCGGCGGCAGGAACTAGAACCTGAGCTTGATCCATTTGGGCGGCGCTGATCGAGCGGGCCTGGGCCAAGGTGGAACTGATATCGGCGCGATCGCGCAGTTGTTGGCGGTAGTCCCGTAGCGAAGCGGTGGTCGAAGGGAGGACGTTCGCTTCTTTCGCAAAAGCCAATTGATTGGCGCTGTCAGTGACGTAGAGCGCGAACTTGAGGCCAATCTCGCGATCGCTGGCATCTTGCGGCACCACAACATTCATCACGGCGACGTTGCGCTTGCCCGTCTCACCAGTCAGTTGGGGAGCAGGAGCTGAAACGGCTGCGATCGCGGGGGCATTGGTGGCGATCGCATTCAAAAACTCGGGGCCCGTTTGCAGCAGCGCAATCTCACCGGATTGGTAGAGTTCGACGGCACGGCGGTGGCCTTGGGTCAGGCTTTCCTGGGGTAGCAAGCCCTGTTGGTAGAGATCGACCCAATAGCGGAAGGCCGCGATCCCTTCAGGAGTATTGAAAGCCGCTTTGCCTTGGTCATCGACCAACTTCACGCCCATCTGCACCATCGACTCCAGCACTTCGCCGGAATCCTCGGGCACAAAGGTGACGAAAAAAGCATACTTGCCGGTGCGATCGCGGATTTGTTTCGCAGCGCTCGCTAGTTCCGCATAGGTCGCTGGTGGCTTCTGTAGGCCGGCCTGCTGCATCAAATTACGGTTGAAGATCGTAATCCGCGTCGTCAGGTACCACGGCAGCCCAAACGCCTGACCCTGCAAACTACTGGCCTGCCAGATGTTGGGCAGATAGCGATCGCGCTGCTCTGGTGTCACTGCCCGACTGAGATCGAGGAGAGCGCCCCGCGACGCTAACTGCGAGGCAAAAACTGGATTGAGGTTGACCACATCTGGCGCCGTGCCCGCCGAGACTGCCGTCAGAATTTTGCTCTCCATCGCTGACCAAGGAATATCAACCCAGCGCACTTTGGTGCCGGGATTCTCTTGCTCAAAGCGATCGATGAGTGCTGTGAAGTAGGGAATGAACTTGGGCTGCAGCTGCATCGTCCAGAAAACAATTTCCCCATCGCTCTGGCTCTGGCGAGCACAGCCGAACAGCATCCCAACCAAGACCAATGCAAGGCAGCAGCGACGCCAAGAGCGAATCATGCAGAACAGTCCTTGAGCCCAGCAGATGAGCGATCGCGATTCGACTTCTCAGGCTAGCCTGTGGCGCGAACCTCTGGCGCAGTTTGGCGCAGGACATCCAGAAAGGCAAAAACGGACGGCACCTGCAGGGCACTCGCTAAAATCGCCGCCCCGATCACTCGCTCCAACGGAATGGGTAGGGAGTGGGCAGCGACTTCTGGAGGAATCGGCACGGCAGCCAAACGGGGCAAGATCGCTGCTCCTAACCCTTGGGCAACCATGCTGACGATCGTGGAATCCTCCTTGATTTCGTAAGCCACCTTGAGCTCCTGGCGAGCCGTCGCCCAATGCTGGCGAACGGCCGTGGTGCATTCTGCATAGTTGTAGAGGATGAACTCATAGCGCGAGAGCTGCGCCCAAGTGAGTGGCTGCCCCAAGGGATGCGCAGTGCTGGGCAGGAGCACCACGTATTCATCGCGCGTGATTTCCCAAGTATCAAACTCCTCCGATCGCGGTAGCGGCAGCAGGCCAATATCGACCTTGCCCTCCCGCAATGCCTGCTCAACCCCCTGCGGATCAGTTTCAATGATGCTGACACTGACGCCGGGACAACGCTGTCGAAACAGCGCCAAGCGCGGTGGCAGCACATGGGTGGCAGCACTACGGAAGGAAGCAATCCGCAAATGGCCACCTTGCAGCCCTTTTTCAAGATTGACCTCGTGCACAATGCTGTCGTGTAGCTGCAACATTCGCTGCGCTAGTTGCAGAACCCGCTCACCGACCCGAGTCGGCCTAGCCCCAAACCGCCCACGCGATAGCAACACCACACCCAGCTCATCCTCCAGCGCCGCGATCGCTCGGCTGACAGCCGATTGAGAGAGATCGAGCTGCAGCGCTGCCGCCGAAAAATTACCCGTTTCAACGACGGCCGCCAAAATCTGCAATTGCGTAATGTTCATAGTGAGAATCTATGCAGTTTGCGAATGGATAGCCTGTTGAAGCCGTTTTGATTCCCCTTGTTGCCCCTTCTAAGGTGCTGTTTATCCACTCAGGGGCTTCGAGATTACTGTCATGTATGAGCTAATTGGCTACGAAAAATTCCGCAATACGCCGAGTGTGCGCTTCTTTGATGTCACGATCGCAACCTCGAATATTCGTGACTTAGTCTTCCATGAAGGGCCTGCCGTCAGCCCGAATAATGACGAGGATGGCAACTGGCAGTTTTATCTACATCCCAACCAAGAGGACAATCTCTTGGCCCTGACCGGCGGCCGCACCTTTTTCCTCGTCAACTTTGCTTGGGAACAGCCGTTTCACGTTGTACGCCTCGAAGCCGGCAAAGAGATCCTGCGCCTACCGCCAGGAACCTTCCATCGCTCTGTTTCCGACCCCGATGGCTCACTGGTTTTGAACCAAGGCGTTCGCACAGAGCGAGGCAATATCGCTAGCGAGTTCCGTGTCTACAACAGCGGCACTATTCCTCGCTTGCAGCGCTTGCTCGCCCAAGTTCAGCAGCCCGAAGAAACGGCCCCCGCGATCGCACCTCGCGCAGAAGTAACCGAGCTGCACAGTCATACCCAGTACTTTGCTGCTTAATCCAACCGTCCAGAACAGCCTATGTCAGCATAGAGGGAACTGTTTACCCTGCTGCCACCCGTGTTTAAAACGCTGGCTGCCGATTTCCGCATCATCTTTGAACGGGACCCCGCTGCCCGCAACGGGCTGGAAGTCCTGCTGTGCTACCCCGGATTTCAGGCGCTAGTTTGCCATCGGGTTGCTCATTGGCTCTATCAGCAGCGCTTGCCAGTGATTCCGCGCCTGTTGTCGCATCTCAGCCGTCTACTGACGGGAGTGGAAATTCACCCCGGGGCTCGCCTCGGTCAAGGCATTTTCATCGACCACGGCATGGGCGTGGTGATTGGTGAAACGGCGATCGTTGGCGACTACTGCCTGATTTATCAGGGTGTAACCCTCGGCGGTACGGGTAAGCAAAGCGGAAAACGCCACCCAACGCTAGCTAACAACGTCGTGGTTGGCGCTGGAGCGAAGGTACTCGGCAATATCCAGATCGGCGAGAATGTCCGCATTGGTGCTGGTTCGGTGGTGCTGCGAGATGTGCCCTCAGACTGCACGGTGGTTGGTATTCCCGGCCGCGTCATCTATCGTTCTGGCGTGCGCGTCGATCCACTGGATCACAGCCAGATGCCCGACTCGGAAGCGCGGGTGATTCGGATGCTGCTCGATCGCATCGAAGCGCTTGAGGATCAACTGGAAGGGCTCAATCTTCCACCTGCCGAAGAAGCCATCGATGTCACCTTGGCTCCCGTGGGCGATCGCTGTCAACTACGCGATCGCACGATTGAAGAATTTTTAGACGGCGCGGGCATCTAATCCCCAGTCACTTCGACCTAGTCAGGATTATCAGGACTCCTGCGGAGCAGGTGTTTTGGTGGGTTGGGGCGATCGCAGGCTGCGGAAGTAAAGGCCACCCACTCCAATCCAGAAGATGATGTAGGCAATAGCAGGAATGAGGAAGAGGCGATCGCTGTAGCCTGCAATTAATTTGAGGAACAGTCCTGGGAATTGGCGATCGGGTAGGACGGCTTGCAGATCCCAGAGTTGTGGCCCTAGCACACAAGATGCTGCACTCTGGCAGAGTCCCCAACGGCCTTGGCTGAGTTGATTGAGCAGGCCGAGTCCGCCGTCGAGCTTCCGTAGCGCGGTCAGTAGCAGTCCACCCGTAATCACCAGCAGGAGGACGCCCATAACTTGGAAAAAACGCCGCAGATTGAGCCGGATGCTGCCTCGAAAGATTGCCCAACCCAACAGGCCAGCGCCACTTAGACCCGCGATTGCCCCTAGACTCGGCAACCAACCACGTTGCCCTTGGGTTAGCAGGAAGATCACGGTTTCAAAGCCTTCGCGCAAGACCGCCGCAAAAACAATGCCAAAGACGGCGCGATCGCTCCCTGCTCGAATTGCTTGCTGAATTCCTTGCTCCACCTCCGATTTCAGCGATCGCGATTGCTGGGTCATCCAGATCAGCATCCAGCTGAGTAACCCGACAGCGATCGCACAGAGCAGGGCTTCTAGGAGTAGGCGTAGGGCAGGAGCATAGTAAAACTGCGCGGCGCTCAGCGTTCCGAGGGCATTACCAAGGAGCAGCCCCAGTAACAGACTGGCCAGGAGTCCGGCCAAAAGTCCGAGGTAAACCCAGCGCTTTAGGTCAGGGCGATCGGCTTTGGCCAAGCAAGCGAGGACAATGCCCACCACGAGTGCGGCTTCAAATCCCTCGCGCAGGGTAATCAAGAAGCTTGGCAGCGCAGTCGTCCAATTCATGACTTGCAGGGGGCAGCACAGACAGCGATCGCAGGGTAGCACTCCTGCGCGATCGCCCGAGGTGTTCGCAAAATGCTGCCCTAGAACGACCCGCCGATCGGGATGGTCTGCTGACTACCACCGCGTCCCAGCGTCACGCTCTGGCTGGTGATTTGCTTGACGACGTAACCATCCCCAAGGCTTTGACCAACGCCGACCTGTTGACTAGCACCATTGATTGTGAACAGGGCAGTCGAGCGATCGCCTAGATCAATCACGCCATTGAGGGTACGGCTGGCGGCCACCGGAGTTGGGGCCGCAGTGACCGGCGGGGCAGGCGGCTGACTGACCGTGCTCCCCCCACTACTGACGGGTGGAGCAGGCAACAGTGGGGGAGGCGGCGGGAGCGTCCCAACTGAAGTTGGCGCAACCGTGATCGGGGCCGGAGGCGGCAGGGTGCCAGTGTTGCCGTTAGGTGGGGGCGGCGGAATTAACCCAGCCAAGGGCGGCATCACGGCAGTGGGATTGGAAGCGATCGCAGTTTCAGCAGTCGGATCCGCTTCCAGTAAATCCAAACTGCGACTGAGGTAGCTGGCAAATTCCTGGTTTTCAGCTGAGCTGGCGAGGGCCGTCTGTTGTTGCCATTGCCGCAGATTCCAAAATCCCAAGCCAGCTGCCAGCACGAGAGCGATCGCCGCAAAAACCAGCCGCCAGCGATCGCGATTGGGATCCGTTTCCACTGTGGCGATGACAGGTGCAGGGGGCGCCGGCGGGGGCGCGTAGACGACCAAGGTTGGACTGGTAGCCCGAGATGCCAGCCAAAGACTGCGCTGTTCACTGTTGAGACCCAGCCGATCAAAAACTGCATCGATCGTCTGGTCAACCGTCGCCTCGAGATCAGTCGGCAGCACCGGTACGGCAGTGACCGTTTTGGCCTCTGTTGGTTCTGTTGGCTGCCCAGCAGTCATGGCACTCTGCAATCAAGTCGGCCTTATCGTACCAAGGCTGTCTCAACTTGGCTGCGCTGACGCTCTTGAACTTCGAGCCAAATCAAGAGCGCATTGATATCGGCTGGGTTGACGCCACCAATTCGACTGGCTTGCCCCAAGGTCAGCGGCCGGAAGCGCGCCAGTTTTTCTCGTGCTTCCAAACGCATGGAGGTGATGGCGCTGTAGTCCAAATCGACTGGCAGTGGCCGTTGGCTCTGGCGCACCACCTGATCGACTTGCGCCTGTTGGCGTTGCAGATAGCCCGCGTATTTGATCGCGATTTCAGCCCCTTCTTTTTCCGCGATCGCCAAACTCGGATCTCCGAGTCCATGCGCCTCCAAATCGATGTAGTGGAAATTCGGACGCCGCAACAGGTCAGCTAAGGTAGCTGAGCCTTTGATTGGGGCTTGGGTTTGCTGCGCGATCGCCTGTCCGACTGGATCGTGTTCCTTAACCCGCTGTTGCGTGAGGCGCGTTTGCTCGGCAGCAATCCGAGCTTGCTTTTGCTCAAACAATGCCCAGCGGCGATCGTCAATCAGGCCAATTTCACGACCCAACGGTGTCATGCGCTGATCGGCATTATCGGCTCGCAAGAGGAGGCGATATTCGCTGCGACTGGTCAGCACCCGATAGGGTTCGCGCAGATCCTTGGTGCAGAGGTCATCGATCAGGGTGCCAATGTAGCTGCCTTCGCGAGGGAAGACGATCGCATCCTGACCTTGGACAAAGCGAGCGGCATTAATCCCCGCAACGATGCCTTGGGCGGCAGCCTCTTCGTAGCCGGTGGTGCCGTTGAGTTGCCCCGCGCTGAACAGTCCTTCAACGCGCCGCGTCATCAACGTCGGCAAGCATTGCGTGGCGGGCAAATAGTCATATTCAACCGCATAAGCAGGACGCAGCATCACGCAGTCTTCTAGACCGGGCAGCGTCTGCAGCAACGCTAGCTGCAAATCCTCTGGCAGTCCCGTCGAGAAGCCTTGGATGTAGAGCTCGGGAATGTCGCGACCTTCCGGCTCAATGAAAATTTGATGGGATTCCTTATCGGCAAAGCGAACAATTTTGTCCTCAATGCTGGGGCAGTAGCGCGGCCCTTTGGCGTCGATGTAGCCGCCATAAACCGGCGTCAGGTACAGGTTGTCGCGGATTAGTTTGTGCGTTTCGGCCGTCGTGCGCGTCAGATAGCAGGGTAGTTGTTCGCGTTCCACCCACGCTTCGGGATCAAAGCTGAACCAACGCACCTCTGGATCGCCGGGCTGGGGTTCCAAGCGGCTGTAGTCCACCGATCGCTTATCGACGCGGGCCGGGGTTCCCGTTTTGAGGCGATCGGTTTCAAAGCCCAGTCGTTGCAGGGTTTCCGTCAGGCCAACAGCAGCAAATTCTCCGGCACGACCGGCAGGCATCGACTTATTGCCCACCCAGATGCAGCCCCCGAGGAACGTGCCTGTGGTCAAAATCACTGCTTTGGCACGGAAGCTGGAGCCGAAGTAGGTTGTCACGCCTTGAACTTCGTCATTTGGCCCAATCAGCAGATCGGTAACCATGCCTTCCCGCAGGCGTAAGTTTGGTTGCTGCTCCAGCACTTGCTTGATGACAGCCGCATATTCACGCTTGTCGGTCTGCGCCCGTAATGCCCAAACAGCAGGACCTCGCGAAGCATTCAGCACCCGCTTTTGCAGATAGGTGCGATCGGCCATTTTGCCGATTTCGCCGCCCAAGGCATCGACTTCGTGGGCGAGTTGAGATTTGGCTGGCCCACCCACTGCCGGATTACAGGGTTGCCAGCCAATGCGATCGAGGTTGAGAGTCAGCAATAGGGTTTGACAGCCCAGTCGAGCGGCTGCCAAGGCTGCCTCACAACCGGCATGGCCCGCGCCAATGACAATGACGTCGAATTCTTCAGTGTGGGGCACGCGATCGCAACAGAAGTCAGCTTTCTCATTCTAAGAAGGCTGCTGGAACTAGACCGCAGTCTCAGCCGTTTCGAGGCCAATCTGATCAGAATAGGCGACCGCGATCGCACAGAGCGTCACAGGAATGGTGACCAGCAAACCAACACAGCAGGCAAGAAAGCCTAAGCCATTGATTAGACCGAGCAAAATCAGGAAGCCGAAAGCTGACCACCAGCGAGGGGCAACCACCTGTCGACTCAGTTCCAGTGCTTGCCAAACCCCAATCCGGCGATCGAGGACGATCGGGGTCACGAACAAATAGCCCACACCGATGTAGGTTGCAGCTGCGATCGCCAGCAAAACACCCACGATCGCAATGCCCACCAATCCTTCCACTGGCGTTCCAGCTTGATTGAGCAAAAAGGCGACTGCACCGAACACGAGCGCGATCACGAAGACGACGATAAAGATAATGAAGCCGATCAAAAAGCTGGTCAGGACCAAGGGCCAAAAGCGCCGAAAGCCCTTGAAGAAATCACTGAACTCTGGGGTTTGGTGCTGAAGCTGCAGGAGGGCAGCAACTACAGGTCCTGCCCCTAAGGGCGTTCCCACCAGCCAAGAGATCAGATTGAAGGGCAGATCAACCAGTTGAGGCACCCACTCTGGGCACTCGTCAATCGAGACCGCTAGCGACAGACACACGGCAATCTGAAGCAGGCTTGAGGCCATGCCCAAGATGAAGCCAAAGGCAAACAGAATTAGGCCAAAGGGAACGTAGAGCTGCCAGTTTTGGCGAAACAGTTGCCAGCCGCGTTCTAAGTAGAGACCAATTTCAAAAGGGCGATCGCGGCCAATCGGCTGAGGGGAAACCATCACCTTTTTCTCTGAGGAAGATTTTTACAGGGTGCCCCAGGAGTGTTGATTTGGCGATCGCCGCGATCGATTTAGAACGGCACTTTCTTTTTCTTGTCTTTTTTCTGGTCGAACTCCAGCTCTTTCAAGCGGCGCAGCATCACCGAGAAGTAGTCGTTCAGGTAGCTCTCCAAGCCTGTGATCTCAGCAGGATCAATGCCGAAAGCGGTGTATGTGGCTGCCATGTCTGCCGTGAAGGGGCGGCCGCAAGCCATCACTTCACTAAAGGCCAAGCGATCGGCGATATTCCAGCCCCACTGGAAGAAGCGGAAGAAGCGCTTCATTGCACTCACCGTTGCCAAGGGCAGACGGGCAATCTTCGTTTCCTTGCCGCTCAGCCGTTCGCAGAGTCGGAAAATTTCAAGTCCGCTCCAAGCTTTAGGACCCACAACCGGCAGGGTTTGCTTCTCAGTGGCGGGCGTGGTCAATGCAGCAACGGCAAAGCGGGCGATATCAAGAGTACTGAGGTAGGCGATCGGGTCGGAATCTTGGGTGATAAGGGCGGTGCGACCTTCCAGCACGGGGATCGCAAACTCGGCAATCAAACCCTGCATAAAGCCCGCCAGCCGCAGGATTGTGTAATTAAGCCCCGACTGCCTCAGGAATTCCTCAGTGCAGTACTTGATGTCCATTAGCGGCACATCGCGGTGCTTCTCAGCGTCAATGATCGAGCAGAAGACAAACCGCTGCACACCGGCTTCTGTAGCCGCCTTGATCAGGTTGACTTTGCCCTGCCAATCGACGTCATAGCAGCTGAGGGAATCTGTAGATCGCGTGGTGGCCGCATCGATGACGGCCTCTATCCCCTCTAGGGCAAAAGTAAGACTTTCTGGCTGGGTCAGATCGCCCCGCACCAGATCACAGCCCCATTCCCGCAGAAAGTTGCCGCGCTTAGGGCTGCGGACGAGGCAACGAACCCGGTGGCCTTCGTCGAGGGCTCGGCGGGCAATCTGCCGACCGAGAGTACCCGTAGCACCAACAACGAGGACATCCATGGGATCAGGGCAAGATTGTTAACAGTTCTTAAGATGTTATCAGAATTGCGATCGCACCCACACAGCAGAAAGCCCCTCTGATTAGGAGGGGCCGGCCTCAGCTTAGGAGCGCTGGGACTTATTTTTCGGCTTTTTGAACGCCTTGCACTTTCAGCAGGAAGGCTCCCAGTGCCAAGCCTACGGGCACCAACACGATGAAGAGAAACGCGGTTCCAAAGATTTCTCCGGCCATGTGGACCCCTGCTCCTTTTAGTGACGCTGCGCAATCAATCTCTGGGTATTCTATGCCAGATTTCTGCCCTCACCGCCCATGTCTTCGCCCTTGGTCTCCGCTGAATGGCTGCAAGCGCATCTCCACGATAACGATCTCTGTCTTGTCGACTGCCGCTTCGACCTGATGCAGCCTCAGCAGGGTCGTGACCAGTACCAGCAAGGTCATCTACCCGGCGCAGTCTATCTAGATTTGGAGCAAGATCTCTCCGCTCCCAAGGGCGATCGCGGCGGTCGTCATCCTCTGCCAGACATTGAGGCTTTGGCAGCACGCTTAGGGGCGATCGGCATCAGCTCGGATCCAGCAACCTTAGTTGTCGCCTACGATGCCAGCTTCTCAGCCTTTGCCAGCCGGCTTTGGTGGCTACTGCGCTACCTCGGTCATGAGCGTGTCGCGGTTTTAGATGGCGGATTGGCGGCTTGGCAAGCGATCGGGGGTGAACTAGTAACCGATATTCCAGCGATCGCCCCAGCAAAATTCCAGCCGCATCCTCAGACTGGCTGGGTCGTTGATGCGGTAGGTCTAAAAGTCGCTCAAGCGAGGGGACAGGTTCTGATTGATTCTCGCGAAGCCGACCGCTACCGAGGTGACCGGGAGCCGATTGATCCCGTGGCGGGTCACATTCCCGGGGCGCAGCTCGCCGTTTGGAAAGAGGCGCTGGATGAGAAGGGTTACTGGCGATTGCCCAGTGAGCAACAGCAGCGCTGGCAGCATCTCTCCACTGCTGTGCAACCGATCATCTACTGTGGCTCCGGCGTCACCGCCTGCGTCAACCTGCTCTCTTGGGAACTGGCCGGGCGATCGCCTGCTCAACTCTATGCCGGTAGCTGGAGTGACTGGTGCAGTGATCCCGAGAATGCGATCGCTACGGGAGAGGAGTAGGAACCAGTTGGGGCGATCGCTGCAAATCGGCCGGTTCCGTTGCAAGGGCAACGCGATCGCCTCCGACAGCCCGCATCGCATCCAAGACAGTCACGATGTCACGATAGGCAGCACTGCCATCGGCGTAAAGCAGCATCGAACCATTGGGATTGGTGCGGTTGAAGCCAACAAGCACCAGCCGCAGTTGCTCCGGCGTCACAGGCTGGGAATCGACGTAGGGTTGCCCAGCGGCATCCAAGCTGATCAGGAGGGTCTGTCGTTCCTGCAGTCGACTGGTGCTGGACTGGGGCAGGGTGATGTCGAGAGCAGATTGTCGGGTCAGTTGTAGGGTCGCCAAGATGAAGAAGATCAGGATGCAGAAGACCACGTCGATCAGTGGCAACATCTCAATCCGAGCTTCTGACTCGGCATTTTCGGCAGGAATTTTCATCCGTCTGACTCGTGAAGAATGACCGGTCACTGACTAGCGGAGCGGCTGGCTGGGGAGGCCACGCCGTGCCCAAGCTTGGCGATACATCAGTTCGAGTTGATTGCCCGCCCGCCGGAAGACTTTCATTTGCTGAACAATGAGTCCTTGGAAGACTCGATAGGCGGCCAAAGCGACGATCGCCACGATCAAGCCAGTGGCTGTAGTGATCAAGGCTTCTCCGATCCCAGCGCTCACGCCAGCAGTCGAGGAACTGCCCAAATCACCAATCCGCAGGTTGCCGAGGGTTTGAATCAGACCCAAGACGGTTCCCAACAGTCCCAAGAGCGGCGAAATTGCGATCACTGCCTCTAGCAGCTTGTCGCCACGCCGCATGTTGGCAAGTTCTTCTTCAGCGGAGGCCTCTAGGGCAAGCCGGAAGAGCTCTGGATCGGGCTGCTGTAACTGCAACGGAGCCGCGAGGAAACGCCCGATCGGTGAATTCTTAGCCCGACTGGCAACTTCTGCCGCTAAGTCCCAATCTTGGTCAGCAGCATCCAAGACCCGATGGACGATCTGGCTCTCTTGCTTGAGGAGGGCGTACCAGAACCAAGCCCGCTCAAAGATGGTACCCAATGCCAAGATCGACAGGCCAGTCAGCGGCAGCATCGCAAGGCCGCCTTTTTGGAACAGCGTCAGAATATTCACGAGCGAGGCAGGGGGATGGGAATCATTTGACGATCAACCTAGCACGCAGATTCACCGCTGTTTGCATCGCCGATTACGAGCGATCGAGACAGCGCTAGACAGGTCGCCCATGGGGCATCGGTCTTAAAGGCTTGGGGTTGGGTGTGACTACCGGCTGCCGCAAAGCCTGCTGTTTGCAGCGATTGAATCAGCCGCGATCGCGCAGGAGGATCCTGTCGGCCACGCCGCCCGATTTCCCCGAGGGTGTAGCAGTAGGGCGGCAGGGTTGCTTCGGCTTGGAATTGCGCTAATAAGTCCGCGATCGCTGTCCAATTCCAGGCGATCGCTTGCTGCTGCAGGGATTGTAGATAGGTCACGTTATGCACGGGGCCAATCCAAAGCGGGCCTGTCAGAGCGAGAGGCTGTCCGTCCTCTGGGCATTGCAGAGCAGCCGGGCTGAGTTGTCGCCAAGGACGTACTTGGTATTGGCCGCAATAGTGGCAATAGCCGAGCCAGCCTTGTTGATTAACTTTGCCGGTGCTGGGCAGAAGACGAATCAATAGGCGAAAGGCTTGTCCAGAAAAATAGGAAAACAGTGGTTGAATCCCAAAGCCCCGCTGCCAAGCTTGCTGCTGTAGCGCCGCAATCAGGAGGCGCAGTCCTTGCTCAGGAATGCTGGGGTGGCTACGCGCCCAAACGCCGTAGGCACGAAAGGCCAAATCGCAATCGTGGCCGCTGAGCGATCGCCCATCAGTGGCCGTGAAATAAAGACAGCCACCGACTTTGACCGCATCCCATGCACTGGCTAGATGCTCGCTGGCGGTTCCGAAGGCATCGACATCAACAAAGTCATAGAACTGCTGCTGGGCAAAGGCTTCGGCAAAGAGACGACGAGCGGAATCACAGCGCAGATCGATGCGATCGCTCGCGATCGGGGCCAGATTCTGCTGGAGCAATGGTTGCAACTCTGGGTCGGCATCACTGACCACTAGGCGATCGACTTTGGCTTCCAGGGCATAGCGCAGGCTCCGCACCCCACAGCCTGCCATCGTTTCCAATAAGTTGAGCGATCCCAGACGCCGCCGCTCGATCGCAGCCGCCAAAACACCCAAATCCCGCGCTGGACGGGCTTGAGGGCGAAAAAAAGCAGTTTTCTGCTGAAATCGTGCAGCACCCTCTTGCTGCCAATCTGCTGCTGTGTCCATCTCTGGATCAAAGCATGGGGCGATCGCGACCTGCTATTCCCAAGAGGTAAGCCGCTCTTTCAGAGATTGTGTGGTTTTGGTGATTTGCAAGCGATGTCGCTCGAAGTTGGCGGCCAGACTAATCAGGACAATGCCAATCACTAACCCCGCCACCCATTTGGCAAAGGCATCACTCGTCATCCACAGGTTAGGTGATAGGCCCCAGTCAACACAAATGTGCTGGTGCCGACGTAGAGGAGGGCGCGAATTTGCAACCCCAACCCCAACAGCACCGTCAGGAGGCTGACCAGAATCGGCGTGAAACCAGTCTCACGGTAGAACAGCAACGCGGTCAGACAGATTAGACCGCTACCGAGGATGCGAATGAAATGGCGGAGCGATCGCGCCTGAGGTTTCACCAGAGCCGGATCTACTTGCGCGATGTAGAGGATGGACAAGCCAAGATGCATCGCTGGAATCAGGGGCTCATTGGTCACCAAATCCGATGAGAGCTTCCCGAAAATCCAATTGACGACCAACAAGCTGATGTAAGTCCAGCGGATCGCATCGTAGAGGAATGCCACTCGAACATAAAACAGACCAACAGCAATCAAACCCAGATAGGTACTGTTGAGAGCATCGGCCAGCAAAGCCACAATCGGCAGGCAAACAGCAACCCGATGCCAAGGAGCCGCCTGCCAGCCAAAGCGCGCCCAAGGGAACTGCAACATCGCTAGGCTCAGCAGCGCGATCAGCAAAACGCGAATGGGATCTAGCACTGCCAGCTCAGGCCAGAGCAAACGGAGTTGCACAGCACTGCCGATCGCTTCTAGGCAACCAACGTAGACCCAGAGCTGACTCCAGTGACTGGGCGATCGCTCAGGAGAGAACCGAGCTTGCAACCAGGCATAACTGGCCAACAGGAGACAAACGGCCAGATTCAGCGTTGACCCTACCGGTTGCGAAAACAGAAAGACAGGCAGCGTCAACAGTTGGATGAAGCTCGCCAGCCCCCAATGCAAGTGGGCCGCTAGCCGCCAGTTTGGGAGCGGGATGGCGTAGAAGCTAGGTGCCGATCGCGATCGCCAAGCAACAAGGCTGCGATAAACAATCGCGATCGCAATGCCCAAGAGCGAGAGCAGGAGCAGACCATCGATTGGATTTCCGCCTTGGCTTTGCAACAGGGCATAGATCAGAAGCTCGTAGAGTCCGCAGGAAATCAGCACAAAACCCAGTAGCCGCAGCAGCCTCGAGCTCCAATGACGGGCCTGCCGTTGGATTTCTTGACGATGCTGAGTGAAGATCACTGTTGCCGCCAGTAATTCAGTGGCACCGCTGTAGGCATTAAAGAGCCCAAGTCGCCAGACTAATCCGAGGCCAACGGCCAGCAGGGGCAACCAACGCACCAGACTTATGCGGCTGAAGCGAGGGGGCAGGAACGGGATCGATCCAACACTGACCCCCGCCAGCAGTAGGTTGGCGATTGCGAGGGACCAAGCAACCTCAGAGCCAGAGCTGACCAAGGACTGCGCCGTAGCGGCAATCGCCCATTGCGTCGTGACTGCCCAGAGAACCACACCCACGGACGTCGGTCGTCGCCAGTAGCGAGCGATCGTGACTGCACTCAAAATCCAAAAAGCCGTACTTGCCGCTGCAGAGGTTGCAGTCGCCACCAGACTGAATCGCCCCAGAACATAAAGCGGGAGGTAGCTGACCAGTAGGGCAATCGCGATCGCCAATCCCCAGCCAGCCGCCGCGCGACTGTAGATGCGCCCCAAAAGATTACGGAGACGCTGAACTTGAGTTCGCAGGAGCCAGAGCACCCCAACGGTGAATGCTCCGACTGTCCACCAGTGCTGGGCGATCGGCCAGCGCAGCAGGATTAGCCCTTCTAGGCAGAGCAGTAACCCCCCGTGATAGACCGCCTGCGGCAGAACAGGGAAAAACCTGACATTGGCGACCTGAATTAGGCTGGCCAGCAAGAATGCCAGCTGGAGCACCCGTAAGGGGTTGCTTGACTCCAGTGTGATGACCGCTGCCAGCAGACAGCCCAAGCCCAGCAAGAGACTGCTAGTCAACGCCAGCCGTCGTCGTCGCGATCGCGGTTTCGGGAAGCGTGCAGCCAGTCCCGTCCAGCCCAACGGCAAGAGGAACCAAAGCAGGACGATCGCCAGAGGCGTCTCAAAGTTGAGGCCTAACAGCAGGGCACTACTGACAGACAGCAGCAGCGCCCCGGCTTGAAATTGCCGCCACCAGTGCTGATGATGAGCAGAGCGGGGCCGCCAAGCCATCAGCCCCAGCTGGCTCAGGGCGATCGCTCCGGTGAAGACGCCCCAAGGCAAGAGGGTCGACCAATTAGTGAGTGTGCTGACCCAAAAGACGATCGCAATCAATCCCGTCCAATAGGTCAAGGTCAGCAGGCGCGGTCGCCATTGCGGCCGACTGCCGTAGGTGAATCCGGCCAGTAGTAGGGCGTCCGTCGTCCAAACCAGCGATCGCAGCCAAGGGTCAAACAGACTGAGCAACGCCAGCACTACACCCAGCCCAAAAGCCAGTTGTTCAGCAACTCGGGAAAGGCGGGACTGTTGCCAACGCCACCCCAAGCTCAGCGCAACTCCCAGCCAGATCAAGACGTAGGGCAGTAGCGTCAGGCTGTAGACCGTGAGGGGAATTTCGGGATCTTGCGCCACCATCAGAACAAATCCCTGTCGCCAAGTCTCAGGAATGACGGGTTCGAGCAGCAAGCAGCCCAGTAGTCCGATGCCAAACAGCACAATGAGTGTCCAACTACGACGAGTTAATTTCAGGCGTTGAACCAGACAGATTTCCGCGATCGCCGTGACACCCAAAGCCTGCCAAGCATCCCAGCCGATAGTGACCCACCAAGCCAGCAGAATCAGTCCTGCCCCCAGCCGCTCCAAGCTGTCTTTGCCCAATCCTGCTCGCCGGGGTTCGCTCCAGAGCAACCAGCCCAGCAGAGCGATCGCAATGCCCAAGCTAGAAATCGGCACCGATTCCGCTGCGATCGCCCTCAAAAGAATCACGCCGAGGGCAAATAGACTCCAGACTTGCCCTGACCGAGGTAATCCCTCACTACTCTTTCCAGCCCAGTTAGGTAGTAAGCCGAGACAGAGCAGCACAGCGCCATAAACCGCCCACTGTGCGGGCCAGACCGTTTGCCAACCCAGTTGACAGAGCAGCAGACCGATCAAACTCCAAAACAATGGGGGTGCATAATCACTTTGGCGATAGGTGCGATGGGCGATCGCTAGCAGAATCCCAGCAGCGAGAATGGCGAGTGCACTGGAAAGCAGGGCAAGCCCTGGGCCTTCACTACGAATGACCAAGCCATCGATCGCCCAGAAGTTGAAGGGCAAGAGCAACAGCGCAACGGCTTCGAGACTGGTGGCTGTCAGCGTCAGATTCGACTGTCGTGCCGCCCAGCGACTGCAACCCCAAAACAGCAGGGTGTAGCTCCACAGCACTAGGTATTGGGCGATCGCGGGAAAGTAAGTCCACTGGGTTGCGACTAAAACCCCAGACGAGAGCACAACGAGAAAAACGCCAAGGAAAAGGAGCCAGCGCACGCTGAGCTCATCAGCAAAGCTAGCCCAAACCCGTTGCCAGCGTGAAGGTTGCTTGGGGCGTGAGCGAGCTTGGGGAACCGGCTGCCGCACCGAAGCAGGGGTAATCGCAGCGACTGGGGCAACCTTGGGAACTGGCAGAGGACTGCTGAGGTAGCGCCGCGCCACCTGTAAAACCTGGTCATGATCAATTAATTGGAGCTGGAGCAGCGCGTCTAAACCCTCCAGAACCCGAGGATCATCTGGATCAACGCGAAGATCCAACGGAAGGGGTAGCATAGCGGGCGATCGCAACGGATTGCCCACGTCATCAACAGCCGTTTTGATTTGTGGCAGCAGCCTTAGGAAGGATTTACAAACGTCCAGTCTGAATCTCGACAAAGAGAACGGACCGCGATCACGTTTTGCCTATGCCAAGATCAGGCCAAGCAGGAGACCCCAACCATGGTGGCTGTTCCGCAGGCGCATCCTTTGTCAGTCGCTGAATATCTCCAGTTCGAAGCAGCGAGTGAGATCAAGCACGAATATCGGGCTGGTGAAGTCTACGCGATGGCCGATATCACCGACGTTCACAACACAATTGTCGGCAATTGGGTCGCCTTGATTCGGAGTCATGTTTGCGGTAGCAGCGATCGGGTCTACTGCTCAGCCATGCAAGTTTGGTTACAGCAGGCTAACTGCATCTACTACCCCGATCTGTTGGTGACCTGTGATCCTCGCGATCAAGAGACAGTCAACTACAAACGTTTTCCGAAATTGATTGTCGAAGTGCTGTCGCCTAGTACCGAAGCCTTCGATCGCGGCGATAAATTTGCTGATTATCAAACGCTTGAAACGCTAGAGGAATATGTTCTGATTAGCACCAGCCGCCAGCGGGTGGACTGCTTCCGGCGGAGCCTCGAGGGAGTCTGGACGTTGCAGTTCTATTTACCGAACGCTGAAGTTTTGCCTCTGCGGAGTATTGGCCTGGAAGTGCGGCTGAGCGATCTCTATGAAGATGTGACGCTGCCTGCACCTCCGTCGATCCCTGAGTCATTGGAAGGATCGAGATGAGTTTGCGATCGCTGACGGTGGCGACTAGCCAAGACTGGATCTGGCGGGGCTTACGGGTTCGCTATGCTTTCCGGCGATCGCCCCAGCCAACGGGCGCGGTACCCGTGATTTTCCTGCACGGCTTTGGAGCGGGTTGGCGGCACTGGCGTGACAACATTCCAGCGCTGGCAGAGGAGCGCGACGTCTACGCGATCGATCTGGTCGGCTTTGGGGACTCCGAAAAGGGCTATTTGCACTACGGCCCTGCTTTCTGGTCGGAGCTGGTGCGGGATTTTTGCCAGCAGTTTGTGGGCAGCGCCGCTGTTTTAATCGGCAATTCTCTCGGTTCCGTAGTGGCGATGGTGACGGCGCATCGCTTTCCCGAGCAAGTTCATGGCTTAATTCTGCTGAATCTGCCAGATACCAGCCTGCTGCGATCGCCTGCTGCTCACGATCGCTTCAAGAGCCTCCGGCAAGCACTGCTCTGGGCACTGACCCCACCCTGGCTGATCGAGCCTTTGCTGCTCTGGTTGCGATCGCCCAAACGACTCAAACCTTGGTTGGCGTTGGCCTACAGCGATCGCGATCGCATTGATGCAGATTTACTCGATCTGATTGCCCGTCCAGCGCGATCGGAGGAGGCAGGCCCAGCCTTGCGGGCGATGACTCGCTTCAATGCAGAAGTTCCCCGCGACTGGCGGGCCGATCGCGTCTTGCCGCAGTTGAGTCAGCCGATTTTGTTGATCTGGGGGGAGAGCGATCGCCTCGTGCCCTTCAGTTTGGCGAAGCGTTGTCAGCAGCTCAATCCCCAACTGGATTGGTTGCCAATGCCTGCCACAGGCCATTGTCCCCACGACGATCGACCGGCTTTCGTCAATCAAAGCCTCAACAATTGGTTATCGCAGCACGACCCAGGCGACGTTAAGATCAAGGCTTAGCTTGCTGCCTGTCCCCATGAAGCGCACCCTCTCAGTGTTGGTTGAAGACGAAGCGGGCGTCCTGACTCGCATTGCCGGGTTATTTGCCCGTCGGAGCTTCAACATCGAAAGTCTGGCCGTCGGCCCCGCTGAGCAGGTCGGCATCTCGCGGATCACGATGGTGGTACAGGGCGACGATCGCGAAATTGAGCAAATCACCAAGCAGCTCTACAAGCTGATCAACGTGCTCAAGGTTCAGGACATTTCGGAAGTGCCCTGTGTTGAACGCGAGCTGATGCTGATTAAGGTCAATGCCAACAGCAGCAATCGCTCGGAAATTTTGGAGCTGGTGCAAATCTTCCGCGCCCGCGTTGTCGATGTGGCTGAAGACTCACTGATCGTTGAAGTTGTGGGCGACCCCGGCAAGATGGTCGCGATCGTGCAGGTGCTGCAACGCTTCGGCATCCGGGAAATTTCACGCACCGGCAAGGTGGCACTGACCCGTGAATCCGGCGTCAACACGGAGTTTCTCAAAGCTTTGGAAGCGCGGGTCTAGAGCGTGGACGATCGCCTCTATGCGCCCGCAACCGAACGGAATCGGGATGCGATTCTTGCTGTCTTGAAGGATGAGTTGCGATCGCCCGGTACGGTTTTAGAGATTGCCAGCGGGACGGGTGAGCATGGGGCTTATTTTGCACCGCAATTGCCGGATTATTTTTGGCAACCCAGCGATCCCAACGAGGAAAGTCGTCGCAGCATTGCTGCTTGGCGATCGCACGTCAATGCTCCTAACTTGGGTGAGGCGATCGCGATCGATGTCACTCGGTCTGACTGGGTTGAATCTGTGCCTGAATTCCCGCAGCCAGTTGTCGCGATCGCGGCCATTAATCTGATCCACATCTCGCCGTGGGAAGCCACGCTGGGGTTATTTGCCGGTGCAAAGCAATTACTTTCAGTCGACGGCTTGATCTATCTCTACGGCGCTTACAAGCGGGGCGGTCAACATACGGCACCGAGTAATGAAGCTTTTGATGCTTCCTTACAAGCTCGCAATCCAGCTTGGGGTGCGCGTAATCTTGAGGATGTGACTGCTGTTGCTGAAGCTGAGCAATTTCGTCTCGATCGCATTGTCGAAATGCCTAGCAATAATCTCTCGGTTTGTTTTCGCGCGATCGCCTGATCTCTGACTGATTAGAGCGATCGCTACGTCTACAGGGCTGTCCTTAGGATTGTTGCTCATACTCGCCCCAAACCTTGGCGATTTGGGCATCGCGACCGCAGCGGGCTCGATAGTATTTATAGAGCAGAGCTTGTTTTTGATAGTAGTTCTGGTGATAGTTCTCAGCTTCCCAGAATTCTTTCGCTGGTTGGATTTTCGTTTGAATCGGTTGGCCAAGTTCTTGAGCTGCGGCTGCGATCGCAGCTTCCGCAATCGGCTGTTGCTCTGGTGTCACGAAAATTGCCGATCGATATTGATCGCCGCGATCGCAGAATTGACCGCCACCATCGAGCGGATCGATGTGTTGCAGGAAGTAACTGACAAGCTGGTCATAGCTGACTTGATCGGGATCGTAGATGATTTTGACCGACTCGTAATGCCCCGTTTTACCTGCAGAAACCTGTTTATAAGTCGGTTTTTTTACAGTGCCGCCGCTGTAGCCCGAAATCGTTTCAGTGACACCAGTAACTTTGTCGAAATCAGCCTCGACACACCAGAAGCAACCACCGGCAAAAATGGCTTCTGCAGTGGCAGCCCATGCAGCGGTATTCGGGAACCAAAAGCTGGCGATCAGCAGCCCCAAAACTAACAGCCGTTTCATCGTGACTCGACTCTCCCAGAACTTTTAAGCTGCTGATCTAACTTCAGAATCGTGATCGCTAGAACGTGCCTTGCAGTGCCGAGACACAGCGATCGCAAAGATCGGGATGCTCAGAACTCTGGCCAACAGTGGTCGAATAGTTCCAGCAGCGATCGCATTTTTGCCCTTCGGCATCAACCACCGCGATCGCCCAATCTTCCGTCTGAGCGTGATACTTCGCCTCGGTTAAGCCCGTGGGTTGATCACGCAATTCCACTTGCGATACCAAGAAGAGATAGCGCAGATCATCGACCGCCGTTCCCGAGAGACTGTCAGCCGGATTGCGATCGGCCAAGGCAGCCCGCCAATCCGAATCTGCCACCCACAGCTGGAGTTTCGCTTCTAGGGAAGATCCGATCGCCTGATCGCGTCGGGCTTGCTCCAACACCTTGTTGACTTCACTCCGCAGGTCGCGCAGTTGTTGCCACTTGGCCGCAAGTTCTGGTTGATTCCAGTCATCCTGAAGCTGAACCCAACCGGCTTGGAAAACTGATTTTGTCCGAGCTGGATAGGGCAAGCTTTGCCAAATGTCCTCGGCCATGTGCGAGAGCACAGGCGCGATCGCAGTCGCTAACGCTTCCACACAAATTGCCAGTACCGTTTGGCAACTGCGCCGCCGCAGACTATCCGGCGCACTGATGTAGAGGCGATCCTTGCCGATGTCTAAATAGAAGTTAGACAGATCAACGACACAGAAGTTCTGAACCGTCTGGAAGAATCGGAAAAACTGGAAGCTCTCAAAAGCATCTTGAATTTCAAGAATAACTTCGCGCAGTCGATGCAGGAGATAGCGATCGAGTTCCGGTAGTTTTTCCCAAGGCAGCGCATCTTTAGCCGGATCAAAGTCGTGCAGATTACCTAACAAGAATCGTGCCGTATTGCGAATCTTACGGTAGACATCCGCCATCTGCTTGAGGATGTTTTTGCCAATCGGCACATCGGAGGAATAGTCAACCGATGACACCCAAAGACGCAACACATCAGCACCGTAGGGCGGCTCCTGTTTTTGATCCTTGCCACCGTTAATTACGATCGCAGGGTCAACCACATTGCCCAGCGATTTGCTCATCTTCCGACCCTTTTCATCCAGCGCGAAGCCATGGGTCAAGACGCGCCGATAGGGCGCATGGCCGTTGCAAGCCACGCTGGTCAGCAGACTGGATTGGAACCAGCCGCGATGCTGATCCGATCCTTCCAGATAGAGATCGGCAGGGTAGTGCAAGCCTTCGCGCTGCGAGGCAACCGCCGCCCACGAGGAACCGGAGTCAAACCAGACATCCATTGTGTCGGTGCCTTTGCGATAGCGCCGGCCATTGCTGCGGTAGGGCTCAGGCAGCAGGTCAGCAACGTCGAGTTCCCACCAAGCATCGGAGCCGCGTTCTGCCACGATCGCGCGCACATGGGCGATTGTCTCGGCATTCAGCAGTGCTTCGCCGCTTTCTTCATCGTAGAAAACAGGAATCGGCACACCCCAGGTCCGCTGCCGCGAGATGCACCAATCACTACGCTCACTGACCATTGAGGTGATTCGGTTTTCGCCCTGCGCCGGAATCCAGTCCACTTCAGCGATCGCCTGCAGAGCCTGCTCGCGGAAGCCTTCCACCGAGGCAAACCACTGCTCGGTCGCACGGAAAATCGTCGGCTTTTTGGTGCGCCAATCGTAGGGATAGCGGTGGGCGTAGCTCTCTTCCTTCAGCAGCGCGCCGACTTCGGTCAGCCACTCGATGACCGCTGCATTGGCATCCTTGAGGACATTTTTGCCCACGAGGCGATCGCCCACAGCCGCCGTAAAGTCGCCCTTGTCATCAACAGGGCAGAAGACCTCCAGCCCGTAACGGTTGCCGACGATAAAGTCATCCTGACCATGGCCGGGTGCCGTATGTACCAAGCCGGTACCGGATTCGGTCGTGATGTAGTCGCCGCCAATCACCACGGGACTTTCGCGATCGTAGAGCGGGTGGCGATAGCGGCTATGTTCCAGAACCGATCCCGGGAAGGTCGCCAGAACAGTTAGCTCGGTGGCAAAGGTCTTGCTCAGACTCTCCGCCAGTTCCGCAGCCACAATCAAATGGCAATCGCCCGCTTGCACCACCGCGTAGGTCAGCTCACCATTGACCGCCACGGCGAGGTTGGCCGGAATTGTCCAAGGTGTCGTCGTCCAGATCGCCAGCGCCAGATTGGCGTAATTCCCCAGCAACGGCTGCGCCGCTTCTGAGAGCTGCACGATCGGCATCGCCACGTAGATGCTGCGCGAGGTGTGGCCGTCTGGATATTCCAGCTCAGCTTCCGCCAGCGCCGTGCGTGAACTGGGGCTCCAATGGACGGGCTTGAGGCCGCGATAGATGTAGCCCTTCAGGACCATCTGTCCAAAGACATCAATTTGTGCCGCTTCGTATTCCGGCGTCAGCGTCAAATAGGGCGCATCCCAATCGGCCCAAACGCCGTAGCGCTGAAAACTTTGGCTTTGTTGCTCCACTTGCGCCAAGGCGTAGGCCTTAGCCTTTTGCCGCAGCGTCAAAGGTGTGAGATTGCGACGCTCCTCCGAAGACAGCTCCTGCAAGACTTTCAGCTCGATCGGCAGGCCGTGGCAGTCCCAACCCGGCACGTAGCGCACCTTCCGCCCTTGTAGCAGTTGGTACTTGTTGATGATGTCCTTCAGGGTTTTGTTGAGGGCGTGTCCCATGTGCAGCGCCCCGTTGGCGTAGGGCGGGCCATCGTGCAGCACAAACGGTGCGCCCGGATTCTGTCGAGACAGGGTTTCGTAAATCTGCCGATCGGCCCAGAACTGCTGAATTTCTGGCTCCCGCACCGGCGCGTTGGCGCGCATGTTGAACGGTGTTTGGAGCAGATTGAGGGTGTCTTTGTAGGCAGAAACTTCAGCCACGCTGGAATCCGGGGTCGACGGGCAGTCATCCCATTATCCTTGACAGACTCCTAGCGCTTCAACTGAGGGCACTAAGACAAGCCCAAACGTTCGGCTAGATCAGGGTCAGGATTGCGCAATTCATCCAGACTGCCGATAATCACCGGCTGCAATTCCACAGGTGTAGCAGACACCTCAGGATCCACAACGATCGCAACGGCTTCCACATCAGGCTTGACCACATCCGGCGCGATCGCCTCTTCCTCCCGTTCAGCAGCAGGACTGTCCTCAACTACAACGATCGCTTCGGACTCAGCTTCCGTCACCGCCTCAGGTGTGGGCTCTGATTCAGGACCGTCTGCCCTCTCAGACGCGATCTCGGCTGCCTCTGCCGTTTCGACAATCGCTTCGACTGGGCTGAGAGAGCTCTCTGCCGTCGCCGCTTCTGCCTCAGGGGCGCTCGCTGTTGCGACTGGAGCTTCTACATCCGCAACCGCTTCGGTGACTTCCTCGCGATCGACCTCTAGCTGGTCTGAGACTTCAGGGGTTGCGATCGCTGCCGGTTCAGTCTCAACAACTTCAGTCGTGACTTCTAGCGCAGGTTCACTGGCCTCTACCGATTCTTCTACTGCCACTTCGACCACTGCCTCAGCAGCTTGTGCTTCAACGAAGTCTTCAACAACCTCAGTGGACTGCTCGATCGTCTCTGTAACTGCTGTTTCAACAGATTCCACAGCAACAGAAGTTTCTTCGATCGCCGTGTCTGCAACTGGCTCTACCACTTCTGTGACTGATTCGGTGACCGTTTCAGCGACTTCGCTAACTTCAGCGATAGTTTCCTCGACTCCCTCGGTCAGGTCAGTCGCGGCATCCACAACTGGTTCAGTGACCGCTGCGATCGCTGATTCCACTTGATCCGTTACCGTCTCGACAGCTTCCGTTACGACTTCAGCAATGGCTTGTTGGGTCGTGGCCGCTGCGATCGCGACTTCTGTTTGCTCTGCAGGTTCGGTGACAACTGGTTCTTGCAGTTCTGCAACGGCTTCCTCAGTGACAGGAGCAGCCGGAGTTGACTCTTCAGGGCGGACAAATTTTTTGCCGTGAGTCTTACGGCCTTGAAGACGATTGCGCAGTCCACCAAGCAGCCCAGGGCCCGAACTGGCTGAGGTTTCACGGCTGGGTGTGGACCAAACCGCTTTCCAATCTAATTTCTGAAAACGCTGCCAACCTTGCTGCCAGAGTAAGCCCTGTTGCCAAGCCGCTTGATCTTCAGGACTGAGTGCCAACCAGCGGCTTTGGATCGCTTGCTGACCCAACCACCCCAAGAGTGCGATCGCGGCAATTTGACTCAGCAACAGCGCCCCGCGAAATTGGCTGTGAGCATTCCAGAGGATCAGGGCGTACAGACCCGCAACGCCGCTCCAAATCAAGTCACTGCGACGGGTCAAGGGCGGCAAGAGCACTGCAGCCAAAAACAGTCCCAGAGCTGCGATCGCCACCGCGATCGCCAGTAGCAGCGCCAGCATCGTCTTCCTCTCCTGCGAGTCTGCAACCTATTGTCAGGGACAGATGGAAATTCGCTGGTCACAGCGATCGCTCTGGCCTCGTGCTAGGATAGCCTCCGGTTCGCGGACGTGGCGGAATTGGCAGACGCGCCAGATTTAGGTTCTGGTACCGCAAGGTGTGAAGGTTCAAGTCCTTTCGTCCGCATCCTCAAAATTGCTCAAAACTGATAGATTCTTCTAGCGATTGCGCCCAAAGCGATTGACTTCTTGACTGAACTAGTTATTCTCTGGCTAACGTATTAATTGACACTGGCGTGCTGGATTCACCATCCGTACCAATCCTGAGAAAGGCTTCATAAAATTTCACCTTTCAAAAGCGGTGTCGTATACTACGCGAGAACCATTCAACGGAGTCTGGCAGGCATGTCAGAGGCTCAAACGCCCCTGACAGTACCGAAGAAGTTTCTTGGTGCTCCAGGAGGCTTCAACCCCACCGTCGCACTCTTCTTGGCAGGTTATACCTGCGCGGCGCTCTCAGTTTTGGGGTACTGGTGCTGGAGTTGGCCCCACTGGCTATCTTTCCTTCTGAGTGTCACAGCCTTACATTTGGTAGGCACCGTCATTCACGATGCCTCTCATAATGTGGCTCACGCCAGTCGCATTCTGAATGCGATTTTGGGACATGGCAGTGCACTATTGCTGGGCTTTACTTTTCCGGTGTTTACGCGGGTTCACCTGCAACATCACGCCCACGTCAACGATCCCAAGAACGATCCCGACCACATCGTTTCCACCTTTGGGCCGCTGTGGTTGATCGCACCGCGCTTCTTCTATCACGAGATCTATTTCTTCCAGCGCCGCCTTTGGAAGAAATTTGAATTACTCGAATGGTTCCTCAGTCGCGCTGTGGTCATCGGCATCTTTGCCTGCGGCGTCAAGTTTGGCTTCCTGGGCTTCCTGATGAACTACTGGCTGGCTCCAGCCTTGGTCGTTGGCATTGCCCTAGGACTCTTCTTCGACTATTTACCCCACCGCCCCTTCCAAGAGCGCAACCGCTGGCGCAATGCACGGGTCTATCCCGGTCAGGTGATGAACATCCTGATCATGGGTCAGAACTATCACCTGATCCATCACCTCTGGCCATCGATCCCCTGGTATCTCTACCGACCGGCCTACCACGCTACCAAGCCGTTGTTGGACCTACGCCAGTCGCCGCAAACGCTCGGGATTCTCTCCAGCAAAAAAGATTTCTGGAACTTTATCTACGACGTTTTCATCGGCATCCGCATTCACCAATCGCACGAGGCTGAGCCGCAGAGCTCCGTCGTTCCTGAAACGAAGTCGAGTGAATCAGCCGTTCTCGCAAAAGCTCCGATGTCTGCCACAGAAGACTCTCGTGAGCCAGCCTTGACGAAGTAGCTGACCGCTCCGAATTGATGACTCGTTCAACCCGGTCCTGGTAGGGCTGGGTTTTTTCTTATAGGTCTGAGTAATTGAGGTCAATCCAGCACGGGCGATCGCGGCAACTTGCAGGTCTCACTGTCTTTGCCGACAGAGGTTGAGTGACTTAGATTCAGCCAAAGCTCACGAAAATTCGAACTAACAAGCGGTACGAGACGAATCCCCTACCGCTTGTTATCTGAAAGCTTGAAAGAGCCTCAGCTCAAGGAGTCTGAGTGGCCCTCAGGGACCTAAGACGCTTCGACAGCCGCCCGTGCTGCTGAGACTTCCTCCGGATCAATCCCTTTACGGGTGAGGTTAACCCGACCCTTTTGGTCAATCTCGCGGACTTTGACCACGACCTCATCGCCCACCGTCAGCTCATCTTCAACACGAGCCACCCGATAATCGGCAATTTGCGAGATGTGAATCATGCCTTCTTTGCCCGGCAGGAACTCCACAAAGGCTCCAATCGGGATGATGCGGGTCACTTTGCCGATGTAGACATCGCCGGCAGTGATTGTGCGGGTCATGCCTTCGATGATCGACTTCGCTCGCAGCGCCGAATCAGCATCGACTGCCGAGATGGTCACGGCTCCCGTATCTTCGATGTCGATCTTGGCACCAGTTTGCTCAGTGATAGAGCGGATTGTTTTGCCACCAGGACCAATGACCAAGCCAATTTGCTCAGGATTGATTTGAATCCGGAACAGGCGGGGCGCATAGGTCGAAAGGTCAGCCCGAGGCGTGGCGATCGCTTCCAGCATCTTGTTGAGGATGTGCAAACGCGCCGGCTTCGCCTGGTTGATGGCATCCGCAATGATCTCTAAGGGCAGACCATGGATTTTCATATCCATCTGCAGAGCCGTAATGCCCTGATCGGTGCCCGCTACCTTAAAGTCCATGTCACCCAAGAAGTCTTCAATCCCTTGGATGTCGGTCAGGACACGGTACTCATCGCCTTCGCGGATCAGCCCCATGGCTGCGCCGCTGACCGGCTTTTTGATGGGGACGCCAGCATCCATCAGCGCCAGCGTCGAGCCGCAGACGGAGCCCATCGAGGTGGAGCCGTTGGAGGACAGCACCTCGGAAACCACCCGAATCACGTAGGGGAATTCTTCCTTGGACGGCAACACGGGAAGCAACGCGCGCTCTGCCAAAGCGCCATGGCCAATTTCCCGCCGACCGGGCGATCGCATCGGCCGCGTTTCGCCAACGGAATAGGGGGGCATGTTGTAGTGATGCAGGTAGCGCTTCTGGGTGTCGGGATGCAGATCATCCAGTTCTTGCGCATCCCCAGGCGTGCCGAGAGTCGCGATCGACAGCACCTGCGTCAGACCCCGCTGAAACAGGCCAGAACCATGGACTCGCGGCGGCAGCAAGCCAACCTGACTGGAGATCGGCCGCACCTGATCGAGTTTCCGACCATCGACCCGAACACCATCGCGCAGGATTTGCTGACGCATCAAGGTTTTGGTCAGGGCTTTGAAGGTGTTGCCCAGCGCTTTGGGTTCTGCGGCAGTGACGCTACGAACCGGATCCTCTTCTGGCAGAGCAGCGATCGCTTCAACGACGCTGGCTTTAACCTCATCTAAGGCTGCATCGCGCTCCGACTTGGTGAAGCTAAAGTGCTGCAGCACTTGCTGAACACCGCTACTGGCGCGATCGCGGACGAAGTTCTCGAGGGTATTGTCGGCGTTGGGTGCTTCCGGCAGGATCTGCTCGATGCCCAACTCCGCCAGCAGACTCTGCTGAGCCTTAATCAACTCTTGAACGGCTTCATAGCCAAAGTCGATCGCTTCGATCACGTCGGCTTCTGGCAGCTGGTTAGCTCCAGCCTCGACCATGATCACCCCAGCGGGGGTACCAGCCACTACGAGGTCAAGGTCGCCTTTTTCAATCTCGCGGTAGGTGGGGTTGATGATGAAATCATCGCCAACTAAGCCTACTCGTACCGCTGCCATTGGCCCGTAGAAGGGAATTTTGGCAACTAAGGTAGCGATCGAAGCGCCAGTCGCCGCCAGAACGTCGGGGGGAACTGTCTCGTCCATCGAGAGTGTGGTTGCCACGACCTGCAGATCATCCCGCAGCCAACTGGGGAACAGCGGACGCAGCGGGCGATCGATCAAGCGGCTAGTCAGGGTTGCGCGTTCAGGAGGACGCCCTTCACGGCGGAGAAAGCCGCCCGGAATGCGACCGGCTGCATACATCCGCTCTTCGTAATCGACAGTCAACGGCAGAAAATCAATCCCTTCCCGTGCCGTCGAACGGGTCGCAGCCACCAAAACGGCGGTGTCCCCTGAGCTAATCAGAACGGAACCTCCAGCCTGTGGGGCGAACAGGCCCAGCTCCAGCCGAATATCGCGTCCATCAAAGGACAACGACTTGCTGAGTTGTGGCATTATGTGTTTCCTTGTCTTTTCTGTCTTCGATCCTGACACTCTGCAGCGGCAGACGGCAACTGATTGCGATCGCAGATAGTCCAAATGCAAGCTCAGCAAAGCAAAACCCGAGACGCTTGGGACTGGCCTCGGGTTACAGAAAGGGTGATGGCTTCAGGGGTTTAGCCGAAACGGCCACTGACGTAGTCGGCCGTCGCTTCTTGGTCTGGGCTATCAAAGATTTTCTCGGTGGTGTCGAATTCCACCAGGTAGCCCATCTTGCCGCCGCCTTCGGTTGCCCGCGCATTGAAGAATGCGGTGTAGTCCGAAGTTCGAGAAGCCTGCTGCATGTTGTGAGTCACGATGATGATCGTGTACTGCTCTTTCAGAGTCTGCATCAACTCCTCGATCGCCAAGGTCGAGATGGGGTCGAGTGCCGAGCAAGGCTCATCCATCAAGATCACCTCAGGCTGCACAGCAACGGTACGAGCAATGCAAAGCCGCTGCTGCTGACCACCCGAGAGGGCAAGACCACTATCTTTCAGCTTATCCTTGACCTCATCCCAGAGTGCCGCTTGACGCAGCGACTTTTCGACCAGCTCATCCATATCGCCTTGGTAGCCGTTAATCCGGGCACCATAAGCGATGTTTTCGTAGATGCTCTTGGGGAAGGGGTTGGGTTTCTGGAACACCATGCCGATGCGGCTGCGCAGTTCCACAGCATCGACACGACCGTCGTTGATTTCCTGATCGTGGAAGGTGATTCGGCCCTGAACACGGCAGCCATTGATCAGGTCGTTCATCCGGTTAAAGCAGCGAAGGATAGTGCTCTTGCCGCAACCCGATGGACCGATAAAGGCAACGATCTTGTTCTTGAGAACTTCCAAGTAGACGTCTTTGACCGCAAGCGAATTGCCGTAATAAACCGAGAGGGCTTCGGCCTTTAGCAGAATGTTCTCACCAGCAGTGGGGCTCATAAGTCAGCAAGAATTCAACAGAATTAGGGGCAGTGGAACAGACAGCTTTAGCGTTTGACTTGCAACTTGTTGCGAATCACGATCGCGATCGAGTTCATGGTTAGCAAAATCGCTAGCAACACGATGATCGCGGCCGCCGCCAAATTCTGGAACTCAGCCTGGGGACGAGAGACCCAGTTAAAGATTTGAATTGGCAGGACGGTAAAGGGACTTTGGAGGTTGTCGGGCAGGAAGGAAATGAAGGTCAACGCCCCAATCGTAATCAGGGGAGCTGCTTCACCGATCGCACGGGAAATGCCCAGAATCGTACCGGTCAAGATCCCCGAAGCCGCTTCTGGGACGATGATCGTACGAACGACTTGCCAACGGGTAGCACCAAGGGCAAAGCCTGCCTGACGGGTACTGTCAGGAACAGCCCGCAGTGACTCCCGAGTCGAAACGATCACAATCGGAAGGATCAGCAGCGCCAGCGTCAAAGAACCCGATAGCAAGCTGCGACCGCCTGTAACCGGCGAGGCAATCCGCACAAACAGCTCTAGACCCAGCAGACCGTAGATGATGGCAGGAACGCCAGCCAAATTGTTGACGTTGATTTCTACCAGACGGGTAAACCAGTTGTCTGGCGCAAACTCCTCGAGGTAAATCCCTGCACCCACACCCAAGGGGAAACCAATCAAGCCAACCAAAAAGATCGAGTAGACGGTTCCGACCCAAGCGGAAAGAATCCCAGCACTACTGGGGCGACGCGAGGGGAAGCTGGTCAAGAAATCCCAATTGAGGTAGGGAATGCCGCTGCGGAAGACATCGCTGATCAACGCCAGCAAGACGAGCAGCGCGATCGCAACACCCGTCCAAGCAGCCGTCATCATCACTGCGTCGAGACGATAACGATGGGCGAGGCGAGGCCGAAAGGGACGAGCCGGCGCTGCTGCGGGTTGGTTGGGAACTGTGGCAGCCATTATTCGTATTTCTCCTGGAAGCGACGCACGAACCAGTAGCTAAAGATGTTGAGCACGAGCGTCAGCAAGAACAGGGTCATCCCCACGGCAAAAATGGTTTTGTAGGCCAGTGAACCTGTTGGGGTGTCTCCCAAACTGACCTGCACAATAAAGGAGGTCATGGTCTGGGCCGGTTCTAGGGGGTTGAGGGTTAGATTTGGGGTTAAGCCCGCCGCGATCGCCACAATCATCGTCTCACCGACAGCGCGCGAGATCGCCAAGACAATCGAGGCGACAATTCCCGACAAAGCAGCAGGTAGAACGACGGAGACAATGGTTTCGCGCTTTGTTGCACCCAAGGCATAGGCCCCTTCGCGCATGCTGCTAGGCACTGCAAAAATGGCGTCCTCGCTGAGTGAAGCGACCAGCGGGGTGATTGCAATCCCCAAAACCATCCCAGCGGAGAGGGTATTAAACCCCTGCAACCCAGGAATAAAGGATTGCAGCAAGGGCGTCACAAAGAGAAGAGCAAAGTAGCCAAAGACAACGCTAGGGACACCAGCAATCACTTCTAAGGCTGGCTTGAGCAGGTTTCGTGCCCGAGGTGTGGCGTACTCACTTAGGCAGATAGCGCTCAGCAGCCCCAAGGGGACTGCCACCAGCAGAGCAATCAGAGTAGTCGAGAAGGTTCCTGATAGGAGCACTACAATTCCAAACTGAGCGCTTGGGAAAAGAGGCGTCCAGCGGGTTTCTGTCAGAAAACGAATTAGCGGAATTTCTTTGAAAAACTCGTAGGTTTCAAAGATCAGCGTGAAAACGATGCCCAATGTCGTCAAGACTGAGACAAAGGCGAAAATGCCAAAGATTGCCTTGACGATCAACTCGTTGCGCCGGTTGCGCTCACGGTTGGGCTTGAACAAAGAGGCTCTTGAGGGTGGGGCCGCAGCAGACATAAGTCAGAGGAACAAAGGATTTAGCGATCGCACAATCCAAACGAGAAAGCTCGGGAACCCGAGCTTTCTCGTCAAGGCTCATTATTTAGAGCTTTTCGGCAAGGTTGACACCCACATCGCTACCGCCACCAAAAACGGTACCGGTAGTTTGATTCTTTAGACGATCAACCACCTTGGGTAAGAGAGCGTCTGGCAACTGAATGTAGCCAGCTTCTGCTACCAGCTTACCGTTGGCCGGGTTCACCAAGTATTCGGCAAATGCTTGGACTTGGGGTTTCTCTAGAGCCGATTTGGCGATGTAGACAAAGAGCGGCCGCGAGAGGGGCTCGTAGCTACCATCCCGCGTGGTTTCAACACTGGGGGCAACGCAGTCGCCTTTCGAGTTTTGGATATTGAGGGCTTTCAGCTTGCCAGCATTTTCTTCGAGGTAAGCCAAACCAAAGAAGCCCATGGCACCGGGACTCCGCTCGACCCCTTGAACGATGATGTTGTCGTCTTCAGAAGCAGTGAAGTCGCCGCGAGTGCCATCTTCGCCGATGACGGCTTCTTTGAAGTAGTCGTAGGTACCAGAGTCAGTGCCAGGGCCATAGAGAACCAATGGCGTATCAGGGAAGCTCGGATCGATCTGATTCCAATTCGAAATTTTCCCTTCTGCGGCCTCATCCCATGCCGTCTTGAGTTGAGCCGGGGTCAAGCAGGTCGCAAAGTTATTTTCGTTGTTGACAACAACACTTAGAGCATCGTAGGCAACCGGCAACTCGACGTATTCAATTCCATTTTTCTGGCAAAGCTCCATCTCGGAAGATTTGATGGGGCGAGAAGCATTGGAGATATCCGTCTCGCCAGCACAGAACTTTTTGAAGCCGCCGCCAGTACCAGAAACTCCTACAGTGACACGCACATCACCATTGCTTTTCTGGAACTCTTCAGCCATAGCTTCCCCGATTGGAAACACGGTGCTGGAGCCGTCGACTTTGACGTCTCCGCTGAGGGCAGAACCACCGCCAGCGCTTGATTGTTGCTCACCAGAGCTGCAAGCGGTAGTTGCCAAGACTGCCAGCGTTGCAAGGCCAAGCAGTCGGAATTTTAGGGAAGCCATGACGTTAACCGTTGATTACCTAAAGCTCACACTAGGAAAGCATAGCTGGATTCCGCATTACCCAAGTAAAGATCCGGTTAAGGTCAAGAACTCAACACTTTTAATACTCTCTAATACTCTTTAAATAAATCTTGTTACCTCAATATTTTCTCATTAACTTTAGAAATAAAGTGCTTCGATAATAAGTTGAACAGCACTTCTCTAGACAGAGGAAAGGCTAGCAAATCGAGAAGTTTCTCAACCTACTAGCCTCAACAACTAAATCGGAATCATCAAGATTCAGTTGATGCCTTCAGCTTTGAGTAGGTCTTCGATCGAACCACCGACAAGGCTCTTGCCTGCAAAAACCGTGCCAGTTTTGTTGCTTCTGAAGCGCTGGGTGGCAGCGGTGTAAGCTTTGGCTGGCAACGGCACAAATCCTACTTCCCGCGACAACTTGCCTGCATTCTGCAGGTAGAAGTTCACAAACGATCTGACGTTTGCTTTTTTGGCTGCCTGCTCGCTGACATAGATGAAGACAGGGCGAGCCAGCGGGTCGTAAGTGCCATTCAGCACGTTTTGGACAGAAGGCATCACAGCCTTGCCGTTGCTGTTAACAACAGCAAGTGCTTTGAGCTTACCTTTGTTCTCTTCGTAGTAGGAGAAACCAAAGAAGCCAATACCACCGCGATCGCGCGACACCCCTTGCACCAGAATGTTGTCATCCTCACTGGCAGTTAGGTCGCCCCGAGTTCCTTTCTTATTGAGGATTGCCTCGTTGAAGTAATCGTAAGTGCCCGAGTCAGTACCCGGTGCGTAGACTCTCAAAGGCAGATTGGGGAAGCTGGATTTGACTTGACGCCAGTTGGTTGTTTTTTTCTCGGCATCGCGGCCAAAGATCTTCGCCAACTCAGCAGTGGTGATGCTGTTGACTGGATTGGACTTGTTGACTACAACCGTCAACGCATCAAAAGCGACGGGCAGCTCGATGTAGCGAATGCCCTTTTTACGGCAAGCTTCAACTTCTTCTTTCTTGATGGGGCGAGAAGCGTTGGCGATGTCAATTTCACCGTTGCAGAAACGCTTAAAGCCACCACCAGTACCAGAGACGCCGACAGTGACGTTGATGTTTTTATTGCGTTTTTGGAACTCTTCAGCCACTGCTTCGGAGATTGGGAAAACAGTGCTAGAACCGTCAGCAGTCACTAGTGCACGCTGAGCGCTTGCCTCTTGGATAGGGAAAAGGGACGAAGCGACAGCAGCGATCGGCAGGAGTACAGCAGCACGACGCAGTGCAGGCTTGAGGGTCGTCATGAAAAACTTACTTTGAGGAAGGCACAACGCTTATCCTAGGCAGGCAAGTTTAACAGCCTATTAAGGCGACCCTAAGCTCTGTGTAAGGTCTGGTTAATTTCTTTTGCCCCAGCCAAAAGGGCTGGGGCTGCAGATTCGCAGAAGATAGAGGGTTAGACTTTGGTGCGATCGGTAAGAATTTCGTAGCCGTCTTCGGTTACGAGCACGGTGTGTTCCCATTGAGCCGACCATGAGCGGTCGATGGTAACAACCGTCCACTTATCGCGTAGAGTACGAGTCTGCTTGGAGCCCGCATTGAGAATCGGCTCGATCGCGAGGGTCATACCAGCCCGCAATTTCACATTCGGCAGGCTGCGGGTCCGGTAGTTGAAGACGGACGGTTCTTCGTGAAGGTTCCGACCGACACCATGGCCGGTGTAGTCTTCGACGATGCTGAAGCCATTCGCCTCGACGTGATCCTGAATGGCTCCGGCCAAATCGAGGAGATACGCCCCTGCTTTGACTTGTTCAATCCCTTTGAACAGCGCTTCTTCAGCCACTCGCTGCAATTTTTCTGCTTCTGCCGAGACTCTACCCACCGCGATCGTGATGCAAGAGTCTCCGTGGAAGCCTTGGAAAAAGGCCCCTGTATCCACTTTCAGCAAATCGCCTTCGCGGATCACTTTGCGCGAATTGGGAATGCCATGCACCACTTCGTCGTTGACGCTGGCGCAGATCGAGGCGGGAAACCCGTGGTAACCCTTGAAACTGGGCGTTGCGCCCATCTCGCGAATGCGTTGCTCGGCATAGGCATCAATGTCTGCTGTGGTCATGCCCGGCTCAACGCGCTCTGACACTTCCTTGAGCACCGTTGCCACAATCCGGCCTGCCTGCCGCATGATGTCAATTTCGCGGCTGGACTTGATCTCAACACCCCGGCGCTGTTTTTTGATGCGCGGCCCCGAGGGGGATTCAACGGGCGCAAGCAAATTGGTCAGGAGATTCATTGCGCAGGCTGGGCGAAAACTCCCCTAACGCTAACAGATTGACTCTTGCGATCGCAGGAACATGAATTGAAAAACCGAGCGATCGGAGCAGTTTGGTCAGAATCTGCACGATCGCCCGCAGACTCAGATTCCAATCGCTACACTGACGGCAAATCCTGCCAGAGGGCGATCGCCATGCCGTACTTTACCTGGGAAGAACGGGCGCTAACTGCAGATACACAAAGCATTGTGCAAATGGCGGAGCGCTTGGAAGAAGCGGCGCAACTGCTGCGACAAATGGCCGATCGCGGGTTTGTATTAGACCGTGTTGCCGGTCAAAGTCGCCTGAGTCACGTTGACCCTGAAGTCTTTGCCGAATTTGAGTTTGTCGATGAGTCGACCCCCGAGGCGGCTTAATCTCTTGCAAAAGAATTCGACAGGCGATCGCCCCAGTTCCTAGAATTGGAGTAGCTTTATAACGGATTTCAGTCCTATCGAGACGATTTACGGCAACCTCAAAGGCCTCAAGCCCAGCCAGCTCAAGCAACTCGATCGCCTGTACAAAGTGCGCCTCAGCCTCGATTGCTTGGCGACTCCAGAATTTGCAGAACGGCTGGCTGCGATCAGTGCAGATATAGAACAACCCATCACGGTCTACCTCGATCGCCGCGGTCATGTCACCCGCGTTGGCGTCGGCAATGTCCGCCAAACCCGAATTCCGCCAGTCGAACTGCCGCGCTATGGGGCGGGTCGTCTCTGCGGGTTACGCTGTCTAACTACGAGCCTCAGTCCAGAGCCACCGGATGAAGGTGCACTGACCACCATGGCGCTGCAGCGGTTGGATGCCCTGATTTGGCTCTGCGTGACTCGCCAAGGCAAAACCCGACGAGGCGGTGGAGCGACTGGCTATGTTGCTCAAACCTATCTGGCTCATTTACTGGCTCACCCCGACCAGCGCTGGACGGTGTCGCCGGAGCTGGATTTAGAAGATCTCACGCAGCAGCCCTGCGTTGAATTTGTCGAGGCGCTGGAGGGAGAGCTGCAGCGGGGACTCACTAGCCAAGCCGTTGCCGAAGGACGCGATCGCGTTCTCCTCGTTGGTGTCAAGACGCAAGGCATTAGCGATTGCCGGTTCCAAGAAGGGTTGTTGGAACTGCAGCGACTGGTCGAAACAGCGGGTGGCGAAGTTGCCTCCATCCTCCAGCAAAAACGCCTGCGGCCCCATCCCCAAACGGTAGTGGGTGAGGGAAAAGTCGCCGAAGTGGCGCTGGCGGCTCAAACCCTCGGGGTCAATCTAGTTGCTTTCGATCGCGATCTCTCCCCAGCCCAAGCTCGAAATCTTGAGCGGGAAATTGGCCTGCGGGTCGTCGATCGTACCGAGGTGATTCTTGATATTTTTGCGCAGCGCGCCCAATCGGGTGCAGGCAAACTACAGGTCGAACTAGCCCAGTTGGAATACAAACTGCCACGCCTGACCGGGCAAGGCCAAGCGCTGTCGCGCCTAGGCGGCGGCATCGGCACCCGGGGGCCGGGCGAGACCAAACTGGAGACGGAACGCCGCGCGATTCAGCGCCGGATCACGCGGCTGCAACGTCAAGTCATAGAGCTGCAAGCGCACCGATCGCGGCTGCGGCAACATCGCCAGACCCTACCTTCGATCGCGATCGTGGGCTACACCAATGCTGGCAAGTCAACGCTGCTCAACATCCTCACCCAAGCAGAGGTCTACGCAGCCGACCAGCTGTTTGCGACCCTTGACCCGACCACCCGACGGCTGGTACTCAATGCCAACCCAGGGTCAGAACCAGACGTGGTCCTGCTGACCGATACGGTGGGCTTTATTCACGAGCTGCCGCCCCCCTTGGTCGACGCCTTCCGTGCCACCCTCGAAGAAGTCACAGAAGCGGATGCGCTGCTGCACCTTGTTGATCTGTCTCACCCGGCTTGGTACGCCCAAATCCAGTCAGTCATGAGCATTTTGCGAGAAATGCCGGTGACGCCAGGCCCAATTTTGTTGGCCTTTAATAAAATCGACGCAGCAACCAGTGAAACCTTGGCAATCGCTCAAGCCGAATATCCGCAGGCCGTTTTTCTCTCAGCTTCTCGGGGCTTGGGACTCGAAACCCTTCGACAGCGATTAGGACAACTGGTTCATTATGCCCGCACTCACTAATCATTAAGGAATGTTCAGATTCCCCCAGGAATTACCGGAGTATTGATGGCATAATTGGATACAGACAGACTGTCTGATTGTTCTGCCAGGAGCTTCTATGTCTCTTCGTCTCGGCGATACCGTCCCCAACTTTACTCAGCAGTCCAGTGAAGGCGAAATCAACTCCTACGATTGGGCCGGAGATAGCTGGGTCATCCTGTTCTCGCACCCTGCCGACTACACTCCCGTTTGCACGACTGAGTTGGGCACCGTCGCTAAGCTCGAAGAGGAATTTGCCAAGCGCAACGTCAAGCCGATCGCACTGAGCGTCGATGACGTCGAATCGCACAAAGGCTGGATTGGCGATATCAACGAAACCCAAGGCACCCAAGTCAACTACCCGATCTTGGCAGATCCCGATCGCAAGGTGTCGGATCTGTACGACATGATCCACCCCAACGCAAATAACACCCTGACAGTGCGATCGGTGTTCATCATCGACCCCAACAAAAAGCTGCGGTTGACTCTGACCTATCCTGCCAGCGCTGGCCGTAACTTCGATGAGTTGCTGCGAGTCATCGACTCGCTGCAACTGACCGACAACTACAGCGTTGCGACGCCGGCTAACTGGAACGATGGCGATGACGTTGTTGTTGTGCCGTCGATTCCTACGGAACAAGCGCGTGAGCAATTCCCCAAAGGTGTCACGGAAGTGAAGCCTTACCTGCGTTTGACCCCGCAACCCAACCGCTAGATTTCAAGAGTCCTGATAGGCTCTTCTTCTGCATCAAAAATCCCTCGCCAGAGTTTCCTGTGGGAGGGATTTTTAGTGTCGAATGAATCGGGTAGCCAGTGCTGAAGGATCGCTACCTACATCCATCTCTCGAGAAGGAGAGGTCATGCAGGTAGCGATCGCGTGCAACAACTAGGGCAGCGGAGCGACCGTGGGAGTTTGCAACGTGTTGTTCAGCACTGATTGAGCAGGGGGGCTGGGCTGATAGCCATAGCCGAAGACCGTGGCATCCGTATCGGCCAAAATCTTCGGTGTAATCACCACCACAACTTCTCGCCGCTGGCGATCGGTATAAGAGGTGCGAAAGAGGGAACCGATCAGTGGCAAATCTCCCAGGAGAGGAATCTTAGCAACTCGCTCCCGCTCTTCATCTTGGATGATCCCCGACAGAATGAGCGTTTGACTGTCTCTCAAGCGAATTTTGCCCGATGAAACCTCCCGCTTCTTAATCAGGGTTGTCAAGACACCATTGGTGTTGGGATCACCAAAAGTCACAACATCTTGTGGCGATGAAATGGCTGGCAAGACTGTGAGAGTAATGAAGCCATTGTCATCAATTCGTTCAATGTTGATGGTTAACTGTAGACCAACATCTGCAAGGTCAATGGTTCGGCTAACGGTTGGCGGGCCACTGCCGTTGGTTGTAGTCTCTGATTCAATCTTTTGAACAACCTGACTAGTCAGTTTGACTTCGCTTCTTTCTCCTTCCTGAATGATTAAGGTGGGGTCAGTCAGCAACTTAGTTTTGTTGTTGATAATTGATGCAGATAAAGCACCAAGGAAATTATTGGTCAATTGATTCGGCAAGGCCAACAAGGGATTCGCTGGGTTAATCCCTGCTGGTAAGTTACTGGGGTTAAAGACACTGTCATTTGGGGGCTGGATCACTGAGCCCGCATTATCAATTACGGTCGTTCTCAGACCGCCACTTCCCGAGAATAGGGTGTTGCCAATTCCAAAGGAGAAACTAGTCGCGATCGCATTGAGGTCATTCAAGTCAAGGTCAATAACCTTAACATTGACTGAAGCTTGTCTTTTTCGAAGGTCAAGCTGTTGAATTAAACCTGTCGCAAAGTTGATTGCTTGGGGATCGCCCACGATTGAGAGGCTGTTCGTTCGAATATCTGCGGTGATTGAAATGTTTTTGAGGGGTAATGGGCCGGCTGGAGTGCCAGGAACTTTGAGCTCCTTGACTTCCGGCTCATCAAAACATTGAGCCGAAGTCTGACTGAGGGTTTGAATCTGACCTTGTCCTGCGCCAGTGCCCGCGCCGCCACCTGTTGCAGTTGTATCCTGCACACCAGTCGAGACACAGACTTTTTTAGTAAAGGAAACGACTGAGTTAGCCCCTAAAGTCGTGAGATAGCCCGCTACGTTTTGAGCGACTGCTTGGTTGAGGCGGAAAGTCCGGGAAACTAACCCACCAGCAGAGGGCGGCAGGTTTCTCCCGACCAGAATGACATTATCGCGACGGCTAGCCTGCAACCCAGCAATCTGAAGAACGTAGTTAAAGGCTGACTGAGCATCAATATTTTGCAGATCAACACTCACTTTCGGCTCATTACTAACCACTGGGGCCGCAGCAGTTGGCTGGCCGTTGCTATCAAGATAGACAAGGTTTAACCCAGCAGACGTTGCAATGATGCTGAGTACTTCCCGCGCGGAAGCATTACGCAAGGCAATGCGAGGGACGGGACGCGCATTCGGGAAGGTGACAGCAGTGCCTTGGGGCACTGTGTTGGAGATCGCAATATCACCCAAAGGCGGTGCAACGGCCCGAGGCTGGAGGGGAGGGAGTTGTCCTGGCGCAGGGGATGGCGTCGGTTGCAGTACTTGCCGAGGGTCTAGGGGTTGGACCGGCGGCTGTGGTGCTGGGCTGACTGGAATTGGCGTCGGGGGCGTCGCTTGGGCAGTCCGCTGCGGGGCCGGGGCCGCAGGGGGACGCAGGTTGGGTCGGGGAGCAGCACCGACTAGTGGAGCACTGGGGCTAGGTGCGGCTGCGATCGCAGTCTGAGTACTGAGTTCAAACTGCAAGCTCCCACCATTCCGACTGCTGTTAGTCACAATCGGCGGGCGATCGCTACCGGTCACAACGATCCGAACGCCGTTTTCACTCACTTGGGAAACTGCGATCGACTCGATCCCAGGTACCGGGTTCGGCTGAGTAAAGCTCTTACCCTCCGGCAGATTGAGGCGAGCGCCGATCAGATCCGTCACCCAGACCTTATCGAGATTAGTTGAAAAGGCTTGTGGTGCCTGAGTACCCGTTGTACTCAAAGACAGGCTAATGCCATTCGTTGTCGGCGTCACCAAAACCCGATTGACTTCCGTTGCCGACGGATTTGCCGCGATGGTCGATGCGGCTTGGGCCCAGACTGGTGATGGCTGCCCCGCGATCGCGGCAGTTCCAAGAACCAATCCACTCCCCAAAATTTTCCAAGCTTGCATTGTTCGAAACCTCACACCCACACCGTAAATTCACTCACTCGCGATCGCTTCAAGGGCGATTCCTACCACTTGCCTCGTTACTGACCCGACTGACCTGCGTTGCCCGTTCCTCCTCCTGGGTTCGCACCTCCTCCTGGATTATTTTTCGCAGCGGCAGCAGCAGCCTCTTCAACCTGCTTCTGTTCTTCGGGCGTCAAGGGACTCAGCGCCACAATATTGAACTGTGTCGTCAGCTTGGGGGCTGGCCGCGCCAAGATTTGCCCCCTCGGCGTGACCGTGACCGGCACCGGCTCTGCCGTCACGACAATGTCTCGCACCAATAACAGCGGTTGCAACTGTTCGAGTCCCCGCAGTAGGGACACAGTTTGGTTGAAACTGCCACTCACCTCGACAAACACGGGGGTTTGCTTCAGTTTGTTGTTGACGCCTTCACCGAGCGACCCATCGGTCACAATCGCCGACTCCTTCGGCAAGTAGGACTGCAGCTGCAAGCCAGCCACCCGCCTTACTTGGCCATCGATGTCGAGCAACAGCGTATCTAAGGTGGCGGGCGATGCAAAGAAGCTTTGCACCACACGCTGTTGGGCTCGAGCATTGGCTAACTGTTGCTGCTGAGCGCCAATTTGGCGCAGGCTAGCGGCTTGCTGTTCAGCCCGAGCGCGGAGGTCATTAACTTCCTGGGTCAGCTGATTAGCCTGCTCTTGAGTTGGCTGAACAAGATTGAGAAAAATCCAGCCAGCGCCTGCCAACCCTGCGATCGCCGCTAGAATTCCACCCACGAGGGGTGTAATTGTCAGCCCAAAAACCGTTGGGTAATTGGATGCGAGAACCTCGGGTTCATCATCCGGGAATTTACTCAGCGAGACAGTCATGGCTTCAGTACCCCTTGGTTCACTAATCCCTGCAGGCGAGCAGCAAGACCTTGAGCATCGAGCTGACGGAGATTTTGCAAGAGATCCGTCGTGGGAACGTCGCTGAGCTCACCGACAATGCGATAGTTCACATTCGACAGCTTAGGACTGTTCTCCCCTGTATTTTGAGTAGGGGTAGCGCCTAATTTCGCCTCTTCAATCCGCAGGCTGCTAGCTGTAAAGAAACGCGACTGCTGCAAGGTCAGCAGCAGGTCATTGACCGAGTCGTAGTTAGAAGAACTGCCCTGTAGGGTGACCTTCTTGCCCGCCTGCTCAATCTTGCTGATCTGAACTGCCACCGGGGTCCGTCGACTCAGGTCGGTGAGGATAGCAGACTAGGATTTGACCTGCGGGAAGACCTGAATTAAGGACGTGGTGTCGGTATTGATTTGCTCAATCTCAGCCTGAATGCTCTTGAGGCGGGCTTCTGCTGGCTGCCCCAGCTGAATTTGTTGTTCGAGTTCGGCCTTGTCAGCAGTCAGGGTCGAAACCCGATTGTTAGCCAAGGCCGTAACCACGAGTGCCAGCCCAGGCAAAAGCAAGCCGATACCCACCCCAATCCAGAGCGGGAGCCGCTCCGAGGGATTAGTGGCAACGGCTGCAGTCCCGAAGGTGGTAACTGGCGGCGCTGTGGTTGTCCGTTCTTTGAGAAAGTTAATGTCTAAGCTGTACACCGCTATACTCCTCGCGTGGCTAAGCCCAACACCACGCCCACATCAGCGCGATTTGGCAAATAAAGGTTCTCCGCCACCTCGAGCCCCAACCCCTCGACAGGATCGACGAGTTCTACAGGGAGCCCTAGGCGTTGCCCCAGAAACTCGGGTAGTGTTGGCAAGGCTGAGCCTGGACCTGCAACGTAGAGCTTGGCTACTTCAATATCGGTCTCTTGGCTGAGGTAGAAGTCAGCCGATCGCCGTACTTCATCACAGAGCTCGGTGACCGATCGTGCCAGAGCTTGAGAGAGGAGATCAGCCGGGGGTTCGAGCAATGTGAACGATCGCCCCTGCAGGAAATCAATACCCCGTCCTGTATTGTCGATACCAGCTTGGGCTGCAGCCCGCTGCCACTGCTGAGTACCCATGGCGATCGTGCGGCTAAACCGAGGCACGCCCCCAACGATAATCACGATTTCTGTGAGGTCATATTCCACGTTGAGGAGAATGACCGCTTCTTGCAATCCGTACTGGCGCAGCGCTTCGCGAATCGTTCGGATTAGCGCAAAGCTCCCAACTTCCACAATGTCAGGCGTCAGGCCAGCTTGGGCAAAGAGATCAAGGTAGACATCGGTCACCTGCCGACGAGTCGCCACGAGCAGGACGTGCAACTTTTCGACCTCATCCGCGTCCAGAAAATAGTCCAGTTTCAGATAGTCGATGTCGGCCTCTTCACGCGGGAAGGGCAGGAACAGAGCAGCTTCTTGATTGATCAGTGTCTCGCGCAATTCGGCATCATCGAGCTCCGCGGGCATGGGCAGCAGCCGGGTGATCACCTCTCGTCCTGGCACCGCAGTGGAGACTCTTTTGGTTCTGATGCGGTTGTCGTTGATGGCGGTGCGGAGCAGATCGGACAGGCTGAAGCTATCTAGCACGCGCCCGTCTTGAAACAACCCATCCGGTAGCTCCACGGAAACAAAATCCTGAAGCTGCAGGCGATTCCCCTTGCGGCCAATGTGGGCAAGATTGATCCGCTCTGGGGTAATTTCCACCCCAAGGCGCGATTGATCGCCACCAAGAAACTTAGAAAAAATGCCGACCACGAGAAGCGCCTTTTTATTTGCACAGAGAGTCAAAGCACCTGAATGTTAGCCAATGGTTTGCCAAAAAACTAGGCGTCTGCACGATCGCAGCCCAAGACTGCCTGAGCGCACTACAGGACTCAAGCCAGAAGCGTGAACAATTTAGTTCAGATCATCCAGGCGAATGCGGGGATCGACCCAGCGCAGCAGCAGATCTGCGAGCAGATTGCCCAGAATCAGCATCACAGCACCCATCATCAAGCTGGCCATTACCAAGTAGAGATCCTGCGCAAAAACGGCTTGCAAAATTAAGCGGCCTAGCCCCGGCCAGTTAAAGAAATATTCAGCAATAAAAGCGCCGCTGAGCAGGGTCGCGAACTCAAAGCCCAAGAGCGTAATCAGGGGATTGATCGCATTGCGTAGAGCGTGGACGTAGATGACGCGCTGCTCCGGCAAGCCTTTGGCACGGGCGGTGCGGATGTAGTCTTGGCGCAGCACCTCGAGCATTTCACCACGGCTGATCCGCTGCAGGCTAGCAAAGCCCGAGAGAGTAAGCGCTAAGACCGGCAGGATGAGATGGCGACCCAAATCCGCCATTTGTTGCAGGGGCGTGAGGTCTTCAAAATCGAGGCTAGTCATGCCGCCGATCGGCAGCAGCGGCGTCAGAAACTGCGCGAGGAAGAGCAGCAGCAGCGCTGTAATAAAACTCGGAGTTCCCTGCCCAAGATAGCTGATCAGTTGCAGGATGCGATCGCTCCGCTGATTTTGAGCAACGGCGGCCTGAATGCCCAGCGGCAAGGCGATCGCCCAAGTCGTGATCAGAGAACAGATAGCCAAGAGCAAGGTGTTGGGCACGCGCTCCCAGAGCAGATCGGCGACAGGTCGTTGATAGACAAAACTGCTGCCAAAGTTGCCGTAGCGAACCACTTGCCAGAGCCAGCGTCCATACTGCTCAAGCCAAGGACGATCGAGGCCAAATTGTTGCCGTAGTTCTTGAATCCGTTCAGCAGACAGTTGGGGGTTTTGCTGCAGGTTACTGAGATAGTCGCCGGGTGCCAGCTGGATCAGACAAAAGCTGAGGAACGAAGCTAGCAGCAACGTCAACAGGGCTTGGAGCAACCGTTGCAGCAAAAACTGGGTGGTGGCACGGCGACTCATGTCGACTTAGTCGTAGCTCACGAGGCTGATGATTGGTACCTCGGGCAGGCGATCGCGGCCATTCAGCCCTTCCAGCTCGATCACAAAGGCAAAGCCGGCCAAGGTCGCGCTGCAGCGATCGATCAACGTGGCGGTAGCACTGGCAGTCCCGCCCGTGGCAATTAAGTCATCGACAACGACAACCCGATCGCCCGGAGCCAAAGCATCTTGGTGGATTTCGAGGCGATCGCTACCGTATTCCAGCTCATACTCGACGCTGTGGGTGTCAGCAGGCAGTTTGCCCGGCTTCCGCACCGGCACAAAACCCAAGCCGAGTTGGTAGGCCAAGGGCGCACCTAGGATGAAACCCCGCGACTCAATCCCCACGATCGCCGTCGGTTCCAAGGGCTTGATCAACTCAGTCAAACGATCGATGCTGTAGCGCCAACCCTGGGGGTCCTTCAACACCGTTGTGTAGTCTCGGAACAGGATGCCGGGTTTGGGAAAATCCGGAATTTCCCGAATCAGGGTTTTGAGATCCATGCAGAGGGGACGCCAACATTCCCCAGCATTGTGGCATCTGCCACTCGCGGGATGGCAAGCCCAGAAATGCTAAATTGAAACACTGTCTGCCCGCAAACCCGTTTCTGGCGCTGGTACCATCGGCAGCGAAGGGCGATCGCGGTGCGGGCGCTCAGGGCTCGATGGATTGCATGAACGCCTCTGCCAGTATTTCTCCAACTCCCATGCCAGCCGAAGCAAGCTTGCCGGCGGCCTTGCTGCAGTTGCCCAAGCTAGCGGGGATTCCCGAAGACTGTCCACGGCGCGCCCGACAGCATCTCGACCTTTTGCTTTTAGCTCTCGAAGCATTGGACTTAGGAGCCCCAGAAGCCATTCTCTGGGTCAGCCGTGAGTTGGGGCTTGAATCGGTCTTGCGCGATCGCGTCCAAGTCTGGCGACTACGGAGCACCAATCCCCTGCGTCGCCTCACCCAGCGCCAACCCCTCAGTCAGGCTGAAATCCAGGCGATCGCAGTGTTGATCAGTAACCTCGCCCAGCGACTGACCGTGCCGATCCGGCAGATTCTGCTGACTCGAAGCCAACTGGAACAGCAGGGGGCAGACTACCGCAGCGATGCCTTAATTGCCTTTTATCTCGATCGCTTTCGATCGCACTTCCAGTCCCGCATGAACCCGCGCCGGGCGGCGGTCATTCGCTTGGCCGAAGGCGATAGCCTCGACCAGTTGGCGTTGACCCTCGTGGAACAACTGCTGTTCTGTACTGGTGTGGCTGGAGCCAAGCGCCTCTGGGCCAGTCTGTTTGATGGTGAGGTTTAGTCAGCGATGCAACTTCAACGGCTCTATCAGCTGCCCAATTGCAGTTTGCTCGTGCAAGGCCTTGCCGATGCCAGCTTGGATAACAGTCAATGCCTGACAATTGTGACGCGGGTGGAGTGTGGCTTCCCCGGCCTACAACCGGCTCTACGGGGTGGTAAAGATTTTCTGGTTCAGCTTGCCACAGTCGCGAGTGCCTACGCCCAAGGGGTGATCAGTGGTTTGCCTCGCCCCCAGACTGCCATCAGTAGCGACTTGATCCAGTTGCGATCGCTCGATCGCGATCGCCATCAGCTGACCAGTAACGATAACGGTAGCGAAGTTGCACTGGAACTAAACAGCCTGCAGCTCTTTGATCTGGTCGATGCGATCGATCAACTCATCGCAGACCCCTTAACGCTGCCCGATCTCCAGATTGGCTTGGCCCCCCTACCGCGTCGCCATGTCCCAGCTCTGGTGCCGTTGCCACAACGGGCCGCCGCACCCGCTGTCGGTCTAGCTGGACTCGCGATCGCTGCTGCAGCTCTCTTTGCCCTGCCAATTCCTGAGGTGAAGCCGCCGCGCGAGAACCTACCCCAGACTGAGCAGACGACCTCAGGGGCGAACAGCAATCCACCTGCGACAGAGCCTCCTGCCAGTAGCCCAAGTTTGGCGGATGCAGGAACGCTGGAAGCTGTTGTGGTGGCCAGTCGAGCAGCGATCGGCAGTGCTTGGGATCGCAAACCCGAGTACGAACCTGCGGAAGCTGAGCAATATCGCGTCAGCGCAACGGCCACAGGTCAAATTGTGGGTTATCGCGCCGAAGATAGCCAATCTGACATTCAGCAAACACCGCTCGCTTCACTCTTGAAGCCATTGCCTGCAGGCGATCGCCAACCCCTAGCGGATCTCCGCATCGTCTTTCAGCCCAGTGGCGTAGTCGAGGTCAGCCCTTGGGACGGCTGGGGCTCCGTGCGCTAGATCTCGGTCTTTTGGCACACCGATGATCGCCTCAACTCGCGATCGCTAGGGAAGCCCCTGCAATCCTGCTACGGTGAAAAGCTGTAGCACTTCACCCATCGAATCGAGGACGGCGTGAACTTTCAATCCGTCATTGCCACGCTCAACCAATTTTGGGCCGATCGCGGTTGCCTGATTGCCCAGCCCTACGACACCGAAAAAGGGGCCGGCACCATGAATCCGCACACTTTTCTGCGGGCGATCGGGCCTGAGCCTTGGGCTGTGGCTTATGTGGAGCCTTGTCGTCGTCCTACTGATGGTCGCTACGGCGAAAATCCCAATCGCTATCAGCACTACTACCAGTACCAAGTGCTGATCAAGCCCTCACCAGAAGGGATTCAGGAAACCTATCTTGACTCACTGAGGGCCTTGGGGATTCAGCCCGAGGAACATGACATCCGCTTTGTCGAAGATAACTGGGAGTCGCCAACGCTTGGGGCCTGGGGTGTCGGCTGGGAAGTTTGGCTGGATGGCATGGAGGTGGCTCAGTTCACCTACTTCCAGCAGTGCGGCGGCATCGACTGTCGACCTGTGTCGATTGAGATCACCTACGGTCTGGAACGGCTGGCGATGTATTTGCAAAACGTCGAAGCCTTCACCGAGATCAAGTGGACCGATCGCCTCAGCTATGGCGACGTGCATCTGCAAAGCGAGATTGAGCAATGCACCTACAACTTCGAAGCTTCGACGCCGGAGTTGCTCTTCCAGTTATTTGGTCTTTACGAGCAGGAAGCCACCCAACTAATTGAGAAGGGGCTGGTGCATCCCAGCTTGGATTACGTGCTCAAGTGTTCCCACAGCTTCAACCTGCTAGATGCTCGCGGTCTGATTTCGGTGACGGAGCGAACGCGCTACATCGGCCGGATTCGGAATATGGCGCGGCAAGTTGCCAAGCTCTATCTGGAACAGCGCGAGCAGTTGGGCTTTCCACTGCTGCAAAAAGTGACAGCCTAGATTCGCGATCGCAACTCTTTGCACTGGCGTGGGCTTCCTAAACAACAGCGTTTGTGGATGGATCCATGGCACCCACGGCAGTCTATCTCTGCTGTGCTTTTGCGATCGCGGGCTTCTTTCTCGCCAGCCAGTCGCCTTTGCCCGTCGGCTGGGTCTTTGCTGGCCTCCTCTGGGCCGCGATCGCGATCGGTGGCTATCCCTGCTTGCCCCGCAAAAGTCAGCGCCGCATCCCCTTGCGCTTCTGGCTTTGGGCAGCGATCGCGCTTTACGCCGCCGGCTTTTGGTTTTACCTACGCTTACCGACACCGAGTGCCACAGACATTAGCCGCTGGGCTGATCAAGGGTCAGGTGTTTTAGTCGGAACGATCAGCGATCGCCCACGTCTACAAACCAACGGCCAATCCTTCACGCTGACGGCGCAAACCTGGTCGCCCAATCCTGCCGAAACTGAGCTGAGGTTGCCCCCCAGCCAAGGGCTGCAAGGACAGGTTGCGGTTCGCTTGACCCAAGCTGTCACAGGATTACAACCCGGTCAGACCGTGGTGTTGGAAGGGGAATTGCGATCGCTCCAAGCGCCGCGCAATCCTGCCGGTTTCGATCGCCAACGCTATCTCCAACGTCAGTCGATTTTTAGTGAATTTCGGGGGCAACTGCTCAAGGAAGACAATCCGCCGCTCTGGAGCCTCGAGCCGGTGCGTCGCCGTATTTTGGCTGCCTTTCAGCAAGGCTTAGGTTCCGATCAAGGCTCAGCGCTGGCCGCCCTGAGCTTTGGCAACGGCTTGGCACGACTACCAGGCAACCTTCCTGAGGATTTTCTGCGTTGTGGTTTGGCTCATGCGACGGCTGCTTCTGGCTTTCAGGTAGCCTTGCTCCTGGGATTGACCTTGGCCTGTTGCCGGGGCCTCTCGCCCCGTTGGCAAGCCGCGATCGGTACCCTCACGCTGATCAGTTTTCTCGGCATTGCAGGCAGTTCTGCATCGCTGTTGCGGGCGTTCTTGATGGGCGAAATTCAGCTCTGGGCACTGTTGCGTCAGCGATCGCCCCAGACCTTACCGACCTTGTTACTGGTCGCGACCGCGCTGCTGCTCTGGCAACCACTCTGGATTGAGGATCTCGGCTTTCAGTTCAGCTTTCTGGCGACCTTGGGGCTGGTCGTCAGTGTTCGTCCTATTACTGATCGCTTGGACTGGCTACCCCCTCGACTGGCCATCCTGATTGCCGTGCCACTGGCCGCCACACTCTGGACGCTACCGCTACAACTGCACGCCTTTGGCACCCTCTCGCCCTACGCGATTCCCGCGAATGTGCTGGTCACACCGCTCTTAGCAAGTTTGGGGATGGGCGGCGTATGGGCCGGTCTGCTCTCGCTGATTTGGCTGCCACTTGGGAGTGTCGCAGCTTGGCTGCTTAGCGCGCCACTCTGGCTGCTGATTAGCCTAGTCAGTACGATCGCCAATCTGCCTGGGGCAACTTGGGCAACTGGACAGATTGCGCTGATTGTTGTGCTGCTCTGCTATCTCAGTTATGCACTGCTGCTGACTTGGCCTCGACTGCGCCGCCGCTGGCGATCGCTGGCCGTGGCGTTGATTGCGATCGTCTTGCTGCCAGGACTGGCGCAAGCAGCGACCCAGCAGGAAATTCTGTTTTTGAACAGTGATGGACCCTTGGCTGTCGTGCGCGATCGCGGTCAGGTGGGTTTAGTCTGCGGAGCGAGCGATCGCAGCTTACGTTGGGATCTCCAGCCTTACCTAGAACAACAGGGCATCAATCAACTGGACTGGGTCTTGCAGCTGAGCGATCGCTGTACCGTTCAGGAGCAATGGCCGATTCGTCAGATTTTCAGTAGCCAAAGCCTGCAACCAGGGCAAACGATCCAATGGCCCAACCTGAAATTAGAGTGGCTAAGTCGCACGCCCAACCTCTGGCAACTGAGCTGGCAGGGCGAGCAGTGGCTCTGGCTATTTCAACGCGGCAGCGATCGCTGGAGTTCGCAGGATTTGCCGCCGTTACCGCCTCAAACTTGGCTTTGGTCAGCCAGCGATCGCCTCCCTCAGGGCTGGTTACAGTCCGGCCAGATTCAAGGCTGGATCAGCAGCAGTAGTGCTCCAACCGGCATGCATACAAGCGACACCCCAGCCCTGCAGCCCAATGGACGCACACGCCACCAAGCTTGGCGTTGGAGTCTTAGGGGATCCTTACAACCAGCGATCGCCCAACAGGCTCGCCCCGGACTGCTTTGATTCTGAGGGGGTTCGGTTGTAAGATGGCTAAGCACCTGGAGAGGTGGCAGAGTGGTCGAATGCGCCTCACTCGAAATGAGGTTCGGGGTAACAGCCGACGTGGGTTCGAATCCCACCCTCTCCGTTCTTAAATTGGATAAAGCCACAAGCACTTTCGTGTTGTGTGAAGTGGACAATCGATATCTATTCAAATAGTTCTAGCTTAGCCATTGACAAGTCCGTTTTTGGCGCCTAGACTCTTCCAAACGTTTTAATGCTCAGATATGTCTAGAACTCGTTATGACTATGCACAAAAAATTGCCACGTTTCTAAGAACACATGATGAACCTGTTCATGCTAAGGATATCTATGAACTTTTTAATGTCAGCCAAGGAACAGTAAGGAAGCATCTAAAGAACTATCTCGATGCGAATCCGAATGCAAAAGCCAAAGTGACTGGAGTATATCCAGTTAATTATTCTGAGGAAATTTCTAGCTTTTTAGCGGAAAATATTGGAGCAATAGATGTCGAGGATATCTATAACCTCTTCAAGGTAACGCCTGGAACAGTTGATAATTATCTAAGAGAACACCTTCACCAATATCCTAATGATATTCCTAGGATAATTGGCTTTTATCCTAAAGCAGAGACAGTCGTTGCTTTGGCAGAGACAGAAATTGGTTTGGTGACCGGAGAAAACTTATTCGAAATCAATGCTCATTGTAAGCGGACTATAGATGCTATTACGAAGCCGAAGCACTATAAGTTTATCGAGGGGCTTCTTCAGAGTTATCTTGAAGAAGATGGGCAAACGATTAGGGTTTCCAAAAATCAACTAATCAATTCCCTCTACGAGAATTATGTCGACTTTGTACATGAGTCTGACAATGGCATTATCTCCAGAGCTGGAGGGATAAACGAAAAAATACTCATTCGCGGTCTAGAAAACGCTGGGATGGTTCTGGGTCAGAATTTCAAAAAGACAGGAAATAACAGTGAAGGTGACCTCCAAGTAGAATGTCGAGCACAAAATTCTACAAAAATTCTTTACTGCGAAGTGAAAAGTTATGCGGCTCGAGAAAGACTGCTAAGAGGTATTCAGGACATTCCCCATCCAGATAAGGTTGCAGTCGGCTTTTTCTTGGATCCCGATGAGTTTAATCCAGATCGAACACAGACACTTCTAGCAGCTGGTCCGCTGGCAATATACATGCCAGATGTAACTTATGAAGCATTATCTGCTAACAGCATAATACAGACAACACGGAGGCAAGATATGCTTTATCGTCCTTTATCTAGATTCATTGACGACATGTGTAACTTCTCTCGCAGTGGAAATCTACCTAGGTACCTACAACGTCATGAGAATTAGAGGTTTAAATTGCCAAAAGCTTTTTGGTCATGATTATTCAATGAAGTTATTTGTATTTCGTTTAGATTGTTGCTGGGCTTATTTTGGCACTTTCTTTACATAGCTTTCAAGTCTGTATACAGTAAAATGCTTTCGCACTAACTGAATGGTAGTATTTGGCTCAACAGATATCAAAACGCCATAAACAATCAAGCTTTTAGATGGCTAATGAAATTTGCCGAATATATCTCTCCTTTAGTTGTATTATGCTCGGCTTCATGGTGTGAGCAATTTCAGTAATGACCGGTACTACAACTGAGTTTCCAAATTGTTTGTAGGCTGGTGTGTCAGCAACAACGATGTTGAACTTATGCTCAGAACTATCAAAGCCCATTAAACGGGCGCATTCTCGAGGGGTTAGGCGTCGCGGATTCTTATCCTTGCCTTGATCAACCAAGATCTCAGATCCATCCTTGTAGTACCTAGCAGAAAGAGTCCGGGCAATACTGTCCTTGTTGACAAGACCAAAACCAAAGCCGTTGCCAGCCGCTCGATGTTTATTCGCATAGTTTTGCAAGTAATTCCAGAGCTTATCGCTTAGGGTATATTTGTCATTAACTTTAGCCTCTATCCCAACTGTATAAGGTTCCTCAACTTCCTCGCTGCCATCATTAGGATGAAGGATGTCGGCCATGCATTTTGTATCAGTAGGCGGCTGCGAGAAAGAATCCCAGTTGAAGCCAACCTCTTCTCGGAAGCCAACAATATAGATACGTTCTCTATGTTGAGGGACAAACCCTTTTGCATCAATTATTTTTGGGTAAATCTTATAGCCAAGCTCATCCTCAAGAACATTCTTGATAACACGAAAAGTGTTTCCCTTGTCATGACTCATTAGGTTTTTGACATTTTCTAACAAAAAGGCCTTGGGTCGTCTTCTTTCAATAATGGTTGCGATATCAAAAAAGAGTGTGCCTTGAGCATCACATGCAAAGCCATGAGCCCTTCCAAGCGAGTTTTTCTTGCTGACACCGGCGATAGAAAACGGCTGACAAGGGAATCCAGCTACAAGAACGTCATGCTCTGGTAAGAGATCCCATTTTCCTTCGACTGTAATCTCGTGAATATCACCGATGATGGGATGCTCATCAACTGAGAAATTAGCTCGATAGGTTTTTTGGGCAGAGGTATCCCACTCTGACGTGAATACACATTTTCCACCGGCACGTTCGAAACCCATCCGAGTTCCGCCAATACCAGCAAACAGATCTATGAAAGTAAAGTCATGCTTTTTACCTTGATTAGGACGAGGAGTGTTGCTCTGCAGAAGGTAAAGCAGAGCCATTTTGTAAGTCTCATCCACTCCGTCTCTCTGAAAAGCAGTGATGATACGGGGATCTTTCCCGAGGTGCTTAGCTAGTTCTCGTTTAGAGAAGCGCTTGAGAGCCTCAGCCACAATAACGTCACTCGGAGTGCTGAGGTTTAGGTTCATTGACAGATCCAGCTTCGCTGGGACTAAAAAGCACAATATCTGCCTGTCATCTTCCCATATTGAGTAAGGTTTATGACGAAAGCTTGTTGCGGCTTAAGCTTCTGAGGGCTAGATGGGCGTTCTTATAGGTTGCTTCTACTCTTGGATCGATCGCCAGCCCCAGTGCTGAGGGATCGAGCTACTGCATCCACCACGGCTTGCTGCTGAACGATGCAATGCATACCCCCACCCCCAGCATTGATATTTTCCGGATTGATCGCCACGATCTTTTTGTTGGGGAATACCGACTGAAAAGCAGCTAAGGCAGCTTGGTCTTTTTGCTGATATTCCAAATTGCGATCGGGCTGCCAGTATCTTGGGACAATCACAACATCATTGGCGATCACAAAGTTGAGATAGCTAGCCGCCAAAATTGTTTTGATCTGATCGTCATCTTGAATGACTGTTCCATCTTCAAAGGTGAGTTCTTGCAGAGCTTGAAAGACAGCATCCTCTTTAGTCATGTTCACGTAAATGGGTTTAGCTGCAGGAATCCGAACAATTCGGAAGGGCTTGCCATCCTGATCGGTCGCAGCCTGCAGAATTTTTAAGTTCTCCTCGAGCCGTTGATAATTAATAGCTGCTAGCGGATCGGAAGCTCTTTCTTCTGCGGTCACTTCCGCCAATAAAATTGTATTTGAATCAACAAACCGCGCATACTCATCAATATGACCACCCGTTGCAAGCACTGTCAGGCTCCCATCTGGCAACTTGCCACGATAAGACAGTTCATCGTCAATTACACCTTCCTGAAGCCAAATCACTTTCTTGAGATTGAAGACTCGTTTGAGTTCAGTTTCAATCTTCTCCTTAGTTAGTCCTGGATTGCGCTGTAGCTCAACGGCTTCGGTCAGCATCAATGTGCCTTTACCATTAAATTCCCGATTACCACCCTCACTAATCAAGCTCGATCGCAAGATAGGAAGATCAAGATCACCAGCGACCTTGCGATCAACCTGTTCATCTGTCATTGCTGCTGGATCAGTTGCTGCGAGATAACTCCAAGCATTAAAACCAAAATCAACGACTTGAGTTTGATCAGCATTTACCGCAAAGATTGGCCCCATATCTCGAATCCAGAGATCCTCATGGGGAACCAAATGATAGCGGACTTGACTAGCTGGAATCCCTGCGGTTTTGAGCCAACCATTGATGATCACTTTTTCTTCAGGTTCATTCAGAAGAAAGTCAATTTTGACTGTTGGTGCGATCGCTTTTACCATCGCCTTCTGAACAGTCTGAGAAGGATAACCCGCCTGGTTTTCGTAGGTTGGATAGGCCATCCAAATTGAGGTGATCGGTTCAAATTCAGCCGGCATCCGAAAGGTCTTCGCTTGGTTGAGTGCCTGTCGGTAAGCAGGGCTAGTTTCTGTGACGGCATTTCCCCAGGTCAGGCGATCGCCCAGCGGTAGCTTCGCTTTGACAGGGCTGCTGAAAATTAGCGCGATCGCGATCGGACAAGCGATCACCACATAAGCCCAAGAGGATTTAGGGTACCGACTCAGCTTCTGATTCATGCGCCGCGATCGCCTCTTCAATTTGGCTGAACAGTGCCAAGACTGTTCACTTCAGCTTGCAGGCAGGAGGGCTCACTCAGAGGAGTATTCAGGTTCTCTTTAACCCCGCCGAGTGAAATGCAGCCAAGCCAAAGGCGGCGAGTCGAGCTGTCCCAAAAGCTGCTTCTGTATTGGGGGCGATCGCAATTGGAACACCGATCGCTTGTTGACGGAGTTGTTGCCAAACGGCATTTTTAGCCCCACCACCCGCTGTCCAAATCCGTTTTAGGGGCGTTGCGCCGAGGTCTTGCAAACGCTGATAGCCCAAGGTTTCCACTTGCGCCAGTCCTTCCAGCAGCCCTTGCAAAAACTGGACTGGATTCTCAGGCCGAGGTTCAAGCTGAGGCAGCCGATCAGGATCAGCGATCGGGAACCGTTCACCTCGACTAGGCAGCGGATAGTAATCAAGTCCGCTTTTTTTGGTGGGATCGATTTGGCAACTGAGACTTTCGAGTTCTGTATCCGGAAAAAACTGCCGCAGGGTCGCGCCACCGCAGTTGGAAGCACCGCCCGTGAGCCAATAGCCGCCGAGTTTATGACTGTAAACGCCGGTCAGGCGATCGCTGACTGCGACCTGACTCAGCAGTTTCAGAACAATTGTGGAACCGAGGGAAGTCACAGCTACACCGGGTTGGTGGGCACCACTCGCGAGAAAAGCAGCAATGCTATCCGTTGTACCGGCACAAATCTGACAGTCAGGCGACAGGCCAAACTCTTGAGCGATCGCGGGCAGAATCGGACCGATCGCAACTCCTGGTTCATGGACAACTGGTAAGAGCGCGCCTAGCTCTGAATCCAGCAAATTTTTACTGAAGCGCTCGCGATCGGGCGAATACCCCAGCTTGAGGGCATTGTGATAGTCGCTTTGCTGACTGCATCCATGCAGTTGGAGCGACAGCCAATCCGCCTGAGCCAGAATTTGCCAGTCTGGAGGCAACGCACCAAACTGCTGTTGCCAAAACCAGAGTTTTGCCAGCGAAGAAGTCGAACTCAGCGCTGCATGATCGGCCGGAACCCAATCTGCTAAATCCGCAAGACCAATGGGACAAGCTTGGTTGTAGAGCAGCGGCTCAGTCTGGGGCTGACCCTCGCGATCACAGAGCAAGACGGTGCCGGACGTACCATCAATCGCAATTCGCTCGATCCGCGATCGCCAGTCAGCAGGAATTTGTGTGAGGAGCTGCCAGAGCGCTTCACGCCAAACTTGCGGCCAGTTCTGACTGGTCTTGGGAAAAGTGACCGATACAGAAACCGAGCGATCGCTGTCAAAATCACAGGCGATCGCTCGGGCTCCAGAGGTGCCGAAGTCGAGGCCAAGTGCAACGACCACGGCAGAGAATCCTAGGCTTGGGTCGTAGCTAAGGCTTCTTGGCGCAGGGTGTCAGCTTTGTCAGTTTGTTCCCAAGGCAAATCGAGGTCATTGCGGCCAAAGTGACCGTAGGCTGCGACTTCTTGATAGAAGCGTCCACCCCGCTCACCGGGCAGTCGTTGCAGGTTGAAGTGCTCGATGATGCCGGCAGGATGGAGCTCAAAGTGTTTGCGCACCAAGTCGAGCAAGACTTCGTCAGCTACCTTGCCGGTACCGAAGGTTTCCACCAGTACGCTAACGGGACGCGCCACCCCGATCGCATAGCTGAGCTGCACTTCGCACTTTTCAGCCAAGCCAGCAGCCACAATATTTTTGGCGACGTAGCGGCAAGCGTAGGCAGCGCTGCGATCGACCTTAGTAGGGTCTTTGCCCGAGAAGGCACCACCACCATGGCGAGAATAACCGCCATAGGTATCGACAATGATTTTGCGGCCGGTCAAACCAGCATCGCCTTGAGGACCCCCAATCACAAACTTGCCGGTCGGGTTGACCAAAAAGCGGGTTGCGCTGTCCGGCTGGATCACCAAGTCGCTGAACACCGGCAGTACCACTTGTTCCCACAGATCGCTCTTGATCCGCTCTTGGACTGCGTTGTCGTCGCTGATGTCACCGATCGCCGCTTTGTGCTGGGTTGAGATCAAGATCGTGTCGATCGCGACGGGCTTGCCATCTTCATAAGCGATCGTGACTTGGGTTTTGCCGTCCGGTCGCAGATAGTCGAGCTGGCCATTGTGGCGAACCACCGCCAACTGACGTGCCAAACGGTGCGAAAGGCTGATCGGCAGCGGCATCAGCTCCGGCGCTTCGTTGCAGGCATAGCCAAACATGATGCCTTGGTCACCGGCTCCAATGCTGTCAAAGCGTTCATCGCTCGAAGCCTGACGCTGTTCTTGGGCCGTATCGACGCCTTGAGCGATGTCAGGCGACTGCTTATCGAGAGCAATCAAGACCGTACAGTTATTGGCGCCAAAGCCACTGTCTTCGCCGGTGTAGCCAGTCTCAGCAATTTTGCGACGGGCAAGGTCAATCAGGTTGGTCTGCGCTTGGGTCGATACTTCACCTGTAATCAAGACCAAGCCGGTGTTGACGACTACCTCAGCAGCAACGCGGCTACTGGGGTCTTCCGTCAGCAGAGCGTCGAGAATCGTATCCGAGATTTGGTCACAAATTTTGTCAGGATGGCCCTCGGTCACCGATTCCGAGGTGAACAGATATCGACGAGTCAACGACGGATCCTCTTACCGAAAAAGCTTGCCCAACAACCAAGGGCTAAAGCATCCTAGCGCGGGGGGGTCCCCCTTGAAGATAATCTGAGTGACAATCTAGGGCCTTGCATTGAGAGCTGTCACGTAGGCTTGGACCTGCAGATCAATGCCTGTAATCGCCGTTCCGACAACAACCGCAAACGCGCCGCGATCGCAGGCTTGGCGGGCAGCTTGAGCACTGGCAATTCCCCCTTCGCAGATCACGGGTGTATTGGGCAATTGTTGAGCGGCGGTCTCTAACAGATCCCAGCCCGGCGGGGTTTGCCCCTGAGTAGCTTCCGTGTAGCCGTAGAGCGTGGTTCCGACTAAATCAGCTCCTGCCTTGGCAGCCGCGATCGCTGCTTCTAGAGTGTCGATGTCGGCCATCACGGCACAGCCGAGTTCTTGCTGAAGGCGCGGAATGATTTGGCAAAAATCCTCGCCATCCGGGCGGGGGCGCAGGGTGCAATCCAAGGCAACAATGTCGGCTCCGGCCGCCGCGATCGCTTCTGCTTCGACGTAGCGGGGCGTAATGTAGACCGAGCTATCGGGAAAGGTACGTTTCCAGAGGCCAATAATTGGTGTTTCCGGTAGGCGATCGCGCACGGCACGCACATGTTCAGGCGTATCCAAGCGAATGCCCACAGCTCCACGCTGAACTGCTGCGACTGCGATCGCGGCAATGATCTCTGGCTGATGCAGGGGAGAATCCGCAGGTGCCTGACAGGAAACAATCAGACCTCCCTGAAGGCGACGAAGCTGTTGCTGTCGATCCATGCGCAACCTAAATCCAGACCCTGCCCTTGCATTATCGATAGGAATTCGTCCCGATGCAGCAGTGACCAAAGACTGACCCCCACGAGCTGAATAGCAATAGGCACTGTTTCCGCCTTCAAGCCAGCTCTAGAAGATGGGCAACATTCGTGTCGATCAGCGCAGCTGAATTTAGTAGCGATCGCGTTGGGCTTGCGGGTAGGGATAGACCTCAAAGTTGGAGGGATCGTAAAGGAAACGAATCACCTGCTCTTCGAGGCGGTGCAGCCAAAAGGCTTCAATGCTGCCGTTTTGGCGCAGGGCGGCCAAGTAGCCTTCGATGTAGAGGCGAATGTCATCAGGCCGATAACCACGCTCCCACAATTGCACCATGGCGTCGGTCAGCCGCTGATAGTGGCGAACGGTATCTGTATCCTGCAACATTGTGCTCCCCCCCTGCACCGTCGATAGAGTATCGGACCTTGCGTGGTCAGGCCTCTCATCTTTTCTTGAGCTTGCCAAAAGTTAGCAGCTCAGATTTGGAAGAAGAGGTTAAAGATCACTTTTCGATCATAGACAGCTTCGACCGCGATCGCGGTTCCGAGGAAGACAACGGGTGCTCGAAGTCGCGCTCGTAAAGGCGAATACAGAAGCCACAATGGACAGCTTGCTAGGTTAAAGTCACAACTCCCAAGAGCGCGTTCAGTGTGACGACCGCGATCGTCCATGTCATCGAAGGCAATCCCCAACTGCGATCGCTCCTGCGCTGGCACCTGAGCCAATTAGGGTTGGAAGTGGGGCTAGCGGCAGGGTTGAGTGAAGCGCGGCAACTGCTGCGATCGCAATGTCCTAGCTTGATTGTCTTGGCGATCGACCTACCCGATGGTAGCGGTCTAGAATACTGTCGCTGGCTGCAAGCTCAGGACTTGGCGGCATTGATTTTAATGATTTCGGCGCGATCGAGCGAAGCCGATGTAGTGGCTGGGCTGCAAGCGGGCGCTGATGACTACCTGAAAAAGCCCTTTGGCCTGCAAGAGTTTCTGGCTCGGGTTCAAGCCCTATTGCGTCGTCAGCGACCCCAACCGCTGAGCCGCCTTGAATTTGGAGATTTGGTCGTTGACCTCGTGCAGCGGCGAGTGGAACATCACGGCCGCGCGATCGATTTGACGCCCCAGGAGTTCAGCTTGCTTTACGTTTTGGTGCAAGCCCAAGGACAACCCTTGAGTCGCTCCGATCTGTTGCAGCGGGCTTGGCCGAATGCGATCGATAACCCGCGCACCGTGGATACGCACATCCTGTCGCTGCGCAAGAAGCTGGAACAGAACCCGCAGGCGCCACAACTTTTGCAAACCGTGCGCAACGTCGGCTATCGCTTTACGCCCGAGGCAATGGCCACCCGTTTGGCGGTCTCTTAGCATCGCTCAGCCACACGACTTAGGCCAAACCCAGATGGGCGTTGAGCACCGATCGCATCGTATCGACGGGAACCGCTTCTGCACCTGTCCAAATTTTGAGGCCAGCTGCACCCTGCTGAACCAGCATTTCTAGCCCATCGATCGCGTGGCAGCCTTGGGCGATCGCCTGTTGCAAAAAGCGGGTCGGGCTGGGCGTGTAAATCAGGTCGTAGGCGATCGTTTCTGGCCGCAATTGCTGAGCGGCTGAATTATCAAGGGGCGATCGCTCAATGTGCGGGTCCATGCCTAGCGGTGTGGTGTTGACGACTAAGTCCGCAGTGCTGAGTACATCTGGAATGTCTGACCAGTCATGGATCGTCAGAGAATCAGCGCGATCACCCCAGCTCTGCTGAAAAGCGTCTCCTTTCTGGGCGTCCCGAACCACCGTTGCGATCGCACTGCACCCCAGTTGGAGGCAACCGGCAACGACCGCCCGAGCCGCACCACCGCAGCCCAGCAGTACGACTCGACAGCCGGACCAATCGCTGCGCAGGGTTTGTAGCGGCGCAAGGAATCCCAGCACATCTGTATTAGTGCCCACCCAGCCCTGCTCAGTCTGCCAAACGGTGTTGACCGAACCCACCGACTGCGCCAGTTCTGAAACTTGGCTGAGGAGCGGCATCACGGCTTGCTTATGGGGGATGGTGACGTTGAAGCCCTGCACCCCGATCGCAGCCAAGCCCGCCAGAGCCGTCGCCAGATCTGCACCCTTAACCGGAAAGGGCACATAGCAGTAGTCCAAGCCCAGCTCTGCGATCGCGGCATTTTGGATCAACGGCGATAGGGAATGTTCGATCGGGTCGCCAATAATGCCGAGCAAGCGAGTACGACCGGTGAGAGCAGACATAACAGAGCCAGTGGACAGCGTTTTTTCAGCTTAGGGGCGATCGGCCACCGTCCCCCGAGGTTCGGGAACCCCGCCTTGGAAGAGGGGGCGGCTCACCGGCAAGATAGTCGAAACTCAAAAGAGTTCACCCCTGTTGGCGGTTGGCCGTCAGCAGATGTAATCCCTCCCAAGCTGCACTATGGCCAAAGTTGTCGGAATCGACCTCGGAACCACCAACTCTTGCGTGGCTGTCATGGAGGGCGGCAAGCCCACTGTGATCGCTAATGCGGAAGGTTTTCGCACCACTCCTTCAGTCGTTGCTTTTGCGAAAAACCAAGACCGCCTCGTGGGTCAAATCGCCAAACGCCAGGCGGTGATGAACCCCGAGAACACCTTCTACTCGGTTAAGCGCTTCATCGGCCGTCGTCCGGATGAAGTCACGAACGAACTGACCGAAGTGGCCTACAAAGTCGATACTTCGGGCAATGCCGTCAAGCTGGATAGCTCCAATGCTGGCAAGCAGTTCGCTCCTGAAGAAATTTCGGCGCAGGTGCTGCGCAAACTGGCCGAAGACGCCAGCAAATACCTGGGTGAAACCGTCACCCAAGCCGTGATCCCGGTTCCGGCCTACTTCAATGACTCCCAGCGCCAAGCGACCAAAGACGCTGGCAAAATCGCCGGCCTAGAAGTGCTGCGGATCATCAACGAGCCGACGGCAGCCGCGCTGGCCTACGGTCTTGATAAGAAGAGCAACGAACGCATCCTTGTCTTTGACTTGGGCGGCGGTACTTTCGACGTCTCGGTCTTGGAAGTGGGCGACGGCGTTTTTGAAGTGCTGGCGACCTCGGGTGATACCCACCTCGGTGGCGACGACTTCGACAAAAAAATCGTTGACTTCCTGGCTGGTGAATTCCAGAAGAACGAAGGCATCGATCTGCGCAAAGACAAGCAGGCTCTGCAGCGTCTGACGGAAGCCGCTGAGAAAGCCAAAATCGAGCTGTCCAGCGCCACTCAAACTGAAATCAACCTGCCCTTCATCACGGCAACCCAAGACGGGCCGAAGCACCTCGACCTGACCTTAACCCGCGCCAAGTTTGAAGAATTGGCTTCGGATCTGATCGATCGCTGCCGGATTCCGGTGGAGCAAGCGATCAAAGATGCCAAGTTGGCCCTGAGCGAAATTGACGAAATCGTCTTGGTCGGTGGTTCGACCCGGATTCCTGCGGTGCAGGCGATCGTCAAGCAAATGACGGGCAAAGAGCCCAACCAAAGTGTCAACCCCGATGAGGTGGTGGCGATCGGTGCGGCGATTCAAGGTGGCGTCTTGGCTGGGGAAGTCAAAGACATCCTGCTGCTCGACGTGACGCCACTATCCTTGGGGGTAGAAACCCTTGGTGGCGTGATGACTAAGTTGATCCCACGCAACACCACTATCCCCACCAAGAAGTCGGAAACCTTCTCGACGGCGGCGGACGGTCAAACCAACGTCGAAATCCACGTGCTCCAAGGCGAGCGCGAAATGGCCAGCGACAACAAGAGCTTAGGAACCTTCCGGCTGGATGGCATTCCGCCGGCTCCCCGTGGCGTGCCCCAAATCGAAGTGATCTTCGTCATCGACGCTAACGGCATCCTCAATGTCACGGCCAAAGACAAAGGGTCGGGCAAAGAGCAGTCGATCAGCATCACCGGCGCTTCGACCTTGTCTGACAACGAAGTCGATCGCATGGTCAAAGACGCCGAAGCGAATGCAGCAGCGGACAAAGAACGGCGCGAACGTATCGACCTGAAGAACCAAGCCGACACGCTGGTCTATCAGTCTGAGAAACAACTCAGCGAGCTGGGTGACAAGATCTCGGCTGATGAGAAAAGCAAAGTCGAAGGCTTTATCCAAGAGCTGAAAGATGCCTTGGCTGCCGAAGACTACGACAAGATCAGGTCGATCATCGAGCAACTGCAGCAAGCTCTCTACGCCGCTGGCAGCAGCGTCTACCAGCAGGCTAGCGCTGAAGCTTCGGCCAACGCCCAAGCCGGTCCTTCCTCGTCCTCGAGCAGCAGCTCTGGCGATGATGATGTGATTGACGCAGAGTTCTCTGAGTCGAAGTAATCACCTAGGCAGTTTGGGAATGAATCGCCGGGCCGCAAGGTCCGGCTTTTTTATGCTTCAGCCTCGATTCATTTCTGCGATCGCCCGGCTGAAGCGCAGCTCACTTTCCCAACACGATCGCGGTTCGAGCGTCCCATCCAAGGGATACACTGAGCCTGTTCCTGTGAAAGATCATCGATGGCTGCTGCACCGAGTTCCGTGGCACCGTTGGCTGCACGAGCCTTGCGGTTAGTAGGTCTCGTCCTTGTTCTCTCTGTGCTCGTTGACTATGTTGCCAGTTTGGTCGGTGCCAACTGGAGCGAACCACGTTGGTACGTGGCCACCAGCAGCCAATGGATCGATCGCGGGGTTGTGCCGCTGGTGGGCCTGACGTTCTGGTTTAGTGGCGATTGGCTCGCCCAACAACTCGATCCTTTGTCCGTCACGCAACAAAAACTGATCCGGGCGATCGCGCGGATTTTGCCCTTGGTGCTCACAGTCATTTTTATCCTGGCGGTCCCGATTCACCTCAGCAATGCCTTCACCAGCCAAGCCCAACGGCTGGAAGAAGTTCAGCAGCAGGTGCAGCAACAGCGACAAGCCCTCGATCTGCAGTTTCAAGGGGCGATCGCTCAGCAGAAACAGCAACTGAAGCAGCTATTTGGCACCCCCGGCCTGTTTGAGCAAGTCAAGGCCAGCGGCCAAATTCCGGCCGATCAAGTTGGCGAGCTCGAAAAGCTAGTAGGCAAACCGGAAGCCGAAATCGATCGCTTTGTCGATCAGCGTGCGGCAGAAGCTAAGCAAACCCAAGAAGCTGAAATCAAAGCGAACCAAGAGAAGCAATCTAACCTCATTCGCCGCGAAGTCACCGGCAATACGATCCGAACTTCGCTGCTTGGGATCCTGCTCGTCATTGGCTATGGCGGCATCAGCTGGGGCATCCTGCGCCAAAGTCCGAACCACAACTGATCGCTGAGCTGCGCCCTCCTCTAGCGGCGCTTTAGCCTCGCAGTTGTCGGATCTAACACTCGCTGCGATCGCCCTTGATCCCCTGCCCCCCCGCGGAGGAGTCGGATTGTGTCACAGTGAAGCAGGCCCTAGCTGCTAGCGATCGCTTGCTGAGACTGGAAACTTAGCGCTGAGCCAGCCCAAGGTGCTGCGCTGTGACCCTTTGCCTCACTCCCCGAAGACCATGTCTGACGCCCCCAATCACAGCTCTCTTAGTTTTTGGCAACGGCTGCGGCAGGATTTCAAAAATGATTTGATCGCCGGTTTGCTGGTGGTCATTCCCCTAGCAACCACAATCTGGCTGACGGCAGTGGTCTCCCGCTGGGTTGTCAACCTGCTGACAGGAATTCCCAAACAGGTCAATCCCTTCAATGACCTCGATCCTCTGCTCACCAACCTAATCAACCTAGGGGTGGGTCTGACCGTCCCCCTGACCGCCATCTTGGTGATCGGGCTGATGGCGCGCAACATCGTCGGTCGCTTCCTGCTGGATTTTGGCGAGCGCACCCTGCAGGCGATTCCCCTCGCAGGATCGGTCTACAAAACCCTCAAGCAACTGCTCGAAACGGTCCTGAAGGACAACGGCAACCGCTTTCGGCGCGTAGTGTTAGTGGAATATCCGCGCAAGGGCCTTTGGTCAGTCGGATTCGTCACTGGCATCGTCAGCGATGCGATTCAGGCCAAGCGCCCAGATGCTGCCCTCGTCAGTGTCTTTATCCCTTCGACGCCCAATCCCACCACGGGCTGGTATGCAGTGGTCTGCGAAGAGGAGGAGCTAACCCTAGATATGTCTGTTGAGGATGCCTTCAAAATTCTGATTTCCGGTGGCATCGTCTCGCCCAAAGGCAATTCGCCAGCCGCTCCCTTGAATAGCCTGCCGGAAGCGGTAGAGAAAGTGCTGGTTGAGGCCGCCAGCAGCAGTGGCAAGGGCGAAGACGAGAGCGGTCGCTAAGGCTAATCTCAGGCATTCGAGGCGATCGCACAGCGTTATGGACTGGTGATTCCTGCGAGGCGATCGCCTACAGACAGGATTTGCTCAGACTTGGGAGCAGGCCAACAAGTTAGAGTGAGGATTGGCCTTTTGCCTCCCGCCGACCTATGCAACCCCGCCGTATTGCTCGTGAACTGGCTTTGCTCAGTTTGAGCCAGCTTCCAGCGAAAGCCGAGCCACCCTCCGACCAAATGCTCTCGGAGCTGTTGTTGGCGGCAACCCGCACCCTCGCCGCAGAAGCCCGCGATCACCTAGAAGCCGCTTCCGCAGAATTGAAGCAGAGCAGCGATCGCTTGCTATTGAGCACCTTGGGCTCTGCCGATCTGGAAAGCTCACGGGCGATGCTCCAAGAGGTGATCGAAATGGCCCAGGCTGCAATTAACCGCACCGGCAATGCCCTGGACTTGCCCGAGTGGGTGCAACTAACCGATCGCGAAGAAGTACGCAAATTTGGCGGCCGGCTAGTGCTGCAAGTCAGCAACAACCGCGAACGCATCGATCGCACCTTGAATGATGTGATGGTGGACTGGCAACTGCACCGCGTGCCCCGCCTCGACCAAGACATTTTGCGGTTAGCCGCCGCAGAAATTCTGTTCTTAGGTACCCCCGAGCAAGTGGCGATCAACGAAGCAGTGGAATTGGCCAACCGGTACAGTGATGAAGAAGGTCGCCGCTTCATCAATGGCGTGTTGCGCCGCCTCAGCACCATGCTAGGCAAAGCAGCCCGTGCGGCCCGTCCGTCTTCCTAACTTCTGCTGTTCCTATGGTTTTCGATTGGTTTCGCCGTCAGTTCAATCAACCCGAGTCCCTAACTGAGGCGCCCAGCGAGGCTGCCCCGGAGGCTAGCGAGCCGACTGGTGAGGCCGATCGCACTCCCGTAGAACCACCGACGGAGCAACAACCAGCCGAAGCCGAAGCTGCACCGGCAAGCCCTCCTGCGCCCACTCCCACAATCAACCCTGATTATTTGGCTTGGGCGAAGGCGGCTTATCAGAATCTGAAGCAGCAAGATCATCCTGCTGCCGTTGAGGAAGATCCTGGGGCGGTCTCTGACGACCTAGCCGCTACGGTTGAGCCAACAACCGACGACACAGCCGTTACGACCAGTGCACCTCAGACGATCGCTGAGGCCACTCCCGAGCTAGAACCAGAACCTGCAGCTCCGGCTGAGCCCCCTTCTTTCTTTGACCTCGCCGCCAGCGAGCGGGAAGCCCGCCTCGAACAATTAACTGCTGAAGCGATCGCGGAGCCGGAGCCAGAACCGAAGCCCCAGCCCCCTGCGATCGCAGAACCCTCAGCCCCCCAAGGGCTAACCTTTGACGATGACTTTGTCTGGTCGTCTGAAGTGCTAGCAGCTCAAGGGCGGCGTCCTGAAGAAATTTCGATCGAAGAGATCGACTGGCTGAGTAGCCTGCGGCGCGGTCTGGATAAAACCCGCCGCAGCCTCGTCAACCAACTGAAGTCTGCGGTGGGCCAAGGCCCCCTCAGCGCCGATGCAGTTGAGACAATCGAGGCACTGTTGCTACAGGCGGATGTGGGGGTCGAAGCCACTGATCGCATCCTGACGCAGCTGCAAGCCAAGCTTCGCCAAGAAGCCCTGCCACCAGAACAGGCGATCGCCTATCTCAAGCAATTGCTGCAGCAGTTGTTGGATCAACCCCTAGAAACCTCGGGGCGCTACATTCTGGCTCCTGAAAAGGGTCGCCTCAACGTCTGGCTGGTCTGCGGCGTTAATGGCGTCGGTAAGACGACGACGATTGGCAAACTCGCCCATCTGGCCACTAAGTCGGGCTATCGCTGTCTGATTGCCGCCGCTGACACTTTCCGGGCCGCTGCTGTTGAGCAGGTGAAAGTCTGGGGCGATCGCAGTGAGGTGGATGTGATTGCTAACCCCGGCCAGAACACCGACCCGGCTGCCGTCGTGTTTGATGCGATCGCGGCAGCGCAAGCGCGGGGCACTGAGCTACTGCTAGTAGATACAGCCGGTCGCCTCCAGAACAAAAAGAATTTGATGGACGAACTGGCTAAGGTCCGCCGCATTATCGATCGCAAAGCTCCAGATGCGATCGTTGAATCCCTGCTTGTCCTCGATGCCACCCAAGGGCAAAACGGGCTGCGCCAAGCCCAAGTCTTTGCCGAAGCAGCCCAACTGAGCGGGGTTGCCCTGACCAAACTGGACAGCACAGCCAAAGGCGGTGTCGCCCTCGCGATCGCCCAGGATCTCCAGCTACCGATTCGATTCTTGGGAGCAGGTGAACGGATTCAAGATCTGCGGCCTTTCTCCAGCTATGAATTCATCCAAGCGCTGTTGGATGGCTAAGTTTTTTTGAACTGAATCGACATTGATTCGCACTAGATTGACCATGCCTGACGGTTGTTTTGGGCAATCACTGCAAGGAACCTCAATTTAGATGGGGATTTGCACGAATCCAGAAATAAGGTGCTATAACCGTTGGGAACTTTTCTCCCATCGCTTTTAGCGTAGCTGCCCGTCCTCTTATGACGACGCTCCCCTATTTCCAACCCGCGGCTTCGCCGGCTTCGGCGGGGGAAGGTTCAGCTAGCCTTTCACCAGTCATTGCCCTCAAGGATCTGGTCGCGCGCCTCGATCGCGAACAGCGCAAAGCTCAGGAATTGTTGGCCTCCCTAGGGTTCGCGCTCCGCAGCTTCACCAATTTGGGCCAGTTCCTAGAACTGATCCCACTCATTGCCAGTCGAGTCACCGACACTGAAGGCAGTCTGTTATTGACCTTTCGGCCCGACGGTCGCTTTTGGCAGGCGCAACTACACTGCACTGATCCCCGCCTTGCGGAGACCCTGAATCGAATTCCCGCAAGCTTGCCGGTTGGGACGGCTCCCAGTGGTTCCCCAACGGAAGCAATCGCTGAGATCGATCGCCAAGTGCAACGCTGTCTAGGCCGCAACGCGCAGTTATTTGCCACCGCCGTTTTGGTGCGGAACCAAGCCCGTGGACGGCTGTACGTCTTCAGCTTAGATGGCCAGTACAGCTGGAATGAATCGCGTCAAAAACTGGTTCGCTTAGTGGCGGATCAAACTGCTGTTGCGATAGAAAATGATGCGCTGACCACCGAGCTACGCCAAAAAGAACGCCTCGATCGCGAATTAGAAATTGGTGCTGAAATTCAGTTGCAATTACTGCCGAGTCAGTGCCCGGCGATTGAAGGCTTAGAAATTGCGGCGGCCTGTCGAACAGCGAGCCGCGTGGGCGGGGATTACTACGACTTCATTCCTACCCGCACCCACAGCGATGAACAGGGACGCTTGCAGCCCGATGCAGGCTCGCCCTGGGCGATCGCAATCGGCGACATCATGGGCAAAGGCGTCCCCGCTGGCTTGATCATGACGATGCTGCGCGGCATGCTGCGGGCAGAGGTGCTGAACCGGCACCGGCCCAGTCGGGTCTTGGCACACCTCAATCAGGTGATCTACGCGGACCTCGAGCATTCCAATCGCTTCGCCACGCTGTTTTACTCGGAATACGATCCCAGCTCGCGCTTGCTGACCTTTAGCAATGCGGCCCACAATCCACCCCTGCTCTGGCAACAGGCAACGGGCACCCTCAAGCGCCTCGACACCTTTGGCATGATGATTGGCCTCGAAGCCGATAATGCCTACGCCGAACAGCACGTGCAGCTTCAGCCGGGCGATGTGGTTCTCTACTACACCGATGGTTTGACCGATGCGGCTGATCCGCGGGGTAACCGCTTCGATGAGGAGAACGTCGCGATCGCCTTCCGTGAGGCTTGCCGGCGACGACTGTCAGCAGAAGCCCTCCTAGCCGACCTATTCAACCGAGTCCAGCGCTTCATTGGGCCCGATCGCCACAATGAAGATGACATGACCCTCGTAGTCCTGCGGGCCGTTTGACGAGACGATGGATCGGTGAGCGATCTGCTGTAGACCCTTTTGTGGAAACGCAACAATGCTAGAAGCGGTCCGGTTTGCCATTGACGTCAGCAATAGCGATGTCCTTCAAAATATGCGCCAGGCTTGGGAGGGCTTTGTCAGTTCTGGTCAGGCTTGGGCAGCGCTGTTTGGGATGGCGTTTGGTTATTTTGTTGCCAAGTTCACCAGCTACGGCTGATTGTGAGTCCCCGAGGCGATCGCGCCTTTGGCCGGGCTGCAGTCTGGCTGCCCCTAACAGGCCAGTCGGGACTATGATCGCCTTTGGCCTTCCGCACAAAGATTCTGGTGACCCAAGCTGCTGCCCCACAACCCTGGAGCGATCGCTTCGAGACAGCGCTCCATCCAGCGATCGTGGTTTTCAATGCCAGTATCGGTTTTGATCTGGCGCTGATCGAATATGACCTCACGGGGTCCCAGGCGCATGCGCAAATGCTGGCAGAGCAAGACATCATCAGCCGCGAGGAAGGTGAGGCGATCGTCGCTGGGCTTGAGCAGATTCGCAGTGAATATCGCACCGGTCAATTCCAGCCAGGATTGGATGCTGAGGATGTCCACTTTGCGGTGGAACGGCGACTGACAGAACTCCTCGGCGATGTTGGTAAAAAGCTCCACACCGCCCGATCGCGCAATGACCAAGTGGGTACAGATACGCGGCTCTATCTGCGCGACCGCGTCGATCACATTCGTCAGCAATTGCGTGACTATCAGCGTGTTCTACTGAGCCAAGCCGAGCAACACCTTGAGACATTAATTCCGGGCTATACCCACCTGCAACGCGCCCAGCCCTTGAGCTTGGCACATCATCTCCATGCCTACTTAGAGATGGCAGAGCGTGATTGGGAACGATTAGGCGACCTGCGCAAGCGCCTGAATACCTCTCCTTTGGGCGCAGGGGCCTTGGCGGGGACAACTTTCCCAATCGATCGCCAGCGCACGGCGGCATTACTCGGCTTTGAACGCATCTACGCCAACAGCTTGGATGCCGTCAGCGATCGCGATAGTCTCGTGGAATTTCTGGCAGCCGCCAGCTTGATCATGGTGCACCTCAGCCGCTTGGCTGAGGAAGTGATCCTCTGGGCTTCGGAGGAGTTTCGCTTTGTTCGCCTCAGCGATCGCTGCGCCACTGGCTCCAGTATCACGCCGCAGAAGAAAAATCCTGATGTGCCAGAGCTAGTGCGGGGCAAGACGGGACGGGTGTTTGGGCATCTGCAAGCGCTGCTCGTCGTTTTGAAAGGCTTACCGTTGGCCTACAACAAGGACTTGCAGGAAGACAAAGAAGGCTTGTTTGACGCAGTGCAAACCGTGGAAAGCTGCCTCGAAGCCATGACGATTTTGTTTGCAGAAGGTCTGAGCTTCCAGCCCGATCGCCTAGCGGCAGCGGTCGAAGCCGATTTTTCCAATGCTACAGATGTCGCAGACTACTTGGCAGCGCGGGGTGTGCCTTTCCGAGAAGCCTACAACCTCGTCGGTCGCGTGGTGCGCACCTGTTTGGAGCAAGGCAAACTCCTGAAGGATTTGAGCTTGGCTGAATGGCAGGCTCTACACCCGCAGTTTGAAGCCGACATCTACACAGCGATCGCACCGCAACAGGTTGTTGCAGCCCGCAACAGCTTGGGTGGCACGGGTTTTGAGCAAGTACGATCAGCCTTGGCCTCTGTGCGGCAACGCTTGGAAGCCACTTGTTAAAGCCGATCGCTCGATGCTGCGAATCTGAGCAAATACTCACCGATCGTTACGGTTCGCGGTTTTTCTCTGGTATCAGCGTTAGGCTGATCAGCGAGCCGTGCTATCGCCGGTCTCTGTTTCGGTAGGAGTTTGCGATCGCGTGTCTTGGTTGTGCAGTCTGTCGATGTTTTCGCGTGAGCACTGTATCGCCCTTTGTGGCGCCTTGGTACCGCTGACGATTCTGCTGACCTTCAGTGCGATTTTGCTGGTATTGGCGGAAGCCCCTCGCATTTGGCAACGCAGCCTCGCCCTGGCTGGAGCGCTGCCAGCGATCTTGATGGTGCTCCATGTCTATAGCTGGTGGGCAGTGGGTGTGGTTGCCGCTCCCACCTTTATCCTCTGTGGCTTGACGGTGATTTGCGGCCTGATTCAACTTGTCATCCTGAAGCGATCGCTCACGCCTGCGGCGATCGCTCCGATGGCGGTTGTCAGCTAGGGCAGGAATTGCTGCAGCGCTGATTTCAGATCGGGATAGCGGAATTGAAAACCCGCGGCTTCCAAGCGTTTGGGCAGCACTTGCTGACCTTCCAGAACTAGTAGCGCCCCTTCACCCAGGAGTGCTTCGAGGGCAAACGCCGGCACTGGCAACCAAGATGGCCGCTGTAGGACTTCACCAAGGGTGGCACTGAGGTCAGCCATTCGCACTGCCTGTGGCGCTGTGGCGTTGTAAGTCCCTTGATAGCTGGGATTAGCGATCGCTTCCAGAATCAGCGAGACCAAGTCTTCTCGTTGAATCCAAGAGACCCACTGCCGACCGCTGCCGATCGGGCCACCAGCAAACAGCTTGAAGGGACCAAGCATTTTGCCGATCGCGCCACCTGGGCCAACAACAATTCCAATTCGCAGGGTCACCAAACGGGTCCCACTCACTGTTACCGCTTGCGCCTCCTGTTCCCAGGCTTGGCAAATTTCCGCGAGGTAATCCTGTCCAGCAGCACTCTCCTCCGTAAATTGCGCCGTTTCGCTGGTGCCGTAGTAGCCGATCGCAGAGGCAGTGACGAGGACTTGGGGTTTCTGGGTTGCGGCCGTGATCGCAGTCACCAAGGCCCGAGTGGTTTGAACACGACTGTTTTTAAGGCGTTGTTTTTGGGCTGGTGTCCAGCGTTGTTCTGCGATCGGTTCCCCCGCTAAATTGACGACTGCATCAGCACCTTCTAGCGCTGCTAACCAGCTCGTTTCAGTCGCAGTATCGAAGACTTGGCAGCCCGTCAGTTGCTGCGCCACAGTCGGTCGCTGACTGAGAATGCGCAGTTCGTGACCCTCGGCCTGCAGTCGTTCGACTAAGCGCTGCCCAACGAAGCCTGTCGCACCCGTAATCGCAATCTTCACACCTATCTCCCGTCGTTATGCCTGGCGATCGCCGTAGGTCATGTCATTGGCCGCAGCGTAGCGCTCCATAAATCGCATGAAGCGTTGCCAGTGGTCTTCATTGTCGATCGGGACGACAAACTCGACGCGGTCCAGTTCATCGCCGTCATCACCGCCAAACACCAACTTGGAGGAGTCGGGCCAAAGTTCGATTGCCCCTTCACTATCGGTGAGGCGAATCGCTTTGGAAAAGCGGCTTCGGAAACTATTGAAGCGATCAAGGGCTTTGAGGGCACGGAAGCGGAGCAAGACATTGCGGGTGCCGGATTGGCGATCGCGCCGCAAGCTGACGTTATCGAGTTCTTCAGCGATGCCATCAAACAGTTCGATCGTGGGCAGTACGTCGGTCATCAGTCTGCCTCTGAAGGGTTCTCCTTCTACTCTGACACTCGGGCCTTGATGCTGGCAGGCGAGAAATCCGCCCCAACAGCGATCGCTATCACTAATGGATAGGAGATTACTGGTTTCTTTGGAATACCAGAGAGTTCTTGGGGTCGATCACTGATCTACTCTCTGCGCAGGAGAAGCGGTAGACACAACAAGAATTCAGACATTGGCAGTACTACTCTGGCAGGGGTTGAAGGCGATCGCGACAGTCTCAGAGAGTAGCTAAGCAATGTTTGAGCGTAGTGAGTTGTTGTTGAAGATAAGCTGATCCTTATTCGACTACACCAGTCCTATCTTTTTTACTAGGTAGCCTCTGTTGATCATGCGCTGACTATAGTTAGAGAGTCACTGAGTATTGATCAGGAAAGGCCAGGCGATCGGTCTTTGGCACAAGATCGCTCGCCTAGGGCAAGCTAATCCCTGCATCGTTTGCGAGAATAGAGGTAAGCTGCGATCGCGTTGGGATGGAAAGGTTAGCAATGTCACGATTAAAACTCGTCTTAGAGCAGCGTTTACTTTATGCTCATTTACGCCGAGCAGTGCGATCGCAAGGTTTTACAATCACTGAGATCTTAGTCGTTTTAATTGTGGCAGGGATTCTAGCCGCGATCGCAGGACCTAGCGTGGCTGGTTTTTTGGGTCAGCAAGAGCTAGATCAAGCTACTTCAGAAGTACAGTCAGCCATTCTAGAGATGCAACGTGAAGCTCAGCGGTTAAATCGAACCTGTACCTTGAAAGCCACTGATCTTGTTGCTGGTGGAATTAACCGTGATACAACAGCAGCACCCACGGGGAATTGTCTTTTACGTAGTCGTAGCTTTGCTAGAAATCAAATCACAGTAGCTCAGAATCTAAGTTCAAACGTACTCGCATATCCCAGCGGCAATGTTTACTGGACAGGTAATGCAACCCAAGAAATTCGCTTGAGTAGTACATTAACGCCAGTACAACGCTGTGTCGTTCTTGCACGACCCCTAGGGCTAGTCAGAACTGGTACTGTGCAAAGCGGTAGCTGTCGAACTTCAAGCTAGAAAATCAGTCAATAGCAACTCGAATCCAACCATTAACTGTAAAGCGGCTATCCTCAAATCGCTGAGAAGGACATCGAATCGGTAGAACTTCGTGCATGTAGTGGCTTGGGAAAACAATCAGGCTATTGTGTAGCGGTTCAATGTCTTGATAGCGATCGCCTGCAACGTAAAAGCCATCTTTGATAGCAAGTTCATACAGTCGCAGCTCGCCACCAGTAAATGGTTTGGGTTGTCGATAGAAGTAGTAAACGTAAGTGAGAAAACGTGTAGCTGTATCAGGACTGCCGTTATCATTATGAATTTTGTAATAATGACCATCGTTGTGAGCTGTTATTTGCATCTCTATCTCGCCAATTTCTTGTGAGGAATTGGGCAGCTCATCGGCAATTGGTATCAAAGCACCTAAAATCTTTTCACTGATCTCGGAATAAATTTCAGGAGGAGGAGCAGTAAAAAGAGATTGTCGATAGTTATTCAAACCTGCGGAGTTGTGAGCCGGATTAAATTGCGATCGGGCAGTTAGTAAATAATTCCAAAGCTGTTGTAGCTTTTCAGGGCTTAAAAAATCAAGGATTCGCCAATATAAAATATCTGGCTTCCCTGTTGAAGACTCTACAGCTAGATGGTTGGCAATACCACTTAAATTTGAATTGATTTGAATCGGTATTTGTTGGGAATACCAGTAAGTCGTATTACCCGCTGACACCTGAGAAAACAACAGGTTCCTCCACTGAAAAGAGGAACTTTGTAGACTCTCACGAGGTGGACAGTCCTCAAAGCTTTGGAGTAACTGAAACAACTCAGTTTCAGTTAAAAGAACCTCTTGTCGACTGAAATCATAAATAGTTTTTATCAAATTTAGAGGCTTCAAGTCAAAATTCACAAGAATAGAACTTAATTTGTGCACACAGTAGAAGTTCCTAAAACAATATTGAGAGGTCCAACTGCTTGAGCAGTAAAACAAGCTCTCCTATTACCTTGCAAGTCGATATTTGGAATAGTAGGGGTAGTGGATGAAGTAGTTAAGGTCGGCGTACCGCCCGTGGAAGGTGTACAGGTACTATTGTTTTGTGTGCAACCAAAAATCCTGAAACCGGTTACACCTGCGAGCAAACTAAGGCTACCAAGGTTAAGCCCAACAGTTGAGTTATTACCTCCACCAGAAATTGAGGCAATTGAGATAGAAACGGGAGTCGGCGCAGGTGATGGGCTTGGCGTGGGCGTGGGTGTCGGCGTAGGGCTAGGTGACGGAGTGGGAGATGGGCTCGGCGTAGGCGTGGGTGTCGGCGTAGGGCTAGGTGACGGAGTAGGAGATGGGCTCGGCGTAGGCGTGGGTGTCGGCGTAGGGCTAGGCGATGGGCTAGACGCAATATTGGCAGGATCAATCGCGCGAGCAGCAACAATATTCGTGACGCAGTCGGTACCTGGAGAACCTCCATTCCCTACGTTTCGCAAGAAGGCAATCAAGACTTGAGCCGATCGCGGATCACTTGCTTCGTAGCGAACAACTAAACCGTTTGTTCCACTAGTTGTTGCTGAGCCCGAAAAAGGTGAAGTAATTGCATTGGCATTAAGATTGCTACAAACACCGCTTGCCGTAGGGTTAGCATTTGCAACTCGATCAACGAGCAGGTCAGTCACGGTTGTGGAAGAAGTGAAATCATATTGACCAGAACTGTTAATCTCTGGGCCACATCGATAAATCGCCCGAGCATTACTAGTCGTTTGCCAAGGAGCAGCTGGAGTAGCAACGGCGTAGTCGATAATTCTGACTGCGGAAGTGCTCGTAGAGTTGCTCGGATCAGGTACTCGAATACTGAGGACTGGCGTTACTCCGTTACAGGAACGAGAGCTTGAACTCACAACAGCATTGGCCCGCCTAATTTCATTACTAATAAAATCTAAGGCTCGATTTTGAATATTCCTTTGAGCTGAGTTGGTAGAGCTAACACGATCGACATCGAGATTAGTCTTAAGCAGATAGCCTCCGCCCAAAATCACAATGATACCAATGGTACTGGCGACCAATAACTCGGTAATCGTAAACCCTTGCTGCGATCGCGCTTCATCCTTGGGTACTAGAGCCCAATAGATTCTTAGCAAGGCACTTAAGTTATCGCTCTTCATGGATATGCCTGTAAAAACTAGTGATCAGTTGAATGAAGGTTTTTAAATGGCAGTTGAGCACCAACCGACGACGTCCGGCACCACTTCCGTCACATACGATAAATTCGGTGATAGACCAGATGAAGTATAGGCCAGACGTAACACAGAGAAAGATGAGGCACCCGGGACAGTCGGGATAGAGGAAGTTCTAGTGATCGTCACAGTCGAACGATTTTTACTTGTAAATATATTGTCAGAGAAAGCGGGTAGGCTACTTGAAAGTAATTGTGCCAGCCCAGCATTAGAACTTGTACTGTCACAGCGTTGTTTCAAGCTGGGATTAGTTGGAGGATTGCAACCGTTGTAGCTCAAGGGAGAAGTTGAGCTTCTACACAGTGCACTAGCAACATCTCGGACTCGCTCAACATCTTGGTTAACAATCCTCAGAAATTGCGACTCTTCGACAGAGGTGCCCTGAGTTCGAGCATTAACCACTAAAGCAGCAGTTGTTGCCTGAGCGATCAAAATGGTCAGGATGGCAGCAACGATAACTTCAGTTATGCTAAAGCCTCGTTGAGAGCGACGCCGCCGGCCAAGGGATTTGTAAGGCTTGGTAAGAAAACTCAATCCCACTAGAGATTGCCTCCCTTTTGCCATGATGTTGCACTCCGCAGTGAAACTAAAGTCGTGATCTCATTGAGATTGGGAATTAAGCCATCAATTCGGGCAAACATATCATAAGGAACGACAATTTCTGCGTTATTACTGTTAGAGCGATCCCAAATTCCCACATAGAGTGGCCCATAAACATCTGGGTTAGTACGACTTTTCGGCGGACCACCGTTAATCCCAGCACGGGCTTTGGGAGCTACGATAACTGCTCCTTGAATTTTGTCACTGTTGCCACTTAAGGTAATGTTTTGATTGCCGGTGGCAGTGGAAGGCAAGCCATAAAGAACTAGATTTTCTGGGTAAGGAAGAAAGGTAGCCGTAGGAAGGTCTGCATAAAGTTGAGTAATAGGTCCAGTGATATTGCCTTCAAAGTAAATTGCAACTCGCTTACAGCCGGAATTGGTATTGACAGGCAATCGATCAGGAGTGCTGATAGCTCCCCCACAACTGTCATTAATGACTTTTAAATTGGCAGGAATATCATCAACTCGAATGTTGATAAACTTATTGGCATCTGTATTAGGAAAATCTGCAACTCGTAAGAGTGGGGGAGTTCCAAAAGGTTGCGCTTGACCTTTACGGTCGTAGAAACCATTCGCTTGGGTTGCTCCAGAAGATGGCCAGACTTTTGGTTCCGGGAATGGAACTGAAGCTGGCAAGGTAATAACGGCCCCTTCAACAGTACTGTTTGGACCTTGCCCAGTTTGGCAATCCCGGCAATAGACGTTGGCGCAGCCCTGAGTAGCATCACTGGAGAGGACATCATTGTTGCCAAGGTCAATTGACCCGGCAAAGAGTGCAGCATTTCCTAGTGCATTGCGAAGAATGGGGGTTCCATTCTCAGGGAAAAACTTTTTCTCAATTTCGGTTCTTCGACCTGAGGTATCACCAGAGCTAGTACCTGTTCCACCTTGCATCACGATAGTTGCAGGGGTTTTTGGATTAGTTGTTAGATCCGGTGGGGAATAGCTCTTCAGTCTCCACCAGATATTGTTTGAAGTAGAAGCAATTGTTGTAGTCCCGGCTGTCAAGTCATTTAGCTGCTGCTGGGTGGTAACTGCTGGGGTAATACCACACCCTCTTACGTTGTTACTGTTCTGATTGGCTGCCGAGTTGATATTACTGATCTCTGTTGTCCAAGTAGTTGTGTCTGAATCTCTATCAAATCTTTTGCTTGCTAATGACTGATAAGGTCCGTTGTTGAGAACGGCATACAAGCGCTCGATCCCAATTTCGGCTGCGGATTGAGAAAGATTTATCGTCGTTGTCTGCAAACTACCTGCTCGCTCGGCAGCAGCTCGGATGCTGACTGAGGTGATGCCAACCGCCAAAATAAGGCTCAAACCAATGACGGTCGCCAAAATGTACCCACCGGGCTTACGGTACCGTGCCTTAGGCGATCGCCTGATCAACCACGCCCGCACAAGTTGGATAGGTCTCACCATCACTGCAGCCTAAGCACCAGAGACGAATATACCCAAATCTTAGTGAATTTTTGCTGCTAGCGGTAGACAAGTACAGTTCACTAGATTCTCTAGGCGATCAAAAATCGCTAAATACTTAGCATTACTCATTTATCAAGGGGTCGAACGATTGGAAGCAACAATGCTTGCACAACTCGTTGCATTTCCTTGAATACCTCGATCAATTTGCATCCCCAGCAGAATTTGTGCGGAATTAGTGTTCACGACGTTACTGGCAGTACGGAAAAAAGCACGCAGGCCTGCTGTATTGCTGCTGCTAACAGCGTAGGCCGTCGGGACAGCACCACATCCATTGCTATTAGCCACCAGGGTAGCGCTGCTCAAGCCATCCAAAATCACTTCTTCAACGTCGCTACCTGAGCTGTAACGTCCAGTGGAGGTATCGATTGGCGGGCCACAGCGATATAGCACGCGATCGCCCCGCCATGGGTTGTTGGCATTGCCAACCGCATAAACAATATTGCGATTGCTACCATTCACCGTTGTTTGCAGCCCCAAGACTCTCGTATAGCTACTGCACAGGTTCGGTGTGTTATTCGGCGCGTAGATTAAGTTGGCTTGACGGACTTCACTACTGATGTACTCCAAAGCTCTCGTTTGAAGATTGCGTTGAATTGCGGCTGATGACAGTTCGCGATCGACTCGGAGGTTGGTCACTAACGCATAACCGCCCGCCAAAACAACCAACACGCCAATAATACCCGCAACTAGAACCTCGACTAGAGTGATACCAGCTTCACCATGACGCTGTAAAAACCATCGCCAAAAGAGGCGTTGCGTACTCATCTCGATAGTTCTCCTGTTGCTAGGCTACGAGTCATACTGACTACTGAGTTTCAGGATGAAAGAATGAATTAAACGAATGCTATGGACATGCTAGAAAGGGCAAACCTTTAATCTAGTAGAAAGTTTAATACTAGGGTTAATTAACTTATCCTTGACACGAGCCTACTGCATCAGGAACAAACTCGGTGACAAAAGCCGGTGCAATTGTTGTACTTCCTCTAGTCAAGTCATATCTAACCTTCAATACTGACTGACTCGATTCTGCATAGCCGGCATCTCCTGAGTTGAGAGGACGATCGGGAACAAGAGTTTGTCGAGATATAGTCCAAGTCTGTCCATTCACAATCACAGTCTGGCTCGTAAAATTAGGGACTTGCGCTTGGAGAAGATTACCAAATCCGGGTGTGGTGCCCGTTGCCCGGCATCTTTCCTGAAAGATAGTTCCAGCACAGTCACCAAAAGGACCATAGCTCAGGTTGTTAGGAGAAGTTGTTGCAGTGCGATCAAAGTTAGGATTACGGCAAAGATTTCGATTGATAGCTCTAACTTGCTCTAAATCAGCAACAATGGCATTTTCAAAAGAGTTTTCAGTGCTGGCCCGATTTTGAGTTTGGACTGAAATTCTTAAAGCAGCCGCAGTTGCTTGAGCTAAGAGGACAGTCAGAATAGCAGCGACTAGGATCTCGACCAGTGAGAAGCCTAACTGCGACCGGCGCGATCGTTTATGAATTCTCTTCATGGATTAAACGTACCCCCTGCTCTCCAAATATCTAGGAAGTTCAGGCGAAGGACCGTTGGACGGGGTGAATTGTAGAATTCTCTTGCTCTCTCAGCAATGTCGAGGGGAACAACAATCTCAACGTTATTACTACTAGAGCCATTCCATTCCTTTGACCAGACAGCACCGTAAAAGTCTGGGTTGTTAGACCCCCCGTTGACGCCTACTCGTGCGCGGGGAGCGACCACTAAAGCACTGGTTACTCGCGAGCCACCATTGATAGTAATGGTCTGATCAATGCCAGAGGCAGTGTAGTCACCAGGCCGACCAAAAATCACAAAGTCTTCCGGCTCATTAACCGTTGTAGTCCCAGTGGGCGAGTTTGTATGCAAGAAATCAGCATTCACGTCACCCACGACATATAGATAAACTGGCTTACAGGTTGAAGTTGGGACGGGGGTTACACCTTCGCAGCCAGGCGTATTGACGCGAATAAACTCATTACCGTTGGTTGTTACATCCCGGACTAAATAGTTGTAGGCTCCATTTGCTCCAATAACATCAGTTGAGCGCGGAAGAGTGATACTTCCTGTGATATCTGGATTCAGCCGTAAATCTAGCGGGTTACTTGGGCTTAGCCTACCCCCTAAGTCATTGTAGAACCCAGGATTTAGAGTAGAAGAAGGTGCCGCAAAAAGAGCTGCAATTTGCAAGTTAGTTACTGCAGAAAAAGGAATAGGGATTGTTGGATAACCTGGCCATACCTTAGGAGCTGGAAAATTAGTATTCTGATTCCAGTCAATGCCATTACTTAGTAGAGAGTTCCCATCGGCGTCGGGTGTTGTTGCACGATAAACCAAGTCACCATCAACAACACTTTGAGGGTTCTGGCCAAAATTATTAATACCGGTACAAGTTAGACAGTAAACATTAGCGTTACAAACAGATTGTCCTGTATTTGGATCTACGACAGAAATTACATCGTTGTTCCCTAGTGTCACACTGCCCGTCAGCAGTGCAGGAAACGTAGAAGCAGTATTAAAGGCTGTTACTCGACGTGTGGCGTAGGTTCGCTCAACTTCTGTTCGTATGTTTGAGCTACTTGTACCTTGGAAACCCCGCATGACGACCCGGGCTGTATTGTTAGCCTGAGGCTTATAGCTAACCAACTGCCAACTCAGCTGACCACTATTTCCTAAAGTACTCGTTCCAACTGTCGTGAGGATATTAAAGTCTGGAGTTGGAGTTGAGCAGGGATTAGCGTTAGCTGTCCCTCCCGAAGTCAGAACTGTTCTGAGTTGTGCCCAAGAACGAGTTGCGGTCGTTGCAACTCCTGTCGTTGTATCAGGGAACGCCGCTGAGGCATAAGGTCCAAAAACTCCATTGAGATTAGCAAAGAGGCGGTCTTGACCGATTTCTGCTGCTGAAAGGCTCAGATCAACACTATTCCGCTGGCTCGACCCAGCTTTTTCACCAGCACTCCGGAGCGCTAGGGCAGCGACACTAACCCCTAGAACTAAGGCAAGGACAATTACGATGCCTAGGATATAGCCGCGATCGCTGCTGTTGCGTTTTTTGTGGACCCATCGTCGAGCCATAGACCGTCTGGCCCTCTTCTCTTAAATCTAATTCTATTCTGCCGGACTTTAGTCAACCTGATCCGTAACTAGCTACACGGGATACAAACCTTGTTCAAACACGGCGTTTACCAAAGCGCTAGGTCAAGTCTCAATGAAGCTTTGCTGCCAGTCTTCAGGATTATTAAATAAATAAGAACTAAGGCTGTTCTGTCAGGTCATCATTCCTAAATTTATGATTTTCATCAATCTCTGATCAGGTCCCTGAACTGTTGCGATCGCCAACTCTGCCTACAATGAGGGGCGTATTGCTCCTCGGATAAGCCCCATGGCTGCAGCCCTCAAGAAAGGATCTTTGGTTCGTGCGATCGCCGAGCAACTTCAAGGCAGCGTCGAACTGTTGGCCAGTGACGGTCGCATTCCCAGCTATGTGCTCGAAACCAACGGCGAGATCTTGGATATCAAAGGCGACTATGCCCTTGTTCGCTTCTCGCGCCCAACGCCCAATGTCTGGTTGCGACTCGATCAACTGCAATCCGCTGCATAACTTGGGGTTCACTGCGAAGGCAGCGATCGCCCCAGTCTCCAGCAGTCCTAACCTTTCCGAGAGACACCACTATGCGTTGGCTCCTGAGTCAGCTTTTGCTCGTCCCCATGCTCTTGAGTTCGAGTATCGGTGCTGCCTTTGCTCAAACTTTTGACCCTCTGCTCGATTCCGAAGGGGTATTTCCCACCGGCCCAGTCAAAAAACTCGGCGATGGCGAGCTGACCTGTGCCCAGCTCTACACCGAAGTGCAGGATCTGGAAACAACGATCCGCGATCGCCAAACCCAGTACGAAGCTCTGATGGACAAAGTCAGTCGCACGAGCCGCGCCATGACTTCCTCTGCTGGTGGTATTGGGGGGGCATCCAGCGCCATCAGTACGCTTAGTGGCCTCGCAGGTTTGATTCCAGGTGCGGGCCTGATTACTAGTACTGTCGGCAGCCTTGCCAGCTCTGCAGCCCAAGCCGCCGAATTCAGTGCTTTGGAAGCCCAAATAGCTGAACTCGAGACCAGCCAAGGAGAGTTGATGAAGCTTGGCGGTGAACTAGGGACGGCGACCGCCCGCCGCGAACATTTGACTGACTTATTCCTGAAGAAGGACTGCAAAGTCTCAGAGCTGCAGACGCCAGCTTCTCAGCCAGCACCAAGCAAGCCCTCACGACTCAAACCCCGCCAGCCGTAGGTTCTTGGCACTGCAAAATCCCCTGCCTCTCAATTGCTGCGATCAAGATCTTCGCAGTTCAGCTTGCTCTGCAGCCTAACTGTTGCGGCTGTGCCGCTACGAGCAGGTAGCTTGGGCCACTGTGATTGTGGAGATCGAAGACTGGGGCACAAGCGAGTACTGCGCTTTAGGGTCTGCTTTCCAGCAGCTCGGCCTGCACCATCTGAAATGGCAATATCAGTCCGATCGTCGCAGTCGCAATGAGCGGATTACAATCGCAAATCCACACTTGGTGGTTGGACAGCTCTTGGATGAGAGTCCTAGCCTGAAGTCGTGCTTCGAGGAGGCTCTCGCGGCTGGCTACAAATACGGTCGCTGAGCAGCTGTTTCCCCCTTGCCACGTTTCTCGAAGCTTGTGCTTATGCTCTCAGCACTCTTCGACCCCGAGCTTGATGTAGGGACTGAAGCTTAGCTCAAACGCCCTCACTCTTTCGGAAGCGCTCAATCAGGTCTAGCGCCCGCTCCAGGCGATTGCCGGCTTCGGCATCAATCCACTGAATCGATGAATCGGCCCGGAACCAAGTGCGCTGCTGTTTGGCATACTGGCGCGTCTGCAGGACGATTTGCTCTGGCAACTCTGACCGACTCAAACTTCCCTGTAGAAAAGCACAAACCTGGCGATAGCCCAGGGTATTGAGCAGCGGCAGATCGCTACCGTAGCGATCGCACAATCCTTGCACTTCCTCAACGAAGCCCGACGTTAACATCTGCTGGGTGCGCTGCTGAATCCTGGCTTCTAAGCGATCGCTATCCAAGCCAATCTGCAGAATTGGATAGCTCGGCGGTTGCTCCTGCTGCAGATCCGTCAGGCGATCGCCACTGACATAGAAGACTTCTAAGGCTCGCAAGGTCCGAACGCGATCATTGACATGAATTCGGTCGCCAGCCACCGGATCAACCCGCTGTAATAGGGCATGACAGAGTGGCTGACCTAACGCTTGAAGTTGCGATCGCAGCTTAGGCTGCGGTGCAATGCGGGGAAAGCGTAAACCGTTGACGATCGCTTTGATGTAGAGACCTGTACCCCCTACCAACAAGGGCAGCATTCCTTTTTCCTGGAGTTGCTGAATCAGTGGCACTGCACAATCTTGATAATCCCCAACGGTAAAAACTTGGCGGGGATCACAGAGATCCATTAAATAGTGGGGCACCTGCTGCTGCTCGGCAGGGGTGGGCTTGGCGGTGCCAATATTAAAGTCGCGATAAACCAGCCGCGAATCAGCACTCAAAATTGGGCTGCCCAAACGCTGGGCGATCGCGATCGCCAAACTCGATTTTCCTGCCGCCGTTGGCCCACAGAGGACAATCAAACCTGGTTTCAAACGCGATTCCATCTCCACTGCGATCGCGCCTTGAGAGCCATCCAGAAGCGGCTTTAAGGCTTTTGTGCTAGTATTTTGATACTTTTTGGGCTTAAAAGCTCAGCAAGGCCGGTTTTTCAGGAACAGGGGCGCGGCATTCATGGCCAACGAGTATGGCGCGAGTCAGATTCAGGTTCTCGAAGGACTCGAGCCGGTTCGTAAGCGTCCCGGGATGTACATCGGGAGCACCGGGCCCAAGGGCTTGCATCACCTAGTGTACGAGGTGGTGGACAACGCCGTCGACGAAGCCTTGGCGGGCTACTGCAATACCATTGATGTTCGTCTGCTCGAAGACGGCTCCTGCCAAGTCACCGATAACGGTCGCGGCATTCCCACAGATATTCACCCCCAAACCGGGAAGTCTGCTCTCGAAACCGTGCTGACGATTCTGCACGCGGGCGGCAAGTTTGGCGGTGGCGGTTATAAGGTGTCGGGGGGTCTGCACGGCGTCGGTGTGTCTGTCGTCAACGCCCTCTCAGAATATGTCGAAGTCACCGTGTGGCGGGAAGGCAAAACCCACCAACAGCGCTTTGAACAGGGCAACCCGATCGGGGAGTTGCAAGTTGCCCCGGATGCCGACGATCGCCGCGGGACACAAGTTCGTTTCAAACCAGACGCCACGATCTTTTCTGAAACAACCGAGTTCGATTACGGCACCCTAGCAAGCCGATTGAAGGAGCTAGCCTATCTGAATGCGGGCGTCCGCATCGACTTTACCGATGAGCGGCTGCAGCTCACCAAGAATCACGAGCCCCATCAAGAAACCTATTACTTTGAAGGCGGTATTCGCGAATACGTCGCCTACATGAATACCGATAAACAGGCGCTGCACTCAGAGATTATCTTTGTGCAATCCGAAAAAGATGGCGTCCAAGTTGAAGCTGCATTGCAATGGTGCGTTGACGCCTACAGCGACAACATTCTGGGCTTTGCCAACAACATCCGCACGATTGACGGCGGCACCCATATTGAGGGGCTCAAAACTGTTCTGACGCGGACGATGAACACGATCGCCCGCAAACGGAATAAACGCAAGGATGCCGACAATAACCTGTCGGGCGAGAATATTCGCGAAGGGTTAACAGCGATCGTTTCGGTCAAAGTTCCGGATCCGGAATTTGAAGGGCAAACCAAAACAAAGCTCGGCAATACCGAAGTTCGCGGCATCGTCGATACGCTCGTGGGCGAAACGTTGACGGAATATCTGGAATTCCATCCCAGCGTTGCCGATTTGATCCTCGAAAAAGCGATTCAAGCCTTTAATGCGGCTGAGGCAGCGCGACGGGCACGGGAATTGGTGCGTCGCAAATCAGTGCTGGAATCTTCGACATTGCCCGGTAAATTAGCAGACTGTTCCAGTCGCGATCCCGGTGAATCTGAAATCTTCATCGTGGAAGGGGATTCGGCAGGTGGCAGTGCTAAACAGGGGCGCGATCGCCGCTTCCAAGCCATCCTGCCTCTGCGCGGCAAAATCCTCAACATCGAGAAAACGGACGATGCCAAAATCTACAAAAACACTGAGATCCAAGCCCTGATTACAGCGCTGGGCCTCGGAATTAAAGGGGAGGAATTTGATGCTTCCCAACTGCGCTACCACCGTATTGTGATCATGACTGACGCGGACGTCGATGGTGCGCACATCCGTACCCTCTTGCTCACCTTCTTCTATCGCTATCAGCGATCGCTGCTGGAGCAGGGCTACATCTACATTGCCTGCCCGCCGCTGTACAAGTTGGAGCGGGGACGTAATCACTACTATTGCTACAACGAACGCGAACTGCAGGAACGGATTGCGACGTTCCCTGAAAACGCCAACTATACGATTCAGCGCTTTAAAGGCTTGGGCGAAATGATGCCTCAGCAGCTCTGGGAGACAACCATGGATCCCGAGACCCGCACGATGAAGCGTGTGGAAATTGAAGACGCCGCTGAAGCCGATCGCATTTTCACAATTTTGATGGGCGATCGCGTTCAGCCCCGCCGCGAATTCATCGAAACCTACGGCCCTCAGCTCAGCATGGCAGCCTTGGATATTTAGAGTCCCAGCCCGTCGCAATTCCTCATCAGTCTTGCTCTGCCGCCATAACGAGTCTTCAGCAAACAGCAGTCGGCTAAGGCATCCTAGTGCCGGTCAATGCGGCGTTTGTTGGTGCCCATAGCATTCTGCAGGAAGGTTAGGACGATTTTTGAGTTGGTTGGTTTGGATTCAACAGCCTCTGTCCGTGGGGGTGATTGCGCACCCCCACACCCACGCACTGGGGGACTCGACTCCCCCAGCCCCCCGCAACAAGATTTCGGGTGCGACTGATCGGCTGGATCGCGATCGCGGCGGGTAAAACTTGCCGGTGGTGACCACGGGTTGGAGACTAGGCAGCTTAGACACAAAAGTCCTGATTTTCTTGCTAAATGCAATACAGCCAACTCGTTGGAGCGCCGGCTGCTCCTAGCCCAGATAGGCTTGCTTGACGCGGGGATCAATCAGCAGATCCGCTGCTGGCCCTGAGAAGAGCAGTTGTCCTGCCTCCAGAACGTAGCCGCGATCGGCAGTCTGGAGCGCCAAAGTAGCATTCTGCTCAACCAAGAGAATCGTCATACCTTGCTCACGCAAGCTGCGGATGACGCTAAAAATCTCTTGGACGATCTGAGGAGCTAGGCCCAAGCTCGGTTCATCTAACAGCAGCAAGCGAGGACGACTCATCAACGCTCGGGCGATCGCCAGCATCTGTTGCTCGCCGCCACTGAGGGTACCAGCCGGTTGATTCTGTCGTTCCCGCAGGCGCGGAAAGCGATCGAATTGCAGCTCTAGATCCGTTTGAATTCCAATGCGATCGCGCCGACAGTAAGCTCCAAGTTCCAGATTGATCCGCACACTCTGACGAGCCAAGACACGGCGACCCTCAGGACAATGCGCTAGTCCTCGTCCCACCAGTTGCGGCGCTGGGATCAAACCCAGATCCTGCTGGTCGTAGTAGATCCGGCCTTGTTGAAGCGGCACAAGGCGAGAAATTGCCCGTAGGGTCGTGCTTTTGCCGGCGCCATTCGCCCCGATTAGCGCCACGATCTCGCCCGGAAAAATCTCGAGCGTCAAGTCAGTCAGGGCGACCACAGCCCCATAGTTCACTGCGATCTGACTCAGTTGCAGCAGGGGCTCACTCATCGCCTAGGTATGCCTCAATCACAGCCGGATCCTGGCGAACCGTGGCCGGATCGCCAAGGGCAATCAATTGCCCAAAATCCAATACCGCAATGCGATCGCACAGACCCATCACCAGCGGCACATGGTGCTCAATCAAAACCACCGTCAGCTGGAATTGCTCCCGAATCGCCCGAATGCGATCGCTTAAATCCTGTTTTTCCCGAGGGTTGAGTCCAGCTGCAGGCTCATCCAACAGCAAGAGTTGCGGCTCTAGCGCTAGCGCACGGGCAATTTCCAAACGGCGGCGATCGCCATAGGCCAAACTGGCAGCGGGCTGATCCGCTTGATCGCTCAGCTCGAGCAACTCCAGCAATTCCTGCACACGGCGGCGATCGCCTCGACTTTGACGGGTCGCTCGGCTCGACCCGATCAGCTCATCCCACAGAGAAGTACGAGCTTGCCGATGACGCGCCACCAGCACGTTCTCGAACACTGATAGCTGATTGAACAGCCTCAGGTTCTGAAATGTTCGGGCAATGCCCCGCTGCGCGATCTGATCCGGTCGCTGGCGATCGAGACGATCGCCCTGAAAGCAAATCTCACCGCCGCTTAACGGTTGTAAGCCGGTGATCAAGTTGAAGAGCGTTGTCTTGCCCGCACCATTGGGGCCAATCAGTCCAAAGATCTCACCCACTTCGACCTTGAAGGAGACTTGATTGACCGCAACAAGGCCACCAAAGCGGCGCGTCACTTGCTCGAGCTGCAGGAGGCTCATGAGGTCCTCCGTCGGCGTGGCTGGCTGGCGCGGGGCTTGATCAATCCCTGCGGGAAATAGATGCTGCCCAAGACCAGCAGCAGCCCAAAAATCAACAGGCGACCGTCCTGCAAGAGGCGACTCAGTCCCGGCCACAAGCCCGGCACCGAACCGATCGCCCGCAATAGTTCTGGCAAGGCAGTCAGCACCATCCCGCCCAACACAGGGCCAAAGGCACTGCGCGATCCGCCGATCAGCACAAAGGCCAGAAAGGTGATGCTGGCATCAAAGGTGCCTTGGCGCGGGTTCCAGGTATTGAGGAAGTGGGCGCTAACCGCTCCGACAAGGCTGGCCAGAACCGCCCCCAGCACAAAGGCCAGCACCTTGTAGCGGGTTGTGTTGACCGCGATCGCACTGGCTGCGAGTTCATCTTCACGGATTGCGGCCAGCACTAGGCCAGTCCGCACCTGTTGCAGGCGCCAGCAGGCAGCAACTGCGATCAGCAGCAGCGGCAAGGCAATCCAGAGGTAGCCAACCGCCGAGCTAAAGGGCTGGGGAATCCCAAAAATGCCGACGGCACCGCCCGTGATCGAGAGATTCAGTGCGACAACCCGCACAATTTCCACGAGCGCGATCGTGGCGATTGCCAGATAAATGCCGCGCAGCCGCAGCACCGGATAGCCGACCAGAAAGGCGAGAACCGCCGCCGCGATCGCTGCAAGACCCATCTCTAGCAGCAAAGCCCCAACACTGTATTCAGGGCTGGCAGTCAGACCTTTCGTCGAGAGGATGGCCGCCAGATAGCCGCCCAGAGCATAGAAAGCGGGCGATGCCAAGGATAGTTGTCCTGCCATCAGCGGCAGATAGACTGACAGACCCAGCGTCGCGCCCAGCAGCATCGAAACCAACAGAAACCCGTAGGTGGCGACCACATTGCCCATGCTCTACACCTTCTCTGTCCGAGCACGACTAAACAAGCCCTGGGGACGGATCAAGAGCATGGCAAATAGCAGCGCAAAGGCAACGGCATCGCGATAGCCCGACCATTGTGGCGGCACCCAAGCTTCCGCCAGACCCAACAACAAGCCGCCCGCAATCGTGCCGGGAATATTGCCGAGTCCACCTAAGACCATCACACTCAGGCCTTTCAGCCCGTAGGCAATCCCGAAATAGGGGCCGGTGATACTGACACTGGTACCGACCAAGGTGCCCGCCAAACCACCAAGGACGCCACTCAGGAAGAAGGTCAGCCGGATGTAGCGATCGGGATCGATGCCCAGCAGGCTAGCGGTGGTGGCATCTTCGGCAACAGCTTTCAGGGCATGGCCAACGCGGGTGCCGTTGATCAGCCAAGTCAGCAGACTGAACATCGCGATCGCCACGACAAACAGGATGATTTGCACCGTGCGGATCTGGATCGGGCGATCGCTGCTGCCTAAGTTGATGGCACTGGGTAGGTCGCCGTAGATGTTGCTTGGGAAGGTGTAAATCTCGGCTCCCACCAAGATTTGAATCAAATTGACGATAAACACCGCCACGCCAAGGCTGGAGATCAGGGTTAGGAGGGGATCCGCTTGGCGGCGGCGCAGGGGACGAAAGGCCACTTGCTCAATCAAGAGGCTGGCACCGCCGGCCAGCAAACTGCCGAGCAGCAGAGCCAAGGCGAACGGCAAACTGAAGGGCAGCGCGGCATTGGCGAGCAACCCGTTGAAGCTGAAACGCCCACCCACTAGAGCGTAAGTCAGGTAGGCACCGAGGGTAAAAACGGCACCATGGGCAAAGTTAATGACCCCCAGGATCGAAAAGACCAAGGTATACCCCAAGGCAAACAGGGCATAGACGCCCCCGATGGCCAGACCATTGATCAGCGGTTGCAACCAATCCATTAGGGCAACAACTCAAAGTCGCCTTGACCGTCGGGCTTCATGCGAATCCGCGCCACGTAGAACTGCTCTTGGTTGACTTCACCGCCAGGTGTAAACGAGAGACGCCCTAACGGCGTGTCATAGGTGCCCGTCAGCATCGCTTGCAGCAAAGCTTTACGGCGCTCCGGTAGGGGAAGGTCTACCACCGGTTGCTTTTGGTTGACGCGGTTCAGTGATTCTGCAATCACCTGTACTGCTGAAAAAATCTGGGCACTAAACTGCGAGGGCTGTTTACCAAACTGGGCCTCGTATCGCTGGCGAAAGTCCTTGTTGACGGGGCTATCGAAGTTGGGACTGTAGGTTTGGGCGACGATGATACCGTCGCAGCGCTGCTGGCAGACGGGGAACACATTCGGCGTATTGAAGCCGTTGCCGCCGACGATCAGACCGCCATAGCCTAGCTCTCGCAGTTGCCGCACGAGGTTGCCACCATCGGCTGCTAGCGACGAGAGCACGATGATATCGGGCTTCTGCTGGAGTGCTTGACTGATCAAGCCTTGAAAGTCGCTGTCACTGACTTGGTAGCGCTGCACCAGCGTCAGATTCAAGCCAGCGTCTTTGACCGCTTTTTGAAAAACTTCTGTCTCCGAGCGCGAGTAAGCATCATCTTGGGCGTAGACAACCACCACCCGTTGCGCTTGAGGATTGAGCTTGCGGGCTGCCGCGATCGCTTGGGGCGCAACGACGGCGGCCGGAGCCGAGAGGCGGACGATAAATTGGCCGAGTTCTGGAATTCCCTTGGCGGTATTCGAGGCGGCTAGGACAGGCACACCGGCGCGTTCAGCGATTGGATCGGCTCCAAAGGCTTGCTGCGACAGGGTCGGACCAATGATCGCGACCACTTCATTGACGTTGATCAACGTCTGGAAGGCATTGATTGCACTGGCTTCATCACTGCCACTGTCCTGCAAGCGAAAGTCAATCGGAACACCAGTAGCAGGTCGTTCAAAGACTGCTTTGGCAATCTGAAGACCCGCCAACTGTTCCTGACCAAACAGAGAGGCATTGCCGGTTTGAGCGATCGCCAAGCCCAAGGGCTGGGATCCGGCAGCCGGCGGAGCGCTGCTTTCTTGGCAAGCGGTCGCCAGCCCCAACGCCAGGGCTGCCAGCCCGAAACAGCGGGGCAAGGCAGCTTGGAAGGGCGATCGCAGCACGGGCATGGCAATGTCTCTCTGAAGGAATGCAGACCTTATTCGTACAGCCAGGGTTGAATCGTGGGGGTCCAATCACTTAGCTCTGCTGGGCTAAACCAGAGAGCAATTTCCTGTTGTGCTGTTTCGATTGCATCCGAGCCATGGATGATGTTGCGGCCAATATTGACACCAAAATCACCACGGATGGTGCCCGGTTCTGCCGTCAGCGGATTGGTAGCGCCGATCAACTTGCGAGCAGCCGCCACAACGCCTTCGCCTTCCAAGACGATCGCCACGATCGGCCCAGAGGTGATGAACTCGACGAGGCCATTGAAGAAGGGGCGCTCGCGGTGGACAGCATAGTGCTGTTCGGCCAGCTCGCGACTGGGCTTCAGCTGCTTTAGGCCCACCAGTTTGAAGCCTTTTTGCTCAAAGCGGCCGATGATCGTACCGACCAAACCCCGCTGAACGCCATCGGGCTTGATGGCAATAAATGTGCGTTCCACAGACATCTAGATAGTCCTCAAGACGAGGCAAGCATTGAGCTTGCCTTCCTATGGTTCGGGATCACTGGGATTCTTGACAAGCGATCGCGGTCACATCGCTATCTCTTAGGACTTCGCAGCGGGCGAGTCGGATTGACCCGGTAGGGATTTCGCCAGATCAATGCCCGTGGTTTGTTTCAGCTTCTCCAGCAAGCTAGCGATTTGGGTAGCGCTGCCTTCCCCTTCGCCAATCACAGTGATCGACTCCACGTCGATATCTGGCACGGTGCCTGAAAGCGTGACGAGCAGGGACTCGAGCTTCTGGAGCAGGAAGATGTCGCGGGCATTAGCACCAGCGGTCTGCCAAGCCTCCGCCAGCCGTTGGGTCCCTTCCGCTTGAGCTTTTCCATCTTCGACGATACGGGCGGCGGCCCCCCGCGCTTCCGCGATCGCCCGTTTACAAGCTGCCTCAGCTGGGGCGATCACATCGGCTTGAAGTTGCTGCTGCACCTGTTTGATCCGCTCCTGCTGCACAGGGAGTTCTGCTTGGCTACGAGCGACTTCGGTAGCAATGTCCGCTTCAGCTTCGGCCACCACCGCTTCGCGCCGCGTCAACGCATCCTGAATCCGGCGCTCGGCCTCGGCTTGGGCGATCGCTACATCGCGATCGATCCGACGCAGGGCCGTGATCTTGTCATTTTCGGCCGTTTGGATCGCAGAGGCAGCCTGGGCATCGGCTTCAGCAATTCGGGCATCTCGCTGCAGATCAGCCCGCTGCTTGCGTCCACTAGCCGAGAGATAACCGACCTCATCGGAAATGTTCTGGACTTGCAGCGTATCGAGGACTAGACCCAGCTGCTCAAGGTCATCCTCCGCCTCTTCCAGCAGACTTTTGGCAAAGGCAATTTTGTCCTCGTTGATCTGCTCCGGCGTGAGGCTGGCTAAAACACCACGCAAGTTGCCTTCGAGGGTCTCCTTGGCAATTTGCTCGATTTCCTTACGGTTTTTGCCAAGCAGCCGCTCGATCGCGTTGTGGATGGTCGGTTCTTCCCCAGCAATCTTGATATTGGCAACGCCTTCAACAGTCAGGGGAATGCCGCCCTTGGAGAAGGCATTGGAAACGCGCAACTCAATGATCATGTTGGTCAGATCCATGCGGAGCGCTTTTTCCAGCAGAGGTACCCGCAGGCTGCTGCCGCCCTTGACCAAGCGATAGCCAACTCGGCGGCCATCACTACTGCGGCGACTACTGCCAGCAAAGATCAAAATTTCACTGGGTTGGCAGATGTAGTAGAGATTGCGCAGGACTAAGCTGCCAGCCCCGGCGCCAGCGCCTAGAACAATCAGCAGCGCAAAAATCGTTTCAAACATTAGACTTCACCTCCAGGACGACGGCTCAGGGTTCCGATCACATCCAGCCCCAAGGTGGAGTCCACCCTCTGTAGGAACTGCTGGACAATTTCTGGATAGGCATTAATCAAGCGGGCTAGGGCTTGGCCATCGCCGCCATCGACGACCCGAACCTTGTGGAGGTGCAGCCGTCCGGGAATTTGCGCCGCTTCTCGCAGCACCATTTCAATCTGTTGAATCAAGAAGAGTTCCGCCGCTTCGGGGCCTGCTGATCGCCAGACTTGACTGAGGCGATCGCTCACTTCTGCAGCCGCTTTGGCATTCTCAGCCAGCACCGCCGCACTACCGCGGGCTTGCAGGGTCTTGGCCACCCGTTGAGCTTCGGCAGGTAAGACCTCATCGGCTTCTAGCCGGAGTTTTTCGAGCTCCGCCCGTAGCGATTGGAGGCGCTGCTCCGCCCGAGCACGAGCTTCCTTAGCGGCGGCGGTTGTCCGTTCTTCCTCGGAGCGGACTTGCTGATCGAGTTGCGCCTTGATTTTGCGCAGTTCGTTCTGGCGCTGCTGCACCACCGTTGCCGCCTGGGCGCGAGCAACTTCTGCCTGCTGCTGGGCATCGGCCTCGCGGCGATCGGCTTCCCCTAGGGCTTCGGCCTCAGCAATCTCTGCATCGCGAGTGATCTGGGCAATGCGACGACGACCAATTGACTTGAGGTAGTCCACATCGTCGGCCACACTTTGAATTTTGAGCGTGTCCAACCGCAGCCCTAATTTCGAGAGATCGTGGCTGACATCCTCAGCAATCCGTTCCGCGAACCGCAGCCGGTCTTCATTGACCTCTTCAGGAGTGAGGGTCGCGACCACCCCTCGTAAGTTGCCCTCTAGGGTTTCGCGGGCGACGCGGGCAATTTCAGAGCGATTGCGATCGAGGAAGCGTTCGATCGCATTGCCGACCAAGCGGGGATCCGTTGAAACTTTGACGTTGGCGATCGCTTGGATATTGATCGGTGTGCCGCCCTTGGCGTAGGCATTAGTCACCTCAACCGGTACGGGCATCGTAGTCACGTCCATGCGCTTGACAGTTTCGATCACCGGGATCGTCAGCGTCCGTCCACCAAACAGCACACGGTAGCCCACCATCTCCCCTTTGGGATTGCGATGCTTTCGCCCCGACACAATCAGAATTTCGTTGGGGTTACAAATGCGCAGGCAGGATTTGAGGATGACAAACAGGACAAGGAATCCAACAATCCCAAAGCCGAGGGTGCCGCCCACCCAGTCACTTTCTTGTCCGGTATTACGGCTGGACGGCTGAGATTCAAATTGCGCTAGCACCAGCGGGGAATATTGCGGGAGCAGGGACATACAGACTCTCCTAGGAAACAAGCTCTCAGACAGCAGCGGTTCAAGGTTGCAGATCTAATTCCGTGCGACCAATCACCCACAGTCGTTGCCCTTCCGATCGCAGCACCACCACTTCATCGCCCCGCTGAAAATCCAAGGGCGAATCGGTACAAGCACTGAGCTCAATCACACTGTTTTTGACTTCCAGCTGCACCTTGCCGCGGCTTTGGGCATTGAAAGGCAAGACAACGATGCCGCGGGCACCAACCAGATCCGTACTCCGCACCAGACTATCGACCTGGCGATTGCGCAACTGCCGCAGCAGACCAGCCATGCCCGTACCCAGCAGCAGACCCATCGCGATCGCAAGGCCCAACTGCAGAGAGCCCGGCAAGTTCGGATTGAGCCAGCCCAGCAGCAGACCCGTCATGCCAAAGAAACAAAGGCCAAAGGTCCAAAACTTAAAGCTGGTAATCGGCAACCACAGCCGCCGCCCTGAACTTGGAGGCTCTGGCAGATCGACATCAGCGGCTACATCGGGCTCAACCGCTGCTTCAGCGTCAAAACTGTGGTCAAAGTCAGAGTCGAAGTCATGACCGAAATCGTGGTCCAGCCCTCCGACAGCGGCAAGTGCCACAAAAATGCCACCGAATAAAAAGCAAAACCAATAGACGCTGATCATTCGTGATCCAGCCGAATACGCCCCTATTAAGCACCAAGGGTTGCGGGCGATCAATAAAAGCCGCTCCGCCCTTAATGTTTTGCAGTCTTCGGGCCATGCTTAAGCGATCGCCAGTTGTTTAAGCTCAGTCACGTTTCTGCAGGAGGATCCCGATGCCTCGATCGGCGGCGCTAATATGGGAAGGCGTTGCGGCGGCCGCAGCGCTTGCTTTCTCAGCCGCCCATGAAACAGACTTCCGATCTCCACGTCGTCGAGACGCGTTCCTTGATCAGTCCTGCGGAAATTCACCAGAAGCTGCCCCTTTCCGAGACAGCAGCAGACTTGGTGGCTTCTACCCGCGATCGCGTTCGTAGCATTTTGCGCAATAGCGATCGCCGCCTGTTGGTGATTGTCGGGCCCTGCTCCATTCACGACGTCAACGCAGCTTACGACTACGGCCAAAAGCTCTTGCCACTGCGCGAAGAGCTGGCGGATGAACTTGAAATCGTGATGCGGGTCTACTTTGAAAAGCCCCGCACGACGGTCGGCTGGAAAGGATTGATCAACGATCCCCACCTCGACGGCAGCTACGACATCAATACCGGCATCCAGCGGGCTCGCAAGTTATTGCTCGGTTTGGCAGATATGGGCTTGCCCGCCGCGACAGAACTGCTCGACCCGATTATTCCGCAGTACATCGCTGATGTAATTGCTTGGACGGCGATTGGGGCGCGAACCACCGAAAGTCAAACTCACCGCGAAATGGCTTCGGGCCTGTCGATGCCGATCGGCTTCAAAAATGGCACCGATGGTAGCTTCCATATCGCAGCCAATGCCATGCTTTCCGCCAGCCAGCCCCACCATTTCCTGGGAATTAACCATGACGGTCTGGCCAGCATTGTCTCGACCACCGGCAATCCAGACGGTCATTTAGTGCTGCGCGGCGGCAGCAAAGGTCCAAATTACGCAGCAGCGGACATTGAAGAAGCAGCCTATCAACTGGCTAGCATGGGCCTCCATGCACGAGTGATGGTGGACTGCAGCCACGGCAACTCCAACAAGGACTATCGCCGTCAGTCAGTGGTGCTCTCAGATCTGGCCGAACAGGTTGCTGAGGGATCGCGTCACCTGATGGGCGTGATGATTGAAAGCCACCTGGTTGAAGGCAATCAACCCATCCCAGCCGACTTGTCAGAGTTGCGCTACGGCCAAAGCATCACCGATCCCTGCGTCGACTTTCCGACCACAGAGAAAATGCTGCGGGAGCTAGCCCGAGCCCAGCGCGGCTTAGTCCCGTCCTTGGCTTAACTAGCGCTACTGAGAATCTGCTGAATCGTCACCAAATCGTGGCGATCGCCAATATTCCCCGGGAAGCTGACAATCGGCAGACTGGGGAATTTTTGATGGCTGGCGGGAAGCTGCACCAAATTGACGCCAGTCCGAATTTGTCCGCGCAACTCCACGATCGCGGCATCCAAGTTCGCCAGAATCGTGTTGGTCGTGATCCCGCCCTTACAGATCAGATAGCCAATCTCTGCGGGTAAAGCACAGACGCGCTCAGCCAGAAAATCCGCGATCGCTCGACTCAGTTGCTGTTGCTGCTCTGGGCTGGCGCAGGCGTGAAATTGCCGCTCAGTGAAGATCACAGGCGTTTGACCTTGCTGCAAAGCTTGCTGAATCTGGCGATCGAGATCCTCCGCGAGCGGGGGGCGATCGCGACCGTCAGACTCGACAAATGGCTCAATCGGAACTGCGATCGCGGCAACCTGCGGTTGTTCCAATAAAGCTTCGAGTTGCCCTGTGCTGATTGTCGTCCAAGAGCCAACAACCACAACACCAGTACGATGCTGCGGATTGAGTTGGCCGAATTGCTGGGGTGCGATCGGTTGCAGCGGCAGTTGCGCCAAAGCACTGAGTAGGCTGGCAGCACTGCGACAGAGGTAGTGACCGTGGTTGAGAACTGCGGCTTTGAGGCGATTGGCAAACTGTTGCAGTTGATCAGGGGTTTCTGCATCGACCACAAACCAGCGATCGCTCGTTGCAGATGCAGTTGTAAAAGCAGTTTCTAGATTGTCGGCAGTCAAGACCGGAATGCGATCGCTCAGACTGGGATCCTCGGCTTGAGTCGCCAGAAAAGTGGGTAGATAACTGGTGCGATAGCCAAACAGCGGATCTTGGGCAAATTCTGTTTCATGCAAGGGGCGATCGCCCCTAGGAGTTCGCAGGAGGTGCCAGCCTTGCCGCGTGATCCGGCCACCCTCCAGAAAAGCAGGAACGAGAAATTGCGCTTGAAATGGGCCTAGTTCAGCCGCGATCGCTTGGGGTTCCGTCCAGAAATGACCGCGCAGAGTCGAGTCACCGCGACTGATAATCAGCCAATGCTGGAGCCTGAGCTGAGCGATCGCTTGCTGTAAGTTGCGGCAGATCTCGCGAGTTCGGGCAGCGGCGGCCTCAGTGCTGAGCGATCGTGTGTTCGCCAGAATGAAACAGAGCAACGATGGATGACGCAGTCCAGTTACAAGCGTCTCGACATCCCAGCGCAACAGCAATGGGCAACTGTGCACGGTCTGCGATCCCGTAGGATCGTCATCCAGAACAATGATTTTGAAATCAGTCACAAGCGCGATCGAAAGGCCTGCTGTCTAGGCTAAAGACGAAATGACCTCGACTGAAGCAGCCAGAGCTGGCAAGCCATAGAAACCTTCAAGTTCTCTAGGACGATTGGAGCTGAGCTAGAGAGTCACCCTTTCTGTCCATGGGGATAACAATCATCCCCGTACCGCCTTGAGTGCAACTGGCCTAGAGACCGACGAGTTTGGCGCTCAAATCCCAGAGGCGTTGTGCTGTGCGATCGTCGCTGGCTTTATCAGAAAGTTCCTGGACAAAGGACTGGCGATCCTTTTGCTGGCGGTTACCCCAGCTCCAGTGGACGCCAGAGGTTTTGAATTCTGGATCAGCAACGACTTGTGCAACCCGTTCACCGGCCAGTTCTTGGGTGAAGTAGCCGCCCGTGATGTTCTTCTGGAACCACGGGAAGATTTTTTGGAACAGCTTAGGCGTGTTGCGGAACAGCGGTGTATCAGCAACGCAGCCCGGATAGAGCGAGCCGAAGACGATGCCGGTGCTGTCGTGGAAGCGGCGATGTAGCTCCCGCGTCGTGATCATGTTGCAGAGCTTGCTGTCTTTGTAGGCCTTGCCCGGCTTGAATTTCTTGCCGTCGATCATCGCGATCGGGGCTTTGAAACCAGCTTCTAGTCCCTCAAGGTTACCGAGATCCGCCGGTGCCGGAATCGGAATTTTGCCACCCAGTTCCTTGGAGTTAGCCGTCACAGTGCCAAGGATCACCAAGCGTTTTTCAGGAGCGGGCGATCGCTTCAAATCATCCAGCAGGAGATTGCAGAGCAAGAAGTGACCGAAGTGATTGGTTGCCACGGAAATTTCGTAGCCTTCGGGACTGCGTTGCGGCTCTTTTAAGCGCGGCAGATAGACAGCGGCATTGCAGACCAATGCATCAAGGCTGCGACCTGTGGCACGAAACTGATCGACAAAGCGACGCACACTTGCCAGCGAACCGAGATCAATTTCCATCAGGCTGTAGTTCTCGGGGTTAATTCCCAAGGACTTGGCGGCCTCAGCTGCTTTCTGCAGGTTGCGGCAAGCCATCACCACGTGCCAGCCACGGGCTGCCAGCGCCTTCGCACCGTAGAGACCCACGCCCGAGGAAGCGCCCGTAATGATGACAGTGGGTTGCTGCGTCTCGCTCATCTCGCTCAGACTCCTAAATGCAATGCACCGCGAATCTTGTTTGAGTCTCCCACGCTAAGCGCCAGAAACCGCGCGGGTAAAGGATTCTAAAGCTATGGAAAGATTGAGAAAGCTTGCAAATTTGCAACAGTTTTAGCTTGCGCTCTCAGAGATCAAGCGCGTGATTCTCAGAACTAATTGACAATCGGCGATCGGGCTCTGGCTCCTTCAAGCCAAGGGGATGGCGTAGGTTGACCACTCTTGGCGATCGCTCTGGGATGACGGCTGAGGAATGGCGAGCCGCCAGGTGCGGGCTTGGGGCTGCCGCTGGAGGTACAACTCAAACGGCTGGGCTTTAATCTGTTGCTTCTGGCCGGATTGCTGCAGTTGCCAAGTCGCTTGTCCAAGGACTTGAAAAGCAGGACGCCCCCCAATGTCGAGGGGCTTGCGATCGCGGATCTTCAACTTCTGCACCCGAATGATCGGGGTGGCCAAACGCAGCTGATCACTGAGCTGGGTTTCCGTTTGTTGGAGTTGGAGCGTCAGGCCAGCGCGAATGACCGCGCGATCGGGCAGGCCAAAGGCAGTACAGGCCGAAAGCACCAAGACGAGAACTAGAGCCAGCCAGCGCACCGCGATCGCCCGTTCACAACAGCCGCTATTGTACGGAACGGCATTCCACCCGATTTCATGGGGCAACAAGTCTTTGTCACGGCAGCGATCGCGGACTATCTGCAGGCAATGACGCCGCCGGAACCAGCAGTTTTGCAGATGTGGCGGCAACAAACCGCGACTCATGCCGCCGCTAAGTTGGGAATTACGCCGACCCAATCGCAATTTTTAGCCTTGCTTGTGCAGATTGGTGGCTATCAACGGGTCTTAGAGCTGGGCACGGGCTTGGGCTACAGCGCCCTTGCAATGGCGATCGCCCTGCCACCAACCGGCTCGATTCTGACTCTCGATCGCGATCGCCAAACCACAGACTTGGCAAGGCAATATTGGGAATCGCTTGGCTTTGGCGATCGCATTCAACTGTTGCAAGGCGAAATTCGTCCCGCCCTCCAGCAGTTGCAACAACAGGGCGATCGCTTCGACTTTATTTGGATTGATGCCGATAAGCGCGCCACCGCTGACTATTTCCAAACAGCGCGATCGCTCCTTACTCCCAAGGGATTGATCGCCGTCGATAACGTGCTCTGGTCTGGTCGAGTTGCTGATCCTGAGGATGGCGATCGCCGCACTCAAGCCCTGCGCAACTTCAATGCCGCGATCGCGGCTGATCCAAACCTTCAGGTCAGTCTGCTGCCGCTCGGAGACGGGATCACCCTGATTCGAACCTGCGACTAAGGCGATCGCAAGTTACAAGTGCAGGCCACACTCTTGCTTCAAGCCCCGGAACCGGGTGCTGCGCTCATCACTGTCATCTGCTTGCAGGGGGCGGCTGGAATGCCAGTCACCAACGGTGACGTAGCCCTGATCAAAGAGCGGATGGTAGGGCAGATCGTGAGCAGTCAGGTACTGATAAACGTCGCGGGAGTGCCAACCAAGAATCGGCCGAATCGCATAGCGATCGCGTTTGAGTTCGACAATTTCCATTGACTGGCGATGCGCCGTTTGCTGCCGTCGTACGCCCGACAACCAAGCCGTTGCACCCAGTTCTTGCAGGGCACGATTCATCGGCTCCACCTTGCGCATTTGGTCATAGCGGTTGAAGTCTTCCACCGACTCGCTTTCCCAGAGCCGGCCATAGAGCGCTTCCATCCGCGCCGGGCTGATCTCCGATTGATAGACCTTCAGATTCAGCTTGAGCCGTTCCGTCAGCTCTGCCGCAAACCGATAGGTTTCCGTAGGCAGATAACCCGTGTCGATCCAGATCACCGGAATATCCGGCTGCACCTGAGTCGCCAAGTGCAGCATCACCGCCGACTGAATGCCAAAACTCGTGCTGAGCACCAGCCCCGATCCAAATTCAGTTGCTGCCCACTGAATGATCTGCGTTGCTGCTTGATCAGCAAGCTGGGCATTGATTTCGGTCAGGCTGGGCAGCAAAGCAGGCATGGACTTCGTTTGAGCGATCGCAACAGTTCGTCAAAAGCGTTAGGCCGTCGGAGCGGCAGGCTCTAAACCTTGTTCCACCTGCTGCCGGGCCTCGCCCCAATAAGCACTGTAGGTGTAAACGGCATCATTACCTTCTTCCGTCGTACTCCAGCGGTAGATGGCCGACTTCGGTTCAACGCCGAGCTCCAGCAGCTTAGCCCCCATGTAATATTCCATCTGCTTGCGGGTCATCGCGCTCAAACCACCGGGCTTAAACTTGCTGACACGGCGCGACATATGGGCCTGATCATGTTTGGCCATAGGAATAGAAGAGAGCAGGAATATTCTCAGTTTGGCATTCCCCTTCGGTGAGCTTGGGCGGTTTGCCGCACCTTTTAAGATCGCTGCAACAGCTGGTTTCAGCAAAGAAGCCAGTCCGAGGAAGATTGGGAAAGCGCCAGAGCTGACCACGTCAGCCACACAACCGGCGGCGATCGCAGTGAATCGTTATCCTGCAAAAGAGACAAAACATTACAGTAGGCTCGCGCATCATGGTCAGCGCCAACTCAGCAATCTGTATCCTCGGCGGTGGCTTTGGTGGTCTCTATACCGCGCTAGCGCTGGCTCAGCAGTCTTGGCAGGGGGCCAGTCGGCCGCCGATTCATTTGATTGACCGTGGCGATCGCTTTGTTTTTTTGCCGCTGCTCTACGAACTGATCACGGGTGAACTCCAAGGCTGGGAAGTCGCGCCCCGCTACCGCGATCTGCTGGCAAATACGCCGGTGCAATTCCATCGGGGGGTTGTTAGCGAGGTCGATCTCCAGCAACAGCTTGTCGTATTGGAGTCGGGACAAGTTTTTGAGTTTGGTCAGCTCGTGTTGGCTTTGGGGGGTGAAACGCCTCGTGATCTCGCCCCCGGTGCAGAAACTCACGCCCTACCGTTCCGCAGTTTGGACGACGCGATCGCCCTCAATACTCGCTTGAGTGAGCTGGAACATCAGCCCGATCGCCAGATCCGCATTGCGATCGTGGGAGCGGGTCCCAGTGGGGTCGAGCTGGCCTGCAAACTGGCCGATCGCTTGGGCGATCGCGCCTGGATTCGCCTGATTGAGCTGGGTGAAGACATTCTGCGCAACTCGCCAGAATTTAACCGTGAAGCGGCAGAACGAGCTTTACAGCAGCGCCAGATTCTCTTGGATCTGAAAACCGGTGTGGCTGCCGTCGAAGCTGATGCGATCGTGCTGCAGCGCGGGGAGCAAACGGAACGACTCAGCAACATCGATCTGGTCTTGTGGACGGTTGGCAACCGAGTGCCCGCAGCCGTTGCCGCTCTGGATTTACCCAAAAATGCTCGAGGTCAACTACAAACCGCGCTGACCCTACAAATCAGCGGTCACAATAACCTTTTCGCGCTGGGTGACTTGGCAGAGCTACCACTGGTGGATGGCAAAGCGATTCCGGCCACCGCTCAGGCAGCGTTCCAGCAGGCAAACTGTCTGGCTGCGAATTTGATCGCTCAACGCCGTGAGCAACCTTTGAGCGATTTCCAATACCAAGCCTTGGGTGAAATGCTGGCGCTGGGTTCCGGCAACGCCACATTGACAGGACTCGGGTTGACTTTGGAAGGCCCCCTAGCGGCAGTCGCCCGCCGCTTGGCCTACCTTTACCGGATGCCCACTCCAACGCAACAATGTCGCGTAGGTCTGAATTGGCTCCTGCAACCGTTGGACTCGCTGCTGCATTCCTAATCGCTGGCTATGGCTCTTCCCCAGGTAATTTTCTTTGATGCAGTCGGCACGCTGTTTGGCGTCAAAGGCAGTGTGGGACTGGCCTATCGACAGCTAGCGTTGGAGTTTGGCGTCGATGCCAACGCACGGCGTTTGAACGATGCCTTCTACGCGGCTTTTCAAGAAGCACCACCGCTGGCCTTTCCCGAGGCACCGCCGGAGCAAGTTCCCGCCTTGGAATATCAGTGGTGGCAGGCGATCGCGCGACGCACCTTCGAGCGATCGGGGGATTTAGTCCAGTTTTCTGATCAGAGTTTTGCCGATTTCTTTGACAACCTCTATCGTCACTTCCAAGGGCCGGAGCCTTGGTTTGTCTACGACGATGTCTGGCCGCTACTGGACTATTGGCGCGATCGCGGCGTTGCCTTGGGAATTATTTCTAACTTCGATAGCCGCATTTATCCAGTACTCGACAGCTTGGGGCTGACGAATTACTTCAGCAGCATCACGATTTCGCCGGAAGTGGGTGCTGCCAAACCCGATCGCCTGATCTTTGCGATGGCTTTAGCGCAACAACAGTGTCAGCCGCACGAGGCTTGGCACATTGGCGACAGTTTTCGGGAAGACGTACGGGGTTCGCAAGCAGCGGGTCTACAGCCAATTTGGCTGAAGCGCGAAGCCTGATTCAAACCAGGAAGCGATCGCCCGTCCGGTCGGACTGCTAGAGTGGACAATTGGAAGTCCACAGAGCTTGCATGATTGAGACGTCTGGCGTCGTTGAACGCGAACAAGGCAATGGTTTTTATCTCGTAGTCCTCGATCAACCCCCAGGACACCAGTGCCTGTGCCGTGCTGCAGGCAAGTTGACCAAGAACAAAATTAAAGTCTTGGCTGGTGACAAAGTGACCGTTGAAGTCAGCCCTTACGATTTGGGCCGCGGTCGCATCACCTTCCGCCACCGCAAATAGGCGATCACCCAGCAGAGCAGGTCAAGGAATCCTTACTGAACCCGACTGGAGGCCTCAGCATCAATACACAATCAAGGGCTGAATCTAGAGCGATTGCAGCCCTTTTGTTGTGCGATTAGACTGCAGGAAAGCATCGCGGCGACTCTCGCACCATTGCTTGGTAACCTGTTGGCGGTAGGCAAATAGCCGCTCCAGCTGCGCATCGACCACGGGGCAAACGCTCAACTCCGGCAACCAGCCACCGGGCAGTGCATATTCGACTTCATCAATCAGGCGAGTGCGATCGCCCTCGCGGCTAAAGATGTGCCGGTGTAGCCAATCAGCAAACGGCCCTTGGCTCTGGCGATCGCAGAAACAACGCCCCGGCTCATAGTCATCATTGTGGGTGGCAACCCAGCGAATCGGCACTGGGCCTAACCAGAGTCGAAACTCTGAGACAGCGCCAGGACCCAGACCACCTTCACGCCGTACCACTTCCACCGGCAACCAAGGCGGCGTTAGTTGCTCCAGAACATCCGCTTGCTCGTGGAACGCCCAGACGAGTTCGCGCGGGGCATCAATGACGGTCGATCGCTGGAATCGGCGCATGACAGCTAGGCGAGGCTCGGCTGACGACTAACTTGGAACAGATCGGCGGCACTAGCCACTTCGCCATGCAGATCGTAGATATCGGCATCGGTAATCCGCACAGTCACGAGCTGACCCAAAGCGGCGTCTCCTTGGACGTAAACCACTCCATCCACTTCAGGGGCAAAGCGTGCCGATCGCCCAATCTTGAGGCCGGTGCTGGGATGCTCTTGCTCGATCAGCACATCGACGAGGCGACCGATTTGAGCGCGATTGCGACGTTCTGCGATCGGTTGCTGCGTGGCCATCAAGGCATCGCGCCGTGCTTCCTTAACGTCATCGGGCACCGGATTGGGGAGGTCGATCGCAGCAGTTCCCTCTTCCGGTGAGAAAGCGAAGACGCCAACATGATCGAACTCGTGGCGTTGAATAAATTGCTGCAGGTGACGGAAATGCTCCTCCGTTTCCCCGGGGAAGCCTGCAATGAACGTGGTGCGCAGCACCGCATCTGGCAGCGCTTCTTTAAGCTTCTCGATGATGCGATCGTTGACATTGCCCTGCCATGGCCGGTTCATTGCCTTGAGGATCTCGGGGTGGGAATGCTGCAACGGCAGATCGAGATAGGGCAGCACGTTGTGGGTTTCTCGAATCGCTGCAATCACCTCCGGCGTCAGACCGGTCGGATAGGCGTAGTGAATACGAATCCAGGGCACATCGACTTGACCCAGTTGGCGCAGCAGTTCCGCCAGCATTGGTTTGCCGTAGCGATCGAGGCCGTAGTTGGTGGTGATCTGCGAGATCAGCACCAGCTCTTGCACGCCTTCAGCAGCCAGTTGCTTCGCTTCCGCCACGATCGACTCGATTGATCGCGATCGCCGCTTGCCGCGCAGATGCGGAATGATGCAGAAGGCGCAGCGATAGTCACAGCCTTCGGCAACGCGCAGATAAGCCACGGCTGAAGTGGTCGTACGGTAGCGCGGTAGATTTTCGTCGGCAATAAAGCTCGGCTCTTGGGAAATGGCATTGACGCGCTCGCCGCTTTCCGTGCGTTGCAGCACATCGACAATGCGGTGATAGTCTCCTGTCCCAACGAGGGCGATCGCTTCTGGCAACTCTGCCAGCAGTTGATCTTGGAAGTGCTGGGCGAGGCAGCCCGCGATCACAATTTTTTTGCCCGACTCCGCCAGCTCTACAAGCGTCCGTACCGATTCTTCGCGAGCGGCTTGGATGAAGCTGCAGGTGTTGACCACCACTACATCGGCTAACGCTTCGTTGGCATCGATGCCGTAGCCTGCCTCAGCGAGCAAACCAATCATGTGTTCAGTGTCGATGCGGTTTTTCTCACACCCGAGGTGCGAGAACGCGATCGTTGGTTTGGCCGTCATGGCAGCGCGCAAACGGAATGAAGGAAAGGCGATCGCTTTCAGTGAGGATCAAGCGACAACTGAAAGTCGAATAGCTTGTCGATCCTATCGCACTGCTTTGCAGTCTGATTCAGCGGGATCCCTGCCAGAGAGTATGATGCTTGTTACAGACCCGCGATTGATTGCAGCGACTCGATTCTGACGTGGATTTGCATCGCATTTTTGGAACCACAACCCCCGTCATTGGCGTGGTGCACCTGCAACCGCTGCCCACAGCGGCTCGCTGGGGTGGCAATCTCCGCGCTGTGATTGAGCGTGCGGAACAGGAAGCTACGGCGCTGGCGGCCGGCGGCGTTAACGGCATTATTGTTGAGAATTTTTTCGACGCACCGTTCCCTAAGAATCGCGTTGATCCTGCCGTTGTTAGCGCGATGACCCTGGTGGTCGAGCGGCTCCAAAACCTCGTGACCATTCCCTTAGGGCTGAATGTCCTGCGCAACGATGCCCACAGTGCTTTGGCGATCGCTAGCTGCACGGGTGCAGCTTTCATCCGCGTCAACGTCCTGACGGGTGTGATGGCCACAGATCAGGGCTTGATTGAAGGCGAAGCGCATCAACTACTGCGCTATCGGCGCGAGTTGGGCAGTTCCGTGCAGATTTTGGCCGATGTCTTGGTCAAGCATGCCCGACCGCTGGGAACCCCCAATCTGACCGTGGCGGTGCAAGACACGATCGAGCGCGGGTTGGCGGATGGCGTCATTCTTTCCGGTTGGGCAACCGGCAGCCCACCGTCGCTAGAAGATTTGGAGCTGGCAAAAGCGGCTGCGGGCGATGTTCCCGTGTTCATCGGTAGCGGGGCTTCGATTGAGAACATTGGCCAACTGCTGCAAGCAGCCGATGGTGTGATTGTTTCCTCTTCGCTGAAGCGTCAAGGCAAACGCGAGCAATCGATCGATCCCGTGCGCGTTGGTCGCTTTGTCGACACGGTGCGGGCTTGCCAACAACGTCTCCAAACTGTTGCCACTCCCCAAGCAGTCAACACCAATAGCGCAAGTCTCTCGCGGTAAAGCAGACGGACTGGTGCGCATTGCGGCGATCGCCTCTGTAGAATGAGAGGTTTCTGCAGGGGAGGCGATCGATGGGACTGGCAGGACGCGACCTACTGACGCTAGCGGACCTTTCGAGTGCAGAAGTTCTCGAAATTTTGGAACTGGCCGCCACTCTCAAGTCGGGTCAAACGACTGTCCATTGTCCTAAGACACTAGGACTGATTTTCAGTAAGTCCTCCACTCGCACCCGCGTCAGCTTTTCGGCAGCCATCATGCAGATGGGCGGCCAAGTCTTGGATCTCAACCCCAACGTCACCCAAGTGGGGCGGGGTGAACCGATCGCAGATACAGCACGGGTTCTCAGCCGCTATTTGGATGCGCTAGCGATTCGTACCTTCGCCCAGCAAGACCTAGAAGAATACGCCCACTACGCCGATATTCCCGTCATCAATGCCCTGACAGATGACTACCATCCCTGCCAAATTCTGGCGGACTTGCAGACGATTCAAGAAAACTTTGGTCAGTGGCAAGACCTAACGCTGACCTACCTCGGGGATGGCAATAATGTCGCCCATTCGCTGCTGCTAGGGTGCGCCCAAGTCGGGATGAATGTGCGGATTGCTTGCCCGCCTGACTATCAGCCGCAGGAGCGGATTGTTGCCAAAGCGCAGCAGATTGCTGGCGATCGCGCCAAGGTAGAAATCCTCCACGATCCGATCGCAGCCTCCCAAGGGGCTCATGTGCTCTACACCGATGTTTGGGCCAGCATGGGGCAAGAGGAAGAAGCCCAAGCGCGGGTCAAAGCCTTTACGCCCTACCAACTCAACCAAGCCCTGCTAGAAAAAGCCGATCCCGCCGCGATCGTGCTGCATTGTCTGCCGGCTCACCGCGAAGAAGAGATCACGGCGGAAGTACTAGAAGGATCGCAGTCCCGCGTCTGGGATCAGGCTGAAAACCGCCTCCATGCCCAGAAAGCAGTGCTCGCCTTACTACTTGGCGCTATCTAGTTCTGATCACAGTTGCAGCAACCTGAACGAGCCTCAGCAGCGGTGTTGGGGAAACTGGCGATAGAGCGCAGCGAGCGCCGGACAAGGAGTTTGATCGATGAGGGACTGGGGAAACGTCCAGTTACGAGGCGCTTGTTGAGCCGAGGCCATCCAGAGCAGTCGCTTGGCGCGGGTCATGGCGACGTAGAGCAGACGATATTCCTCAGCTTCTCGCAGGGCTTGAGCCTCAGAGACTGCGGCGGCTAGATCGGTGAAAGGTTCAACGCCTGCGCCTGTCTCAGCTTGTAAAGCGCGTCGTAGTTGCAGCCGCGCGATCGCAATCCAAGGTTGGGGACCTAAAAATGCCTCACTTTGCTTGGGCGATCGCCCACCGGGGATCTGCGAGGCTTCTAGAAAAGGCAGAAAAACGCAGTCCCAGTCCAGCCCTTTGGAGCGATGCATGGTCAGAATCGTGACCTGCCCAGATCGCGTCAAGGCAAGGCCCGGATCTTCCGTTTCGACACTGGTCAGGCGATCGCTCTCCAGGAGATTCTGCAAATCCGCTAGCAATTGCCCCAGCGATAAATTACTCCAAGCTTGGCGACCCAGTTGATCTGCTAGCTGATCGGCTGTCGCCAATTCACTGCCGTCGTAGTGCAGCGTCAGCGCCAGAAAAGGAATCAGTTGCTCGGGCGGCAACTCCGATCGCGCCTTGAGTAACTGCTGACAAAGCCGTTGGGCAGGCAGCAACCGGGGATTTGCATCCGGCCAGAAGAGGCGATCGCCCAGGAAGATTTCCGGCGCGGGCAAAGCTTCCCAAGGCAGTGCAGGCAGGCGATCGCGGTTGACTAGCACCTGCAGCGCCGCCCGCAGGCGATCGGGCTGGTGGGGCCGTTCAATGAACTGGAGCAGCGCCAGCATTTCTTCGGGGATGCGCCGATTGCGATCGCGATCGCTGGCTTCCCAGAGGTGGATTCCGGCTTTGGCCAAAGGTTCGGTCAGGCGATCGCGCAGATAGTGAGCCTGCCGGTTTTCACGGACTAGAATCGCTGCCTGGGTCTCAGCATTGGCAGCATACAGATCAATCAAACGCTGCTGGAGACGTTCGACCGTAGCGATCGTAGTCTCGGTTTGTAGGAGTTCCAGTCCTAAACCCAACGGCTCAGGATTGGCATTCAGTTGCGGATCCTCGGCATCAACAGGCTGGATCGCTTGTTCGCGGAAGGGTCGGAGCGAGTCTGAATGAGCCCAGTGCCGATTGACCCACTGCAGGACAAAGTTAGCCGCTCGGAAAATTGTGGGGCTACTGCGACCGGCTTGATCGAACATCACTAGCTGCTGACGGCGATCGCACTGCTCACAAAACTGGCGGAAAAAGAGTGGATCCGCCGAGGTGAAGGTGGAGTTAATTGCCTGATTGGGGTCGCCGACGCGTACTAGCTGCAGTTGCTGATCGGTTGTGACGGGGGCCAGCCGTTCCAACAATTGCATCTGCAACGGCGACGAGTCCTGAGCTTCATCTTCAAACAATGCCAGAATCGAGGACTGCCATGTTCTGCGAGCCTGAGGGTTATCCAGCACCCGCACTGCTGAAAGCACCATGTCATCAAAGTCGATCAAACTGGCTTGCTGGAGGCCGACTTGATAGAACTCGTAGAGTCCCTGAGCGATCACCAGCAGGGGGTAGTCGCCCAGCACTGGCCACGGGGAGAGGCGATCGGCAAAGTCTGCGGGTGACAGACCAGAACTTTTAATTTCAGGAATCAGAGTCTTGGCGAGTTCGAACAGGAACTCGTTGCGCAACACACTGCTGCGGCGCAGTTGTTCTGCCAGTTCGCCATCGAAGCCCGTCCCCCTCAACAACTGCTGAAACAGCGTGGGGTTTGCCTCAATCCACTGGTCGATTGCTTGGCGGAGTAGCTGGGCTTTGCGGCGATCGGAGACCAAACTAACCTGATCCCAGTAGAGATTGGACAAGTCAGGCGCGGTGCTGGCAATCTGCAACGACAGGCTGTGTAGGGTTTGCACCGTAAAGCCAACAGCCGAAAGTCCCAGTTGCTGCAGGGTTTCGCGGACTTTTTGACGCAGGTTGAGGGCGGCCGATCGCGTCACCGTAACAAGGTAGAGCTGTCGACGATCGCGTTGAGGGCGCTGGGCAAGAGCGATCGCGGCTGCTACCGCCATCCCCGTTGATTTACCTGCGCCGGGTACTGCCGAGACAGCTAGGCTACCGGCCTGCCAAGCCGCGAGCTGCTGCTGCCCGGCTCGCAGTTGCGCCCGCATCTTCTGGAGGCGATCGGCCAAGCTAGGAGTGGCAATCATCGCAGTTCATCCTGTGGGCCAAGCACTGCTGCTTCATGCTGCAAAGCCCCCGCTAGACTGCACCGGCTCTGAAGCACTGGCTTGACAATCGCTGGCAAATACGAAAACATTAATATCGCTAAATGGGGCTATAGCTCAGTTGGTAGAGCACTTGCATGGCATGCAAGGGGTCACCGGTTCGAGTCCGGTTAGCTCCACTCCATTTAAGCTAAACAGGCCACTTCAGCTGAGGACTGAGTTGAAGCTTGACGATCGCAGATTAGCGAGACTCTGGCTCCTCGGTTTCAAAGGCTTGGCTGATGCCTTGGTTGAGATTGGTTTTGACCTGATCCACTAGCTGATCAACCTCACGATCGCTGCGGACATTACCCACAGCAACGACACGACCCAAAAACTGTTGGGTTGCCTGTGGAAATGCTGTCAAAAGTCGCTGCAGCCGCCGCCGAATCAAGCGCAGATCCCGTTGGATGATTTGCTGGCGAGTCAGAGGGCGAGGCATAGCAACGAGAGTTCAAGTCTGGGATCACCATAGCCTGTTGTTGGGTACGCCTCCCATCAGACCTATCAATGGTCAAGATTCGCGACTGACAATTAGCATCTCAGCGCCAATCACCGGACTGCGAGCCAAGAGGCGATCGCGCTCATCTACGATTTCGAGGCGGCGGAAGCCTAGTTCCCGCACCTGCTGAAAGACCTCTTGCGCCAGTTGATCCTGCTGACTAGCCGCAAGGCTGCCCCAGCCGTCACTCAAGCGCAGACGGAGGCGGCTACCGACAAAGTTGGCCTCCACGCCCAAGATCAGCGCCTCACTATAGCGATCGCTAATCGCTGAGACTTCCGACTGGATCGCCTCAATCAGGCGGGCATTGGGATCAATTTCCGTTGGCCGCGAGGGACGTGGCGGTTCCGGTGCTGGTTTTGGTGCGGGGGGCGGCGTAACGGGAAGGGCTTTCGGCGGCGGCAATAAATCAGGAGCGGGCTGCGGTTCGACGGGCGTCACCACAGGTTCTGGCAGCCGCACTTGCAGTTTGGGCCAAGATAGCGGTTGTTGGCTCAGCCAGACTGCGATCGCGATCGCCAAGCCTGCGCCGACTAGACCCAGCCAGTCGCGCCCTTGCAAACGCCGATCGAGTTCAGGACGATCGCTGCCGATCGCTGCTTCTGCAGCTTGCAGTGCCACCAGTTGTTGCCGACTCCAGCGATTGAGCCGCGACCAAACGGCCACCTGACTCGCGCGCCATGACCCTTGCAGCCGCTGCCAAAACCCCATAAGTGATCGCCTCCTCCGACCCTAGGCCTCCTGTAAGACATCGATCGGTAGCCCAATCGCTTCAGCGTAGAGCTGTTCGTAGGCGATCGCCGATTGTTTCCAGCTCAGATCAACGGCCATACCCCGTTGCTGTAGCTTTTGCCATTGGGGCTGGTACTGGTAACTCTCCCAAGCCCGCACCAGACAGGTATAGAGGTCCAGCGGCTCGTAGCGATCGAAGCAATAGCCATTGCCCTCGGCATGACGCGGATCGTGGTGGAAGACCGTATCGACCAACCCCCCCGTACGGCGCACAATCGGCACACTGCCGTAGCGCAGTGCCAGCATTTGCGTGATACCGCAAGGTTCAAAACGAGAGGGCACCAAGAAGGCGTCGCTACCGGCATAAATGCGTCGCGACAGCCCCTCGTCGTACATCAGATAAGTGGACATCCGGCCCGGATAGCGGGTCGCCAACTCCCAGAGCTGGGTTTCGTAGTAGCGCTCGCCCGTTCCTAAGACAACAAATTGGGCATCGCTGTAAGACAGAAAGCGATCAAGAATTTGCAGCAGCAAGTCAATGCCCTTCTGCTCGACTAGACGAGCCACAAAGCCAATCAGGAAGCGATCGGGATTGACCTCAAGCCCCATCTCCTTTTGGAGCGCCAGCTTATTGTTCAGTCGTTTATCAAGAGTGTCGCGATCGCAGTTGGCCACAATCCGCGTATCCGTTGCAGGGTTGTAGCTATCAACATCAATCCCGTTAAGGATGCCGCTTAGCTTGCCACTGATAAATGAGAGAAGACCCTCCAGCTTTTCACCGTAGGTCGGTGTTTGAATCTGCTGGGCATAGGTGGGCGATACCGTGTTGACGCGATCGGCATAGAGCAAGGCCGCCGCCATGGTGCTGTCGCCCTGCATGTACCAAGGGCACCAGGTGATCTTCTCGAGCTTCCAGCGCCACGGCCCTTGGTAGGCCAAGTTATGAATGGTGAAGACAGTCGAGATATCCGGGGACTGGTGCATCCAAACCGGAATCATCCCAGTGTGCCAATCGTGGCAGTGAATGACTTGTGGTTTCCAGTAGTTCCAAGAAAATTCAGCAGCCCCATTGGCAAAAAACGTGAAGCGCCAGTCTTCGTCTTCTCCTGAGTAGATGCGATGCGGATCAAAAGCTGGATGCCCCATTAAGTAGAGCGGCACATCTGAACCGGGCAGCTGCGTTTCGTAAACCGCGAAGTGATTAAACATCGCGTAGCCCCACCAGATCGGTTCAGCGGGAATATCGAGCTTACTGTTCAGAAAGCCGTAGTACGGCATGAAGATTCGGACATCATGGCCCAGAGCTTTCAGCACTTTGGGCAGGGAACCAACCACATCTCCCATGCCTCCCACTTTGGCGAAGGGAGCACATTCGGCAGCCACGAACAGAATCCGCATGCAGACCTCAGGGGGCAACGCCCTCCACTATACGCCTGCGCCTTACCGGGTTTGGCTAGCAGAGCCGTGGCAGCGCAGAAACTCGGTCATATCAGCAGCTGATAGGGGCTTCGAGAAGTAATAGCCCTGCCCCATATCGCAGCCTAGCTGCCGCAACCAGTAGAGCTGAGACTCTTCTTCAATGCCTTCGGCAACAACCTCCAAGCCAAAGCTATGGGCCAGCGCGATCGTGGCTTGGGCGACCTGGCGGTTATCCCCAGCCAAGTTGATTTGATGGATGAAGGAGCGATCGATTTTGAGGGAATTAACCGGCAGCCTTTGCAAGTAGCTCAGCGAAGAATACCCTGTTCCAAAGTCATCGATGCTCAGCTGGACTCCCATCGATTTCAGCTCATCGAGCAGCTTGAGCAACTGCTGGTCAATATCTTCAGCAACACTGGACTCAGTAATTTCTAGCATGAGATTCTGAGCGGATATTTCCGTTCTTTGCAGAATATCTTTGATCCAGTCCTCAAAGTCTTCGTGACAAATCTGCTGGGCCGAGATATTGACGTGCAAGATGAAGTCGCCAGGAGTAATCAAGTGATCCTGTTGCCAGAGGTGAATCTGCAGGCAGGCCTTTTCAAGAATAAAATTACCGAGACTGAAAATTAGTTTCGATCGCTCAGCGAGGGTCACAAATTCCAAGGGGGGAATGTTGCCCAGCTCAGGATGAAACCAGCGGGCTAATGCTTCCGCCCCGACGAGAGCGCCGGTCTCAAGATCGACGATGGGCTGGTAGAAAAGATCAATATCTGCTTGCTTAATTGCCTCCCGTAGGGCTGTTTCTAGAGCAAGGTTCTTGAGGGAATTGGCAGAGAGTTTAGCCGAGAAGATCTGAATGCCACGACTGAGGGGATTGCGTTTGGCAGCATACATTGCTGTATCCGCGCTGCGGAGCAACTCTTCAGCAGCATCGATCTGGGCAGAGACAAAACTGATGCCGATGCTGACACCGATGTAGATACGCTGTCCTTGAATTTCAAACGGATGGACAATTAACTCATGCAGTTGCTCCGCGAGATCCTGAGGATAGCCGGGGTCTTGAGCTGGGACTAACACCCCAAACTCATCGCCACCGAGGCGCGCGAAGATCACTGGCGAAGCAATACAGCTTTGCAGGCGTTGTGCAACTTGCGTGAGCAGAACATCACCCGCACTATGACCGAGGGAGTCATTGACAATTTTGAAGCGATCGCAGTCTAAGAAGAGAACAGCAAACGGATATTGATGATCAGCCTTATAACGATTGAACCAAGCATGTAATTGCTCAACAAAATAGGCTCGATTAGGAAGTTGAGTCAGTGTGTCAAAGTGAGCCAAATGCCAGAGTTGAGCTTGGGCTTGCTGTCGTTCCGAGGCCTCCTGCTCTAACTTATGATTAGCAGCTTCTAATTCTTGAACTGTAAGGGATAGCTGTTCATTTGCTTGTTGAATCAGACGAGCATTTTCAAGGCGTTCATGAATATCTTGAAAAACAGTCATTCCTTCTTTGATATGGCCGGTTTCATCATGGATAGGAATTCCCCAAACCTCTAAAGGTATAGTGCGATCAGGCCAGCGTAATTCAAGATCTTCAGTATGGCTTAACTGGCCTTGAAGAGCCATCGCCAGGGGTAGCTCTTCAATCGGGGTGAGTCTGTTTTTACTTGCCTGATAAATATTAAAAAACTTAGCCATTTCCTCAAGTGTGGCACTCTTATACTTGCCTCTTAAAATCTCTCGACCAACTGCATTCACATAAGTCATTCGACCTGTCAGCTCATGAACAGCAACACCAATCGGAAGATGATCAAGAATTTGTCGCAAGTATGTCTGACTATTTCTAGCTTGGCTAATCACTGCATTGAGACTAAAACTCATCACAGCAATACTGCTGTTGTAGCTTTGCAAAAGGATCAGTGCTTCATTCACCGCCAAGACACTAAATTGCCCTTTGCCATTAGCAGTCGAAATAAAAGCAAACAGGGTAATAAAAGTAATCCCTGTTGATACCCAAGTGCTGTTAAAACGTAGCGCCAGCCAGACGAAGACTGGAATAACTAGTGAAGATACTGGATAGGGTTTACTCGCAAATGCTAAGGTTGCGATCGCAAGAATGATTGCACTAATAATGAAGAGCTCTAGCCAACGCTTAGCAGAAAGTTGCAGCGACTGACGCCATTGATTGCACCATAGCAAGACAACCGGAAAAAATAAAATCGCACTGCTGGCATTGCCGGTCCACCAAGTCCAGCCAATTGTGAAGAAGCGATTCCAACTAGCCGCGCCAAATAGGCAATTCCCAGTTGCTCCTATTAGGGCAGATACCGTTGCTTGAGCTACTGCTGCCGCTAAAAGTGTCCAAACTTCATCAAGTGTTTGCAAGCGACTTGAACGACTAATGGCTCGTTTTGCGACCGCATAGGCGACCAAGCGAGAACTGGCATTAGCAACTGCGCCACTCAGGCTCACTCCAACGCCCAAACCTGTCATCAGCTTCAGTAAAAAATCGCCGATGAAGATGCCAGGCCACACCTGTGGGCCCGCCAAAAAAGAGCTGCTAGCAGTACTCCCGCTGAGGGCCAAATAGGGGTGACTTTTGCATCAGTAAAACTGATATAGGAATAGGCAAACTGAGAGATCAGGATATGAACTCCAGCTGCCAGGGTAATGGCAGGCCAGTCCCTCAGTCTGGGAAGAGGTATCCAGGAAAAAAATGACAGCATTCTGGGTGAGGGATCATGCAGGAGTGCATGAATGAACTAAGCCAGGATTATCGTCCTGCTACCCAAGGTAATGGCAGAACTGCTAATTAGTGATGATTGGGCAGCTTTGTTGCCAGCGAGTTTGCGCTTGTCGTAACAAAGGTAAAACTTCGGATACCTGCTCAACCGCAATTGGAATTTCTAAATCCACTTCACTGGCGGGAGCTGGTTGCCCTTTAGCCATGGCAGCATTGGCCCAGATCAAGAAGTCACGCCACATCGAGCCCACCAAAATCAGGGGTGTTGGGGGCAGCTTAGACACTTGTAGGAGTTGCCAGATAGTCACCAGCTCTAGCAGCGTGCCAATTCCACCAGGCATCACCACGAAAGTATCTGCCTCTAAAACAAAGTGATGGAGTCTTGAGAAAAAGTTGCTGTGTTCGTACAGCTCTTCAACGTAGGGATTACTGCCCTGTTCGTGGGGAAGGTCAATGCGGAGCCCCACCGATCGCGTTCGATTTTCAGGGTCTGCACTGACACTGCCAGCATTCGCCGCTTCCATCAAACCGGGCCCACCACCTGTGACAATGTCGCAGCCTAGGTAGGTCAGCTCCTGAGCAAGCCATTGCACATCCTGATAGACCGGATTATCGGCCATGAGCCGTGCCGAGCCAAAAATACACACACAAAAGCGATCGTGGGGCAACCGTGGCAGCATCAGGATGCGATCGATCATGGCCCAGAGATCAAAAACACTGTCGCGCAGTACGCGTTCGAGCAGGTCTTTGTGGGGGTTACAGTCGGGAGCAGACATCCCAGTGATTAAAGCAGATTAGCGGACAGTTCAGCGAGAGGCGATCGCTCGCCCCGCTCGAGGGTGATATGCCCCGCAATTGCTTCGTTCTTAAATTTCTCAACAACGTAGGTCAGTCCGTTACTCGAAGCATCAACGTAGGGATTATCAATCTGGTAAGCATCTCCAGTGAGAACGATTTTCGTCCCTTCACCGGCACGGGTCAGAATCGTTTTAATCTCATGGGGCGTCAGATTCTGGGCTTCGTCAACAATCATGAACTGGCGTGGGATTGAACGACCGCGAATATAAGTCAGTGGTTCAATTTGGAGTAGATTCATTCCCATCAAATCTTGATAGTTTTGCTGCTTATTACTGGGGCGATCGCCATTGTTGTTAGCACCACCCAAAATAAAGTCGAGATTATCAATAATTGGCTGCATCCAAGGCGCGAGCTTTTCCTGTAAATCGCCTGGCAAGAACCCTAAATCTCGTCCCATTGGGAAAATTGGCCGCGAAACTAAAAGGCGGCTAAAGTGGCGCTCATCCGCTACTTTATGCAGACCTGCCGCCACTGCTAAGAGCGTTTTCCCCGTTCCAGCCTTTCCAACCAGCGTCACGAGCTGAATGTTGTCGTCCAGTAGCAGATCAAGGGCAAACTGCTGCTCACGATTACGGGCATGAATGCGGCTGATGCCCATTTTGGGCGGCTGAATCAAAGGCACAACGCGGCGATCGCTAGCTCGATAGCGCCCGAGGAGCGTATGGGAGAGATTTGTTTCATCAACGAGTGTCAGGGCTTGATTCGGAAAAAATTCTCCGCTGAGATCCAAGCCACCCTCCCGTCGAAAAACTTGGAGTTGGTCGGGAGCAAGATAGACCTCAGCTGTGCCGCTGTAGAGTTCCGAAAAATCAATTTTGTCAGACTCATAATCTTCAGCACAGAGCCCTGTTGCATCAGCTTTAATCCGAAGATTTGTATCTTTAGTGACTAGAATTGTCGGCTGACCATTTTGTTGTTGCAGTGCCAGCGCTACAGCCAGAATTGCGTTGTCATTTGCATTGGCAATCAAGCCGCTAGGCAGTTGCTCAAGAAAGGTTTTTTCAAGCATGACAACCCGCAGCTTGCCGCCGTGGTCAAGCGTGATGCCCTCAATCAGATGCCCTTTGCTCCGAAAGCCATCTAACAGTCGAGAAATCTGGCGGGCATTGCGGCCCCGTTCATTGAGATCCTTCTTGAAGCGATCAATCTCTTCGATCACCGTGATTGGAATCACGAGATCGTTATCCTCAAAGCGAAACAGTGCCATTGGATCGTGCAAAAGCACGTTCGTATCGAGGACGTAGGTTTTTTTCATCGCCAGAGGCTCTGCGATCGCCAGGGGTAAGGTATTGCTGGCTACGTTCTGATTCTCTCGGACCAATTCCGCTTTCAGATCGCGAGCCATCAGCCGCTCAATGGCGGTTGTTGGCGAAATCCGGTTATCTAACAACTCCGCCACACAGGCCGCGATCGGCAACTCTAGTCCCTCACGGCTGGCCAGCTGGGCCAGCACTCGAGCGGTAGATACGCCTTCAGCCGTGGCTGCGATCGCCGTTAGTGCCGCAGCCAAGCTCTCACCTTGCGCGAGCCGGAATCCAACTTGATAGTTGCGACTGAGCGGACTGGTGCAGGTCGCCAGTAAATCACCTAGCCCTGACAGTCCAAAGAACGTTTCCGTGCGGGCACCGAAATAGGCCCCCACGCGCAGAATTTCTGCCAAGGCTCGCGTTACCAAGGCCGATCGCGCATTGGCACCCAGACAGAGACCATCACAGACCCCGACAGCGATCGCAATCACATTTTTGAGAGCCCCGCCCAGCTCGGTTCCGAGGGGATCGCGATTGGTATAGACCCGAAAGCGATCGCTGGCAAACGCCTGCTGAACCACGGCCGCTGCATGGCGATCGCGACTGGCAATCACGGTCGCTGCGGGTAATCCCTGGCTAATTTCCTTGGAAAGATTGGGCCCTGAGAGCACCGTAATCGGCTGCAGCGGGAAGCGATCGCTGAGAACCTGAGAGGGAGTCCGCCAGCCCAGATCCGCCAGTCCTTTAGTTGCACTCACCCAAATCGCGCGATCGCCCAGTTGGAGGGCTGCCACTTGATCCGCCACGGAAGCCAAGCCGGCCATGGAGACCGCCATAATCCAGAGATCGGCCTCTGCCAATGTTGCTGCCAAAGAGGTCTCACTTCGGCGAGACCATTGCCGCACCTCAAGGCCATTGCTGCGCAAGAGCTGAGCCAGGGTCGTTCCCCAAGCACCGGCTCCCAAAATTGCCGCAACTTTTGCCTCTTGCATGGCCTCACAACATCGCTATGCCTGTTTCAGCATGGCATTGTTCCTGATGCGGGCGATCGCCACAAGGCTGAAGCGTGACTGGGAGCAATTCGATCGATTCTGGTCAGGAGCCATGTCCATCAGATACGATCAAAGACTGCAGAAAAAAGAAGCCTCGATCCGCGATCGCCATCCCCCTGAGATCTCGAGCGCGATCATTGGCCTATGGCAAGGCCACTGGATCATTGCCCACGCTGCAACCAGCTCCCTCAAATAATCTGAACTCGGATGTCGATAAAAGTTACCCAGGAGAAGCTGCCGGCCAGTCGCGTTGGTCTGCAGATTGAAGTCAGTGGCGAACAGTCGCGCCAAGTCTACGAGCGTACCCTCACCCGCCTCAGTCGCGAAGTTCGTTTCCCCGGCTTTCGTCCTGGGAAAGTCCCCCGTCCAGTTCTGATTCAGCGTTTGGGTGAAACCGCTCTCAAGGCCAACGCTATTGAGGACTTGGTTCAGCAAAGCTTGGAATCGGCGATCGCCCAAGAATCGATTCCAGCGATCGGCAACTACCAGTTGAGCAGCGACTTTGAGACGCTCGTTGCTGCCTTTCAACCCGGCAAGTCTTTCAGCTTTGAAGCCAGTGTCGACGTGCAGCCGACGGCAACCCTAGCGCAGTACACCGGCTTGACGGTCGAAGTGGCTGAGGTGCCCTTTGATGCCAACCGCGTTGACAATGTTTTAGCCGAGCAACAAAAACAGATGGCGACCTTGGTCCCCGTCGAAGGCCGCAATGCGGCGATCGGCGATGTGGCCGTGATCGACTTCCAAGGCATCCTCGTCGAGAGCGGCGAAGAAATTCCGGGTGGTAGCGGCACCGACTTCCAAATTGAAGTTGAAGAAGATCGCTTTATCCCAGGCTTCATCAGCGGCATCGTTGGCATGGCGATCGAAGAAACCCGCACCGTTGATGCCACCTTTCCCGAGACCTATGCCCAGGAAGAAGTCGCCGGCAAAGCTGCCCAGTTCACAATCACGCTCAAAGAGCTGAAAACCCGCGATCTGCCAGAACTGGATGATGCCTTCGCTCAGGAAGCCAGCCAGTACGAAACGATCGAAGAGCTGAAAACAGCCTTGACCGAGCGCTTCCAAGCGGAACATGAGAGCGAAGTCAAAGCCAGCAAGCGTGACGCGATCCTGACTGCGTTGGCCGATCAGCTGGATGTGGAAATTCCCGAGTCGCTGCTCCAGCGCGAAATCTCTGCCATGATCAACGAGACGGCCAGCCGTCTCTCGGGACAAGGCATGGATGTCCGCAAGCTGTTCACCGAAGAAGTACTGGAACGGTTGCGCGAAAATTCCAAGGACGAAGACGAGCAACGTCTGCGCCGCACGATCGCCCTGGGTGAGTTGGCAAAAGTCACCGAGACTCAGGTTGATGACGAAGCCGTGAAGGCTCGGGCAGCTGAACTGCTGAGCAACTATCCTCGCCCGCAAGAAGTCGATCGCGATCGCCTCATCACGGTCGTCCGCGAAGAATTACTAGAGGACAAACTGCTGGAGTGGTTTGAGGCCAACAACAGCGTGACCTTCGTCGCCCCCAAAGCAGCAGAAACTGAAGTCGATGCTGCCTCCGCGACCGTGGAAACAACCGCGACGGAAACTGCAGAAGAAGCCCCTGAAGCACCCAAAGCGAAGAAAGGCAAGAAAAAAGCCTAAGCCGCTCGCTCACAGTCGACCAGTTCGGCGCGGCATAATTGTCGGCAGCGGGACTCTCTCGCTGCCGCTGCTGTATCCAGTGCCTTCCTCTATGTTTTCGTCCCACGCTTCTCTGCCCATCCACAGCCGACGACTGGCCGCTGGTCTCGACAGCCGCTGGCAGCAGCCGCAGATTCAAGCGATCGCAGGCTCCCAAGCCATTGTGCCGACGGTGGTAGAGCAGTCCGGCCGGGGCGAACGCGCCTTTGACATCTATTCCCGCTTGCTACGCGAACGGATTGTCTTCCTAGGGACTGGCGTTGATGATGCCGTTGCCGATTCGATCGTGGCCCAGCTGCTCTTTCTGGAAGCCGAAGATCCAGAGAAAGACATTCAGCTCTATATCAACTCCCCCGGCGGCTCCGTCACGGCAGGGATGGCGATCTACGACACAATGCAGCAGGTTGCGCCGGATGTCGCCACCATCTGTTTTGGCCTAGCGGCCAGCATGGGGGCATTCCTGCTTTCGGGGGGTGCCCAAGGCAAGCGGATGGCGCTTCCGAGTGCTCGGATCATGATCCACCAACCCCTCGGCGGTGCTCAGGGTCAGGCCGTGGATATTGAAATCCAAGCGAGAGAAATCCTCTATCACAAGAGCACGCTGAACGACTTGCTCGCCCAGCACACAGGCCAGCCCCTCGAAAAAATTGAAGTCGACACCGATCGCGACTTCTTCATGTCGCCGGAAGAAGCCAAGGCTTACGGATTAATTGATCAGGTACTTACACGGCCAACCATGGCCATCACCGACCATAATGATGCTGTTCTCCAGTAGCGGGCAGGCGTGATGTCGAGATACGACTCTCACCTGAAGTGCTCTTTTTGTGGAAAATCCCAGGAGCAGGTGCGCAAACTCATCGCCGGCCCTGGAGTCTACATTTGTGATGAGTGCGTCGACCTCTGCAACGAAATCCTCGACGAAGAGCTGTTCGACGGTAATGCCAACCCAGCACCGCCGCCCGGTAGCCCTAAACCAGCCACTGCTGCTACCACTAGTCACCAAGGCCCACGCAAACCGAAGCGATCGCTAACGCTGTCGCAGATTCCCAAGCCCCACGACATCAAGCGCTATCTTGACCACCACGTCATTGGTCAAAACGAAGCCAAAAAGATGTTGTCGGTAGCGGTTTACAACCACTACAAGCGGCTCGCCTACCAGCAATCAGCGGAGGAAGCAGGCGAAACGATTGAAATCCAGAAGTCGAATATTCTGCTGATTGGACCAACGGGCTGCGGTAAAACCTTGCTGGCTCAGACGCTTGCCAAGCTGTTAGATGTTCCTTTTGCCGTCGCTGATGCGACAACCCTGACCGAAGCCGGCTACGTCGGTGAGGACGTCGAAAACATTCTGCTGCGGCTCCTGCAAGTGGCCGATCTCGATATCGAGGAAGCTCAACGCGGCATCATCTACATCGACGAAATCGACAAAATCGCGCGCAAGAGCGAAAACCCTTCGATCACGCGCGATGTCTCGGGCGAAGGCGTCCAGCAGGCACTCCTGAAGATGCTGGAAGGCACAATTGCCAATGTCCCCCCCCAAGGCGGTCGCAAGCATCCCTATCAGGACTGTATCCAAATCGATACGCGCAACATCCTGTTTATCTGTGGTGGTGCTTTTGTCGGGTTGGAGAAACTAGTCGATCGCCGTCTTGGCAAAAAATCGATCGGCTTTGTTCACCCAGAAGAGAGCAAAACCAAGGAGCAGCGGGCAGCGGCCATCCTGCGCCACATGGAACCCGAGGATCTGGTCCAGTTTGGCCTGATTCCCGAATTTATTGGCCGGATGCCCGTCACGGCGGTCCTCGATCCGCTCGACGAAACGGCGTTGACGGAAATCCTGACCGAACCCCGGGATGCGCTGGTCAAGCAGTATCAGAAGCTGATGCACATGGACAGCGTCGAGCTGGAGTTTCGCCAAGATGCGATCGAAGCGATCGCTCGTGAAGCCTTCCGCCGTAAGACCGGAGCGCGGGCACTCCGCGGCATTGTCGAAGAGATCATGCTGGAAGTGATGTACGAACTGCCCTCGCGTCAGGACGTCACCCACTGCACGATCACGCGGGAGATGGTTGAAAAACGCTCTAGCGCAGACGTACTCTTGCTCCCGTCCAGTTTGCCCACACCGGAATCCGCTTGATTGCGATCGCCTCACCCCAAGGGGGGTCACTGCAAGCGGAATGGACTTTAGCAGGCGATCGCCAAGCGCCCATTCTCTATCTCCATGGTTGGGGGGGCAGTCGTCGTAATTGGCAGCCAATGGCCCAAGCGCTGGAGGATTGTGGAGCAGGACTGGCTCTCGATTGGCGCGGCTTTGGTGAAGCCCGATCGCAGCCAGCAGGTCAGGACTACAGCTTGCAAGCAACGGTTGCGGATGTAGTCGCTCTACTTGATCAGCTTGCGTTACCGCCAGTCCGGATTGTGGCTCACTCTTGGGGCTGCAGCATCGCGCTCCTATTTGCCCAGGCTTATCCCGATCGCTGCGATCGTCTGCTGTTGACCGCCAGCGGACTGTTTACTTACTCCCCGATCGCCTTTGCGATTTTTCAGCAGATCAGCCAGCTCCTTGTGCGCTCGCGATCGCCGCTCTGGCAGCAAATTCCTGGCCTCGATCGCCTGATTCTCAGTCGCTTCTGTCATCGACCGCTTGATCCAGCAACCACTCGATCCTTTCTGGCGGACTTTCTGCAAGCGGATACCGAAGCCGCGATCGGCAGCCTGCAAGACGCTGTCAGCGCCAATGCTATCGAGCAACTCGGTCAGGCTTGGCGATCGATCGCTGTGCCGACTCTACTGATTTCGGGCCAGTTTGATCAGATTGCACCAGTTGCCTTGGCTGAGCAGGCTGCAACCCTCAGCAATCGCTGTCGGCAGGTGGTTATTCCCCAAGTTGGACACCTACCGATGCTGGAGGATCCAACCACTTTTGCCGCGATCGCACGACCGTTCCTCCAAGCCCCCCGCAGCTCGCTACCCTAGCGAAGAGGACTCTTCTCGGTTCTATGGCACAAGGCGATCATCTCGTTGTCGATCGACGGGGCGGACTGTACACCCATCACGGCATTGATATTGGGGATGGCACCGTCGTGCACTACCTCGAAGGCGAAACGATTGTTCGCACCAGCAAAGAATACTTCCGTCGGGGCGAGCCCATTCGGCTGCGTGATTATGCCGACTGCGACCCTGCCGACATCACGATCGAACGCGCCCTCAGTCGTCTGGGGGAACAACGCTACAACGTCCTGTTCAGCAACTGCGAACACTTCGCCACTTGGTGCAAAACGGGTCGGGCAAACAGCAGCCAAGTTGAGCGATCGCTAGCAATCGGGGCCGTTGGTGGGCTACTCCTCGGTGGCCCGCTCGTGCTGCCAGCCTTGGCAGCCGCCGGTGCCCTAGGGGTGCAGAATCTCCTCAGTCAAGCTCAACAGTCTGCGGATCCTGTCCAAGCCGAACGCTTGCTACAAGAAGCTCGGACCTCCCTCTTGGTGACGGAAACCAACTCCAGCAACAACTGGCCCAGATCCGACAAGAAGCCGAATCCTGGCACAAAACAGCCCAAACCGCCCTGCAGCGCGATCGCGAAGACCTCGCCCGTGCCGCCCTCGAAAAGCGCTATCCCCTCAAGCGCCAAATGCAGAATCTAGAACTGCAGCTGGCAGAATTACGGCAACTACTCTCGCGGATCTAGCGGACAGCGATCGCTCATATTGCACTGAGTGAGTCGGAAATTAAGAGGTTTTGACCTAACTGAATGAGCCTCAAACCTGTGGCTAAACCAGCGAGTGGTACCCGTAGCGATCGTGATTGAGCCGATCATTCTCACTGAGTTTCCCAGTACGCGGGTGCGGGCGTAATCACCCCCCACGAGCCGAGGCTGTTGACTCTCAACCAAACTATTCGAAGTTCAATCGTCCTAACTACCTTGCAGATTGCCATAAAAAAGCCTGCTGGAACTCCAGCAGGCGATCTGTAGGCGTCGTCAAACAGGATAGGGAGCCAATCCTGGCGAATTTTTAGCCAAACTGCAGCTCTTGTTTGGCCCGCATCGATTTTTGCTGTTGCCGCTGCAAGCTACGCAGGGCGTGGCGGTAGAGATGACTCACCAGTTTTTCTTCCGTTGGATTTGCTGAAGTTGCCGGTTTGGCCTGAGCCATTTCAACTTTCAGCGGTTGCACGGGTTCTTCTTTAGAGCGGAAGCGCAGATCGAGACCTTTGTATTCGGTATAGATGCTGCTCGGTGCCGAAGCGACGGTCGGGGGGGTGTAGGGATATTTAATCCCGCGGTATGTCAGTTCCATTTTGGGTACGCGTCTCAACTTTGTTTGACATTGAGAGGCGCGTTGCTTCAGGCCAAAGACCTTACTTCCACCCAGATAAACTGGGCCAACGATTACCCTCGCCCTTAAACTGTAGCAAATGCTACGGAATTTGTGGCTGTTTTCTGAAGCACATTCCTAGCGCTTGTCTGGAGATACCGTCCCATCTGTCACGCGATCGCTGTAGTCAGGTCATCGCCTGCGATCGCGCCCAAGTGCTACCCTAGAAAAAGTGTCAAATCGCACACTTCGACGTTCGGGTGTTCATTCCGGTGGAATGAATCCTGTCGAGGTGGAGGCTTAAACCCGACCTGGAGTCAAATAATCATGGCAATCATTTCTCTCGCTGAAATGATGGAGTCTGGTGTCCACTTTGGACACCAGACTCGTCGTTGGAACCCCCGCATGGCGCCCTACATCTACACGGCGCGCAATGGGGTCCACATCATTGACCTTGTCAAAACAGCGCAATGTGTCGAAACTGCCTACCGCTGGGTGCGCACCAACGCCGAGCAAGGTAAGCGCTTCCTGTTTGTTGGCACCAAACGCCAAGCTGCTGGCATCATCGCTGAAGAAGCCACCCGCTGCGGCTCCTACTACATCAACCAACGTTGGTTGGGCGGCATGCTTACCAACTGGGCCACGATTAAAGGCCGGGTTGACCGCTTGAAAGAGCTGGAACGGATGGGAGAAACCGGCGCTTTGGCCCTGCGTCCCAAGAAAGAAGCGGCAGTGCTGCGGCGTGAGCTGGAGCGGCTGCAGAAATACTTGGGCGGCATCAAAAATATGCGCCGCCTGCCCGACGCAGTGGTGATCATCGACCAAAAACGCGAGTACAACGCGGTCCAAGAATGCCAAAAGCTGGGCATTCCGATCGTGGCGATGCTCGATACCAACTGTGACCCCGACGTGGTCGATGTGCCGATTCCGGGCAACGACGACGCGATTCGCTCGGTCAAGCTGATTGTCAGCAAACTGGCAGACGCGATCTACGAAGCTCGTCACGGTGCAGCTCCGGTTGCTGAAGAGTATGACTACGACGGCGCCGAAGACGAGTACGAAGACGACGCCGACGAAGCATAGGCAAGCGATCGCGGTGGAGTAGGCTAGTCTGCGGCCCAGTGGCCCTGCGGCGGCTCCACCGCCTCATCGACAAAAATTTGACCCCCACATCACACCTGGATCATGGCTGAAATTAGTGCAAAGCTCGTTAAGGAGCTCCGGGAAAAGACCGGCGCTGGCATGATGGATTGCAAAAAGGCGCTGAACGAAAACGACGGCGACCTGCAAAAAGCGATCGAATGGCTGCGTCAGAAAGGGATTGCTTCGGCTGAGAAGAAATCGGGCCGCACCGCAGCTGAAGGGTTGGTTGGCAGCTACATCCACACCGGCGGCCGTGTCGGCGTGCTGGTTGAAGTCAACTGCGAAACCGACTTCGTGGCTCGTGGCGATAAATTCCAAGAGCTCGTCCGCAGCATTGCCATGCAAATTGCGGCTTGCCCGAACGTGGAATTTGTCAAAGTCGAAGACATCCCGGCTGAAATTGCTGAGCGGGAAAAAGCGATCGAAATGGGTCGTGACGACTTGGCCAACAAGCCGGAAAATATCCGCGAGAAAATCGTGGTGGGCCGGATTGAAAAACGACTGAAAGAGTTGACGCTGCTGGATCAGCCCTACATCCGCGACCCCAACATCTCGGTGGCTGAGCTGGTGAAACAGTCGATCGCTGAATTGGGTGAAAACATCCAAGTGCGTCGCTTTACCCGCTTTGTCCTCGGTGAAGGCATTGAGAAAGCTGAGAGCGATTTTGCTGCCGAAGTGGCCGCTCAAGCAGCAGCTGCCCAAAGCTAAAAACCGCTGATTCTAGCAACTCGAACGAGTTAGAAATATAGGGGCAGAGCCGATCGGGTTCTGCCTCTTTTTTTGCGCGATCGCTAACAGCACAGTGACTGCGGCGTGATCGCCTGCTCTACCCACTCCCGAATCAAGCGATCGACTTGGTCAGGTACTTCATCGTGGGGGCAATGGCCCGCTTCGAGAAAATGCTCTGTCAGGTTGCGAGCATAGCGCTGGAACTGCTGACTGCGCTGCTGGCAATTCATCCAGGGATCGCCGCTCCCCCAGATCAAGAGCAACGGACAGGTGAGTCGTGCTAGGAGCTGATCAACGGGTTCACCTTGGGGCGTTCGGAAGACCGAGCGAAACACCTCAAAGGCGCCCGGATCGAGGGAAGGACGGCGAATCGCTTCAACGAGATCATCGGTGACGGCACTGCGATCGCAGTAGACCTTTTCGAGGGTGCGGCGAATCGTTTGGGGGCGCTGCAAATTCTTGAAGACTAACCAAACGGCCCAGGGCTGGCGGGTGAGGCCACGCAGCAGCGATCGCCAGAATTTTTGCAAGGGCGAGGGCTCGGGGGGCGGCGCATCGGGCGTGAAGGGGCCAGCACTATTCAGCAACACAACCCCCTTGACCCAATCTGAAGCAGCGGCAGCCGCACAGAGGGCAGCGTATCCTCCCAGAGAGTTACCCGCCACGATCGCAGGCTGACCGATGACGGTTTGAATAAAATCCGTGAGCTGCTGTTGCCAGAGTTGACCGCTGTAGTCAATCGCCGGTTTGGCGGAGCGACCAAAGCCCAGCAGGTCAATGGCCCAGACTTGGAAGTCTGCCTGTAGGTCTGCAATATTTTTCCACCAGTGGTCGGTTGAGGCACCAAAGCCATGCACCAACAATAAAGGCGGGCGATCGCCTGCTGTCTCCCCAGCTTGCACGTAATAGATCTGGTGACCCTGCCAAGTCCAAACCTGACCGGGTACTGCTGCGATCGGCATGATCTCCTCACTCCACAATGGCTGATTTGATCCTAGCGATCGCACCATGAACGGTTCTGCCCAAAAGTCTGTGTCAGGCTGTAGAGACTATGTCGTCTCCTGACTCCGATGTTTCTCTTCCTGCGATCGCTGTTTCCCTTTGATGCGGTCAGTGTGGCCGCAGCCGCTCTCTGGGCAATTGCGCTCTACTTTGCCCTAGCGCCAGTCACCCGCCGACTCAGTCAGCAGCTTGCCCATTGGCTAGGAGAAGCCGATCGCTCTCTCTACACATCGACCACCGAGTACGAGCGATCGCGGGAAGCCCGGGAATCGGTCAATCTGCTCTATGCCTCAATTATCAGTACCCTTCCCCTGTTGGTCTTGGGTGGTGTTTGCGATTGGGGTGTGGAGGTGAGCCTAGGACACAGCTGGGGTTTAAGTCTTGGCATGGTTGCTTCGATCGCCTGCGGGGTCTATGCCCTCGGTCGACAGTCGACCGAGCAACCCTGACATCTAGATCAGCAATTCAAGCCAAAGACTCCGCCCACATAATGCAATTGCGGCCTGCTGATTTCGCCTCGTACAAAGCCTTATCTGCCTGATCAATCAGGTCCGTTAATGCAACATCAATCGTGGGAATGGTGACCGCAATACCAATACTGACTGTCACCCAAGCGGCAACTGGCGAATGATTGTGTGGGATCTGCAACCGCTGTAAATCTGCTTGTAACCGTCGTGCCACCGCTTGGGCTCCCTCGAGAGTCGTGCTTGGCAGAACAGCGACAAATTCTTCGCCCCCGTAGCGAGCGACCAGATCTGTAGCTCGCAAAACGACCGAATTCAGCAATAAACCAATTTTTCGCAGGACTTCATCACCGGCCAAATGCCCGTAAAAATCGTTATAGGTTTTGAAGTAATCAACATCGATCAGCAGTAAGGCCACAGGCGTGTGATCACGACAGCCCCATAGCCAAACATCGTTGAAATACTCATCAAAGCGGCGGCGATTGGGAATTTGAGTCAGGCCGTCAATGCGCACCTGATCCTGCAATCTCTGGTTCGTTACTTGCAAGGTTTTCAGCAACTGCGATTGAGCGATCGCAATACTCAGCTGTTCGGCAACTTGGGTCAGCAATACGACTTCACTATTACGCCAAGTCCGCGGCAGAATACAGTGATGAGCAGCTAATAAGCCCCACAGGCTATCACCGTAGCGAATCGGCAAAACCAAATTGGCTTTTACCTTGATCGATTGCAACAACCGACGATAGCAGTCATCTAATCCAGCAATGGCAACGTGGTCAATTTGATGGATATAACCATCACGATACTGCTGGTCCCAGTTATTGGCAAAGCAATAATCTTCAATCTGAATTCCCATCAGCGAGAATTCCGGCTCAGATACTGATTCAGCAACGATCAGACCACGCCAGTCAGGCTGAAATTGATAGATTAAGACACGATTGACACGCAGAAGCGATCGCACTTCTGAGACCGCGGTCTCCATCACTTGGCTGAGGTTAAGCGACTGACGAATATTGAGGGTAATGTCTAGTAGGATGCGCTCTTGGGCGAGTTGTTTCTGATAGTTTTCCTCTAGTATTTCTTTCTCATCATGCAACTGCTCATAGCGATGGCTCAGATCGTCGAGGTAGCGCCGATCACTGGCTGCCTGGAGGAAAGACGCTACGCTAACAGAGGCAAGTCCACTGGCCAAAAACAACCAGCCAGAACCGGGCTTCAAAATCGCGAGCAAGCAAGCGACGACGAGCCCTGCCGCCAGTCCCAGCATCCATCGACTAGCTGCCGGCCAAGGATGGCGTGAGTCGCGCGAGGGTGGCACAGAACAGTTAGCTCAACAAATTAAACAATCAGATACCACACTAGGGAATAACTAGTTTGGGCTGCTCTCTATAGATTAAGACCTGCCTTGGGATTTCTGTTGGGCATTGTAAAAAAGCCGAGCAATCAAGGTGGAGCTCAAGATACTAGAAGAGGAGGTGCTAGCCCCTTTGTTTTGGGCTTTGAGCAGTTCATGCGATTACGGGTTTGGCTGTCACTCCCTCGACTCTGTGGCTTCTTGGCAATCACCCTCGGGCTCATCGTGCTCTTGGGCTGGGCAATCAGTAGTCCAGCACTAACGATGCTGCTGCCGGGCAGTGCCAACACAATGAAGGTCAACACGGCTTTCTGCTTTATCCTCAGCGGTTGGGCATTGATCTGGGCGCAGTCAAGGGTGCGTTGGCAGCAGCAATGGCACCGCGTTTGTCTATTACTAGTCGCTACGATCACCAGCTTGACCATGCTGCAATATGTCACGGGCTGGAATCTAGGGCTGGATGAACTGCTGGTTCGCGATCGCATTTCCCCAGTGGGGTCTGGCCTGCCGGGTCGGATGAGTGATCAAGCTGCAATCTCGTTTTTACTGCTGACCGCTTCTCTCAGCTGTGCTCGCAGTCAGAGAGAACCACGAGTGATCTGTAGCCAGAGTCTTGCTTTGATTGCCGGGTGGATTGCAATGCTTGGCCTTTTTGGCTATTTACTCGGCATCAATGCTTTTTATCTATTCCTCGACCGCCAAAGTGCGATCGCCTCTAACACGGTTGTGGGGTTCTTAGTGCTCAGCATTGGGGCTCTCAGCTTCCACCCCCAACGGGGATTGCTAGCAATTCTGAGTAGTCCTTCGCTTGGGGGGCGACTGAGTCGGACTCTGTTGCCTTGGCTCTTTGTATTACCGCTGCTGTTACGCGGTCTCAAGTTTTTGAGCCAACAGTACTTATCGGTCACCCCCGTGGTCAGTGACGGCCTCGTGGCACCGATTACGACCAGTCTGCTAGTCGCACTTCTTTGGGTTGTTGCGCGATCGCTCAATCAGCAAGAAGAAAAACTGTTGACCGCACTCCAAGCAGCCCAAGAGATCCAGCGGCGTTTCCGACAAATTGTCATGCAAGCCCCTCAGCCGATGGTGCTCTATCGCAGTGACGGTTGCATCTTAGAGGTCAACGAAGCTTGGCGGGAATTAAGTGGTTATGAACTTGAAGACACGCCCACCGTTGAAAGTTGGTTCGAAAAAGTCTATGGCCCAGAGAAGGTAGCAGAAGTGTTACGCATCGCAGAGGAAGTTTATGCGATGCCGCCCGGTCAACGGCAGGCGAATGGGGAATTTGTCATTCAAACTCGCTCGGGAGCGCTGCGGACTTGGGATTTTTATTCCTCCGCTCTCGGGCCAGACGCCGAAGGACGATCACTAGTTTTAAGTACAGTGATTGATGTCACCGAGCGTGCACACACTGATCGCCAGCTACGGGATCTCAGCGAAAATCTTGAGCATTTAGTGCAGATCCGTACCACCGAACTGGAGTCGATTCGCGATCAGCTCGAAACGGCTCAGCGCGTCGCCAAGGTTGGCAGTTGGGCCTTTGAGGTTGTCACCCAAACAATTGAATGGTCGCCTCAACTGTTTCGTTTGTTTGGGATGAACCCCAGTGAGCCCGTACCCAGCTTTGAGGAACATCTACAGCAAATTCATCCCCTCGATCGCGACTACTGGCTTAGAAATGTGCAGAGATGCATCCAACAAGGAACTCCTTATTCCATCGACTTTCGTGTGACTTGGGCTGATGGCAGCATTCACTGGGTCAGTGGACAAGGCGAAGCCGTTCGTAATGCTGAAGGTCAGGTGGTGCGACTCATCGGCAGTGCGATCGATATCACCGATCGCAAAGCTACAGAATTACGTTTAGCCCAGGCCGAAGAGCAAGCCCGTCTTCTGATCGAGAAGAATCCGGGGGTGGTCTATCGTTTCTCGCCGAATGCTCTACAGGACAAGGGGTATGTCAGCCCTCAGATTGAAACCTTGCTCGGAGTTGATCAATCCCAGTGGCATGCAGGCTTTGCCAACACGTGGCAACAGTTTGTGCATCCAGACGACCTAGACAAGATACAACAGCAGTTTGAAGCCGCGCTCGCCGAACAACGAGCCTACAGCTTTGAATATCGGATGATTCGCAGCGATGGCCAAACCATTTGGGTGCGCGACCAAGGCGAGATGTTGCTGTCAGTCGATGGAACGCTGCTAGTCCAAGGACTAGCGATTGATATCACAGCACTCAAAGAAATGGGCTTGGCGTTGCAGGAGCGCATTCAAGAACTCGATCAACGTAATCGGGAGATGCAACTGCTGGGACAGCTGAATGATTTTCTACAGGCTTGTTCCACGGTTGCTGAAGCAGGACAAGTAATTGCCGGATTTCTCCCCCAACTCTTTCCTAACTGTCGCGGTCAGCTGAGTTTGCTCCAGCGGGATGGAAAGCTCGAAATGCTCCAAGCCATTGTTGAATGGGGCCAACCCGTTCATACTCAGCCGTCTTTTTTGCTCAGCGATTGTTGGGCTCTACGCCGTGGTACGCCCTATCTCTATGATCCGGACCAAGTGCTTAGTCCAGCTTGCCCCCACGTCAAGGGCAAGATCTCCTCGGGAGAAAGCATTTTTTGCTTGCCGCTCGCCGCTTTCGGCGAGATTTTGGGGCACCTACAGTTTGAACAAATGGTTACACATGACAATAGCTGTGTGGACAGCAAGGCCCCACCTCTAGCTGAAACCATCGCTGAGCAACTTGCATTAGCAATTGCCAACCTCCAACTGCGAGAAACCCTGCGCCAAGAGAACCTGCGCGATCCGCTTACAGGGTTGTTCAATCGCCGCTATCTGCAGGAATTTTTTGAACAGGAATTGGCCCGCGCCAAGCGCAGTGGTGACAGCATCGGGATATTAATGCTGGATATTGACTACTTCAAGCGTTTCAACGACGAGTTTGGCCACGATGCAGGCGATATGGTCTTGAAACAGGTAGCTCGCGCCCTGCTTAACCAAGTTCGTGCCTCAGATGTGGTCTGTCGCTTTGGTGGCGAAGAAATTGCGATTTTAATGCCGGGAGCCAGCCTTGAAGTCAGCGCTCGCAAGGCTGATCAAATTCGACAGGCGATCGCTCAATTAATCATCAGCTATCACGAGCAAACGCTGCCCTCTCTCACGATCTCAATTGGGGTGGCTGCATTCCCAGAATCGGGGCTAGCGAGCGATACGTTGATCAAGTCAGCTGACACCAGTCTTTACCAAGCCAAAGCTGCAGGCCGTAACTGCGTCGTGGTACATCAACCCAGCTGGCGCAAATTCGAATTGATGAGCGCTGATGACTCTGCAATCGCGGTTAATCCAGATCCGTCAGGCTCGCCGAGCTGAGGCCAGCCTATGGCTGGCTTGAATTTCTTGTTGGAGGCGTGGATTGTGCGGATCGGTGCGGCGCGCTTTCTCAAAGTAGACGATCGCTTGCTGTCGCTGTTGTTGAACCAGCAAGGCTTGCCCTTGCCGGAGATAACAGATTGCCAACCACTGACGCACTTCCCAATCGTCGGGTAAGCGTTGTTGCAGTGCTTCAGTTAAGGCGATCGCCTTCGCCCAGCGTCCATCCGCCAGCAGATCTTGTAGTTGTGGCTGGAACTGACGTTTGAGGGCAATCAGAGCTGCATCCGCTGGGGGGGCTTGCGGAACGGGTTGAGCCGTGGCGGATTCTTGCAGAACTAACAGCCGCTCGTAGGCGATCTGGATCTCCTGAAAACGAGCGGTGGCTTGCGGATCGGGATTGCAATCGGGGTGCCACTGCCGCGCCAACTGACGGTAAGCCGTTTTGATCGCGATCGCGTCAGCCGTAGCAGGAAGTCCCAAACACTGCAGCCATCGCGATCGCTCGGCACTCATGGCAACTAGACAGGCCGTTCCGCGATCACTTGGTCGATCAAGCCGTACTCACGGGCTTCTTCAGCAGACATGAAGTAGTCGCGATCGGTGTCCTTCTCGATTTTTTCAAGAGGCTGACCGGTGCGATCGGCCATGATTTGGTTCAGCAGTTTTTTGATTCGCAGAATCTCTTTGGCTTCGATTTCAATATCGGAAGCCTGACGGCGACCCGTTCCCCCCAGCGGTTGGTGAATCATAATCCGCGAATGAGGCAATGCGAGCCGTTTTCCTTTGCTGCCGGCGCAGAGCAGGAACGCACCCATCGAAGCCGCCAGACCCAAGCAAATAGTGATCACCGGCGACTTGATGTATTGCATCGTGTCGTAGATCGCCATCCCCGCCGTGACTGAGCCACCGGGCGAGTTGATGTAGAGATAGATCGGCTTGCTGGAGTCTTCCGAATCAAGATAGAGCAGCTGAGCCACAATGCTATTGGCCAAGCCATCGGTCACTTCCTGCCCGAGGAAGATGATCCGCTCCATCGCTAGACGGTTGTAGATATCGATCCAGCGTTCAAAGCTGCTTCCCGGAAGACGGTAGGGAACGCTCGGGACTCCAATAGGCATAGCGCAGGATGGGTGGAGGACAGGACAAAGACGGTCGGAAGACTAGGAGAAGCTTGGCAACGGCGCAGGCAAATCCTTGCGGCTGTCGAGGACGCGATCGATCAAGCCATACTCCACAGCCTGAGCCGGAGTCATATAAAGCATGCGATCGGTGTCGCGGGCCAAGCGATCGGGATCTTGACCTGTGTTGCGAGCAAAGATCTCCAGCATGGTGCGCTTGTTAGCCAGCACCTCTTTGGCGCGGATTTGAATATCCGAGGCCTGACCCTGAGCACCAGTACGGGGCTGGTTGAGCACGATCGTGGCGTGGGGCAAGCTGGCGCGGTTGCCCGGCGTCCCACCCGAGAGAATCATGGCCGCCGTTCCCATTGCCTGACCGATGCAGATGGTGTGTACCGGCGGCTTGATGTAGCGCATCGTGTCGCAGATGGCGAAGGCTTCGGTTTCGTAGCCGATCGCATCGCCGGTGTACCAAGAGGTGCCGGTGGAATTGATGTAGAAGTAAATCGGCTTCTCGGGATTATCGAATTCCAGATAGAGCAGCTGAGCAATGATCAGCTCCGTCACATCGAAACCCACTTGCCGCTTCACATCGTCAGACGAGAACAACGGCATGCCGAGGTAGATAATCCGCTCCTTGAGCAGCAACGAGGGCAAATCCGGTGGCGGCGTCCGGTAGGACACATCCCCGTAATAAGGTGCCTGCACTGCTTGAATCGATTCGAGCATAGCCAAGCGGTTCCGCTGAGCGACGTTTCTTCAGTCTAGCGCTCGCTTTGCCTGCCGCTCCCTGTGTGCTGAGGGTTAACCCCGTATCGGGATCAAGTCCGACAGACTACAGACTGCGATCGCCCTAGCTCAGTCCCCTGACTACTGCACCAATTCGGTGTTGATTTCGTTGAGGATGCGAGGACGAGTCGTCTCCGTCTGCGATCGCGCGGGCAGATCCAACACCGACCGCAACGCATCGTCGATCGCATCGTAGGCAACCAATCCGGTTTGATTGAGGCGAACCTTGCCTTGCTGATCGAAGACAACGACTTGGGGCACCACACCTTGGTAATAGAAACCTGCTTCAGCCGGATCTTGTGGGCGATCGCCCTGCACCGTATCAGCATTGACGGGAATGAACTCCACTACCCGACCGAAGGGCGCTTGCAGCTGCGAAACCACACTGGCGAACTGCTTGCAATCGCGGCTGTCATCTAAATAGAAGACCAATAGCGAGGGGCGGTGCTCTGCGATCGCCTGACTCAAAGGCATCCGAGGCGGCACCAGCGATCCATTGCCTGCATAGAGCGCAAAAATGTTGCCGTCAAAGCGATCGTCTTGCAGGCTGGCCTGCGCTGCGGGTGACCACAAGCAGCTCATTCCCAAGATCAGGACGGTCAGGCAGCAGAGAACAAAACGACGCATAACCAGCACATAGACAGCGGCGGGTCTTTATTCTCCCTCAGATACCGATCGCGCTGAAATGAAAGCTGCAGAGGGCAAGCGATTGAGCAGACAACAGAGCACCAAGACTCCCCACTGAGATAGCCCGGCGTGAATCCACCGCGATCGCCCGACCGCTAGACAGGCTTCACCCTTAGAAATCTCAGCGAGTTACTCGACGATTAACTGTCCTGTCATGCCCGCATCGGTATGCCCCGCAATGCGACAGCGTAGGTCATATTGTCCGGGCCGTTCCGGGGTAAATTGCCACACGGCTTCACTGCCAGGCCGCAGCTCCAGCTCCCGAATGCTGCCCTTGACTTCGACACCACCGGCATCGACTTTGCGAGTCCAGATAGCATCGCTAAAGTCTTTGGCGGTGAAGTAGTGCTTGAGTGGGCTGGGATTATGTAAGGCCAATTCGTAGGGCTGGCCCGCTTTGAGCCGGAGTTGACTGGGGAAAAAGCGCAGCTCGCCTGCTGCATTCCCGAGATCGATGCTAATGCTTTGCCGAACGGTGGCCGCGATCACTGGTCTCGGCCAGCAGCACCAAGCAGCCCAGAGCACGATCGCCAACCATAGCAGCCAGTGGCGCAGCCCTTGCGGTTTCCATAGAGATGAGAGATGAGCCATAGCGCAATCCTCAAGCAGCGATCGGGGGCATTTTTAGCATTCCCCTCTAGACAAGTGACAATCAACTTCGCTAAGCTAGTGGACTGTGAGTTTTACAGCGGGTCTATGGGCGCCCAAGAAATCATCCGCTCAATTGAAGCGGAATACACCAAGTCGGACTTGCCGACGATCTACGTCGGTGACACGGTCAAAGTGGGCGTTCGCATCCAAGAGGGTGGCAAAGAGCGCGTACAGCCGTATGAAGGGGTTGTAATCGCCAACAGTGGCGGTGGCATCAACGAGAGCATTACCGTTCGCCGCATCTTCCAAGGTGTAGGCGTTGAACGGGTCTTCCTGCTTCACTCGCCGGCCGTCGCTAGTGTGCAAGTTCTCCGTCGCGGTCGAGTGCGTCGGGCGAAGCTGTACTACCTGCGCGATCGCGTCGGCAAAGCAACCCGCGTCAAACAGCGCTTCGATCGCTCGATCTAAGGATCGGCATCCGATACAATGCAAGAGGTTTCGGCCTCTGCTCTTGCGCTCTTAGTTCAGTTGGTAGAACGCAGGTCTCCAAAACCTGATGTCGGGGGTTCAAGTCCTCCAGGGCGCGTTTTAAACAACCTTCAGTCACAGGACTGAGGGTTTTGTTTTGAGTGAGTTTTGATCAGCAGCGATGATCACAGCTTTCACTGATGGCGATTAGCAAGCGATCGGAAAGCAATTCACTGGAACCGCACAAAAACTTTGTCGGAAAGGCTTGACACAGGCTGGACAGACAGGCATGATTATTCATGCGCTCAGTAATGAGTTGCAACTGGGACTGTAGTTCAATCGGTTAGAGCACCGCCCTGTCACGGCGGAAGTTGCGGGTTCGAGCCCCGTCAGTCCCGTTCTAACTTCAACAACTTAAAAGGCTAGCTAGCTTGAGTAGAGGTTTGCTGGCTTTTGAAGCACTCTGATCTGACTCAATCGCACATTGTTAAGGGCACTCGGTTCACACCCGCAGCAGACCGATTCACTGGACTCCCGACGCAGCAAGAATCCTCGGAATTCAGGGCGAGTCCTGTCCAAAGCTTCTGAATCGTTCCGCTTAGCGACAGGGATTATGACCGAGGCCAGCCCGCGTTGGCTTGTTCCAGCACATAGGCGGAAACGATCGCAATTTCCTCGGGGCTGAGGCGATCGCTGTAGGCGGACATGTTGTTTTTGCCCTGGCTGACGATCGTCGCGATCGCTTCAGCAGTGTCGTAACCATTTTTTTTCAGGGCTTTGAGTTGTAGGGTTTTGCCCCGGCGAATAATATTGCCGCCGCCAATATGGCAACCAACGCACTGTGCCTCGAAGAGCGCTGCTCCAGTTGCCGGTGCAGCCTGAGTGGAAATTGGAGCGATAGTCAGCCCACAAATCAGCAGGCAAAAAGCCATGAGGAGCGATCGCAACAGACGGTTCATGACAGTTCTCGAGGGCTTAGGGGGTTGCGGACAATTCGTCGAGGCGCCGTTTGACTTCTTGGATGTCCTGCCACATCAGCCATTTGGGACTGCCCTGCTCTTTGGACGGGTTGCGCAGCAGATAGGCCGGGTGAAAGACGGGCATACAGGCAATGCCTTGCCATTCCATCCAGAGGCCGCGAATTTTGGTGATGCCGCGCTTGTCACCCAGCAGCCCTTGCACCGCCGTCGCGCCCGCCAAAAGAATGATCTTGGGTTGGACCAGGCGCACCTGCTCTTGCAAGTAGGGCACACAGGCCGCCATTTCCTCGGGCGTGGGCTTGCGGTTCCCCGGCGGCCGACATTTGACGATGTTGGCGATGTAGACGTCGCGATTGCTATCGAGGCTGACCGCCGCCAGAATGCGATCGAGCAATTGACCCGCTTTACCAACAAACGGCAGGCCTTGTAGATCCTCGTTCTCGCCAGGGCCTTCGCCAATCACCATCAGCTTGGCTTGAGGATTACCGCGCCCCACCACCGCATGGGTGCGGGTTTGCCCCAATCCACAGCGCTGGCAAGCATTACAGGGCTCTAGCAGCTCTTCGACAGTGCTGAAAGTTCCTGCAGGAATCGGAATACTGGCGCTCGTCGGAATTGCGGCGCGATCGACCGTGGCTGGGGCGTCGGCCACCGGTTCCGCTGCAGCACCGAAGTCGAACAGACTAATTTGATCCTCGCTCATAGCCCCAGATTGCGATCGCTGGCTCGATCTTAAGCGGGCTGGGGATCTGGAATCGTAACCGGAGGCTCACCCTGACAGAGCAGGAGTCGATTCCCTTCGGGATCTTGGGCGTAACATTCGCGTCCGTAGGTTTCGGCGATCGCCGCGGATTCAATCCATCCACCGGCTGCCAGCACCGTCTGACAAGCCATTTCCAGATCCGGCACGTAAAGGCAGAGACTCCAAGCACCAGCCGCCGATCGCCAGCGATCGCGCTCCTCAGCGCGGGGGCGGAACAATCCTAGTCGTTGCCCGTGAATCTGAAAACCCGCGTAGCGATCGCCCCAAACCACCCCTGGCCCGCTGCCCAGCAGAGCTGTATAGAACGCCTGCATCACCGCTAGATTCTGTACGGCCAAGGTCATTTCAAGAGTGAGCATGGATTCTGTCAGTCACAACTGCAAATTCTTCAAAAATTGATGCGTCGTGGAGTGAGCCAAGACTTTAAGATCGAAAGATTGCCTTTTTGCCACCTGCGCCGCCAGCCGCTTTCATGAAACTATCCGAGCGTGTGGGGCGAGTGTCACCATCGTTGACTCTCGCGATCGCTGCCCAAGCCAAAGCGATGAAAGCTGAGGGCTTGGATGTCTGCAGCTTCAGCGCCGGGGAGCCCGACTTTGAAACACCTTTGCACATTCGCAATGCAGCAGCTCAAGCGCTAGCAGAGGGCAAAACTCGCTACGGTCCTGCAGCCGGTGAACCTGATCTGCGCGAAGCGATCGCCCAAAAATTGCGCGCCGACAACGGACTCGATTACCAAGCCGCCAACATTCTCGTCACCAATGGCGGTAAGCAGTCACTCTACAACCTGATGCAGGTGCTGCTCGATCCGGGCGATGAGGTGATTATCCCCGCACCTTACTGGTTGAGCTATCCCGAAATGGTCAAGTTGGCGGGCGGTGTGCCCGTCATCGTTGAAACTTTCGCCAGCGACGGCTTTAAACTCCAGCCGCAGCAATTGGCAGGGGCGATTACGCCTCGGACACGGCTGCTAGTGCTGAATTCCCCCTCCAATCCCACGGGGATGGTCTATAGCCGGCAAGAACTGGAAGCGATCGCGCCGATCATTGAAGCCCATGACTTTTGGGTCGTTTCTGATGAAATTTACGAAAAGATCCTTTACGACGGAGCCGATCACCACAGCATTGGCAGCTTGAGCCCCGCCTGTTTTGAACGAACGCTGATCAGCAACGGCTTCGCCAAAGCCTACTCGATGACAGGATGGCGGGTTGGCTACCTCGCGGGTCCGAGCGAGCTAATTGCTGCTGCTGCATCGCTGCAAAGCCACAGCACCTCAAACGTCTGCACCTTTGCCCAGTACGGCGCGATCGCAGCTCTGCAAGGTCCACAGGATTGTGTGGCAGAAATGCTGGCTGCCTTTACGGAGCGGCGTCAGTTGATCTTGAACGGACTGAATCAAATCGCGGGGCTCTCCTGTCCAATACCGGAAGGGGCGTTCTACGTCTTCGTGGACATCAGCAAAACAGGTCTCGACTCGATGACCTATTGCCGTCAACTGTTGGATCAACATCAAGTTGCAGCCATTCCCGGCATTGCCTTTGGCGACGATCGCAGCATCCGGCTCTCCTACGCCACTGACTGCCAAACGATTGAAAAGGGTCTGGAACGGTTACAGCTCTTCCAAAACAGCCTGCTTGGTGTCTCGGTTTGAGGCTGCATTAGTCGTCCTTGTCCACCGTGACTGGAGACAAGGTGCTATCTTGATCAGCACTTTTGCTTAGTAAGCGATGGGTTCGACAGTTCGGCCGCTGGTTCCGCAGCGTTGGATCGCGATTGGGGACAGCACAATTTATGGCTACGGTGATCCAGAGGGCGGTGGCTGGGTGGAGCGGCTACGACGTCAGTGGATGCACCCCGATCGCCCCGGCCCAGTGCTCTACAACCTCGGCGTCCGTGGGGATGGGGTAGAGCAAGTTCAGCAACGCCTAGAGGCCGAATTTCGCTGTCGGGGTGAATTGCGGCGCCAACAACCCGATGTCATCCTGCTCTCGGTCGGTATTAATGATTCCGCCCGCATTGGTTCTTTGAAAGGACGACAAATGTGTCCACGCGATCGCTTTACGGAAGCGATCCAAGCCTTGCTGCAGGAATCAAAATCGCTTGCGCCGACCCTCGTGATCGGCATGGTGCCAGTGTCCGAAGCGCAGATGCCGTTCGCCGATTGCCTCTGGTTCAACCATGCGGATCAGCGTGAATATACGGCAATTACGCAGCAGGCTTGTGAAGAACTGAATCTGCCCTATCTCGATCTGTTCAGCCGCTGGTGGGAACGGGGCGAAGAATGGTGGCAGTCTTGCCTCGGTCCCGATGGGCTTCATCCGAATGTCAGTGGTTATCGCGCCATATACGAAGAGGTGCAAGCTTGGGCACCCTTACAACAGTTGCTGTACCAGCCCAGTTTGGCTGCTGAAATCGCCAGCGTCAGAACCCGTGTCACCCATTTGTGACCCCCCTCCGCTACACTGCAACCAACCTGCTGTCTGCCCCAGGCCCTGATGTCAGAACAAGAAACACCGCAATTCCTCCATCCCTTGGCTGCAGCCGAGCCGACAGAGGAAGCGGGCGTTTATCTCTGTAATGCCTTTGCGGTAGCAGAGGAGCTCGTCAATGAAGCTGTTTTTGGCGAAGACTGGGAAGCGAACCTGCGCGTAGTCAAGTTGCTGCAGGATGCTGGGCTACCGGGCGAGCACATCACGGAAATGTTTGATGATTGCCGGGATGGCTGTCGGCATGCCTGTCTGCGGATCATCGAGTATGTGGCGGATGCACTGCTAGATGAGGCTGGTGACGAGGATATTGCGGCCCAAGCAGACTGATCGTGACCAGATTGAGGCGATCGCTCCTCCCTCTTTCGTCAGCATCGCTCAGCAATCAGGCATGATCTAGGGAGCACTGTTTGCATGCGCGAGTCACATGGGTAGCGAAATCCTGGAAGTAACCGGTCGGGCTGTGCCGTTGGTGGGCAACGATATCGACACCGATCGCATCATCCCAGCCCGATTCCTGCGCAGTGTCACCTTTGACGGTCTGGGTGCCAACGTCTTTATCGATGATCGCCAGCAACTGCAGGGCCAACATCCCTTTGACCAAGCACAGTATCAGGGCGCGACGGTTCTGGTGGTCAACCGTAACTTTGGCTGTGGTTCTAGCCGAGAGCACGCTCCTCAGGCGATCGCTAAATGGGGCATTCAGGCGATTGTGGGCGAAAGTTTTGCGGAGATTTTCTTTGGCAACTGCCTCAGTCTGGGGATTCCCTGCGTGACAGCTGGGGCGGCAGCAGTGGCTGAATTGCAAGCAGCGATCGCATCTGACCCTAGCCAGCCTGTCACAGTCGATCTAGAAGAACTGCAAGTTCGACGCGGAGCTTGGAGCGCAGAGCTGACACTCGCTCCTGGGCCACTCCAAATGCTGCGTAGCGGTCAGTGGGATGCAACCGGTCAACTAGTCGCCAATGCAGAAGCGATCGCTCAAACTGCCGCCAATCTTCCTTACGTGGGCTGGCAAGCGATCGCAGCCAGCTAGCATTTGACCTTGTTGCTCGAGGTTAGACCGATCGTTGGTGCCTGCCGCGATCGGTTTTGTGTTGGGCGATCGCTAGGACTTGAAGATGACCGAAACAACGACTGCGATCGTGGCGGAGACAATCAAACCAAAGGCTAGATTGACCAAGGATTGCGTCGTCTGCTGGTAAAGATCAAAGCGCGCCTGTGCAGCCTTCTGATACGACTCAAACTGCTCTTGCGCTCTAGCTTGGTCGCGTTGGTAGTCTTCGCGGAGCTGGTCGATGCGCTGCAAGGAAGCAGCGATCTCGGCTTCAAAGCGGCTGATGCGCTCTCCAGAAGCGGTCATAGCAGGATTTCACAGGCGTAGTGTGTCCTAGCTGAGGCATCCCCAGCTGAGCGATCGCTGCTCATTTCTGCGGTCCTTAAACGAGCCTTCTAGTTCCCAAGCAGCAGGCATCTTTTAGGCTGGAGAGCATGTCTATTCCCAAATTTGCCCTGTTTGAGCAGGGGCTACCCCTTGGCCGAGCAACGGAAGCTGAGCGGCTTCAGCACTGTCTGGAACAGGATGGTGATTGTCTGATTGCCGGTGTGCCCCGCAGTGGTCGTACTGCCCTCGTACGAGCAGTGACCCAGGTACTGGGCGGTTATTGCCTCGAAGTCGATTGCCTACGAGCAACCAATAATCCTCGCTTCCTAGCCCTCTATCTTGATGCGATCGCCACTGCCTTTACGGCTCCACCAGAGCGCGACCAGCTACGGGAGTGGGCCGCTGAGCATCGGGTGGGTATTCAAGAGAGCGCCACCACATTCAAATTTGAACTGGGGGCTAGTAGCCGCGAACGGCAGCTTAGTCATGCCATTTTGGCGTTACCGCAACTCTTGGCTGAGCGCTTTGAGCAGCGCGTGGTGGTGATGTTCCGCAACTTTAGCCATCTCCAGACTTGGGACCGGAAGGGGCATTGGGAGACGCAGCTCCGCAGCGAAATTGCTCGGCAGACACAGGTTTGCTATGCCTTGATTGCCACGGCGGCTGAACCTTGGGCGATCGCCAGTGGACTGGAAATTATTACGCTCCATCCCCTCAGTCAAGCGACTGTCGAGCAGTGGCTCAATCAGCAATTTGCCGATTGGGGTCGCAGCTTTAGTCCAGACGCCATTCAAGCATTTTGGGCAGCAACCCAAGGCCATCCGGGAGAGACAGAAACCCTAGCGCGGCGACTCTGGCTGCTGCAACCCAGCCCGACTATCGAGCGATCGCAGGTGGAGGTGGCGATCGCTTCACTCTTGGAAGATCTGGCGCTGACCTTCGAGTCGCTATTGCTGCTGCTACCCACGAGTCAGGTGCGACTCCTGGAGAGTTTGGCGATCGACCCAACCTCTAGTCCCCAGGCCGGTCACTACATCCAAAAACACCAACTCTCTCGGGGTGGTGGTTTGCAAGGTGCCTTGAACAGCTTGATGCAGAAGGGCCTGATCTATGGTCCTGAGTCAGGGTATCGCTTAGCGCTGCCGCTGTTTGGGCAATGGCTACAACGGCGAGTCGGCTAATTCTCAGCCGCGATCGCGGCCGTTATCACCAAGGTTCGCTCTGCTTCTTCCGCATCCAGAACCGTGAGAGCCAAGCCCGCATGGACAATCACGTAGTCGCCCACTCGCGCCTCAGGCACACAGGCAAGGCTGACTGCACGAATGGCACCGCCAAAGCTGACACGTCCACTACGAAACAGACCGTCCGGATCATCCGGCTGCGTGTGAATACTGAGCAGTTGTCCCGGAACCGCTAAGCACATGCTTGGATCCTCCATACCAATGAACGGCTAAGACCTGTCCAGCTGCAATGCCACCATCATTGGGCGGTAGTTGCTGTGCCCAATAGGGCTGGAAGCCCGCCGATCGCAAAGCCGCGATCGCGCCTTCCAATAAGAAACGATTCTGGAAGCAACCACCACTCAAAATCACTGGCTCTAGCCCTGCTTGCTGGGCAAGTGCCACAACCAACTGAATCAGGCTGCGATGAAAACGAGTTGCGAGGATCGCCGTGGATAGATCTGCTTGGCGATCGCACCAAACCGCTTGCAGAAGCGATCGCCAGTCAATACCTGTTTCAGTCAGGGACAGCGGATAATCGCCGACAATCTGAGGATCGCACTGATTTTCTAGCCAAGTCGCCACCTGCCCTTCGTAGGTTTGATCACCCTGCCAACGACAGATCCAAGCGATCGCCTCAAATAATCGCCCCATGCTGGAGGTTTTCAGGCCGCGATCGCGACTTAACCACGCCTGTAACAGCGATCGCTCCGTCGGGCTGAACACCGTTTGTAACTCCGGCAAATCCCAGCAGCGATCGCCTTCGAGCTGCCAGAGCAGGGCCAGAGCAGACCGGCGCGGTTCTTTTGCAGCGCGATCGCCCCCCAACAGTGGCCACAGCTGGAGATGCCTCCAGCGTTGCCAGCCCTCCGTCTGGCAAATCAAGGCTTCACTGCCCCAAACGGTTTGATCGAGTCCCCAGCCACTGCCATCCCAAGCCAGCCCGAGAAAAGGTGGTTGCAGTTGATGTTCGGCTGCTACGGCCAACACATGCGCCAAGTGATGCTGAACATGCCAGCCCGATCGCGTTTCGGTTGGCGCCAGCAAAGGCGCATCCGGATGAGCATCGGCAACCCAAGCGGTTGGCTGCAATCCCATCACAGTTTGTAGATGCTCAATTACTTGTTGGCGGCGATCGCGGGCGGCAAGACTTTCGAGGTCACCAACATAGGGCGCGAGTTGCAGTTGTCCATCAGCCGCGATCGCGGGCGTGTTCTTCTGCCAACTACCCAGAATGAGGAGGGGTTCAGCGGGCGTTGCGATCGCGATCGGCGTCGGAACGTAGCCCCTTGCTCGGCGCAGAACTTGAATCTGTCCATCAATAATCCGCGTGACGGAATCATCCATTGGTAGGGCGATCGGACGATCGTGGACGAGCCAAAGATCGGCGATTGCACTCAAGCTCTCCAGCGCATCTACTTCATCCCAGCAGAGCGGATCGCCGCTACGGTTGCCACTGGTGGCGACCAACGGCTGACCAAAATCACGACTGAGCAAATGATGGAGCGGTGTCGCCGGTAGCATCAGGCCGAGTTCACAGCAGTCTGGTGCGATCGCCGCCAGCCAAGGTTCCGAAGCGATCGCCCGCAGCAACACGATCGGTGCAGCAGGCGACTGCAAGAGTTCTGCTTCAGCGGCAGAGATTTGGCAAAGCTGTCGCACCGCCTCCAGATCCGGCAGGAGTAACGCTAGCGGTTTATGAGGTCGGCTTTTGCGATCGCGCAGTCGTTGCACCGCGTCAGTCTGGCAGGCATCTACCAGCAGTTGAAAGCCGCCCAGTCCTTTCAATGCCAGAATTTTGCCTTGTTGAAGTGCGGCGATCGCCTCAGTCAAAGAGCGATCGCGATCGGCTAAAACTTGACCTTGAGCATCCCAAAGTTGCAGTTGTGGGCCACAGGTGGGGCAGGCGATCGGCTGGGCATGAAACCGGCGATCGCTCGGATCTTGATACTCCCGCTGACAGTCGGGGCAGAGCGGAAACGTCGCCAGCGTGGTGCGATTGCGATCGTAGGGAAGTTGCCGAACAATGCTGGCGCGCGGGCCGCAGACGGTGCAATTCAGAAAGGGATAGCGATAGCGGCGATCGCGCAGATCCCACAGTTCTCGCAGACAGGCAGAGCAAGGAGCGCGATCGGGCGGTAGTTGCGCGGTGCTCTGCTCCGAAGCCATTGAAGTTGCAATCACAAACTCGCGATCGCCTTGAAGAGTCAGCCGTTCTTGTTGCAGGCGATCACAGCGACCTGCCGCAGGGAGTTCAACCAGCAAGCGCTGCTGAAACTGCTGGAGTTGGGCGATCGCTCCTTCCACTTCAATCTGAGCGCCAGCCGCATCATTGTTCACCCAGCCGGTCAGTCCCAGTTCGCGAGCCAAACGCCAGACAAAAGGTCGGAAGCCGATGCCCTGCACCACGCCTTGGACGCGCAGCCGCCAGCGCTCCTGTTTTGCCGTGAGGACTCCTGTCATACCGAGAGCAATCGGACAGTGGCTTCAGTGTGACGACCCATCGAGTTTTGGAGCGCGATCGCCCCTGCAATTTAAGCTTTGACCGGCGCTAGAAGATGAGATCGCTGCACCTGCAACCAATCCAGCCAGTCGCTCCAACCCTGTCCGCCCCGACTGCTGACCGGCAGAATCGTCGCCGTGGGATTGACTGCCCGCAGATTGGCGATCGCCGCCGCCTGATCAAACTCCACTGCCTCGGCTAAATCGACTTTAGTAATCAGCACCAGATCAGCACGACTAAAGGCACTGGGATACTTGAGCGGCTTATCCTCGCCCTCCGTCACCGACAGCAGCAACACCCGCCGCTCTTCCCCAAGGTCAAACGCAGCAGGACAAACCAAATTGCCAACATTTTCGATGAAGAGAATATCGATCGCGCTCAGGTCGAGCTGATGGCAGGCACGATGAACGAGATCCGCTTCCAGATGGCAGAGTTCGCCCGTTTCAATCTGAATCGCCGGCGCACCCGTTGCTTGCAGACGCTGGGCATCGCGATCGGTCGCCAGATCACCCACGATCGCAGCCGGTCGCAGGGTAGGCGGCAACTCGCGCAACGTCCGTTCTAGCAGCGCCGTTTTGCCGGAACCGGGCGACGACAATAGGTTAAGCGCTAGCACGCCAGCCCGCTGAAAATGCTCGCGATTATGCGCTGCCGCATGATCATTACGATGCAAAATCGCTTCTGCCAAAGAAATCTGGCGTGGCTCCGGCGTAGCAATCACGACCGGATCGGGACTTTGGCAGCCACAAACACCACACATCTAAACCACCTCCATCGATTGCAACTGCAACTCTCGCCCCTGCTGCAACTGCCAGCGATCGCTTCCACAGTGGGAACAGGCAGCTAACAGCGGCGGTGGGGTTTGCTGGCCACAGGTCTGACAGCGAAATTGAGCAGGCACTGACTCAATCACTAATTGCGCCGAGGCAGCGATCGTGTCTTGCTGCACAAGGGAAAAGGCAAATCGCAGCGCCTCCGCATCCACGCCTGCCCAAGTTCCCAATCGCAGCTTCAGACTGACGATTTGCTGCGCCTCGGCTTGAACTGCCTGCCAGAGCGCAGTCTCTACCAAGGCAGTCGCCAGACTTAATTCGTGCACAGCACCTCTTGGTCGTTCCAATGGCGAATCAGCCAGAGGGCTTGCTGCACCCCCGACTGGGTAGCCGGCGACAGCTGTTCTGAAAAATGCCAGTCATGACCTGGAATCAGTACCCAGTAAGCCGTGGGGCAATGGCCGTAGAGTCGCTCACACAACCCCAGTAAAGCTGCAGGCGTTAGGTCGTGAGGACTGAGCATGGATGCTTCGATATCCGGAGACAATCGCCGCATTTCCACTCCACCATCCGTGCAATCGGCGGCGGGATAGGCATCGACAAAAATGACCGTGGGTACCGTGGCTAATTCTGCGGCTAGCTCCGGCAGGACTTGATGACAGGCGATCGCTCGAAACGTCGTTCCGGGCCAGCGAGCGATCGCTTCAGCAACAGCGATCCCGGCGCCATCATCACTCCGCAGTGCATTGCCATAGCCGATTACAAGGCACATTGCTGGGATTAGAGATCACGACATAGGCATTGGTAGAGTTCCCCCCGACTGTCAAAAATCTCGATTTTGAGGGGCATTTGTCCGGCTGTATGGGTTGAGCAGGAAAGGCAGGGATCAAAGCAGCGAATACCCGCCTCCACTCGGTTCAGAAAAGACTCCTGCACCTCCCCATGGCGAATGTAGTGTTGGGCAATTTGGGTAACAGTGCGATTCATCGCCAGATTGTTTTGGCCCGTGGCAATGATCAGGTTGACGCGCTCGATTTTGCCGTGGGAATCGACGCGGTAGTGGTGGAATAACGTCCCACGAGGTGCCTCACTGACACCAATCGCCTCCAGACAATTGACCCCAGCCTGCGATCGCAGGAATCCTGTTTGCAGGTTGGGGTCTTCAACCATCTCCGCAATCTTCTCGAGGCTCGCCAAAATTTCGACTAGCCGAGCGTAGTGATAGAGGAAGCTGCTGGTGACTGTGCCACCACGCGATCGCGCAGTTCCTGTCGCTCTGCTTCCGCCCCTGCCCGTACCGATGCGATCGCAGACATTGAGACGCGCCAGCGGCCCAACCCGATACATCCCCTCAGGGTAGCCCCACGGCTTGTAGTAGGGAAATTTGAGATAGGACCACGGTTCGACCGCTTCACCCAAAAAGCTGGCATAGTCATCCTCCCTGAGGCGATCGGCAATGATCCGTCCTTGGCTATCAACAAAGCGGAGATGACCGCCGTAGTGCTCCCAGTCGCCGTTATCGGCCACCAGCCCCATGAACAAGCTGGGGAAGTCGCCAAAGACGGCTGTTTCTTCTCGGAACTCGCGATCGAGCAGCCGTTTGAAGCGATCGAGCGTGGCCCGTACTGTCGCTAGCTCAGCGGGTAGGCGATCGCGGATCCAAACCATGCCTTCCTGACTGAGAAGACTCCGCACCCCGCCCGGTACCGCCCAAGCTGCATGAATTTTGCGCCCCCCCAACCACTCGATCAGCTGCTGTCCAAACTGCCGGAGTCGGATGCCGGCGCGAGCGCTTTCTGGATCAGCAGCAATCAAGCCGAAGAGATTACGCCTTGCCGGATCACTATCCCAGCCCAGCAGAAAATCGGGGCTACTGAGATGAAAAAAGCTGAGGGCGTGGGACTGGATGATCTGGGCCAGATTGATCAATCGACGCAGGTTTTCCGCGGCTGGCGGGATCTGCACCGCCAGAATTTTGTCGCCGGTTTTCGCGGCGGCCAGTAGGTGGCTGACCGGACAAATGCCGCAGATCCGCGCCGTGATCCCCGCCATTTCGGTAAAGGGGCGGCCCTCGCAGAACTTTTCAAAGCCGCGATATTCAACGACGTGAAACCGCGCTGCCTCGGCATTGCCCTGATCATCCAAAAACACGGAGATCTTGGCGTGGCCTTCAATCCGCGTTACTGGATCAATGACAATCGTGCGCGTCATAATCCAGCCTCAACCAAATTTCAGCAAGTCCCGACCGGAGTGGGGCGGGGTTTGCTGGTCGAGCAGCGCTTGCAGCAGACTGCGAATGCGATCGGCGGGCGGCGGACAGCCCGGCAGATAATGCTCAATCGCCACCAGTTCGTGAATCGGTGTAACGCGATTGAGCAGCGGCGGCACAATTCCGGGCTCATTCGGCAATTGCGGCGTCGTATCGGCCAGCTCCAGATAGCCCCGTTCCAGAACAGCAGCGGCAGATTCAGCCCCCCAGAGATTGCGCATCCCTGGCACATTGGCATGAATCGCGCAGTCGCCAAAGGACACCAAAATGCGGGTGCGATCGCGGACTTGGTGGAGCAGCTCCAAATTATCGAGATTGGCAACCGCTCCTTCAATCAGGCAGAGATCGACGCCTTCGGGATAGTCCTTGCGATCGCAAGCAACAGGACTGAAGACGACCTCGACGCGCTCCGCCAAATCGATCAGCCATTCATCCAAATCTAAAAAGGACATGTGGCAACCCGAACAGCCCGCCAGCCAAACGGTTGCCAGCTTTATCTTGTCCATCGCCGCTGTCCTCGTGCTTCGGCCAAGAACGCTAACTTGTCGCGATCGCGCTCAATTTCGCCCGTAGTTTCGCCCTTGTGGAACAGCGCTCCGGTCGGGCAGGCATCGATACATTTGCCGCAGTTGGTGCAGGCATCGACTGCGCCCCAAGGCTGATCCATGCCGGCAACAATCCGACAGTGCTCGCCCCTCATCGCCACATCCCAGACATGCGCCCCTTCGATTTCGTCACAAACCCGCACACAGCGCGTACAGAGAATGCAGCGATTGTGATCCAGCCCAAAGAAGCGGTGCGATAGATCGACGTCCCGTTTCGGGAAACGGTAAGGGTAGCGGCTGTGATCCATGCCGACGGCGATCGCGGCATCCTGCAGTTCGCAATTGCCATTGGCCACACAGATCGCACAAACGTGATTGCCTTCCGCAAAAAAGAGTTCGACAATCTGGCGGCGGTAGCGCTCAAGGCGGGGCGATCGCGTTTGCACCACCAAACCTTCACTGACCGTCAGTAAACAAGCCGGTTGCAGCTTAGGCGATCCCGCCACTTCCACGACGCAGAGACGACAGGCTCCTACATCACTCACCCCTTGAAGATGGCAGAGGGTCGGAATCGGAATGCTCGCCTCGCGAGCCACCTGCAGCACCGTTTGGCCTACGTTGGCAGCCAGCTCTTGATCATCAATTTGTAAGGTGACGACAGACATCGACGGAGTCACCACAGGGATCTGCTGACCCATTGCAGGTCAGTCGCCTTTATCCTGGCTAGCACGCTTGGGCCATGCCCAAAACTACACCAGAGGCTTTAGATTCGCGATCGCAAAGCCAGCTTGCAGACTAGAGATCAGGGCTAGAGGCCGAGCAGAACGGATGTCAAAAGATCCGATTTATTTGGACTACCACGCCACCACACCGGTTGATTCGCGGGTGGTCACAGCCATGCAGCCGTTTTGGGGTGAGCAGTTTGGCAATCCCGCTAGCCGCAGCCATCGCTATGGACTCGAAGCCGCCGCCGCCGTACAAGTCGCTCGAGAAACTCTGGCAACGGCGATCGCGGCACAACCTGAAGAGCTCATTTTTTGTAGCGGCGCGACGGAAGCCAACAATCTAGCGATCAAAGGTGTGGCCGAGACCCAGCACCGCAAAGGCCAACACCTGATCACAGTGGCGACGGAGCATCAAGCCGTGTTGTCTCCCTGTCGCTATCTGGAATCATTGGGCTTTCAACTGACCGTCTTGCCCGTCAATTCTCAAGGCTTGATCAGCGTTGAGCAAGTGGCGGCTGCCCTGCGTCCCGACACGATTTTGGTCTCCGTCATGGCCGCCAACAACGAGATTGGGGTGTTGCAACCGATCGCAGCAATTGGGGCACTCTGTCGCGATCGCGGGGTGGTGTTCCACTGTGATGCCGCTCAAGCCCTCGGACGAATTCCGTTCAATGTCAGCGATCTGAACGTCGATCTGCTCTCCCTCAGCGGCCATAAGGTCTATGGCCCCAAGGGAATTGGGTTGCTCTACCGGCGATCGGGGGTGGCGATCGCGCCGCAACTGCACGGTGGAAGTCAGGAACAAGGACTGCGAGCTGGAACACTTGCGCCAGCTTTGATCGTTGGTTTTGCCCAAGCCACAGAGCTCGCGATCGCTGAACAACCCACTGAAACCCTGCGACTGCAGACCCTGCGCGATCGCCTCTGGCAAGGACTGCAAGCGATCGGCGGTCTCCATCTCAACGGCGACCCACAGCAACGTCTGCCTAGCAACCTCAACTTCAGCATCGAAGGAATCGATCCCAGTCGTCTGATCCAGCGGATCCGAGGGGCGATCGCAGTTTCCTCTGGTTCAGCTTGTAGTTCTGGCAATGCTGAGCCGTCTCACGTACTGACTGCGATCGGGCGATCGCCAGACCTCGCTCATGCCTCGCTGCGGATTGGTCTAGGCCGTTTCACGATTGCCGAGGAGATCGACCGCACGCTAGAAATTTTGATCGCAGCCATTCAAGCCGAGCGATCGCGCCTCACCCGCCATAAAAAAGGCTGACCCGATTTGAGTCAGCCCCACTGCAAGTTAGCAACTCAGTCGAGACTAGAGCGCTGCAACCTGGATTTCGACTTCAGCAGTCACATCAGCGTGCAGCTTGACTTGCACTTTGTAGAAGCCCAGCTTGTGGATTTCCGGCAAGGTAATTTCGCGGCGATCGACTTCTTGGGTTGTCGCCACTTGGATTGCTTCGGCCACATCACCATTGGTGACCGTCCCGAAGATCGACTCACCTTCACCAGCTTGCTTCTTAATCACAAAGCGGCCGATGGTTTCCAACGCTGTTTTGCGAGCGACGGCAGCTTCTTTCTCAGCCACCAAGCGAGCCGCTTCACGAGCACGGCGGAATTCAACCTGCTTGAGCACACCACGGGTCACCGGTTGCGCTAAGCCTTGGGGCAGCAAGAAGTTGCGAGCATAGCCCGGTGCAACTTCCACGAGGTCGCCATCGCGCCCCAATTTGTAGACATCTTGACTGAGAACGACTTGAACTCGCTTGGCCATGACTGCAATTCCGTGGGCTAATCCTTCTGGACACTTCCCGGCCTGTCGCTTTCTGTGATGAAGCCTTAGTCCGGAGACTCTCGCTTCGTCGGGAGTGTGAGTGGTTCCCTCGGCGAGCAAAGAAACCGCAGAACGGTTTCTGTCTGAATGTGAATACTGTTACTGATGGCTGCATCACAGCACTCAGCAACACACACTGATTGAGAGCGGTAGTGAACCCGCAAACGCATATTATGACGCAAAGTCGCTCGGTTTTCGAGAGCGATCGCACGAATTGAACGGTTTCTGTGGAGTCAGGTCTCTACAATCAGAAGGGCTTTCACCACCGTCCTTTGCCTGCCCAGATTGAATTTCGTCCCGCTCAGCTTGATGACCGAGAAGCGATCGCAAAATTGCTCTCGGCGAGTTTTCATCGCCATCTCGGCACGGATAGCTGGCTCTACTGGCTGCTCTATCTCAGTATTCAATCCGACCTCAAGCAGCGGCTACAGCGCCGCAAGTCTGGTTACGACTGCTGGATCGCGATCGCCGATGGTGCGATCGCTGGTGTGATTGAGCTGGAACTTAAACAGGATTGGCCCCGGCAAACCGCCTATCCCTACTGCTCCAATCTGGCCGTTGCTGAGGCTTGGCGTCGCCAAGGACTTGCCAGCCAACTTCTCCGTCAGGCTGAGCAAACCGCCCAATCGCGGGGCAGTTCGCAGGTCTACCTCCATGTTTTGGAGAGCAACTATCGGGCGCGATCGCTCTATACCAAGCAGGGCTACAGCCTGCAAAAACGCGATCGCACTTGGCAGGCTTGGATGACTGGTGGCTCTTGGCGGCTGTTTCTCTCCAAACCTCTCTAAGGCAGGCTCCCTATCTAGATCAAAGCTCCTGTTTCCAAAACCATCAGATCAGAAAAAACCCCTGATGAAACTTCATCAGGGGTGGTTTAAATCAACGGTTTGAGCGCGATTAGTTGTTTGGAGACGCCACTTTGATCTTGCGAGCCAGACCCACCTTCTTCAGGCCGCAGATGATCAACCAAGTCAAGTCAAATTCCCACCACTGCAGGCCATGACGTGCCGAGTACTGGTAGGCGTGGTGGTTGTTGTGCCAGCCTTCACCAAAGGCCAGAAGGGCAACCCACCAGCAGTTGGTGGACTGGTCGCCAGACTCATGGGAGCGGTAGCCAAACTTGTGGGTAGCACTGTTCACCAGCCAAGTGACGTGGTAGACCACCACCAAGCGGGCGAAGATCCCCCAAACGACGAAAGACCAGCCATTGCCAACCCAAGCCTCGCCCCAGGCGTACAAAAGTACCCCCAGTAGGACTTGGACACCGAAGAAATATTTGTTAAAGAAGCGATAGACAGGGTCGCCAGCGATATCGCGCGTGAACTTGTCTACTTCCGTACGGGCCGGAATTTCGTAGATCATCCACAGGAAGTGACTCCAGAGGAAACCCTTGTTGGAGTCGTGGTGATCGACATCTTGGTCAGAGTGGAGGTGATGGTGGCGGTGCAGACCGATCCATTCGATCGGGCCGTGCTGCATGGCCAAGGTGCCACAGAACACCAGCACGTATTCCAGCCATTTGGGAACTTCAAAGCTACGGTGCGAAATTAGCCGGTGCCAGCCTAGGGTGATGCCAAAACAACCGGTAATGTAATACAGCGCAACCATCACGCCCACAGCGGGCCAGTTAAAGTTGGCCGGCAGGAACGCTAACAGTGCTCCAATGTGAATGGCGACCATGAACAGGGCGGTCGGCCAGTTGAAGGCAAGCTTGGGTCGGATAGCAAGGGTCATTCAGCGGTGTCGAGTTCTAAATCAATTCAGCCTTTGAGCTGCTTTTCGTCCGTCAATCGCACTTTGAAGTTAAACCGCTGAGGCATGGAAATGATCACTCCCCAGCTTGTTTCTGAAGCAGAAGCAGAGCTGCTACAGATTTTTGTCGGTCTTGACGTTCAGGTCAAGGAAAACCTAGGACGGGTTTTGGAAGCGTTTCGGGCCGAGCGGGTCGGAGTTCATCACTTCGCAGGGGTTAGTGGCTATGGCCACGATGATCTCGGGCGGGAAACCCTCGACCGTCTCTATGCTCGCGTATTCGGAGCCGAAGCTGCAGCGGTCAGGATCCAGTTTGTCTCTGGAACCCACGCGATTGCAGCCGCCCTATTCGGCGTTTTACGGCCTGGGGATGAGCTTCTGGCGATCGCGGGTGCTCCTTACGACACCCTGGAAGAAGTGATTGGCACTCGCGGTGAAGGCCAGGGATCCCTCAAAGATTTTGGGGTGAGCTATCGCGAGCTAGCCCTGACTGAGTCTGGTGAGGTCGATTGGCAGGCGTTGACAACAGCGATTCGCCCCAACACCCGCCTTGCCTTAATTCAGCGCTCCTGTGGCTATTCTTGGCGACGCAGCCTCAGTATTGATGACATCGCTCGGATTGTGGCGCTGGTCAAGTCACAAAACCCTGACACGGTTTGCTTTGTTGATAACTGCTACGGCGAATTTATCGAGACCCGCGAGCCGACGATGGTCGGTGCGGATCTGATGGCAGGCTCGCTAATTAAAAATCCGGGTGGCACGATCGCACCAGCCGGTGGCTATGTGGCGGGGCGTGCTGACTTAGTGGAAGCAGCCGCCTGCCGCTTGACCGCTCCTGGCATTGGCAGCAGTGGCGGCGCCACCTTTGACCAAAATCGACTGCTGTTTCAGGGGCTGTTCCTAGCACCACAGATGGTCGCTGAGGCCATGAAGGGGAGCCATCTCATTGCTTGGGTCTGCGATCGCCTCGGCTATCCCGTGCAACCCGACCCATGGGAGCCCCGCCGCGATGTGATTCAGGCAGTCCGTTTGGGCAGCGCGGAAAAGCTAGTGGCCTTCTGTCGGGCGATTCAGCAACATTCCCCGATCGGCGCTTACCTCGACCCCGTTCCCGCACCGATGCCAGGCTACGAGAGTGATCTCGTGATGGCCGGCGGCACATTTATCGACGGCAGCACTTCTGAGTTTTCTGCCGATGGGCCGCTGCGTGAACCCTACACCGTCTTTTGCCAAGGGGGCAGCCACCATGCACAGGTGGCGATCGCACTCGAAGCCGCGATCGCGGCGATCGGTCCCGCTTGAAGGCGATCGCTAGACTACAGGTCAAGACTCGCCTACTGCCGTTGGCATGATTCTGCTGCGTCTTCAGCTGCACCACTTTCTCAGTTACCGGGAGGCTGATCTCGCGCTCGGGCAGCAGCTTGTGGTTGTAAGCGGGGTGTCGGGATCAGGCAAAACCGCTCTACTCGAGGCAATTGCATGGGCGCTGTGGGGTCAGAGTCTGCGCGGAGACAGTCAAGACTTGATCCAAGACTCTGCGGACTGGATGGCAGTGACGCTGGAGTTTCAGCAGAGCCATCAGCAGTTTCAAGTCCAGCGCCGCCACGATCGCCAAACGGGCACCCAGCTCCAGCTCTGGCAGCGATCGCACCCGGATGAGCCCTGGGCTGAGATCAGTCAATCGACGGCGATCGCCACGCAAGCGCAGCTGACTCAGGTGCTGGGCTGGGATTACACCCACTTCTGTCACACGGTCTATGTACCCCAAGGGCAGCCATCACCTTGGGTGCAGCGTTCAGCCAGCGATCGCTATCAACAACTCGCCCACCTCTTCCAGCTCGATCGTCTCCGGCCCTTAGCCTTGGCCGCCCGCGATCGCGATCGGAGTTTGCAGGCTGAAGAGGAGTGGTTCTTCGCTCAGCGGCAGCAGCTCCAGCAGCAAGCAGACCAGCAACAACAACTGGCTGAAACGCGATCGCAATACCAGCAACAATTGGCCGCACTGCAGCAGCAGCGAGCCGCAATCGATCAACAGCAGCAAACTCTAGAACAACGCTGGCAAGCGGCCGAACACCAGCAGCGCGATCGCCAAGCCCTCGCCCAGCAGATTCAGCAGCTCCAAACGCAGCTAGGCGATCAGCAACGCCTCCTAGCCGAAAATCAACAGCGACAGGCCCAAGCCCAGCACATTTTGAGCCGCGCCCTCAGCATCCGAGCCGAATGGCAACAGTGGCAGCAGAGCCAGCAACAGGCTAGCCGCTGGGCACAGCAGACTGAGGCTCAGCAAGCCCTGAGTGAACAACTGCAGCAGGTCCAACGTCAGTACGATGCCGCCGTCCGGCAGCACCAGCAGGCGATCGCTACCGTTCAGCAACAGCTTCAAGCTGGACAGGAGGCGCTAGTGCAGTTCGAGCCGCTGCTCCAGCAGGCCACCGCGATCGCGGCAGGCTACCAACAACTACAACAAGCTCGGCAAGAATTGGCCCAAGCCCAGCAACGACACACCGCGGCTCAACCCCTGCTGGCCCAGCGGCAACAGGTGCAAACCCAGCTAGGACAAGCGCGCCTGCGGCTGCAAGCCCACCTCGAAGACCTGCAGGGACAACGCCTGCAACTGCGGCAACAGCACCGCGATCGCGGCGAACTGGAACAGGCACTGGCTAGCGTTAGCCAGACGATCACCCAACTCGAGCAGCACCAGCATTACCGCAATCAAGTGCAGGAGAAGCAACAGGAGCGCAGCAATTTTCTGGCGCGGCTGCAAGCTCGACAACGGGACTATGAGGCACAGCTGGCGGAACTGGAATCCCAAGCCCGCGCGATCGCCCCCCACGGTACTTGTCCACTCTGCGATCAGGCCCTCGATCCCGACCATTGGCAACACCTGCAGCAGCGCTACCAACAACAGCAGACTGAGATTCAAAACCTGATCTGGGTGATCTGCGAACAATTTGCCGTTTCCGAGCGGGAAATTCAGGTCCTGCGGCAGGAATATCGCGATCGCGCCGTCGATCTGGAGCCCTACAGCCAAGCCCTCGAAGAACGAGGCAAACTGCAAGCTCAGCTAGTCGCCCACGATGAACAAACCCAACAGCTGCAGCAACTCGATCAGCAGATTCAAACGCTAGAACGGAGCCTCGCCGCCGGCGATTTTGCACCAGATCTGCAACGGCGGGTGCGGCAGCTCGATCGCCAGATTCAGGAGCTAGGCTACCGCGATCGCGACCTCAATTTGGCGCAGCAGACCGTTGACCAGTGGCAGGCAATTGCCGAGCGCTATGCCGCCTTGCAAGCGGCCCAGGCCCAGCAGCAGCGCTGGGATCAGGAGCGCCCTCGCCTCGAAACGCAACTGCGGGACCTGCAACAAGCCTTGAACCATCTCTCAGACAGTCCCCTCGGCCAGCACCGCCAGCAACTACAGCGTCAGCTCCAGCAGGTGGAGGCCAGTCTACGTGGCCTGACCGATCCGCAAGCCGCCCCACCTCAAGCTGAGGTTGCCGAACGCTACCAAGCACTCCTGCAAGCTGAACAGGCCATGCCTCGCCTTCAAGCAGAACAAGCTGATTTAGAGGCGCAGGTTCAGCAACTGCAGAAAATCTTGACCGCCAGTCTGGCCCAACAAGCTGCGATCGCCACTGCCGAGGATCGCCAGCCGTTGCAGCAAGCGATCGCAGACTGCCAAGCCCAGCTACAAGCAATCCAAGCGGCACAGACAAACCTGGAGCAGGCAATCGCCCAACTACCGCCCAGCCGCAATCTTGAGGCGATCCACGCCCAAATTGCCCGTCTAGACGAGCAGTTGCAACAGATTCAGCAGGAACAACAGCCCGCCCAACAGCTCGCCACACTCGTCGATCGCGCTGATTTCACGGTTCCCTTGATGCGCCAATGGCTGAGGCATCTCCAACTGCGCTGCCAGCATTGGCTCGATCGCTGGGGCTGGGAGCAAGGCCAGCTGCTCTGGCAAGTCGTCAGTCCTGCCAGCGGCGCACCGGGCGTGCAGCTTCGCCTCCAGACCGATCAGGGCGATCGCAGCATCAACACCTGTGCAGACGGAGAAGCCGTGCTTCTGGATCTCGCCATTCGGCTCAGCTTAGTGCAGCTCTTGGCTCAGCAGCCCGATCGTTCCAGCAGGTTACTGATCCTTGATGCCCCGTTTAGTTCGCTTAATCCGCAACAAAAAAACGCCCTGACCGCAGCGCTGACGGAAGAACTAGATCAGGGACTAATTTGTGAGGCAGACAGTAGCGTGAAGGCGATCGCGGCCGACACCTGGCACGTGGTTTTACAGAACCAGGAGTCGCAGCTCACAGCACTCAGAGAGGCCGCAACCGGAACAGGGGCTGATTAAACTCCACCGGTTCGCCGTTCTGGACCAGAATCTCGACGACTTCCCCCGTCACCTCCGACTCCAACTCGTTCATCAGCTTCATCGCTTCGAGGATGCAGACGGTCTGTCCCACCTGAATGCGATCGCCAACATTGACGAAGGGCGGTTCTTCCGGTGCTGGAGCGCGATAGAAGGTGCCCACCATCGGCGCCGTAATCTCAAGGAACTTCTCGCCACCCAGAGGTCCAGCAGGCGGTGCTGCCGCAGGGGTTGGAGCGGGTAAGGGAGCGGGCACGGGAGCGACAGCAACGGGCGTGGTGGGAGCCGCAATGACGATCGGGTCGCCGGTCGAGCCGCGCTTCACGTGCAACTCAAAATCCGTACCTTTGAGGTCAAACTCAGCGATGTCTGAGTCACTCAGCACGGTCAGCAGCTCTTGCAGTTGGCTGAAGTTCAGTTGCACAGTGATACTCCCTTCTCAGTTCGGATGACAGCGATCGGTCCTTACTCCCGACCGAGGTAGGAATCGTTGCGAGTGTCGATTTTGATCCGCTCACCCACCGAGATGAACAAGGGCACCATCACCTGAGCACCAGTCTCAACTTTGGCAGGTTTGGTACCGCCGGTCGCCGTGTCACCTTTGACACCTGGATCAGTTTCGATTACTTCCAAGACCACCGAGTTGGGCAGTTCTACCTCGATCACTTGACCATTCCAAGTGATTACGTTGGCTTCCATGCCTTCTTTCAGGTACTTGACGCGATCGCCAATGGTGGCTGCAGTCAGGCGACCCTCTTCGTAGGTCTCCATGTCCATGAACACAAAATCGTCGCCGTCTTTGTAGGTGTACTGCAGCGTACTTTTTTCTAGGACTGCCTGGGGTACGGTTTCGCCAGCGCGGAAGGTTTTCTCGACGACGTTGCCGGTTTTGGCATTTTTCAGCTTGGTTCGGACAAAGGCTGAACCCTTACCCGGTTTGACGTGCAAGAACTCCACCACCCGCCACACCGCGCCGTCGATTTCGATCGTGGTTCCGGTCCGAAAGTCGTTGCTAGAGATCATGACGTGCGGCTGTGAAAGAGCGGAGAACGAACGCAACACATTCTACTGCTCAGGGCGATCGCTTCTGACGCAGGAGGCCGAAGGCCCTGTGGCATAGTGAGAGAATTGGACGCTTTCGCTGGCTCTATCATGCTGTCTTTGGCACGTCGCGTTGCGGCTTGGCTACCCGGGTTGTTGGCTCTCAGCCTCGCTTTGCTGTTGCCGATGCTGGCTGTCGCCCCCGCCGCGATCGCGGGTTTGCCGCCGGGCAACGCGATCACCGATGGACGGGCCTTACTGCGCTATTCCCTGCCGATCGATAGCCCAGACATTCGCGAGATCCAAAAAGACATCGAGGGGCTGTCGGATAACCTCCGCGCTAAGCGCTGGGCACCGATTGAGCGCAACCTCAAGCATGTGTCGAAGGTGCTGAATCTGCGCCCGAAAAATATTTTGGCGGCTGTGCCAGAAGAGCGGCGATCGCAAGCAGAAGAGCTCTTGGCCGAGCTGAAAACAGACCTCAGCAAGCTGGAAGAAGCTACCGCTGCGAAGAATAAGCCTGACGTTCAAGCAGCTCGCAACCACTTCCTTGCAGTGGTGGGTGAGATTGAAGAATTGATGGTCGAGCGCTTCCCCTTTGAGGTGCCCGAGGAATATCGCAATCTACCTCGCCTCGAAGGTCGGGCCACGATCGCGGTTGAAACGACCCAAGGTGACTTGACCCTTGTGGTCGACGGCTACAGCGCTCCGATCACTGCCGGTAACTTTGTTGATTTAGTGCAGCGGGGCTTCTACAACGGCCTGCCTTTCACCCGTGCTGAAGATTTTTACGTGCTGCAAATTGGTGATCCCGTTGGCCCTGAGACGGGCTTCATCGATCCTAAGACCAAGCAAGAGCGCCAAATTCCATTGGAAATCCTCGTGGAGGGCGATCGCGAGCCGGTCTACGGTTCCACCCTGGAGGAACTCGGCCGCTATACCGATAACCCGGTCTTGCCATTCTCCGCTTTTGGCACTTTGGGTTGGGCTCGTCCCAGCGACAACCTTAACGGTGGTTCCTCGCAGTTCTTCTTCTTCCTGTTTGAGCCTGAGCTGACGCCAGCTGGCCTCAACCTGATCGATGGTCGCTATGCCGCCTTTGGTTATTTGGTTGACGGCAAGGATGTGCTGGAAAAACTGCGTCCCGAAGACAAAATCCTCAAGGCAACCGTAGTCTCCGGTGCCGAGAACCTGATTCAGCCCAGCTAGGACTTGCCTCCGAGTGAGCGATCGCAGCCTTTCAGAGCTAGGTGAGCAGGGCTTGCTACCACTTCTGCAAGCGTTTTGCCCAGCCGAACAGCGCGGTGATGATGCAGCCATTCTGACGCCACCGGCGGGGCAACAATTGGTCGTCAGCAGTGATGTCTTGGTGGAAGGCATCCATTTCAGTGAGGCCACCACACCGCCAGCAGCGATCGGTTGGCGAGCGGCGGCCGCGAATCTCTCAGATTTAGCAGCCATGGGTGCCACGCCTGCAGGGATCACCTTAGCCTTGGCACTCCCGAGCGATCGCCGGCTGAGTTGGCTCCAGCAGATTTATCAAGGGCTCGATCGCTGCCTGAAGCAATACGACTGTCCGTTGATTGGCGGTGATCTAAGTCGATCGCCAACTGCAACGCTGGCCGTCACGGCACTCGGTTGGGTCAATCCCAATCGCGTGATTCGGCGATCGACAGCTCAAGTCGGTGATTGGATTATGGCAACAGGAACCCATGGTCTGTCCCGACTTGGCCTCGGGCATCTACTAGGAGAATGGACGCTGGCAGAACCGCTGCGAGATCAAGCGATCGCCGCCCATCAAGCGCCGAAACCACGCTTGGATGTGGTGCCGCTACTAGCGCGATCGCAACCAGCGGGCACTGTTTGGCGAGTCGCTGGAATGGACAGCAGTGATGGGTTGGCGGATGCTGTTTTACAAATTTGCCGCGCCAGTCAGGTTGGAGCAGTGATCGAGGCTTTACCGCTGCCAGCCACAACGAGTTTTGATCGCGATCGCCTGATTCAGGCCGCACTCTACGGCGGCGAGGATTTTGAGCTAGTGCTCTGCCTCTCGCCAGATTGGGCGCAGGCGCTGCTTGAGCTTCTAGGCGAGCAGGCACAGGTAATCGGCCAGATTACCGAGAAACCAGTTGTTCAGCTAAGACTGAGCGATCGCACGGAAATTTTGAGTCTCGATCGCGGCTTTCAGCATTTCACAACCCATTGAAGATGTAAGCTTCAGAGCAATCCTGAACTCAAAAAATTGGCACGGCAGTCTCGTAGCCAAGCCTGAACCGCTTGCCCAATCCGGCCACCACTACTCTCTTGGGGCGGGGTGATAGGGCGATCGGCCAACGGATAAGGCCCCCACTGGGAATAGAGGCTGACAAATTGCCAACCGCGATCGCTCGGGGTCACAAATAGCCAGTGAAATCCTTGAGCGAGACTGCTCTGTTGCCCCAGAAAGCTCCGCTCTAGCGTCGTAAAAAACAGCTGCTGGGTCTGGCTCGGAGGAGGCGACCCGAGGGGCAGCGGTAACGAGTTTAGATCGAGTTGTCCCGCCGTCAACACCGATCCTGGCAGTTGTTGATCGGCTCGCAGGGGAATGCTGCGGTTGGCGTAGGCGGGTAAGTCTTGCAAGAGCTGGGGCGCGATCGTAGTCAGAGGGGCTTGGCAGGGCACGGTGGCCACGACGATCCCAGCGACGATCATGGGGTCAGTTCCTCGCAGACCCGCTGGAAAGCTGCCGCCGGATCATCGGCAGCCGTGATCGGCCGGCCAACCACAAGGTAGGTGGCCCCTGCTGCGATCGCTTGCTGAGGCGTCATTACCCGTTGTTGATCGCCCGCCGCCGCCCAGGTGGGCCGCACCCCCGGGGTCACACGGACAAAGTCATCACTGCAGGCGGTCTTGAGTACTACGAGTTCCTGTGGTGAACAGACACAGCCGCCAATGCCACAGGCTTCGGCTTGACGGGCCAAATGCTGGACGTAGTTGGGGACTGCTTCCGGCACATGCAGCTCTTCCGTGAGTTGCTGTTGGCTCAAACTAGTCAAGACCGTGACGGCCAGCAGGGTAGGAGGCTGAACGCCCGCTGCTGCTGCACCAGCGATCGCACCTGCCTGCGCCGCTTCCAGCGCGGGTTTACCAGCAGTCGCATGGATGGTCAGCAAGTCCACGCCATAGCGAGCCGCACTGCGACAAGCTCCGGCCATCGTGTTGGGAATGTCGTGTAGCTTAAGGTCGAGAAAAATCTTTTTCTGTCGCTCTTTTAAAATCGTTAGAACCGTTGATCCGGTTGCCACAAACAGTTCGAGTCCAACCTTAAAGAACTGAGCTTCTGGCAAGCGATCAATCAGAGTAATCGCAGCTTCAACGTCCGGTACGTCCAGTGGTACAATGATGCGATCGCGAGCTGCCAAATCAGTCATTTATTACAGCACCAAACGGACGAACTTTTTCTTGCCAACTTGAATGACCCGACCCTTCAGTGCGGTAGGGGCTTCGAAAATATGGTTTGGATCATCTAATTTTTGGCCATCAAGACGCACGGCTCCGCCTTGAATTTGCCGACGCGCTTCCGAACTGGTCAGCCCCAAGCCCACAGCACTGACTAAGTAAAAAGCCTTAGCAGGAAAGTTAACTTGACTGAGCGGAAACTCCGGCACGGCTTCTGCCTGCACCGCACTGCCTTGAACGAGCTCTTGCGCTGCTTTTTGAGCCGCTGCCGCTGCTTCAGCCCCGTGGTATTGGCTAACAACATCAAGTGCCAGCAGTTTTTGGCGATCGCGAGGATTCTCCGGTAGAGCTGCTAAATCTTGGCTAGTTAGCAACTCAAAGTAGTCAGCCACTAAAGCATCTGGCACTTTCTCCAGTTTGGAGTACATGCTCAAGGCATCTTCGTTAAGGCCGACATAATTGCCCAAGGATTTGGACATTTTTTGACTGCCATCTAAGCCAATCAAAATGGGCAGCAGTAAGCCGAATTGAGGCTGTAGACCAAAGTGACGCTGCAAGTCTCTTCCCACAGCAATGTTGAACTTTTGGTCTGTGCCACCCAGTTCTACATCCGATTGCACCGCCACAGAATCGTAGCCCTGCATCAGCGGATAGAGAAACTCATGCAGGTAAACCGGTGTTCCTTTGTCGTAGCGCTCTGAAAATCCTTCTTTGGCCAACATTTGACCGACGGTCATGGTGCCTAGTAGCTCTAGGATTTTCGCTAGATCAAGGCCAGCCAACCACTCAGAGTTGTAGCGAATCTCCAGGCGTCCCGGCGTCTCGAAGTCGAGGATCGGGCGCAGTTGATCGAGGTAGGTCTCGGCATTACGCTGCACATCCTCGGCGGTCAACTGTCGCCGCACCTCCGATTTGCCGGTGGGGTCGCCAATCCGCGCCGTGAAATCCCCGATGATCAAAACCGCTGTATGACCGGCATCTTGAAACTGACGCAGTTTCCGAAAAATGATGCTGTGACCGAGATGAATATCGCTGCCGGTCGGGTCAATACCCAGCTTGATCCGCAGCGGGCGATCGCCCTGTTGCAGGCGTGCCAACAACGACACATCCGGATCGGCACTCTCCGGTTGATCAGGGAATATTTCGTGTGTGCCGCGCTGCAGCCAAGTCCAAGAATCGGTCACGGTTCCAGTCTGCTGAACTCCGTGATTATACGGCGGGGCTTATCCTGAAAGGAAAATGTTTGACGGGCGATGAGCAGCCTGACAACACCACAATTACCCCGACCGCGATCGCGGCGAAAATGGCCGCTGCGCCTTGTCTATGGCAGCAGTGCGATCGCGATCGGGGCTGTACTGGGACTAGCCCTCAGCTTTCGGAACTTGCCTGACGTACGGCTGCTGCGGCGCTACGTGCCCAGCCAGACCACCTACATCTACGACATCAACGGTGAGTTGATCGCTGCGCTCCACGACGAAGCCAATCGGGAGACAGTCCCACTCAACCAAATTTCGCCGAAGTTGCAGCAGTCGGTTCTCGCGATCGAAGACAGTAATTTCTATGACCATCCCGGCATTAACCCGATCGGCATTGGCCGCGCGATCGTCGCCAACTTTAGTTCTGGGGGCGTGGTCGAGGGCGGTTCAACCTTAACCATGCAGTTGGTCAAAAACCTGTTTCTAACGCCCGATCGCAACTTTGGCCGCAAGCTCAGTGAAGCGGTATTAGCGCTGCGCCTCGAGCAAGTCATCAGCAAAGACCGGATCCTGGAACTCTATCTCAACCAGGTTTACTGGGGGCGCAACCTTTACGGGGTGGAGATGGCATCCCGCAGCTATTTCAATAAGTCTGCCGCCAACTTGGATTGGGCAGAGGCGAGCTTCTTAGCCGGTTTGATTGCGGCTCCAGAGTTCTACACCCCCTTTGATGAGCGCGATCGCCTCAGTCCCCAGCGACTCGAACGGGCCAAAGAGCGACAACGGCTGGTGTTGCAGCGACTGGTTGAGATCGGCCAGCTCAGCCCCAGTGCCGCTAGTGCTGCAGCTGCTGAACCCCTGAAATTTGGTGAAATCAGCTCTTTTCGACCGAGCAGCGCTCCCTACGTCAGCGATGCAGTGATTCAGGAACTCGCCCAACAGTTTGGCCGCAGTGCAGTGGTTCAAGGAGGCCTGCGTGTCCAAACCACGATCGACCTGCGGATGCAGCGACTGGCCGAAAAGGTCATTCAGGAAAACTATCAGCGCAATCGCCGTGCAGGCTTACGGGCTGACGAAATGGCTCTTGTCGCGATCGATCCACGTACCCACTTCATCAAAGCCATGGTGGGTGGCGTGGACTACCGCACCAGTCAGTACAACCGTGTGACCCAAGCGCGTCGTCAGCCCGGTTCTGCCTTTAAGCCTTTTGTCTTCTACGCAGCCCTCGCCACAGGCAAATATAGGCCCAATAGCTCGATCGCAGATACCCCTGTCACCTATCAGCTAGGGGCAGAAACCTATTCCCCTCAGAACTACGATCGCAGTTTTGCCGGCAACATGAGTCTGACCAGTGCTCTGGCGCAGTCCCGCAATATTCCCGCTGTGCGCCTCGGTCAAACAGTCGGCCTTGATCGCGTCATCGAAATTTGTCGCCGTATTGGCATTAGTAGCCCGATGCAGCCAGTCGTCTCTCTGCCCCTCGGGGCGATCGGGGTCACGCCGCTAGAACTGACGAACGCTTATGCAACGCTGGCTAGCGGGGGTTGGTACGCGCCACCGACCCTCATCCTGCAAGTGCGCGATAGCCAAGGTCGACGCTTACTGGACCATACGCCTCGGCCTCAGCCAGAACTGCAGTCGAAGGCAGTGGCCCAGCTCAATCAGATGATGCAGGCCGTGGTCACTAGCGGTACGGGCAGAGCGGCTCAGTTCAATCGCCCCGTGGCTGGCAAAACTGGCACAACATCTGATGAACGGGATATCTGGTTTGTGGGCTACACCCCAGATCTTGCGGCTTCTGTTTGGTTGGGCAACGATGACAACAGCAAAATTGGGGGCGGGGCAACCGGCGGCGCGATCGCCGCACCGATTTGGCGAGAATTTATGCAACAAGCCCTCGCCCAACAGCCAGTTGAGTCGTTTCCAAAGCCCTAAACCAAAAGCTCTTGAATGAGCCACTGTTCCAGCCTAAAGAATGCTTAATAGGCTGAGGGAATCGCAGCAAAATCAATCTTCTAGGGCTCAATTTGAGCTTTCATTCGCTCTAGAGTTTGATTCATCTGCTCAAACATCATCTGCGGCGTCATTCCAAACTGACTTAGTTGGGTTTTGAGTTGTTCAACCGTCATCTTGGCTGAAAAATCGTCGGACAACTCAAATCGCTTCATAAAGATCCGATAGCGATCCATGATCGCTTCCATTTGGTTGATATAAAGACGCTTACCTTCACGGTCAAACTTACCGTAGTCGCTGCCTAATTGAATCAGCGACTGATAGTCTTCAAACAACTGCCGCGCTTCTACTTGGACAATTTCGGAGTCGAAGAATCCCATAGCGATCGGCAGAATGCAACAAGGCAACTAAAGGGGTTGCTTGGGTGCATTTTAAGACACCCGTTTTCACGCCTTCAATGCAAGCTGGGGAGGGGTTTCCGTACTTCAGTCCGTACTCCAGTTTAAGCGCAGAGGCTCCTATCGTTGCTTGCGCGAATTGCGGCGAGGATTGATGAGGAGGGTGACCACAAAGACGACGGAAGCCACCAGAACAATGGCTGGCCCCGAGGGCAAATCCCAGAAGAAGCTGAGGTAAAGACCGACGAGACTGGAACCACTCCCGATCGCGATCGCCAACAGCATCATTGGCACAAAGCGCCGCACCCACAGGTAAGCCGTCGCCGGTGGAGTAATCAGCATCGCAATGACGAGCAGAACTCCAACTGCTTTCATGGCGACCACAATGGTCATTGCCAAAATCACCGTGAGGCCTAAGTCAAACCAGCGCACAGGCAGACCTGCTGCTTGGGCAGCTAGCCGATCGAAGCAATAGAACTGCAGCTCCTTATGAAAGAGCACAATCGCGATCGCTACTAGTCCAGCCACGATAGCAGTATCACGGAGATCCGCCGGACTAACTGCCAGTAAGTTGCCAAACAGGAAATGGTTGAGATCAATCTTGTTTTGCTTCTGAATTAGGGTGATTAAAGTCACACCCAAGGCAAAGAAAGCTGAGAGCACAATCCCCATTGCAGCATCTGCTTTGAGTGGCGATCGTGTCCGAATTAGATCAATCGAAGCAGCACTCAATAGCCCTGCAACGAATGCGCCAAAAGCGAGCGGTAATCCCATAGCAAAGGCAGCTGCTAAACCGGCTAAGACAGAATGACTGATTGCATCACCGAGCAACGCCAAACGCTGCACCATCAAATAACTGCCTGCCATGGCTCCCAAAATGCCAATCAGCAGCGCAACCGCGAGCGATCGCTGCATAAAAGCGTATTGCAACGGTTCCAACAAGACCTCCATCTAGGCTGCCTCGTACCGAGTTATATCCAAGCGCGCTCCATAGGCTCGAGCTAAATGGTCAGGCTGCAAGACCAAGCGCGGATGCCCCTGAGCAATCACACGCTGATTCAGCAGCACCAGTTCATCAAATTGCTGAATGGCTTGGCCTAAATCATGATGCACGACCACAACGCCATGTCCTTGCTGTGCCAAATCCCGCAAAATTTCATAGAGTAAGCCCTCGCTCCGGCGATCGATGCCAGCGAAGGGCTCATCCAACAGGAATAGCTCGGCCTCTTGAGCGAGCGATCGCGCGATAAAAACCCGCTGCTGCTGACCGCCAGACAGTTCCCCAATTGGTCGCGATCGCAAATCCCACAATTCCACACGATCTAACGCAGCCTTAGCTGCTTGTTGACTGGCAGCAGAGAACCGCCGGAGCCAGCCCGTCTGAGCCACTCGCCCCATGAGGACCACATCCCAGACTGTTGCTGGGTAATCAAAATCCACCTGAGCCCGCTGGGGAACATAGGCGACATGTGGTAGCCGACTTGCGAGAGGTAGCCCACGCCAAAAAACCTCACCCTGGTGAGGCACAAGTCCCAGCAACGCCTTAAGAAAGGTACTCTTACCAGCCCCATTCGGCCCCACAATGCCGACCACTTGGCCAGCTCGCAACTGGAGATTAACGTCCTGCAACACCTCGCGATCGCGATAGCTAGCACTCAGATGATGCGCCTGCAGCGTAGGCGGGTTAGGAGCGGAAGCCTGGGACATGGGCGCACATCATGAAACAATCATGAGATTATTATGAAACAAAAGTGAAATGATGCAGCAATGCCGCGCTCTGCTTCTTGGTTTGCTCTGCTGGTTGTCAGCGTCAGCTTAGTTGCCTGTCGAACTCTCAGATCCAACACTCCTTCTGCGGAATCAGGATCGTCAGAGCCGCTGAAAGTGGTT